>NZ_JONH01000002.1 GCF_000711795.1 Vibrio pacinii DSM 19139 | reverse complement strand
TCACTTTGGCCCTCAACCAACGGGTAGTTTTTGCCATCAAAGCTAAATGAGGTCACCACGCCATGATCCGCGCCCGCTTGGGTGATCACGTCAATCTGATTGCTTTGAGTTGCTTCCCTTATGGTCGGCTCAGTGACGCTTAAGCTGCCATCGACGACCACCTGAATATCGTCGCCAACGTTGACGACAAGATCGGAACGTGTAGATTGGTCGTTATCTGCATCAATCGCAAACACAGGCAATGATATGGCAATAGAATCCATACCTTGCGAACCGTGGTCGATTTCCTCAAGTAACTCGAACTTATAGCCAGAGCGAAACTCTGTGTCTGTGGTCGTGACGTTACCAATAGTCACTTTCAGCACATCAACTCTAACGCCAGCTAAGGTGATGTAACCAAGATAAACGCCGGGTTCACCTGCAACAGGCTCTAAAACGATCGTTTGACCTTGCGCAGTAACTGCTGAGGTTTGCTGTGAACGATTGAAAGCCTCAACATCAATACGCAGCTCTGTGACGGTATCACTGCCTAACGCGCCCGTTAGCGTACCGACAAATTCAGTGTTGGTCGCTCCATCCTGAGAGCCATCAGCTAAGCCAGCCTCATAGACGTTGGCTGAGTCGATGTTAGAAAAAACTGGATCGGCCCCATCACCAATGCTTACCTGAACATCGATTGGCGTTTGAATCGCGTTACCACCGCGATCACTGCCAATGATGTCAAACGAGACATTGATCTGATCACCACTAAAAGAGACCAAACCGCCACCGACCGACGGTGTATGATCAATCGGCTGAGAAATTGTCGTGGTCAGCGCTAAGCTAAGATCTTTGCCCAGATTTGAGGCGTCGATATCAATTCGCACAACTTCTTCGCCGTTTAATGCACCAACAATGGCGTTATCAACGCCATTGTAACTAAACGAAACCGCTTGACCGTTCGAGGTAATATCCGTGTTGAGCTCACTGATCAAAGCCGCAAGAGAAACTGGTTCAGGAATGAATGAATTAGAATCGAGTGGAAGATCGCCGGCGAAAATAGTTACAGTGGTAGTGACCGATTGAGGGTAACTGCCAGCAGACAATGAACCTTCAATGAGTGAGTCGCTAATATTTTCACCACCCGAGGCGAACACAAGCGGTCTGGTTTGATCATCATTGTCTTGATCAACACTAACCTCAAAGCCCGACGTTTCAAAGAAGGTACTGGCTAGACTTTCCGCGCCATTGTAATCAATGGTCACAAAGCCTGAGTTTGCTGAGCCCGATCCACCCGCGCCTGCAGCTGTTGCCTCGAGTATTTGGGTCGGATCAGCCCCTGCTAAAATTGCTTCTTGAATGGCGGCTAACTCGTCGGGACCGATAGCATTGTTTCCCAACTGCGAAACATCAATGCTGACTTCTCCTGCCACTGGTGAGCTTACCCAAGAGCCATAATTGCCTTCGACAGCAACGGCATTGGCATCAAACGTTATTTCTGCTCCTACGGCATCAAGCAACAAGTTCGATTGAGCAGCAACAATGACAATATTACCCGCATTCAGTCGTTCCCCAACGACCGCCTGATGTGCCCCCCCTTCAGGAGTAACAACGACAACGTCACCAATAACATCTTTGACTACAGTGGTTTGGCGTACTACATCTACGTCCATAAGTGTTCCCCGGCAAGCTCCCCTATTCACGACGACAAGGGATAGAAATATTTTGTTTCATTTTTATTTTATCGGCCAAAAGTAGCAGACGTTGTTCACAAAAGCAGCCCCTAATAATGATGATAATATTATTAAGAATAGGCTAATGTACTAATCAACCAAGCAGATAAGGGCTTGGCAACTGATCCACCCCGAAATATTAAGAAAATATATGCGTTACATTCTCAAAAGTGAGAACTCATTAACCTCATTTTTGCTGTGGCTATGCCTTACAAGTCGCCTTTCTTTGTTCTCTCATCCTTTCGTTGGCAGAGTGTGAAATGCGTCAGATTCTAAGGCGTAGAAGTCTAGAATGATGTGGTGAAAAAACGAGTTAGGTAAGGTAGGCGAGTATAAAAACAACGACATCAAGGACGTAACGTGAAGAACATCTCGACTTTTTCGCTAGCCCTGCTTGCAACAGCTTGTAGCGCCACAGCGTTGGCCAGCCCAAACTTGACCATTTCCACCACGACCACTAGCCGCGACTTTCCTCTTCAGAGCGGTAAACCTATCGTTTTGCCACTGAGCAAAGCGACGTATCAAATAACGCTTTCAGGCATTGAGGGGAAATGTGACGATATCAGCGAGCAAAAAGTCAAATTTCGTCGGCCTCTGGCACTGAATTGCGGTAAAGAGACACAATTTTCTGTCAACATTCGCTTTAAAGGTGATTACTCATTCGCTTTTGATCAGCAAAGCAATACCCTTACTGTGGCGCGAGAAGCTAAAGAGAGTAAACAAACCTTTGTACGCCCGATCCCTAACGTACAATGTGAAACCTATTCGGGTGGCGAAGTGACCCTTCATTTAGGTGGCTCATTCAACGAAGGACAGCAGCTTAAAGATGCATTAAGCGGTCAGGTCGTCACGGTGCATAACGATCAAGTTGTGGTATTGCCTGCAAAAGAGAGTGGTGGTCTGGTGTTGTTGGAACCTGTCATTTCAGGTCAAAATAAGCCCGAATTCACTTATCACAACGCCAACATTTACTTTGTCATGGTTGATCGTTTCAACAATGGCGATACTAGCAATGATTTAAGCTATGGCAGACAAAAAGATCACCAACAACAAGTGGGCACCTTTCATGGTGGCGATCTAAAAGGTGTGATCGCTAAACTCGATTACATCAAGAGCCTAGGCACTGATGCTATTTGGTTGTCACCGATCGTTGAACAGGTTCATGGTTTTGTCGGCGGTGGTGAAAGTGGTAGCTTCCCGTTTTATTCCTACCATGGCTACTGGACGCGCGACTTTACCAAAATTGACCAAAACTTTGGCGATGAACAAGACTTACGCACTTTAGTGACAGAGGCGCACAAGCGCGGGATAAAAATACTCCTAGATGCGGTGCTCAACCACGCTGGCTACGCGACACTTGCCGATCTTCAGATGGATAACCTGCAAGTGGTGAATAGACAAGAAATGCCGCAGCAATGGTCACAGTGGACACCAAAACCAGGCGAAAACTGGCACAGTTTTAACAAGGTCATTGACTATCAAAGCGAAAATTGGGTCAACTGGTGGGGACCTGATTGGGTTCGCGCCGGTTTGCATAACTACCCGCAACCAGGTAGCAGCGACACGACAATGAACCTAGCTGGCCTGCCTGACTTTCAGACCGAGTCTGATCAACACGTAACGCCACCTCAATGGTTACTCGACAATCCTGATACCCGAGTAAAAACGCGCAGTAACTATACCGTCGCAGACTATCTGATTGAATGGCAAGCAGACTGGGTAAAACGCTTTGGAATTGATGGTTTTCGAGTTGATACTGTCAAACACGTTGAGGGTGATGTATGGCTAAAACTTAAGCAGGCGGCCAGTGATAACCTTGAACAGTGGCGCAGTAAAAATAGCTCACAAGGTCAACCATTCTGGATGATGGGAGAAGTATGGGGTCACTCGGCCTATCGATCTCCGTATGCCGACCAAGGTTTTGACGCGTTAATCAACTTCGACATGCAAAAGAAACTCGACAAAGGTGCGGCCTGTTTTAGTTATATGCAGGATATTTACCAAAACTATGCCGATTCAATTCAATCAACGCCCGACTATACGCCTGTGAGCTACATGTCTTCTCATGATACCGAGCTGTTCTTCAATCGTTTCAACTCTTTTGATATGCAGAAAAATGCCGCCAATGCCCTCCTGCTTAGCCCAGGTGCTGTGCAGATTTACTACGGAGATGAAGTGGGACGTGAACTCGGCCCTTATGCGGACGACTTCCACCAAGGGACTCGCTCTGACATGATTTGGCAACTTGATGCGCAAAGACAACAACTGTTAGCGCATTGGCAAAAAGTAGCCCAGTTCAGGCAAGCTCACCCAGCGATTGGAGGGGGAGCGCACCAACAAATCAAGGGCCAAGACGCGTATGTATTTTCAAGACAGCTAGGCGATGACAAAGTTGTCATCGCCTATGTAGGACGCTAATGACATAGGGGCTGCTGTTGGTTCAGCCCCTATCTTAAGGTTCGTAATTAGGGTTAATTAAGCGGTTTCGATACTCTTGGTCCGCTTTCGACTCGGCAATCATATGCAGCAAAAACAGACCTGTGTTACTCACGCCACACTTAATGCCACACGGCTCGTCATAATCTAAATTGACTGTTGTTTGATGCTTAGGGCTCGCTACTTGAGGCTCCTCTAACAGTGCCTGCGGCGCTTCCTGAGTGGGCTCTTGCAGCGAGTAAAGAAATAACTCGGTCTGATATTCAGTCGCATAGCCTGAACTGGTCATAAACAACAGTAACGCAGCGAATGTCAGATTGAGTTTCATGGGCAGGCTCGTCATACTCTATTTTCGCCCATTATAAGTAGGTGTTTAGCTGCTGCAACAAAAAAGCTCCCGCAGGAGCTTTTTGTTGTGAAAAATAGACGAGCTGATCGTTATTTGTTATTGCGGCGCGCTTCAACAGCATCTGCCAATTGTCGTAAAACTTTCTCAGTATCGTCCCAACCGATACAAGCATCAGTAATAGACTGGCCGTAAGTTGGCGCCTTACCATCCACAAGATCCTGACGACCTTCGACAAGATGAGATTCAATCATCACCCCGAAAATAGCGGCTTCACCACCCGATATTTGGTTTGCGACATCTTCTGCAACCACCATCTGACGTTGATACTGTTTCGAACTGTTAGCGTGGCTAAAATCAATCATTACTTTCTGTGGTAGACCAGACGATTCAAGCTGTTGCTTAATCGCACCAACATGATCAGCACTGTAGTTTGGCTCTTTACCGCCACGCAAAATAAGGTGACAATCAGGATTACCTGCCGTTTCTATGATGGCGGAATGACCAAATTTCGTCACCGACAAGAAGTGGTGCGATGCACTCGCTGAACGAATGGCATCAGACGCTATCTTGATATTGCCATCCGTACCATTTTTAAAACCAACTGGGCAAGAGATACCAGAAGCCAGTTCACGGTGAACTTGAGACTCAGTAGTACGAGCACCGATAGCGCCCCAACTTATCAAATCAGCCACATACTGCGGTGTGATCATATCAAGGAATTCACTCGCCGTCGGCATACCCATATCGGTCAGATCAAGCAGTAACTTACGCCCTGTACGCAAACCATCATTAATTTTAAATGTGTCATTCAAGTAAGGGTCGTTTATCAGGCCTTTCCAGCCCACCGTGGTACGTGGCTTTTCGAAGTACACACGCATAACCACTTCGAGGCGGTCACCCAGTTCATCACGCAAGACTTTAAGACGCTTACCATACTCAAGGGCCGCTTCAGTGTCATGAATCGAACATGGGCCGATAATCACCAAAAGGCGGTCGTCTTTATCTTTGAGGATATTTGCAATCGCTTCACGCGAGCGAAACGTAGTAGAAGCAGCTGATTCTGTTGCCGGAAACTTCTCTAAAACCGCAACTGGTGGTAATAATTCTTTTACTTTATTAATTCGTACATCATCGGTCTGGAACATTGCTTACTTCTTCCTATTTCTCTTTGCTGAGCGCTTCGCCTAAATAAAATGGTGAAAAAATGCTCACACTTTCTTGGTCCTGTCTCTGTAACTTATCTATCAAAAACCAAGCTTGCAACCACTATTTTCAATAAAAGACAATATTTTTGCTATTTTTACATTTTACACAATGTGTAAACTTATAATTACACATTGTTGTATTGTTGCTGAGATAAGAAATTACGTCCCCTACCACCTAACCCAATTTAATGCAAAGAACTTCCTTGAAGTGAGGCTAAAGTTCAAATCAAACCTCTTTTTAATAAATCGATTAAATGATTAGGATCAACCGATAGACACATCACACCACAGCTTGACCTAATATTAACATTGATACGCAAACATCTTGTATAAGCTACTTGTTCTGTTCTTTGAGGATTACTGCCATGTTACGTAAATTACTATCTGTATTCGCCCTATTAACGACCCTTGCTTCGACTCAAGCATTCGCTGATGAATATAGCCAAACCATTGCCGAGTTCAAATCTGCGCCAGAAACAGCCAAAATGTTCTCTTCAGCCCACGCCTATGCTGTGTTCCCTACCATAGGAAAAGGCGGCATTGGGATCGGCGGAGCACACGGCAAAGGCAAAGTTTTTGTCAATGGCAAGTCGATTGGTGAATCAAAAATGTCGCAGATATCGATTGGCTTACAGTTAGGTGGTCAAGCTTATAGCCAAATCATTTTCTTCGAAAATCAAGCTGCTCTTAACCAATTTACCAGCGGTAATTTTGAGTTTTCGGCTGGAGCTTCGGCCATAGCCATCACTGCTAGCGCGCAAGCTCAAGCAGGAACAACCGGCAGTTCTGCAGGTGCAGGGGCATCCGCCGACAAAGGCAAACAAGCCACGATTAATTACAATAATGGCATGGCTATTGTGACAATGGGTAAAGGTGGATTAATGTATGAAGCGTCTATTGCCGGACAAAAATACAGCTTCAAAGCCAAGAAATAAATTACTGGATTGAACCACCACAAAAACAAAAGGCAATGGAAGCACCCATTGCCTTTTTTAATGGTATCGAACGATTCATTATCAGTCCCTATCAAACGTAAATAGGCCCTCACACCCAGATAGGTTAGACGTTTATCGTGACTACGGCAGGTAATGATCGAGCAATAATAACAAGAACAAAAACATCAAATGATAAATTGAAAATTTAAACGTCTCGATAGCAGAATTGTCTTCGGCATTAAACTTAAGCTTCCATGCATGACCAATAAAACCAACACTCAAAATTGTCGCTCCAATCCAGTAAAGCGTGCCCGCCATTCCAACCAGTGCGGGTAATAAACAAACTAAAGAGAGTAAAACGGTATAGAGCAATATTGAAGTTTTGGTGTAGTCGACGCCATGGGTAACTGGCAGCATAGGAATGTCGGCTTTGGCATAGTCATCTTTACGATGGATTGCCAACGCCCAAAAGTGAGGTGGTGTCCAAATAAAAATGATCATCACCAGTAGCCATGCATTGGCATGCAGCTCTCCGCTGACGGCTGTCCAACCCAAAAGAGGTGGCATTGCACCCGCGATCCCAGCAATAACAATATTTTGCGGCGTTGCGCGTTTCAAGTACATGGTGTAAACCACCGCATAGCCAAGCAAACTAGCCAGCGTCAGCCACGCAGTCAGGCCATTGACGCCAAAGTAAAGAATGACAAAACCCACGACACCAATGGCACTTGCAAAGGCAAACACATGGCTAGAGCGTAGCTTGCCCTGCGGCAGAGGACGTTGATAGGTTCGCGCCATGATGGCATCGATCCTTTGATCTATAAGATGATTAAACGCTGCCGCAGATCCAGCCATCAGGCCAATACCAATCAAACCTAATATCGTCTGCTGGACAGGTAATGTCCCCGGAACGGCCAAACACATGCCAACCAAGGCTGTGAGTAACATCAATGCCACCACCTTAGGCTTCATCAATGTTAGATAGCTTCTCCATAGGGGATTGTCACTGGCAGAGCTAATCGAGATAGTCTTACTCATGAGCGTTCTCCTCGGTAATTAAAGATGATTGGGGTTGCGTTTCTTCTGCCAATGACCACACAAGCTGATTAGCCTTGAGCACTGTCAGTAAAAGCATCGCGGCGCCGAGATTGTGTGCGACGGCGATAATCAGAGGTAAGCTGAGCAAAACATTGCCGATTCCTAAACTTATCTGTATCACTAACATGGCTAACATGCTTAAGGCAACAGAGCGTAAACTTGCTTGCTGAGTCACCCACAACCGATAACTGAGCAGTAACACCATCAACGTCACCACCAGCGCGCCTATTCTATGCGTAACATGGATGGTCATCCGAGCTGCATAATCCAATGTGCCGAATTCATAGCTGTCTCGCGGAGGCTGAATCAAATCAAACGCAGTAGCAAAATCAAGATAAGCAGTCCAGTCACCTTCACAAATAGGTAAACGGGTACACATTAAGGCGGCATAATTAGAGGACGTCCATCCTCCTAGTGCTATCTGAGCAATCACCACAACTAGCGTGATAGTGGCAACCACTCGCAAAGGCGACACCATTTTAACAGGCTGTTTAGGCGTACTTTTTTGTCGTAGCTGCCAGTGACAAAAAGCCAGCAAACTAAACAGAGTAAAGCCACCCAACAAATGTCCCATGACCACTATCGGCATCAGTTTCATCGTTACGGTCCACATGCCAAGTAGCGCTTGGAAAACCACCACCACACTGATAGCGCCTGCAAGTAACAACGGCAACTGGCGGGTTTTGATGGCAATAACGCTAATGGCAAACACCACTAAACCTAAGCTTCCAGCAAAATAGCGATGAATCATCTCAAGCCAAGCTTTATCCTCTTCTACCGTTAACGACGGAAACAGCGACTGCGCTAAGGCAATTTCATGGGTCTCATTGGGCACTGTCAGATGGCCATAACAACCCGGCCAATCCGGACATCCTAAGCCAGCGTCAGCAAGACGCGTATAAGCCCCTAACATCACCACGATAAAAGTGAGTATCAAACTGAATCTGACTAGAGTTATCAACTTCATCTCAGCACTCCTTGCTGTTAACCGACGCGCGATAGCTTGAGCAGTTTGCGTAAATCTGCCAACAACCCTTTGCTTTGTGACACCAACTCTGATGACGAATCAACTTTAGGGTAACGCATCACCAACTGACCTAACGGGTCAACAATGACATACTCAAATTGACCGACAAGCTGGGTAAAGCCGTCATCAATCTCGACCACCGGATAATCATCGAGCTCGATATTGAGCGCCGCACTGTGTGGTGATTTCAATAATACTGGCTGAACCCGTTGCTGATATTTGCCAAGCGCGATATGACTTTGACCAAGTAGGAAAATCTGTTGTTGGCAAAAATCATCACATTGATTTGGAATCACATAGCCCAATTGCCACTGTTTGTGTTGATAAGGATTACTTAACGCTAAGGAACTAAACGATGCAGCAGGCTCAATAAGCACACCTTTGTTGGTCACGCCCGATTGATACCAATGCTGACTAAGAATAGTTTTCGCAATCACCGCAGGTAGCGCAAATAGCAGCACAAGAGCCAAAAAAATTACTCGTCCGCGATATACTGGATTAATCATCTTTCGCTCCTTGTTTTAATGTTCGTATCAACAGCAAAATACTCAGCACGACCAAGGCTATCGCCATCGAAAACCATTGCACGGCGTAACCAAGATGTTTCTCCGCGTTCATTGAAACGGGTTGCCAAGGTTGTGGGTAGGGCCAGTTCGCAGCCAAGGGTTGAACCACGTAAGGTTCCAGTGTTATCTGCCACTGCGCTCCCAGCTGAGCAAAATTCAGGTTTTGAATTCGACTTGGCTGGCGCTGCTCCATCATCAGATCTTGGCTTAACGGATTGAGCGACTTACGATAAAGTCGACCGATAATATCCATCGGCTCTGTTAACCATTCCACCGTTGGCAGTTGCGCTCTTGTGTTAGGAGCGGCAACAAAGCCTCGCTCAATTAATACCCATTGTCCTGTTTTTGCCTCAACAAGCTGTAAGGCCAAATAACCGACCTGACCGGCATAATGTTGATTATCAAGCAGCAGATAACGATCTTTTACTGGTGTTGCGCTCAGTTTCACTTTCAGCCCCGTTGGTATCGTGCGTTGATCCGATGACAGCGACGTTAACAAAACTGGATCTTGCTCTTCCCTCTGACTAACTCTTTGCTCTATTTCATTTTTTTCTTCAGCGCGTGCCAGTTGCCATAAACCTAATTTGATCAATATAGAAAAGGCAACCACAGTTAATAGGCAAACCACAGCAAAACGTAATGTTAAAATCTGCCCGAATAAGGAATCCGTCATGGTATTCATCTTCAAACTTGTACTGCTCTTGCTACTGCTTTTCATCCTAATCAACCTTGGCCGAGCCATGTTTGAAATGGTTAGAGGCACCGATGATGAAGACAACGCCGAGCCTGATGACAAACCAATGAGCTTTTACCTTGGCCGTCGGGTGTTTCTCTCTGCCTTGGCGATCATATTGCTGATTGCGGCCTTACTCAGCGGGTTTATTGAACCCCATGGTCGCCCTTACTAAAGGGCCTCGTTTAAATCAAAGTACATACACAAAGACGAATAGGCATAACCACACCACATCAACAAAGTGCCAGTACCAACTCCCTGCTTGAAAAGCAAAATGATTCTTTGGCGTAAAATGGTCTTTGGCAACGCGTGCTAACAGGATGATTAAGAACGTGGTGCCTAACAACACATGCATACCGTGAAATCCCGTCAGCAAGAAGAAGGTATTGCCGTACACCCCCGATTGCAGCGTCAATCCAAGGTCTTGATAAGCATGAGCATATTCAACGCCTTGGTAATACAAAAAGAAACACGCTAATACGATTGTCACCTCTAACCACACAATCAGTGCCATACGTTTATTCTTCTCAAGGCTAGTATGCGCCAAGTGCAGCGTTATCGATGAAGTAAGTAAGATGATGGTGTTAATTAACGGGATACCTTGCCATGGCATCGCCGTGGTTGTTTCGCCACCCGGCGTAATAATCAGCGGCCACATGGCTTCAAAGGTTGGCCAGATCACCTCGTTAGTCATGGCGTTATTACTCGCTCCGCCAAGCCAAGGTACTGAAATCATCCGTGCATAAAATAAAGCCCCAAAGAAGGCGCCAAAGAACATAATCTCAGAGAAGATAAACCAACTCATTCCCTGTCGAAAAGAACGCGATAGCTGCGCAGAGTATTGACCACTCATCGACTCGGTGATGATGTTGCTAAACCAACCAGCAAACATGTACAGCAAAAACAGAAAGCCCGACAATAAAATCAACTTACCGAACACACTGCCATCGCCGCCCTCCGCCATGTTCTGTACCGTAATGCCTGCGCCCACCGCGATAAGAAATAGAGCAATCGCGCCAACGATAGGCCAACTGCTTTGTGCTGGTACAAAATAGGGTTGATGTTTTGAACTCATGGCGTTGCTCCTTGCACAGCGTCACTTTTTATTGGTTGTGATGCTTTCGCTAACTCATTTGCAGCCGTTCTCTCACTGATATCGTATAAGGTGTATGACAAGGTCAGTGTATGTATCGACTGAGGAATATCGGGTTCAATATAGAAGATCAAAGGCATTTCTGTTTTCGCCGCCGCAGACAAGGGTTGTTGGTTAAAACAAAAACACTCAATTTTATTAAAATATGTAGCGCCAAGCCCAGGTGAGACCGAAGGTACCGCCTGACCGACAATATCGCGTGACGAAAGATTTTCGGCCAAATACGCGGTTTGGATCACTTGCCCAGGATGAACGTTCATCGCAATCTGTTTGGGTGCGAAAGACCAAGGCACGTTATTATGATTATGGGCCATAAACTCAACCCGAATGCTGCGCGAGGTATCGGGCACCATACCTTGTGGTTGCAACACAGATTCGCTGTTGGTTTTACCATTGATGCCCAGCACATCACACATGATGTCGTAGAGCGGTACAAGCGCGAAACCAAAACCAAACATCGCTACCACTGCAGCGAGCAGCTTTAACGTTAGCTTTCGGTTAGCGTTGGTGGCTTCGCTCATCTCGTTACCCTCAGTCAATTTTGGGTGGCGTATCAAAAGTATGATGAGGCGCCGGGCTTGGCACTGTCCACTCTAGCCCTTCAGCACGTTCCCAAGGTTTAGCGGGCGCCTTTTCACCACCGCGAATACACTTGATGACTAACCATAAGAAAATCAGTTGCGATAAACCGAAGGCAAAGCCGCCAATTGAAACAATTTGATTAACGTCTGCAAATTGAATCGCGTAGTCAGGAATACGACGTGGCATCCCCGCCAGACCAAGAAAGTGCATCGGAAAGAATAGAACATTGACGGAAATGACCGAGCACCAGAAGTGCCATAAGCTCAGTTTGTGGTCATACATATGTCCAGTCCACTTAGGTAGCCAGTAATAGGCCGCCGCCATAATCGAGAATACTGCCCCCGAAACCAAGACATAGTGGAAGTGCGCCACAACAAAATAGGTATCGTGATATTGAAAATCAGCCGGAACAATCGCCAGCATCAAGCCAGAAAAGCCGCCAATAGTGAATAAGATGATAAACGCAATCGCAAACAACATCGGCGTTTCAAACGTCATCGCCCCGCGCCACATGGTTGCCACCCAGTTGAACACTTTGACTCCCGTCGGCACCGCAATCAACATGGTGCAATACATGAAAAACAGCTCGGCAAACACCGGCATCCCTGTTGTGAACATATGGTGCGCCCAAACCAAAAACGACAACAAAGCGATACTACACGTCGCGTAAACCATCGAGTGATAACCAAACAGTCTCTTACCGCTGAAGGCCGGTACAATTGCTGAGATGATGCCAAACGATGGCAAGATCATAATGTAGACTTCAGGGTGGCCGAAGAACCAAAAAATGTGCTGGAACATTACCGGGTCACCGCCCCCTGCCGCGTCAAAGAATGACGTTCCAAAGTACTTATCTGTCAGTACCATGGTTACGGCGCCTGCCAGCACTGGCATTACCGCAATAAGCAAGAATGCCGTGATCAACCACGTCCAGACAAACAGCGGCATTTTGAACCACGTCATTCCCGGAGCACGCATATTAACGATAGTGACAATGACGTTGATTGCACCCATGATCGAACTGATGCCCATAATATGTACCGAGAACACAAACAGCGCAGTACTATCGGGGCCGTATGTCGTCGACAGTGGTGCGTAGAAAGTCCAGCCAAAATCTGGGCCGCCACCTTCGGTAAATAGTGAAGCGAGCAAAATGGCAAAAGCGAAAGGGAGTATCCAGAAACTGAGGTTATTCATGCGTGGTAACGCCATATCTGGCGCACCAATCATCATCGGGATCATCCAGTTCGCAAGGCCAGTAAACGCTGGCATGACCGCACCAAAGACCATGATTAAACCATGCACGGTCGTCATCTGATTGAAAAAATGCGGTTCAACAAGTTGTAGCCCTGGTTGAAAGAGTTCGGCGCGAATGACCATCGCCATTGCCCCACCAGTTAGGAACATAATAAAACTGAACCACAAGTAGAGTGTGCCGATGTCTTTGTGATTGGTGGAATAAAGCCAGCGAGTGATGCCTTGTGGTGAATGATGGTGATCGTCGGCTTCAACCGCAGCCGAACTGTTTGCCCGCGAGATCTCCGCATCGGTTGCGGGAGCGAGCTTAGATTTATCTTCTACAACAGAATCAGGTTTGGACGTTTTCATAGTCCCTCCTTAGACGCCTTAAACTGGTTTACATCTGAGGCTTGAACTGAATCCCCCACGTTATTTCCTAACCCGTTACGCTGGTAGGTGACGACCGCAGCGATTTCTTTATCGGTTAATTGACTAGCAAACGCCTGCATTGCAGTACCAGCACGACCATTAACAACGATATCAATATGTTCATTGACGGCTCCAGTCGCCACTTTACTGCCAGTGATCGCTGGAAAGGCCCCCGGAATACCAGCCCCACTGACTTGGTGACAAACGGCGCATCGGTCTTGATAAACCTGTTCACCAATCGACATCAACTCATCGATAGAGAGCGACGTTGTCAATGATGCGGCGGCTTCTTGCTTCGCTTGAGCGAGTTCCGCTTTTTTCGCCACTAACCACGCATCGTATTGGTCTTCTTCCATCGCCTGAACAACCACCGGCATGAAACCATGAGCGCGACCACATAGCTCAGCACACTGACCGCGGTAAATACCCGGTTTATCAATACGAGTCCACGCCTCGTTGATAAAGCCAGGTATGGTATCTTTCTTGACGGCAAAATCAGGCACCCACCATGAGTGAATAACATCATCAGAGGTGAGGAGAAAACGCACTTTGCGGTTTATCGGCAATACCAGCGGATTATCAACCTCAAGCAAGTAATTGGCGCCTTTCTCTTCGATACCTTCTATTGATTTTTGACTGGTCGCCAATAAGCTGAAGAATTCCACATCCTCATCAAAATAACTGTAGTGCCACTTCCACTGAGAACCAGTAATTTTGATCGTCAGATCCGATCGTGAGGTATCTTCCATTGCAACTAAGGTTTGAGTTGCAGGGATCGCCATCAGAATCAAAATGATAATTGGGATAACCGTCCAAATAACTTCCACTTTGGTACTTTCATGAAAGTTGGCCGCAACGGCCCCTTTGGACTTACGGTGGTGGTACATCGAGTAGAACATCACACCAAACACCACCAGTGCAATGGCACAACAGATGTAAAAGATCAGCATGTGCAAATCATAGACTTGGCCGCTTATCTCTGTAACGCCCTGTGTCATGTTGTAAGCGTTGTCTTCAGCATTAGCGTTGGCAACAACAAGCAGCGCTAGTATCGCCAGCACCTTGGCTGAACTGTGTAATGGTTTCAAACGATCTCTCCTCTGCCGAAGCCATCTCGTGTGATTAAGGTTCAACTACCCGAACGAATTACTCAGCAGACAAAAAAGTACCAAGCGACCCGTCGACTTTAGAAAATGCAGTCAAAACGCAAATAGTGTGTAAATTGTTATATTTATGTTAATAAACGTTAGTTGGCGTTTCGAGATTGTGCAAGAAAGTCCTACTCAAAATAACAGGGCCGTGGCGGTCAATTGGTTTTAGCGATTGCGCTCAACTAAATGATAATCAATATCAATTAAAGTCGTGCGAAATTGGTGAGATCACATAGACTTAAGTGGTGGATAAACCTAAGTAAATAAACAGGTACATTAAGATGATGGAAAACGTAACTCGTTGGTTAGAAAAAGATCCTGACCCACATACAAGAGAAGAACTTCAGCACCTTATTGATGCAAAAGCATTTGCTGAGTTAGAAGAGCGGTTTAGCCAGCGGCTTGAATTTGGTACCGCCGGACTGCGTGGCAAAGTCGGTTGTGGCCCGAACCGAATGAACCGCTTAGTGATCCAAGAAACCGCAACTGGTCTTGGTCACTACTTGATTGAACAGATCAACAATGCCGCAAGTCGCGGTGTCGTGATTGGTTATGATGGTCGTAACGACTCCAAACAGTTTGCTCATGATACCGCCAGTGTACTTACGGCACTCGGAATCAAGGTTTACCTCACTCACGCCGTTGCAGCAACACCTATTGTCGCCTTTGGTGTTAAGCATTTTAACGCTGCCGCTGCGGTAGTTGTGACCGCCAGCCACAATCCACCTGAATACAATGGATTTAAAGTTTACTGGGAAAACGGCGCGCAAATCATTCCTCCTCATGATGCAGGGATTGCCGAAAAAATCGATAATGCCGCAACGAAAGCCATCCCATTAATGTCACTTGATGTGGCACAAAAACAAGCGCTGTTAGTCTGGTTAAAAGAGGACTATTACCAAACCTATCGCCAAGCAATCAACGAAAATCCATTGTTGAACAATCACAATCAACCCGAGGATGTTTCTATTGCATACACTGCGATGCACGGCGTTGGCGCGGTCATGGCTGAAACACTGTTAAACGACGCGGGATTTAGCAAGGTTTACAGTGTAAAAGAACAGCGTGAGCCTGACGGCAACTTTCCAACGGTCAACTTCCCCAACCCTGAGGAAGCGAGGGCAATGGATAAAGTGATTGCACTCGCCAAGCAACATAATGCCGATATAGCTTGCGCTAACGACCCAGACGCAGACCGATTTGCTGTCGCAGTTAGAAAGTCAGATGGCGACTACCAAATGCTGACGGGGGATCAGGTCGGTTCATTGTTTGGCCACTACCTACTGTCGCAAGCCGAATCGAATCAACAATTAGTCGGTAACACGATCGTTTCTTCGAGTCTGCTGAGTAAAATTGCGACCGCGCATGGCGCTCAGTACTACCAAACCTTGACGGGCTTTAAGTGGCTGACGAATGTTGCGATGCAAAAGCAGAGCGATGAGCAACCGTTCCTGTTTGCCTATGAAGAAGCCCTTGGCTACACCGTTGGCAATAAGGTGTGGGATAAAGATGGTTTATCGGCATTGGTGGCATTTGCGCAACTAACGGCTGAGTTAAAAAGCCACGGGCAAACCATTTGGGATCAGCTAGAGGCGCTCTATCGTCAACATGGGATGTATCTCAACGCGCAACGCAGTATCGCCCTTGACCCAAAGGCAGCGCCGATTGGCGACATGCTTCGCCAAGCACCACCAACGATGATCGCCGGAAAACCAATCGAAATCACCGAAGATCTGAAGTCTTTAACCAAACGCTTTGCCAATGGCGATACTGAAAGTATAGATTTGCCGTCGAGTGACGTTCTGATCTACCACCTAGCAGGTGGCGCTCGGGTCATTGTTCGCCCTTCGGGCACCGAGCCAAAAATCAAATGTTACTATGAAGTTATTGAAGCATTTGCCCAATCAGATAGCTTTGAGCAAGTATTAGAAAAGGCGTCTGAATCAATGGGAATGCTCATCTCAGAGCATCAACACAGCCTGTTATAACGCGTTGGTTAACGAAGACAATAAAGGCTCAAACCCAGTTTGAGCCTTTACTTTAGACAATGTTCTTTTGTAGAAATATCTTATCAACACCAGCTGTCGGGAACCCAGTGTAACGACCCACTTCTTTAAATCCCAACTTGGCATAAAAGCCAGGGGCCTGAAAAGTGTAAGTATCGAGGTACAAGTCGGTCACTCCATATGCTTTCGCTTCCGTTTCAAGGCGCGCCATCAACAGCGAACCCACACCGGATTTGCGCTGTGATTCATCTATCCACAAAAACTCGACAAATAAAGTATTGGAAAATATCTCACCCGTTAACCCACCGACAAATTCTCCACGCTCATCTTCGACATAGCAAGCAAGACTATGGACGTCTTGGTCAGGGAAATGCTTCATATTGAAAGACTTAAGGCCAGTGTAAATGACATCTTTAATATTCTTCGGAGGGTTTAAGACAAACTGAACATTCATAACGACTACCTTGTCACATGAGTAAATTGCCACGCGAGTATATGGTCACGTGAGTCAATTCTGATATAAAAAAGGCCAGCTGATGCTGACCTTCATGCTTAGCTAGCCAATGAGCTTAACATCCACATCGCTAACACAACAAATATCAAGCCCATAAATTTGTGTTGATAAGCACGGAAATTTGCGTTCTCTAGCAAAGGCTTACCTATAGTACCAACCAAAGCAACCAGCAGAAGGTTGAACAGCAAACCCAACACATTCAGTAGTAACCCTAACACGAGCATTTGCTCGCCCGAGGTTGCATTAATATTGCTCGACACAAACTGGGGTAAGAACATCACAAAAAACACTAAGGCTTTTGGATTTAACAAATTACTGACTAAGGCGCGCTGGTAAAAAGTGGTTGCGACTTTACTTCCTTCGCCTAAGTCGGGGGCATCTGCCGCACTCGCGCGAACACAATCCCAACCCATTTTAAGTAGATACGCGCCACCGAGGAAATGAAGAACTTTGAGCGCAATTGGGCTCATCGCAATCAAAGCAGAAACGCCCAAAGCGGCCAACAACGTCAAGATGATTCCCGAGGTGGCATTACCTAAACTTGCGAAAATTCCCACCTTTTTGCCGTAACTCATACTAGAGCTGGCAATAAGCAGCATATCTGGGCCTGGTAGCAATAACAGTGCAACAACAGCCGTTAGATATATCGGCAGCACAGTAATATCAATCATTTTATAATTTTAGTTAGACAATAAAGTGCGAGATTTTATACCAATAAAATGCCACTTTCCATCTTAATCACAACAGCTACTACCGGAAAATTCAGTGTAATTAACCAAATTAATCGCAAATATAGAAATCGTTAAAAAACGCAATTTTGTACAAAAAATCACACAAGCGGTAAGCTATCCCGAATCTCCGACAAAGATAAAACAATGACCGACAATGGCTAGCACTGATCGCATAGCTAAGTAGCGTTACTCACGATCAATAATCACAAACGTCTATGGATACAATGACTATCAATACCGATTCACGCTTAAACCGCAGTAAACTATTTTGCCAAGGTGCTATCGCCATGGTGCCATTAAGTATTGCCGTAATTCCTTGGGGACTGCTAGCGGGTTCTTTTGCCATTGAGTCCGGTTTAACGGTTTTAGAAAGCCAAGCGCTCTCTGCTATTTTGTTCGCAGGTTCAGCCCAACTGGTGGCCACTGGGATGTTCAAAGCAGGCGCAACACTTGCCACTATGCTGTTGGCAATATTTTTTATTACGTCTCGTCATCTACTCTATAGCGTCTCAATGCGAGAGAAAATCAAACCACTCCCGCTTAAATGGCGCTTGGGGTTGGGCTTTTTGCTCACCGATGAGCTGTTCGCGATTTGTGGCCAACAATCCGAGAAACAGTTTGATCGCTGGTACGCACTGGGAGCAGGTTTGAGTTTCTATCTATGCTGGAATCTCGCCACTTTGGCTGGCATTATCGCAGGCACACACATACCCGCCATCAATGAGCTTGGCTTAGAGTTTGCTGTGGCTGCAACCTTTATCGCCATCGTTGTCCCTAACATCAAATCTTCGCCAGTCTTGGTGGCAGTGTTAGTTTCACTGATACTTTCGGTTTGGTGTTATGCGCTACAAATAGAATCAGGGCTAATGATCGCCAGTGTCGCAGGTATGGTAGCGGGTTATCTCACCGAGACACTGCGTGGAGGAAAAGCATGATCTTGCTCTCTATTGTTGCTATGACTGTGTTGGTTTTTCTAAGTCGTTATCTGTTTCTAGAGCCACGTTTGCCACTTAAGCTCAACTCACAAGCACACAGGCTGCTGACTTATTCAAGCCCTGCTGTGCTGACCGCGATTTGGGCTCCGATCGTATTTATGCCAGAACAGGAGCTATCGCTTTCAAGCTCTAACCCTTACTTGGTCGCTGCCATTATTGCAGCACTATTGGCCTGGAAAACTAACAATGTACTACTGACTACCATTGTGAGTATGGTCCTCTTTTTAGCGCTGAAACTGCTTTAACCAAACAACGCGACAATAATAAACAAGACTAAACCAATCACTAATGTGCTTTTGATAAGCGTAGCCAAGCTGTTGGTGCCTCCTTTGGGGGCCCGGTTACAACATCCCATAAAAAACCTCCTATTGAGCAATCAATAAGAGGTTAATCCTTGCCCCAAGGTTAAAGTAAAGGGCTTTATTGCGCGACCCACTCTATTTCTATCAAGGTGGTGTCATTCGACTTTAGGCGCGCTAAAAACAGATCGCCGGGGTGAACTTCCCCCACGCCCTGAGGCGTCCCCGTCATAATAATGTCCCCATCACACAAGGTAGTATAGCCTGCAAGCTCTTGTAATATGGTGCTAGGTGAATACATCATCTGTTTGACTGAACCTTTCTGGACCCGCACACAGTTAATGAATAACTCAATTTCAAGCGAATCAACGTCAATCCCTTTCAACGGCACAAAACGGCTAAACACGGCAGAACCATCAAACGCTTTCGCCCGCTCCCAGGGAAGCCCTTTTTGTTTGAGGCGCGACTGAAGCTCGCGCTTAGTCAAATCTAAACCGAGGCCAACCGCAGCAAGAGCCCCTTTTTCAACCACGAAACAGATCTCTCCTTCATAGTGAAGAGGCTCTTGATGGAAGGAGTGCAACGTTGTCGATATTGATGTCGGCGGCTTAGAAAAAACCACCATCTGATCGGGAATGGCGTTATTGAGCTCTTGAATATGCTCAAGGTAGTTTCGCCCAACACATAAAATTTTACTTGGTTGAAGCACTTGCTCACCGACTTTCACACTATACATGCCATCATCCCTGACTGATTAATCAAACAGCGGCTATTTTAATCGAAGTCACTAGTAATTAAATGATAGAAAGGCATTTTTTCAGTCTTGATCCCAGCATAGGTTATTTAAATCGACGAGCTAAATGTGCACTAGCAGCAAATAATCAAAAAGCCCTCGACAATGCGAGGGCTTAATAAATTCAATGATGTCGTGACTATCGACTGTTCACGGCTTTAATAAAGACTTGCTGAGCGCCCTCAACATTAAGTGTTTTGGCCTCTTCAAGTAAGGCTAATGCCTTGTCGATCTCATTGAACTCAACAGCGCTGCGGATTGCGTTGTGATAGTAAGTTCGAGTTCCTGGTAAAGCGTTGACTTTTGGTACCGAATCTACCTGCTTAGACACACTTTCAGACTTAGTTTCAATAAGAGATTTTTGGTTGTAGCCACTTAATGTCAACGTCTTAACTTTCAAAGAGAAATGACCATTATTTGAAGCTAAGTATGTAGGATCCGTAGCTATTGGCATTGGTTCACCTGACTCTTGCGCTCGCAGTTTCGCAGGATGAGGTACCACTACTTTGTTGCCTAACTCACTATTATCAGTATAAATCACCATATAAGGTGTTTTTACTGTATCTACTTCTGTCTTTAGCTCAAATCTGTTTCGAGCAAAAGCATCAGAAAACACAATCTCGAAATCATCACGTGTTAACGTCCTGACGACCTGATGTTTCTCATTCAACAGTTCTACAGAAGGTATAGCAACATGTTTATTCTCCATATTGCTTCTCAATAAGAGTTCCACGTTACCTGACTGACGGTCAAATGCAAAAGCACTAAAATAGCTGCGACCCGAAACAAACTCAGCAACAGGAGAAGAACTATTTATTTCAAAATTCAAAGCTTGGTTTTGCTCAAGAAACACCCAAGGATAGTCTTGAGTTGCAGAGCAACAAACCTCATCAAGAACAGGCGAATAACTTTGAGAAAAGTCTATATCGCTGCTTGAAGAGCATCCTACTAAGGTTAAGCTAGATGATAAAAGAACTACTAAGACACTTCTCATATTTTTCCCTTAAACTTTCAACAAACTAAGGCGACCAGATGGCCGCCTTGTTTCAATATTCAACGAGTAAGAACTCTGTGATTTAGAACCAAATTTCAGCTTCAACACCGAAACGTGTTTCAGAGTTGTCACCACCATTACTCCATTTGTAGCCGTCATCACTAGAAGACATGTAAGAAATGTATGGTTTAATCTGTGGACGACCCCAGTAGTCAGCATTCACAGTAAATACAGGGGCAAGTGTAGCAGAATAGAAGTTCGTATCCGCTTTATCACGGCCCCAAGTGCCATCTTCACCCAAACCTTCCACTGCGTAGGTCACTGTACCTTCTAAACGGAAGTTCTCGTTAACTTTGTAAGATGGCGTAGCACCAATAATCAAACGAGAAAGACCATCTTTAGAGCCCCAAACTTGATCTGTTTCGCTGTTAGACAAGTTCCAATAAGTTACTTCCGTACCTAGCTGGACATTCTCACTCAGATTAACTACACCGTACGATGTAAAGAAGATTGACTCATCATCTTTTTGCCAGTTACCACTCCACTGACCAAAGTTGACGCCTCGGTTTGCTGCTACACCTTGACCGTACGTCAGTGCAGTCGTTGTCCAACCGTCAAAACCGTAGTAGTCGCGAGAATAAGTAACCGATACACCAAATCCATCTTCAGCAGTATTTGCTGAATCTACGTTAGCACGATTCATGATTTTCAGATCAAAATCAAAGCTACCGCCCAGTGCTTTAACGCCGTAATAGTAAAGATCAACAGACGTCATTGTCGTACTGCGTTGTTGGTCATCTAAACCTTGGTTCTTACAGCTTTCATTGCCGTCTGTACCGTCACCGTTATCAATGTAACAGCTTCCTTCGCCCGAATCTGCTGAAAGAATGGCAAAGCCAAAGTCATTGTACTGAACACCAGCACCAACACCAGAAGACTGCTTCCAGAACTCCTTAGTGATGATACCTGCTTGGCGGTTAAGGTAACGTTTACCAGCCCAAATGCTTGTGCCTTCAGCAAAGAAAGACAAGTCACCTAGTTCTACGTAAGCTTCTTTAAATTCAAGTTGACCAGTTTCAAGGTGACCTTCATTACCAGATGAAGAGCCGTAGAAACCACGACCGTTACCACCTTCATTATTTCCATATTCTGTTTTTAGAACATATTTAGACCAAGAACCATTATCATAATTATCGCCACGAGAAACAGTGAATTCAACCTGGTTAGGGTTGCCAGAAAAAGGTGCGCCAGCGGCACGGTAGTCGCGACGGTGCTGATAAGATTCATTTAATGCCAGTGATTGTCCTGCGTTGTATAGAAGATGGCCGTAACCATTAACTTGCCAGCCTTGATTAACTTTGTCTTCTGCTAGAGCTGAACCAGCAGCTAAAGTTGCGACCACTGCAGCAGCAATTACACTTACTTTTTTCATTATTAACTCCATTTAGGGATTATTATTCTTTTACTCTCTTAGTGCTTAACTCTGTAAAAGGCAGAAACAGACTCAAAATAAAAGAGAGGTAAGATGGGATCTAGGCTCTTGCCCTTGTCCCTGTTTGTTTCAACTGCTGCAAGATTAACTGGGGAGTAGACAGACAAAATCCTCCAGATGAGAAATAGTTAAGGGGGATGAGAAAGGAGTAGAAATCATACCCTACGGCGTTTTTAAGGGTTGAATCACAAAAGTAAGGAGGAGATGAATCGATTCGGAAAAGATTGTCACCACAGAATGTCAGATCGCTCACTGTTTATCGATAAAAAACACAAATAATGAAATTAAATTACAACAGTTTTTTTATAAAGGAGCTTGACCTGATCTACACAAAACTATTTACTAATATTTCACTAAGAAACAAAAACAATAAGTAATTACGATGCAGTGTTCACGTCCATACCCCTTAGGGGCGACAACCGATAGCCAAGGATGCAATTTTTCAATTTATGCTCCTGACGCAGAAGATATTAAGCTCGCCCTGTTTGAAAAAAGCGGCGAGTTCAAAACCTACCCGTTAGACAGTGAGTACGCGGGCATCAAATTTACTCACATTGCCGGTATAACAGTGGGCCAACGCTACGGTTATATTATCGAGGTAAAAAACAAAGCCCATTTTATTTCTGATCCTTACGCTAAAGCGATAGACAAACCTCTGCATTATCAAGTTCCTTTTAGTAGCGATAAAAGTTTCCAACTTGCTAAGTGTGTCGTCGTTGACGATGCTTTCGATTGGCAAGGGGTAACGCCGCCAAACCGCCCACGTGACGAGATGGTATTATTCGAAACCCATGTAAAAGGATTAACTAAACTCAACCCAAGTGTTAGCCCTAGTCATCAAGGTTGTTACCTCGGGCTTATCAGCTCTGACATGTTGGCATTCTATAAACAGCAGAACATCAATACCCTGCAACTTCTGCCTATTGCTGCCTGTATGCACGAACCACACTTACTCAAGATGAATAAGGTCAACTACTGGGGCTACAATCCCTATTTATTTATGGTTCCCGACCCACGTTATGCTGAAAAAGACGCCGTACTTGAACTCAAGACAGCGATTCGCGAGCTGCATCGCAACGGCATTGAGGTGATTTTGGACGTGGTCTATAACCATACTGCTGAAGGCGGCGCTGATGGACCTGTGTTCAATTTAAAAGCGTTAGACAAGCATTACTACATTAAGCAAGGAGAGCATTTCGCTAACTACACAGGGTGTGGCAACACCGTTGATGTTACGTATCAACCTGCGCTTAACCTTGTGATGGACACTCTACGTTATTGGGTAAGCGAATATCAAATCGATGGTTTTCGTTTCGACTTGGCGGCGACACTGGGCCGTCAAGGTGAGCACTTCAGCCCAGATGCTGGGTTCTTTAAAGCCGTCGGTCAAGACCCGATCCTCAAGCAAGTTAAATTGATTGCCGAACCTTGGGATATTGGTCCTAATGGCTACCAAGTAGGTAACTTCCCACTGGGTTGGAATGAATGCAACGATCGCCTGCGCGATATTACCCGCAGTTTTTGGCGAGGTGATCACGGCTACCTGAAAGAGTTCGCTACACGTATTATGGGCTCACGCGATCTCTACAGCGCAGCTAACTGGCCATACAAACTGACCGTCAATTACATTACCTATCATGATGGCTTCTGCATGCAAGACCTTGTGTCATACAAGCATAAACATAATGAAGCGAACGGAGAGCAAAACCGTGACGGCCACGGCGATAATCGCTCAGATAACTATGGCGTCGAAGGCCATAGCGAAAACCCTTTGATTGTTGAAAAACGCGAAAAGCAGAAGCGCAACTTTATGGCGAGTCTACTCTTCGCCTTTGGTATCCCTCATATTTTGACCGCGGATGTGCTTTCTCACACTCAAAAAGGCAACAACAATGCCTATTGCCAAGACAACGAGATCAGTTGGCTAAATTGGCAACTTAGTGACAACAAACTGCGCTTTAGAGCCTGGCTTGCGGAATTGGTCAAGGCGCGTCAAGAGTATATGTTGCCCTTTATTCGCGCGTTCAGCGGCAAGCAGCGCAATCACAATCGTATCTATTGGCGTCGGATCGATGGCAGCTTTATGGAGCATGATGATTGGAACCAACTTAGCTCAGTCGCGTTACACTTAGGCATTGGCGAGGCTGGTAATGAGCTGTTTTATTGCATCAACCAAACCAATGCTCCAGCGCGTTTTACCCTACCAGAAACCGCTGACAACTGGATCATGATCTGCAACACCGACTCGCATGATCTGCACCAGAGTATTGATCACAAGCAAGTCTTAATTGCACCCACCTCAATGGCCATTTTCTTTACCCAAGGCGCTAAAACTCACCCATAAACACATGACCGTTGACAACGCTGACCAAATACCTTGGTCAGCGTCACTTTTCATGCCTAAGCTGAGCCATTACCACTGGCTCTCGTTGCCAATAATTGGCACTATCTACATGATTTTTGTGGTTTAGCACCAACAATTGAAAAATCCCTTAGGAGAAAGGCATGTCTGACAAGATCTCAACCTCTGCGCTAGCCAAACTGCGCAATATTGAGGCAAAGCAGCTGTTTCACGACCTTAAAACCGCCGGTTATATCAACCGCGCTGACGAGACTTGGGTGCTAACCGAACTTGGCCGCAAGTTTGGTGGCGAGTACTTAGAGCATAAAAAATTTGGTCCGTTTATTGTCTGGCCACAAAATTTATTGATCGATCTGACCGCCACCAGCGGCAAAACGTTCAGCGCGACTCAAATCGGCCAGCGATTCACGTTAAACGCTAAAAAGATTAACCAGTTACTACAAGAACTCGGTTGGATCGCCAAAAAAGACAATGGCTGGCATATCACTTCATCTGGATTGGCCGTTGGCGGTTCTCAGCGCCAAGACAAAGAAAGCGGTCAACACTTTGTGGTCTGGCACGACTCCATTATCCGTAACAAACGCCTTAAACAGTCTGTCATTGAGTTTTCCGGTCAAGATGCACAGGCCCATGCGACCGACAAATCCCTTTCAAGCTTTAGGCAGAAGTTTGAAGCCAAACACCGTACTCTCGATGGACACTACGTCCGCTCACTAGGTGAACTCAAGATAGATAATTGGTTGTATATGAACGGAGTGATTCATGCTTACGATAGGCAGCTACCGATTGAAGCAGATGTGTTGAGTGATTTTTATCTCCCGACAGGCAAAGTCTATTTGCAATATTGGGGTAAAGATAACGGTGAAATGAGCCAACAGGAACAAGCGACTGTCCGTGCGATATACGCACAACACAATTTTGATCTCATTGAGGTTTTTCCTCATGAAATCGACAAACTCGATGACATTCTGCCCGGGCGTTTAAAAGCCTTTGGTATTAAGGCTTATTAACCCAACGCTTGTGCCTTATCACTCTCTTTCACCAACCAGTGGATCAACTCGCTCACTCTTGGCGTCTCTTCATGCTTGGGGTTTAGCAGATGATAACTATGACCAGATCGGACACTAAAGGCAAATGGACGGACTAATCGCTTTGATTGTATGTCTTGCGCGGCCAGCGTGATATCACCGATGGCGAGACCAAAACCTTGTTGAGCAGCATTCATCGCTTGATCTAGGGTTGCAAAGGTTTGGTTACCCTTACCGAGCACGTTTTTGTAGCCACACGATGCTAACCACAACGACCAATCCGATTGTTCTGTATTGGCATGCAGCCAAGTACAGCGCTTTAACGTTGCTAACTCATCAAGCTCACCATGATCGCTATGTAGAGCGATGCTTTGCCATAGTTCGGGAGAGCATACTGGCGCCAGCACTTCGTCAAATAGAACCAGCTGTTCAACGGCTTTGCTGCGTATCGGCTTACCATACGTAATGATAAGGTCGAAGCTGTCAAAGTTTGGCACCGCTTGGTGTTTAGTCGTCGACGTTAACTCCACATTGACATCAGGGTAGGCTTGTTGAAAGTTGGCGATACGTGTCAACAGCCATGACGTAATACAGCTTGGTGCATTGAGCTTAATCCGGTTAGCACTGTCTGCAACTTCTCTGATGGCCGTCTGTAAACGATGAATAATGTCCTCAGCAAACGGTACAAACTTCGCGCCCTCCGGCGTCAACGCTAATCCACGAGCCTGTCGATAAAATAAGGCGACGCCGATTAAACTTTCTAATGCTTGTATCTGACGACTGATCGCTCCTTGCGTCATATTGAGCGTCTCAGCGGCATGAGTAAAATTGAGATACTGAGCTGTCGCGAGAAAGGCTTGCAAATTTTTTGTTGAAGGGAGTCGGCTGTTCATTTTTATCATCCATGATTTTTTTGCATGGCTAGTATGCCTTTATTTCGATTCAACCGAAAACAATTATTGACTAGATTGTTATCTAGAAAGGGAATTTAGTTACTTTAACAACTTTTGTGCGACTAAATATTCACTATAGGATAACTTACACGATGTCACTTGCTGAAAAACTCGCTCCAGAGAACATAAAAAAGTTAATACCATACCAATCGGCGCGGCGTATCGGTGGCTCAGGAAGGTTATGGTTAAATGCCAATGAACTTGAAACGCCAATACAGTATCAAGCTCGTCAAACCCCACTCCATCGCTACCCCGATTTTTTACCTTATGAGATCGCTAAAGCTTATCAAGCATACTGCCATTGTGAACAACCAACGCTGGCAGTGCGTGGCGCCGATGAGGCTATTGACTTACTAGTCCGAACCTTTTGTCAGCCAGGTAAAGACTCCATTGCCATTTGCAGCCCTACTTATGCGATGTATGAATTCTGCGCCGAATCGCTGGCTATCGATGTGATTGACTGCCCACTGCTCGCTCCCGATTTTGAACTTGATGTTGATCAGGTGGTTGCAGCGGCACAACAAGCTAATCTCATTTTTCTTTGCTCGCCGAACAATCCCACCGGACAATTGCTCAATCGAGATAAGATTATTTCTGTCTTGGAGCAAACACAAAACAGCGCCCTTGTGGTTGTCGATGAAGCCTATATTGAGTTTGAACTTGAGCAAAGCGTGGTCGACTTAGTCGCACATTACCCCAACCTCGTCGTCATTCGTACCTTATCAAAAGCCTTTGGCCTCGCGGCCGTACGATGTGGTTTTGTCATCGCCCAGTCCTCTGTCATGGATTTTGTTGCTAAGCTTATCCCGCCATACCCAATGCCAGACAGCTCCGCCGAGATCGTATTACAAGCATTAAGCCCTCAGGGAATAGATAAAGTCACCCAACATACCCACGAACTCGTTGCCACCAGACAGCAGTTCATCGAACAGATTCAACACCTCGACTGGATTGAAACCATCTATCCATCGGCAACCAACTTTGTTCTGATTCGAACTCAGTGCGAGGTCGACCTATTTGAATTCCTATTAGAGCAGGGCATAGTGACGCGCAACCAAGCGCATGAGCCTAGCCTCAAACATTGCGTCAGAATCACGATTGGCTCAAAAAACAGTATGCGAGACGTTGCGGAAACCATTTGCAACTACCCTCATCAACGGACAATATCGATTGAAAATAATAAGGAAATTAAACATGAACAAAATGCTTAGCGCTTTCGCTTGCGCCGCTGCACTATTCTCTACCCCGTTACTGGCCAAAGAAGTACGTTTAGCGTCTGATTTTACCTATCCACCGTTCAACTATATGGACTCAAGCGGTAATCCAGTCGGCTTCGATATCGAAATTGCCGATGCTTTGTGCCAACAAGCAAAATTGGAATGTACTTGGGTTTCGCAAGGTTGGGACTCGCTAATTCCAAGCCTGTTAGCCCGTAAATCAGATGTGATAATGGCATCGATGCGAATTACTGAAGAGCGCAAAAAACGCGTTCTCTTTACGGATAAATATTATCAAACCCCTGCGCGTTTTGTCGCCAATGCAGACAACGCAATCGAAGTCAGTGTCGCGGGGCTGAAAGACAAAGTGATCGGCGTACAAAGCGGGACAATTCACGATCGTTATGTCAGCGACAAATTTGGCTCAGTGGCCACCATCAAACGCTACTCAGGCCAAGATGAAGTCTTCATCGATATGGCAAACGGACGTTTGGATGCCACTTTTGGTAACTCCGATCAGCTAGCACTGGCGTTTTTAGACAAGCCAATCGGCCAAGGTTTTGAGTTTGTGGGCAAAGCGGTAACGGACAAAGCCTATATTGGCGAGGGAACCGCGCTGGCTCTGCGTCAAAAAGACCAAGAACTGGCCGAAAAGTTTAATCAGGCAATCAAGACCATTCGCGCCAATGGAACCTACGACAAAATCGCCGCCAAGTACTTCTCATTCGATATTTATGGTGAAGAGCTCTAACAAAAAAGGCCTATCGGTTATCCCGATAGGCCTTTTCTCTGTGGCATCGATTAACGTTTACCGTAACGCGCCATCGCCGCTTGCTCTTTCGGCACCACCGTTTTACCAATTGGTGCTAATGAAATCAGCGCAAGTTTCAGGTGCTGCAACGCGAAAGGAATACCGATAATGGTGATAAAACACGCCACCGCCGACATAATATGACCAATCGCAAGCCAAATTCCTGCGAGTAAAAACCAAATAATGTTACCAATCGTTCCGAGTGGACTGGTCCCTATATCTAATTCATTGGTTAATTCGCTGCGACTGACCGCTTCTTGACCGAATGGGAAAAACGAAAAGTTTCCCATCACAAAACACGCACGTCCCCATGGAATACCAATGATACTAATAAAGGCCAACAGCCCGAAAAACCACCACATCAGCCCCATAATAATGCCGCCACATAGGAACCAAATAATATTACCTAATACTCTTAGCACTGCGTTTTTCCTCGCTAATTAACTATAAACCGATTGATATTGGGGCGATTGCCAAACGCCTAGCTCATTCCTTGCCATACCGCAGTACCGCCACTGATTGAACATAGCAACAGAGCACCGATACGAATTTGTTGTTTGGGCAAGGTTTGTGTCGTTGCTCGCGCTAACTTATAACCAAGCCATGCAGCCGGGATGAGTGGTACAGAGATCCATAAGTGGTGCAAGGTCAGAAAACCGGCAGGAACTTGGATAATAAGCGAGATAATCGAACTAAAAACAAAAAAAGCCGACAGATTACCTCGCAGCTGGTTGGCTTCTTGATGTTGCAGCAACAGTGCCATTGGTGGGCCTCCAATCGCCGAACTGGTACCAAAAAAGCCCGAGAAAAAGCCAGCTATGCCCATTCTTGTTGGTGTAGGCTCAATACGAAACGGCAATAAACTCACTACCACGGCAAGCAGCACGAGAAATCCAAGCCATAGGGCAAGTAAATCGGTCGATACCATCACCAATAGCACGCCACCAGCTATCGAGCCTGGCACTCGGCCAATCAATGCCATCTTCAAGCCACCGATTTCAACACTATCACGATGCTTCAACGCGTTAAGTATTGAAATAAATAACGCCACTAAACAGATAGGCGCAGGCACATAGTCCGGCGAGATCAAAAACAACAGCGGCGCGGCAACAATGGCCAAACCAAAACCAATCGCGGTTTGAACAAAAGAGCCCAAAAAAATCAGCAACGCGGCAATCATTGCCTCTGGTGTTATCCACTCGGCGAGCATATAAACCCTTTAATTCAAAGGAAAATGAACACCTATCATAGTCCAATTGAACATCTAATCAACCGCGATTATCCACCATATAACCAATTTATCTATAAGTGATTTAAGTTATTCAGATAGCCTTGCGCCGTCTCTAACACCGCTTGTTGTGCGTCAGAGTCCATGTTATCCCAAGAACGATAAATCACACCGATACGAGGGTTGGAGGCTAACGTATCACGATGTTTGACCATAAATCGCCAATACAAGCTGTTCATCGGACAAGAACGTTCACCACTTTTACTCTTAATCTGATAATGACAGCTCTTGCAGTAGTCACTCATACGATTGATATACGCACCACTGGCCGCATAAGGCTTGGTACCGACCACACCGCCATCGGCAAATAGCGCCATTCCACGAGTGTTGGGCATTTCCACCCACTCAATCGCATCAATATAGATACCTAGATACCAAGCATCGACCTGACTCGGTTCAATTTCGCTGATTAAACAGAAATTCCCCGTTACCATTAAGCGCTGTATATGATGCGCGTACGCATAATCCAACGATTGACCTATCGCTTGACTCAGACAGGCCATTTTGGTTTTGCCATTCCAGAAGTAGTCAGGGAGGTGGTTTTGTGCCTTAAGATGATTTTTATGCGCATACTCTGGCATGTTGATCCAATAGACACCACGAACATATTCACGCCAACCGATGATTTGTCGGATAAAACCTTCTACCTGAGCGATATCAATGTCAGGGTTTTTTCCATAAGCCGACAACGCCGCCTCAACCACCTCAAGCGGGCTTAACATTTTACTGTTGAGCGAGAATGACAGTCGACTGTGGTATAAGCTCCACTTCGCCGAATGCTGCGTGGTCATCGCATCTTGAAAACGACCAAACAGAGGCAAGCAAACCTGACAAAAATGCGCCAACAGTGACAAACTTTGATTGCGGTTAACGGGCCAAAATAACGTCGGTCCTATTTTGCCTAAGGTACTAATTTTGTGGCGTTCGATGCGCTCAAGTATTGCGTCGATAGGCACAGAAAACATCAGCGGTTCAGGAAGTTGCTCAATATCGGTTGGTTTGAGCTTATTTCGATTGTTGGCATCATAATTCCACTTTCCGCCCACCGGCTTTCCCTGATCCATTAAAATATCAAAGCGCTTACGCATCTTGCGATAAAAATGCTCCATCATCACATGTTTGCCTTTATTGAAATGCTCGCAAATCTCTGGGTAAGGCAATAAGAAATGCTCCGTTTCAACACGTTGTGATGCACATTGTTCTAGCTTGAGCGCCTCTAACTGTATAGAGAGGCGGTATTCATCGGGTCTTTGATACTCAAACTTACTCGCGCCCGTTGTCGCGACATAATGACCAATCAAGTCACTGAGCGAGTCGAACGGCTTAGTTTCATCTAAGGTCAAATGCAGCACCTGATGGCCTTGCTCTTGCAACTGATAGGAAAACGTCTCCATCGCGGCAAAGAAAGCGCATATTTTCTGGATATGATGGCGAGTGTAGTGCGCCTCTTGATCAAGCTCTGCAATAAGATAAAGCACTGAATCATCGACCTGAGCAAACCATGAATGGTTACTATTAAGCTGATCGCCCAAAATCAGTCGAATGGTATTAAATTGCACTATGGTGTCACTCCATGATTGTTGGTCTCAAGCCAGCGGGCAATAAATACCCCGTGTGGATCATACATCGCGGTTTGTTTTTCGAGATTAAATTGACGATTTGGATTAGTATCGGCACCGACTCCCGCCAAATATTGCCAATTGCCCCAATTGGACGCGACATCGTAATCAATCAACTGAGTTTCAAAGTAAGCCGCACCATAACGCCAGTCTAATCCGAGCTCATGAATAAAGCAGCTGGCGACCAATTGGCGGCCACGGTTTGACATATATCCGGTTTGGCTAAGCTGGCGCATACAGGCATCAACAATGGCATACCCAGTTCGGCCTTGAACCCAAGCGTCAAAGCGTGCCTGATTAAAATGCTTGCTTACTGCCGCTGTTTTTAAACCCGAGTGAACAAACAGTCGTTGCCCCTGTTTTATCGCGTACCAATAAAAAAACTCTCGCCACAGCAGCTCAAAATAGATCCAATAGGTCGAGTCATTAGCGCCATGCTGAGCTTGATAACTTAAGAGCTGACGCATTATCTGCCTTGGTGATACACACCCGAGCGCAAGCCAAGCAGAGAATTTGGTCGAGTAATCTTTGCCCTCCAAACCGTTGCGAGTTAGTTTGTACTGACTTGCATTGTGAGTTGCAAAATAATCTCGGCAATGCTCAAGTCCCGCTGTTGACCCGCCAATCAACCATTGCTCGTTGGTCGGGTATTTAACTGGAGCTAGGCTTGCAAAAGGAAGCTCAATCGCTTGCGGCAGTGAACTCACGCTGGCACAAGCAGGTAACTCAAGCGACTCAACGCGCTTGCGAAACTGCGTGAATGTATTCGGTAATTGGTCGAGGTCAAAAGGCAGTTGCTCTGCGTGGAATAGGCTGCTGACATTTTCTTGCCTGACTTTGAGTAACGGGAAAGTTTGCTGCAAAGCTTGTACGCAACGCTGCTCATTGTAACCACTATGTCGATTGCAATAGAGATGAGTGACCTTCGCGGAGCTGACAAGCTCATGCAGAGCATCAAAAGGGTCCTCGTTTAAGATCATTAGCTGTTGGTCGAATTGAGATAGCTGGAAAGCAAGATCGTGTAATGACTGATCAATAAATCGTTGTTTCTCAGTGCCAAACTGAGTTTGCTGTGAAAATTGCGCCAAAAAAGGGCTAATCGCAGCAGGGCAATAGACGCAAATCAACGCATCCACTTCTTTTGCGGCGAGCGCTAGCAAATTGTTGTCTTCAACTCTTAGGTCATGACTGAACCAATAAAGCCCGATCGTTTGCTGCAACATTTTTTCTCCTGTAAAACAATCAGCGAGGCCTAGGTTGCCTCGCTGAGTTTATACGTAACGACAAGCGTATAGAGTTTAGTTGAGCAAGGTTAATTACGCCGTTTCTAATTGACGCACAGGTTGGTCATTGATCGGTAAATGAATCAAGGCCGCGGCAAACGCCAACACCACAGTTGACCACCAAATTGGCTCATAGGAACCGTAGTAGTCATAGATTCGGCCACCCGCCCAAGCGCCTAAGAAACTGCCCACCTGGTGGGTAAAAAACACCAAGCCGTATAAAGTCGATAGATATTTCGCACCGAAGATCTGACGTACTAAGCCCGACGTTAGCGGCACCGTGCCTAACCAACAAAACCCAATCGCGGCGCCAAATATCGCTGCAGTATGTTCTGTCACAGGCAGGGTCACAAACGCTGCTATAACCAAAGTGCGCATCAAATAGAGCGCGGACATCGTATGGCGCTTATTAAATTTATCGCCCATTACTCCCCAAAAATACGAGCCAAAGATATTAAAAATGCCCACGTACGCCAACGCCATTGCTGCTGTCGAGGCGGGTAACTGCTTATCAGCCAAATAGCTTGGCAAATGCGTCGCTATAAACATCACGTGAAAGCCGCAGACAAAGAAACCTAAGTGAATTAACCAGTAACCTTTGTGGGCAAACGCTTGTGTCAGCGCTTGTCGTAGTGTTTGTTGCTGCTCTGCATGACTTTGCATGGTTGCATTGTGAGACGATTGACTGGTACGCATAAACAGCGCAAACACAATCATAGTCGTGCACAACAGCGCAAACACTTGCAGCGCCGCTTGCCAACCAAACTCACTGAGCAAGGTGTGCGCGCCCGGGATCATGGCAAACATACCAAACGAGCCCGCCGCCGTGGTAAGACCAAATGCTTTAGCAGCATGCTCTGCAGGCACGACTTTAGCGACCGCTCCGAGCACAATAACGTAACTGGTTGCACTCAAACCAAGGCCAACGAGAACCCCCAGAGTGAGATAAAGAACACTCGGCGCCATGGCAAGTGAGGTCAAATATAGACCTAAACCATAACTGATGGCGCCAAGGATAATAATTCGCTTTGACCCAAAACGATCGGCCGCCATACCAACAAAGGGTTGAAAAACGCCAAACAATAGGTTTTGCAGCGCAATCGCGAAGCTAAAGAATTCACGTCCTGTGTGAAAATAGTCCGAGATTGGCATCATAAAAATACCAAATGATTGTCTGATACCAAGACAGACAATCAGAATGGCAATACCGAGCCAAACGATCGGTGGAAATCGAAAAATACTCATCGCTTTACCCTAATGATGATGGTGAGAATGATTGGCTTCACTGTGGGTGGTCTGGTGACAACCACTGTCTATGGCTTGCTGTGCTAACAACGTCAGCAATCTTGGCGAGTGATGCACAACAATTAATGACAGAACCAGCAATAGCGTCATTCTGCTTAGCTGAGCGAAAAGTGATTGAGAAAACATGATGGATCCTCTCAGCGGTTTTTAAAGAGCGCGAAGTGTAGAGACTGGCACTCGATGACTCAAATGACATTTTTACAATAGTGCTATGTATAAGACGCATAGTGCTGTTGATACCCTTACGAGATCAGTACAAATCCTTCATCTTGCCACCCAGTCACACCACCGATCATCTTCTTAACTGGACGGCCTAACTTAGCTAAGCGAATCGCCGCTTTCTCGGTCGCGTTACAATGCGGCCCGGCACAATAAACAACAAATAGCGTGTCACTCGGGTAAGACTCGAGCTGCTTGTGGTTAAGTCGCGCATGAGGAATATTGATAGCGCCCTGAATGTGCCCAGCGTCGTACAACGCAGCGCCTCGGACATCAACCAGAATAAAGTCTTGGCTGTGGTTGGTTAACGCGTGGTGCACATCCCAGCAGTCGGTCTCAAACTTCAATAATGATTCAAAGTGCGCCAACGCCTGCTGGCTGGGGGCTGCTGTGATTCGTGATACTGCGCTTGTCATAATAATGCTCCTCTCCCTGAGTGGTAATGAATCATTATCATGCACGCAAATCAGACGAGGTGACATTGGCTTAAAAGACAGTTATCGTTAATTTTAAGCCAACATCACTTTATCTTAGGATCTTAAGATGCATAACGTTGCGATTCTCGCTCACTCTCACCTGACCTTATTTGAAATGTCGTGCGCGATTGAACTGTTTGCGCTGCCACGCCCGGAATTTACCACCTGGTATCAAACCGACGTCGTTAGCCTAGAACAAGGTGCAATCAACACGACAGGGAATATCTCGCTCAACGTAACGAGTATCTCTAGCCTTGAAGCGTATGACACGTTAGTGATTCCAGGTTGGCCGACATGGGACTACCCGACCCCAGCCGCAATTAGCCAGCAGGTTAGGCAATTTGTGGATTCGGGTAAGCGAGTGCTCACTTTGTGTTCAGGTTCTTTTTTGCTTGGTACGCTTGGGTTACTAAACGGTAGAAAAGCCACTACCCACTGGATGTATCAGCAACGCTTTTGCCAACAGTTTCCGCAAGTTGATTACCAACCTGATGTGTTGTACGTGTTTGATGGCAATATTGGCTGCTCGGCAGGTAGCGCCGCCGCCCTTGACCTTGGTTTGGCCGTGATCAGGCAAGACTTTGGTTATCATGTTGCCAATCAGGTCGCCAAAAGACTGGTTGTGTCATCGCACCGCCTTGGGGGGCAAGCACAATTTGTTGATACACCATTACTCGCCGTGCCAAACCAATTTGCTCAAGCGATAGATTGGGCAAATAGTCATCTCGATAGAAACATGAATGTCGATGAATTGGCCCGGGAGGCCAATATGTCACGACGCACCTTTGATCGTAAATTTCGCGCCAGCTTTAACCTCTCGCCGAAAGAGTGGTTGATTCAGCAGCGCATAGAAAGGGCGAAAGGATTATTGGAACAACAAGCGCACTCAATCGAGCAATTAGCCGCCATATCAGGTTTTGACAACGCAACGACACTTCGCCATCACTTTCGCCGTTTGGTCGGAGTATCGCCGCAGCAATATCGCAAACAATTTGGTGAGATGAATTAACCTTGACTAGAGGATTACTCTTTATCGAAGCTATCAACCACTATCGCGCCCATAGACGCGGGCATGGCGATGACAATCACTCGCTTTAACGATGTCACGGGATCATCAACCAAGGGAAGTTTGTCGATACACACTAATACCAACGCCACCACAAACGCCGCCATGACATAAGCCGAGACAATCCGCAGAACAAACACGCCTTTGCGGTGTTGAATATCGCGTTGAAAGACACTCTCATAAGTAAACAAAGTCAAAAATGTCAGTGACAAGGTCATTAACATTAATAAGTTACTGGTTGGCAGCGTCTCTCCCAGTCGCCACGCTTCTTCCGAAAAAGAGATCGGTACCGCCAGCGCAAAAGCGCCGACAAAAATTTGCCCAGCATCTTCAAAATTAAAGCTCAATTTCATGACGATCTCTTTACTCAGTAGTTTAACCAGCCAAGTGGCTACTCTTCGGCGGCCGAGTTTGGTAAGTTTTTCGGCACAACTTTAGTCACGCCTTTTTGCAAAATCAGACTATTCGGGTATGTAATGATGTTGCCATTGGCATGACGCAAAATCACATGGAACATGGTGATATCGATGATCACGCCACTGATATCTTCATCCTTTTCGGCCACCTTAACCGTATCGCCAATACGATAAGGAAAGACAAAAAAGATCAATATGCTGGCGGTCAGGTTACTTAAAATAGACCATTGGGCAAACAGCGCCACACCGAGCACAGCGAATATCGACGACAGAAATAGAGAAATATCGCCAAAGCCTAGGTCAAGAATAATGGTAAAAAACGAAACAAATAAAATAAACGCCATCAAGTTGAAGGCCTTAGTGACAAACTTTGTCCTTTCAAGCGATACGCGCTTATTACTGGCTAACCTAGTAATCCCACGCTGCCCTATACGTCGCAGCACCAGATAGCCGACAATTAATAAGCAAGCTAACAACGCTTGCTTGCTTACCAAAGTCAGCGGGAAAAACTCATCCACTAAATAAACCTCAACTTTCTCAGTATCACCACTTCAATTACACTGACGATAACTAAAGCAATACAAAATAGGGTAAATGCCATCGGGCTATCAACACCCGGCATCCCACCGATATTAACCCCAAGCAATCCAGTAAAGAAACTGGCGGGAAGGAAGATGCCAGCAATAATCGAAAAAAGGTAGGTATTTCGATTCATGATTTCACTTTGCTTTTGAGCCAAGTTCGCCAATTGGTGATTGATCTGATCCATATAGAACTCGATGGATTCATTTATACGCAAAATCAGGTCCAAACCATTTTTCACTTGGGTTTTCTGATTGGTTAACATCACGAGATCGGCACTGATCAAATCTTCAAACACATAACGCTGCGGCTTGAGGTAACGGCGTAATTTAAGCAAACGAAAGTGGAGCTGATTGAGCGTATTAAGGCTGGCCTGCTCCTCGCCTTCAAGTTCGTTGATCTTGTCTTCTATCGGGGTCAGAAAATCAGCAATAAGGCGGTTAATACCATTGATCATCGACATTAACACCGCATCAAGGCTGTTGGGCCCCTTGCCCTGTTCCAATCGATTAATAAGCGTTGAAACCGCGCGCGACGGCACTTTACGAGTCGAAATCAGTGCGCCCTTGTACCAGAGTATACGCAGACTCAGCATATCGTCAGGCTCTGACCCCTGATTGAGGTTAATACCACGCAAGATAATTAAAAAGTTATCATCGTCATAACTTTCAAAGCGCGGGCGAGTATCATCCGCCAACAATGAATCAACGATACCCTCAGGGATTTGATTTTCCATGAGCCATTCGCGCAATCCCGGTTGATCACGCTGACAGTGGTACCAGTTTTTTGCAGTGATACGCTGTGCTTGATTGGCTTCAAGTTGTGCAGTACCCGATGAAAAATCCCATCGAGAAATAATAAAGTCATTCATAACGCGTCCTTGGCATGGCGAATAGTTGAGTCAGCTTATATATGAATGAAAAATCGACTCGGTGCAATAAATTTCCAAGCAAAACAAATAACTTCATCGAGCGAGTATCGTTAAGCTCTCGTTGGTGACGAGAGACGACCGATCAAATGAGTAAGGTTGAATGGATCTGGACTAGAGCAGTTTATCGAGATCGGGTTGAGGTAGTGTTTCAAAGCCAGGTCTTGCCACCAAATAGCCTTGAATTAAATCCACATCAAGGGATTTTAAAAACGCCAGTTCTTCAACTGTTTCGATCCCTTCCGCTAACACGGTAATACCCAATTGTTTGAACATCGAAACACAGTTTTTAACGATCACTTGTCGGCTATTGGATGAATCGATATTACGGATCAATGCCATGTCTAGTTTGGCAATGTTGGGCTGAAAGTCGGCCAATAAGCTCAGACCGGAATAGCCCGCACCAAAATCATCTACTGCGGTTAGAAAGCCTAAATCACGGTAACACTGAATAATGTTTTTAAGATGCTCGGTATCACGCATTCTCTCGACTTCAGTAAACTCAAACATAATTCGTTGAGTAGGAAAATCGTACTTTTTAGCTAACCTTAAAGTCGTCGCGAGGCAACGTTTGGGTTCGTAGACGGCGTTAGGCAAAAAGTTAATACTTAAAATTGAGTCTAAGCCTAACTCTGCAGCCAGTTTGATCGCTTTAGCGCGACATTGCTGATCAAAGTAATACTTATTCTCATCATTAACTTGCGAAAGGACATCATAAGCAGACTCGTTGTTCACCCCTCTAACCAATGCCTCGTAGCCAAATAACTTCTCATGCTTTAAATCCCAAATCGGCTGAAAAGCCATGGTAAAATCGCTCATTTTTGATTTGTGACATTCACATTGTTCGCATTTAGCGGGAAATTCCGCTTGGACATCTTGAGGCATCATTCTTTTTTGACCTTAAACCAACTCAACTCTTAGCAGGATAGACCAAAAAAGCGCGAGATGTAACGGTTCGATAGCCATAGCGTTAGCGACAACAAAAAATAGTTTTGTCTTACTATCAGCACTTTACTTCATTGACCTATTAAGTTCACCGGTAAAAAAGGCTGCAAGATGCAGCCTTAAAACAGTTAACTTTAAGATAAAAAAGCTTACAAAACCGTCTCTTTAAAGTCGAGAGTCACTTCTTGAGTGGCTGGCAGAGTCACTTCGATGGCTTGATCGGCTGGATTGGCGATGATGATTTCAGGATTGTACTGCTCAGGGTCATCAGCCACCGCGTTACAGGTGAATGCCGCTGTATAGTCGCCAGCAGGCAGATAGCTAAACGCATATTGACCATTGTCATCGACATCGGTTGACGCATAAGGCTCGACGTAGTTCTCAGGTAACTGAACCTCGTTGTATTCCACATCAACATTATCAATCAAACTATCGTTCGAGTGACCATGACCGCGGTACAGGTAGACAAAGTTTCCGCTATTAGCATCACAAGAATCACCAGCACTAAATAGTGCGACGTCAACCTGACCTTTTAGCGAAGCCGCGGCACTGTTATCAACAATAGTCACCCCATGCGGCTTAAGGTTATAGCCCTTATTTGAACCAATACTGCGTTCAACCAGCGCACGTCTTAAGTCAAACTCAATAGTGAAAGCTTGCACTGCTTGCTCACTGGTCTCAAAGCCTCCTAGTTTCAACTTGTTGCTTGGCACTTTCAGCTCAAAGTCTCCACTATTGACATCACTAACCCAACTCAGAGGTAAGCCTGAACGAGTATGCATGATCAGCTCTTTATACTTGCCAACCGCAATTTCTTGGTCAGAAAGAATCATCTTAGCGTCAGAACCTTGAAAGGCGAGTAAATCAACTTGTTGATAGCCTTCATTTTGCTCACTATCAACGACATCAAGATAGTAGCGCGTGCCATTTTCGTGCACCAATTCAAGTGCATCGAATGCAACAACAACATTACTTGCGCTATCAACCGGCGCGTCAGAGACGCTAAAAGAGACTTTTGTCATGGCAGGTTGATCAGACTCAGAGCCATTACAACCCGTTAATGCCACTGCTAAGGCACTTAAAATCATTATTTTTGTTTTCATTGCGACTATTTATTCAATGTTCAAAAACAACGATTTTAGGCGTACCTCGTCAGAACCATGTCATAACAAAGTTGTCAATAAGCAAGAGTAACACCATAGCAACAGAACTGACCGTCAGCTGACATTACGCGATCAATCTAACCACTAAAGAGCCTGGAGCGCGCACCGATTCGACGTTGTGACTGATAACCGTGCCATTGGATGGCGCAAAGTAGCTATAGATTTCATCACCAAAACTATTGTATTGCGTTGCAAGTTTCTGCCCCTGCTCAACTCGCTCTAGCAACGCAACATGACACAGAACAAAGCCCCCTTGCTGGGCCCGAACGCTGGTAATCTGGCTTCCTTCAATGCAAGCATTGTTATTCTCAGTGACCTGACCTTCAAGCAATTCATACGCGCGCAATACATTGAGTACCCCTTGTGTGGCACGCTCGACCATGGTCAGGTCAGTGTAGCGCCCTACTCCGACTTCAATCGTGATCGATGGAATCTCTGCTCGGTTGTAGACGGTTTCCAAAATGCCCGGATCGCCAGGATCGTTAAGAATGACATCTGGGTTAATTAGCCTCGCCATACGCAAGGCATCTGCAAGTCGATAATCAGCAAACGCGTAAAGCGGGTACGCACTGCCACTGGTCTGTGAGTGAAGATCAATCGCCAAATCGGCATTAGGCTTGAGTAAGTTCTCCCATAAGCTATGCGCGTAGCGACTGGCATCATCACCATTGGGGTTACCAGGAAACAAACGATTTAGGTTAGACGAAGAGCTATCAGGCGCTGCAGAGTGAAAGTCGCGACTATGGCGCGCGATACCCGATAAGTTAACCGCTGGCACGATAGTGATACAACCACTTATGGTTTGTCCTTCGAGCTCACGCGCAACTTGCTGCGCGGTGAGAATACCGTTTTGCTCATCACCATGGACACCCGCCGTAATTACAATCCGCTTACCAGGTGTTACGCCTTTAAACACTCGAACAGGCAAGGCTTGTGGATGGCCTATCGCATCGGTCGCAACGGCAAACCAAAACTTATGCTCACCTGGCTCCAGCGCGTTGACGTCCAGCGCTTGCAAGGTCGGGTACATGGGAACAATTGATTGATTTAACGGCTTGGTCATTTTCATCCTCACAGCAAAAAGGCGGGTATCCATCACCCGCCTTAGGTTACTCTGCTTGCTACTCTAATATGGAACGCCCAGCTTGAGTAGCCTTGAGAGGTTGAAAATGCTGACCACTTAGCTTTCTTTGGTTGATGTCACAACAACACTAAATAGAATCAGTCCTCCACCAATCAACTGCATAACACCGAGCGACTCTTGTAACCAGATCATGGCAAACAAAGCGCCAAACAGTGGTTCACTGCCCATCAACAACGACACGCGCGTGGGTGAGGTACGTCGTACGGCGTAGTTTTGAACATAAAACGCAAACAGTGTGCAAAATACCACCAAATAGGCCAGCGTCATCCAAAACTCACTACTGGTTGGAATCACTATCTGTGACGCGGGCAAATAAATCAAAGCACAGCTGATCGCAACAACCGCGACCACCAAAGATTGCAATGAGGTCAGTGTGGTCGTGGTGATCGCCTTCCCTTCAGTAAAACGCTTGGTTAATGTCACCATTAAAGCGCGCAATAAGGCGGCGGCGAGAATAAAGTAGTCACCGCTGTTCAAAGATAATTCAATGTTTTGATTACTGGTCAGCAGCAGAACACCAACCACACTGCATACGGTCAGTAACCACAAGGTATTACTGACGCGCTTTTTGTTAATAATCAACTCGGCAAAAGCGGTTAAGATAACCGATAAGCTGATTAAAAACGCCGCATTGGATGCAGAGGTCTGCGAGACCCCAAACACTTCGCAGAAAAAAATCGCCGATAGAATAAAGCCGGTCGGTATGGCAATCTTCCAGTCTTTGTTGAGTCCTCGGCGAAAGTCTCGAATCACTACAGGTAGCATACATAAAAAAGTGATTGAGAAACGAATCGAAATGAATACCAGCACGCTAGTATAAACCAGTGCACTTTTGGTTAGACCATAACTGGTACCCCAGAATATCGCCACTAACAACAATAGTGATTCGGTTAACGGAAACCTAAAACTTCCTTTTTTTAATTGACCCGCAGCCGTTGTCATCCTATTCCTCCATTTTTGTAAAAGCGATCACGAGTACATCCCTGTACGCGCACTTATCTAAGCAAACTGGCGTGATCGGCGACACTTCATGCATAGTGGCAAGGTCATCGGCCATCACAATATCGAAGCTCTTATCTAAGGTCAGACGCTCCAATACGTTTTTGTTGTCATCAGTAATCACCGTTTCTCCACCCATGATATTGGTGCGGTTAATCATCAATGAAGCAATATAAGTAACGCCATCGCGGTGCAACCCTTCTGGAGTAGGTTTGCCGACACTATGCCCATCAGTAATAATTCGATATGGATGTAAACGGATATTCCAGTTGGTTGCTTGTCCTTGCGCCCCATCGTAAACATCACTCATCATCAGCAATAGTTTTTCCAAAATTGGTGACATGATGAATCGGTCAGTCAAAGGTTCAAAATGGCGTTCCACATCGCCATTTAGTGGATTAACCGCCGCGGGCTGAACGTAAGCTTGATGAGGTAGCATCACCAACTGCTGGCTATGTTTGCCCTTATTAAACTGGCCGTAACGTCGATAGCGATAAGTGCCTCCATCGGCCATATACTGGTCACGCTCAAGGTTATGCCAACAGCTTTTAAACCGCACCACTTCATCAACATTGGTCGCGAGCATGCTGGTCATCTGTTTGCCACTGACAAACACATAGCTATTTTGATTGAGCAAGTTAGCAATCACCGAGGCGTGTCGTTCTCTGGGCCTCTTAACGATATCCATTCGACGTTACCTCCGAGTTGCAACTGCGGTCGACAGCAGGTGAAGGGATCACTAAGGTGCGCTGACTGCGTAACTTAGCCGTGTCCACTTCCCAGCGGTCTCTATCACGCAAGTACTTAGCCTTATCAGCGACAATAGCGGTCGCCAACGCGTTTCCGCGCGATAGTTTGAAGAGAACACTGCCAGAGATAGACTCGGCAGTGTGAGCGATGAACGCATAGCTTGCACACTGTAGAGTGCTTCCCCAACGACCTTCTACGGCCTCTTGAGTCCACATTTCGTTTTGCATAGCTTTAGCTTTGAGTACATCTGTGGGTAACGTTGCTGTTTCCAGCAACTTATATGCTTTCATGAGGATAAGAGCAGCGGGTGCTTCGCGCACCTCTAATACTTTCTCATCGTCATCTAAATGGTCGAAACCGATGTAACGACCTATTTCATACGCGCCAACGTGGTTGTTAATGAAAGCAATCATTTCCCTAAGGTTTATCGGCAAATCATTAATCGTTACCGGATACCCCTTACGAAATCCTATTTTAATTTGATGTTTATCGAGTTGCTGCTGTGGCTGCCACTGCGACCACGAGAACAGCGACTCAGAAAGTGTAAAACCTTCAGGGTCATCAAGAACACCTGACTCAAACTCGCGGCACCAAAGATTCGCATCGCCACTGACCGAACGAGATTTAAATCCCACCAGGCCAGAGTGAAACAACGCGTTTGCTTTATCTTCTCGGCTCAATGCGGAATACTCATATGGTGAGCCGTAGTAACCTTGATAGCCACTTGCCTCAATCGCACCATTAAGGCGTCGAAGGCTGTTTTGCGATTGATTAGCGGTGTGAATAATGGCATCGCACTGGAGTTGCTGCGCCACTTCGATCGCTTTACTGATGATAATTGGCCGAGATAATGAAGAACTGACCGGATAATCGCCCAAATAGAGCGCTTGGGCCTGAATCGCAGAAACGATGCTGTGCTCAACAAATTCTTGCTGTGCATCAACGATCTGCAAATCGACGCCATAATGGTTGGTGATCAGTTCTAGGTTTTCGCGATCAATGCCATCGCCGAGATCAACCACTAACGCGGTAACCTTCGCATCGATCTCTTTTAGTACTTCAAGTAGGTAACTGCTGTCTAATCCCCCACTAAAAAGTGTCAATACATGGTTCACTGCAGGTGAGATCGCTTGAATATCTTCGATACTTCTTATTTTTTTCACGACGTCCTTTCCACTCATCTTGTCATTCATTGACTTATTTAGTATCCATAAGTAACTTAAGTGAAACAATATAGCCATTTCGCAAAGGATTTTTGCACCATGGACACAAATAAGCTTATTCCATTACTGTCTGAGATGGCGATCTTCGTTAATGTGGTTGAATCGGGGAGTTTTTCTAGAACGGCGCAAAAGCTTGGTGTCTCACCCTCTTCCGTTAGTCGTTCAGTGACGCGCTTAGAAAATGCTTTGCAAGAAAAATTACTTGAACGGACGACACGCAAGATGCGTTTAAGCTCAACAGGGCAAGAAGTTTACGCCTTATGTAGCGATATGATGAATTCGGCAAAACTTGCGGTATCAGCCGCCCAAGTTGATAAAAGTGAGGTCTCAGGTGCGCTCAGGGTCGCGGCGCCCAAAGCACTCTCTCGTCAAGTCCTGATGCCAATGGTGCTCGACTTTATTGAGCTTTACCCTCATGTCGCCCTCCAATTAAAAGTCGCTGACCATTACATTGACCCCATTGGTGACGAAGTCGATGTTATTATCCATATCACTGATAAACCCACCGAGGGATTGATTGCCAAACCGTTAGCCAATTGCCGTTTGGTTATGTGCGCAACCCCTGAATATCTCGAACAACACGGTACGCCAATTCATCCAGAAGATATCGCCAGCCATAACTGTTTGTGCTTGGGGGAGAACCCACGCGATCGAGTATGGGACTTCACCAATAACCTGAAAAAAGTCTCAATCAATGTCAAAGGTTCTTTTACCGTTAACCATAGCGAAATCCGCCGTGAAGCCGTGATTCGTCATACTGGCATATCGGTTTTCCCCGAATTTGCTATTCAGTCGTATATCGAGTCAGGTCAAGTGATTGAAATATTGCCAGACTGGCATGTGGGTGGGAACTATCAGGGCAATATTGTCGCGCAATATGCCCAGTCTAAGTTCATTCCGGGACAGATCAAAACCTTTGTCGAATATTTACAACAGCGATTTAGCCAATAGACCAAACGCGCTAAGCGAGAGCATTTAGCTCGCCGATTGCGCCTCAAGTTGCTTAACTAAACGGTCCGCTAGTTGATGCGTCGCGATATTACGCGCAATAACATCTGACGCTAATTGGCCACGCTCGACCACCTTTAACCAATCAAGAATCATGTGCTCAAAGCCTTTACTAGTCAGCATTGGCGTCCAGTCTTTCAGTGCCAATGAGCAATGTTCACCCGCTTGCCACCTTTCCCCCTGATGGAAAGAATCAAATTGATACGCAGCATTGCTATACGTCGCACTGACACGCTCAGTGGTAATACCAAACTGGCGATTCATCGAGGCATGAAGCAACGTCTGACCAGACTGCCATTGAATATCGAGGCGTGCCAATTTGCCAGCGTCGAACTGATGCGTGACGTAAGCTTGATCAAGACTGGCGCGCGCGTCTAAATTAATACTATCGAGCGGATGAATGAAATCATCAAAAACAAATGTACGAATCTCACCAGCAAGATTATGACGATGCTTTTCCCAACGAAGAGAGGTCAGTTGCCCAATCTGGCCTTGCGCTAGTTCAGGAATATATTGGTTATAGAGTGGGATATGACGACGATTAAAGCCGACATAAAGAGGTTGATGGTGCAGTTGAGCAAGCTCATACAAGCGTTCCACTTGTTGTGCACTATCAGCCAGCGGCTTATCAACAAAGGTCGCAATTCCATGGGCTAGGAAAAAACTCGCGACCTGATAATGCACAGAGGTTGCCGCATGGATCATCACAGCATCCGGTTTAAAATCAATAACCTGTCGATAATCTTGGCAAGTATTGGCAATACGATATTTCTCCGCTAACTGCGTCAAAGTTTGGGCATTGCGAGTCGATAAAATCAGTTCGACCCCTGGCAGTTGAGTTATCACCGGAAGGTAGGCCTTTTGTGCAATGTCACCTAAGCCAATAATTGCGATTTTCACGTCAGATTAACTCCAATTGAGAATGCGAACTTCGTTACCTTGTTGTGGCAACTTGGGAATGTTGAGTGACAATAGAAATGAAATCAATGCCATCCCTGCGCCAATGTAAAACACTGCCGCAGGCGATACCAGCCAAATCAACCCGAAAGTCACGGGAATAAATACTGCAGCGATGTGGTTGATAGTAAATGCCACCCCAGCCGTCGAGGCCATATCTGCCGGATCGGCTATTTTTTGGAAATAGGTCTTTATTGCCAGTGCGAGAGCAAAAAACAGATGGTCAATCACATAGAGTAGCGCGGCCCATTGCGCCGTTTCTACCACCGCATAGCCTGCAAACACAATAATCAAACCTGTGTATTCAAACATCAAAGCTTTGCGCTCACCGACCTGACCGATAAATCGCCCGATCCGTTTGGCAAACAGAAAATTGAATAGGTAGTTGATTAAGAACAGCACAGTAACGTCCGCCGCCGAGTAACCAAACTTCTCCACCATCAAAAAACCGGCGAAGACGGTGAAGATTTGGCGCCGTGCACCACTCATAAATGTCAGCGCATAGTAGAGCCAATAACGCTTGCGTAGGACGAGCTTTTTGTTTTGCTGCACATCAGTTTGAAACTGCGGAAAGGCGAGCATCATCCAACTTACGAGCACCAAACCAATGCCACCAAAAATCAGATAGACCCATTTAAACTCTAAGCTGAGTACTTCAAGGCAAAACCATAACGCGGCGTAGGTCACTAACGATGCGAGCGCCCCCACGGATATCATCTTACCTAACATTTCTGGTGCTTCGTCTTTTGACAGCCATTGAAGTGAAAGCGACTGTTTAAGCGTTTCGAAGTAATGAAAACCGGTCGACATCAACAAGGTTGTGAGTAATAAGCCCAATAGACTGGGAAAGAATCCGGTGATTGCGGTACCGAGTGTCAAAGCCGCCAGTGACAGCAACATAAATCGCTGTTCACGGATAAACAACAACAAAAACACCGCGCTAAAAGCCAGAAAACCAGGGATCTCGCGTACGCTCTGGAGCAAACCAATATCAGAACCATCAAAGTTGGCTTTTTCGATCACAAAGTTATTCAACAAGGCCATCCAACTTGAAAAAGCTATCGGAACCACAATCGAAATAATTAACAGAAAGTTTTGCGGAGTTTTCCAGCTCGCAGCATGATTCATACCGATGTCCTTATCTGGTGAGATAACTAGAGTAAATCGCCGCGACGTAACACACAAATCATTTTACCGATGCGCTATTTACTCATGAGCTATTGATGGATAGGCAATGATCGCCTGCCTAATATTCATCACATAATAATTATCTAAAACAGTGCTTTAACAAAAAATCGAATGTCGTTATGGTGTATCAATGTTCAATCAGTCGTTAAGTTAAGGCAATAATATGGAAATAATAGTCCGTCCGACTCAAGTTAGTGATGCTGCAGCATTGTGTGATATCTACTCACAACCGCAAGCACAACGAGAAACTCTGCAACTGCCGAAGCCTTCAGTAGCCATGTGGACGAAACGACTGGAAAGCATGCCTCAAGGCGTTTATAGCTATGTTGCAGAGATAGATGGACGAGTAGTGGGAAATATTGGCTTTGAACATTCTCAACGACCTCGCACCGCCCATTGTGGTAGCTTTGGTTTGGGAGTCCATGATGACTTTCATGGTCGAGGAGTGGCCAGTAAACTGATTGAGACCGTGCTCGATTTGGCCGATAACTGGCTGCAAATTAAACGAGTCCAAATCGAAGTGAACAGCGACAACGAAAAAGCGATAGCCTGCTACAAAAAGTTTGGTTTTGAAATCGAAGGCGAAGCCAAGTGGGGATCATTTCGTGATGGTCAATTGATTAACACCTATTACATGGCGAGGATTCAGGCCTAGTGCTTAGTCAACCTATTTCGTTACGATAAGGCGTACTTAGCGGTACGCCTTAAGTGTTTCTAGCGCTTGAGCAGTGAGTGCTTCGGTGTAAGCATTGATCTTCCAATGGTCCGGACTCCACCCTTTAACGAAGCGTTGAAAATCGGCCCAAGCGATAGCAAATAATGGCCGCCAAGCCTGCTCAACCCTTTGTGCACAGAGTTGAGGCTGAGTGTCACTGAGCGCAAGTTGCAAATGCACAAAATATTCGTCGAGCAACTCACTTTCCATCTGTGCGCACAGCTCAGGATCAACGGCACTACTGATAAACAGCGCAACATCTTTCATCGCACATCCGCGCCCGACATATTGAAAATCGACCGCCGCCGCTTGGTTTCCATCTGGCGTAAAACAGAAATTCGCCAGCTTAGCATCACCATGAACTAAGGTTGGGTATGGCGCTTGCGTTAATACACGATCGATCGTGTGTGCGTGCTGCTTTAACTGCATATCTTGCAGGGCATCAAATTCATCTGGCCGGGTCGCAAGGTGCCAATAACACCCTACAGGCCATAAATCTTTACCTTGATCACCAATGTATTGTGCATGAAATTGAGCGAGCCAACGCAAACAAGCGGTAATGTGTTGTCGTTTGGCAGTGCTCACCACCTCGCTATAACCCACCGACTTTAGGTCTTCCATCACGAGTAGATAATCTTGCCCATCCGTCTGAACGAGCAGTTTTTTCGGCACTCGCGCGTTTGTGTGCTCGGCCTGATGGTTATACCAGCTCAGCTCTACTTGATAGGATTTCAGTTTACGTTGGTGAGAACGTTGAGTATTCCAACCTCGAGGGTGAGTATGTTGCTGGGGCAGCTGGACATGTTTTACTACAATACTGGTGCTGTCGACATAAAGCCGAACTAGCTCACCGTAGCCGCCCCACAATACCTGTAACCGCTGACTAGAGTGAAGCGTGGTAAATCCGAGTGCTTCAATAATGGGCTGATATCGCTTCAATGTCATTTACACTTGTAGATGTGACCACTGCGGGTTACGAGACATATAGTGCACCACATAACTGCAAATAGGCTGTACTTTCATACCAAGTTGCTCGATTTCAGGCAAAATTGCTTCCATCATCACCTTGCCAAACCCACGGCCTTGGAGTGCTTCTGGGACCTTAGTGGCGGTAATTATATAGACGTTGTCTTTCTCGACAAAAGTCACAGTCGCATAATGCTCATCTTGTAAGTGAACACGAAATTGATGATTTTCTTGGTCAAGAATTACCATATGAGACATATTGACTCCCAGAAATGATAGATAGGTCAAACTTATTAGGTAAATTGATGTTTGAACAATAACGAATCCAAACATAAAATTGGAGAGCTCCGAGGTGTTTTTTATAATCCCATGCGGACACACTTATTTACCCATCGACAAAACAATAACATGATGGGAGCAACGGAGGCTAGATGAATACCCGAGCGGTAGCAAAAAACGATCAACAGCAAAGTGAACGCAGTGTCTCGGTTCTCAACAGCACAGATGCACTGGCAATGGTTGAGCATGGTGGAGAGCTCACGATTGGTATTTCGACGCCTGTTGGCACGACATTCCGCTGCAAAACCTCATTTATTGGCACTCACTCGCAAAATGTTGTTTTAGCCGAGTTACCAAAAATTTCCGAAGACGATCTTGAGTTCTTTTTCCAAGAAGGTTTTTGGGCAACTATACGAGCCATTTCTCCTCGCGGTGAAGGCGCTGTGATCCACTTTCGCAGCCAATTACAACACGTTCTAAGGGCTCCGATTGCGATGGTCGCACTGTCGGTTCCCCAGACGATGCAAGTCACCCAACTGCGTAAAGAGCCTCGGTTTGATATTAACTTATCGGCAAAAGTAACAGCAGAGAGTCATCGACTTGAATGTGAGATTCGTGATCTCTCAAAAGGAGGCTGTCGTTTCATCACAGCGCCACTTAGCCGACCGTTCCAAGTGGGTGAGGAGATAGCGTTGCAAGTTCAGCTAAATACATTAAAAGGCACACAGTTCGAACCTTTATTTGGCAAAGTATGTAACTTACAACGTTCGATGCATTATGCCCGCTACGGCGTCGCATTTACCGATCTAGGCAAAAACAACGCCAAAGTCTTGTTAGGACATCTTAAATTTAACGGCACCAAACTTACCCTCAGGTAGCCTCACTGGCAAATAATCGAATCGATAAAACAAACGCCCTCTAATGTAGGGCGTTTTGCTTGAGTTAACCGATAAACGAGATATACCCCTGAAGAATAATCAGGTTAACGATATCAATGAAGAACGCCCCCACAATCGGCACCACCATAAAGGCTTGTGGAGAAGGGCCAAATTTATTGACCAATGAGCCCATATTCATCACCGCTGTGGGTGTGGCTCCTAAACCGAAACCACAATGGCCCCCGGCAATAACCGCTGCATCATAATTTGCTCCCATCACTTTAAAAGTCACGAAATAAGCAAATATGCCTAACACCACTGATTGCACGGCTAGAATGACCAAGAACGGAATCGCCAAATCGAAGATATTCCATAGTTTCAAACTCATCAGCGCCATCGCAAGAAATAACGCAAGAGATACAGTACCAAGAATATCAACCGTCTCAGCGTCCACTTTGTGCACCTTGGTCACTTCAAGAATATTGGTGATAAACACACCGATAAACAGCGCATAAACAAAATCTGGGATCATTAACCAGCTGATCTCGAAGCCATTCACCCACATTTCAAGATACTTAGCGCCGGTAACACAGAGTAGAAGAATGAACAGTATTTCGATCACCTTTTTCGCGGTGACCTTATCTTCCTCATACTCGTTATATGTGACAAGCTCAGGAAAACGTTGGTGAGTATTAACCCCGGTGCCGTATTCAGACTCGAAACCATTATTGTTGATCAATTTTTGCGCGACAGGGCTACCGATGATACCACCAATGATCAAGCCAAAGGTGGCCGATGCCATCGCAATTTCGAGCGTATTCGATAAGCCAAAACTCTCATTAAACGTTTGTGCCCAAGCCGCGCCTGTACCATGGCCACCTGACAGCGTAATCGATCCCGCAATCAATCCCATCAGAGGATCGAGCCCGAGAGCAGTGGCAAGCGTCACCCCGACTCCGTTTTGAATAATGATATAGAAGGAAGCAATCGCTAAGAAGATAAAAACCTTGGCGCCACCCTTCACCAACTGGGTATAGTTGGCTGCCAAACCGACCGTAGCAAAAAACATCAACATAAAGATTTTTTGCAGTGGTAATGAAAACTCGAGATCGATGCCATTGAAGTGCACAAGAGTGATAATAAACGCGACAATAAGGCCGCCGACGATCGGTTCAGGAATATTGAACTTTTTAAGAATCGGGAGTTTTGAGTTAACGAAGTGACCTAAGAACAACACGCTGATAGCAATTAAGAACGATTCTAGCGGTCCCACTGAAATTATCTGATTCATATAACCTCTTATTAGTTACGCACTCATCGTCCTTAATGAGTTGAGAGCTCAAAAGCTCCACTGAGCATTGCTCATAAACTGGTTTTTCTATTGAAATGTGTCCTTATACAAACAACCTTGAGATGTTCGTTTCAACAGGTGCTCCGCGCCCTCAATCAGGCAGGATGCGAAGAATAAAGCGGACATTATTAATAAAAATACGACAAAATGTCGAGTATAGAATTAAAAAGTCGCGAAATTGTCGAGAAATAGAGGTGTCGTTAGCGTTTTTCACACACTCAGGCTACAACGACGTTACATTGTAGAGACAAAAAAATAGCCAGCCGCAAAATTGCGATTGGCTTATATATAGTGTGAACAAATAACATTCACTAACAACGTCAGTTGGCTAGGTGACCCTCGGCTTAAGAAGGGTCGAACTAATTAATGCAGGTTGCGTGCCAACTATAAAAAGTAGGGTTTCTTAGTCTTGTGCCGCATTATTAGGTCAAAAAACCGTATCAAAATGCAATATGAAAATTGCATTTTGCAAATTTTCGCAAAATTATATTAAACCAGACTCTTATAAACAGTTTTATCAACGTTGATTTTTCATACATTTTCAAACTCAGAGTCGATATACTCAACCCACTTATTTTAACGACTCAGTCATCATGAACTATTTTTCTACGTTTCTTAAAGGTATGGCCATGGGAGCGGCGGATGTCGTCCCTGGTGTTTCTGGCGGTACTATCGCCTTTATTACCGGTATTTATGATACTTTGCTGGAAAGTATTCGTCGCATTAACCCCAATGTCATTGGCATCTGGAAGCGCGAAGGATTTAAAGCCGCATTCAATCACATCAACGGTAGATTCTTACTGGCGCTCTTTGGTGGGGTGTTTACCAGCATTGCGACACTGGCCAAGCTGATTTCTTGGTTACTCGTGACCCACCCTATCCCGTTGTGGTCATTCTTTTTTGGTTTGATCCTTGTCTCTGTGTTTCACATGCTCAAGCAGATTGAACAAAGAAGCTTTAACCGCGCGGTGATGCTGCTGCTGGGTATCGCGTTCGCTTATAGCATTACGATTCTCAATCCGCTCCAACTTGAACCAACCAGTCTCAATGTTCTATTAGCCGGAGGCATTGCTATTTGCGCCATGATTTTACCCGGTATCTCGGGCAGTTTTATCTTACTGCTAATCGGCATGTATACGCCTGTGCTCGGCGCAGTGAAGTCGCTTGATATAAGCATTTTGGCACTGTTTCTCTGCGGTTGTGTGATCGGCCTGCTGAGCTTTTCTCATGTACTCTCTTGGTTACTGAAACGCTTTCGCGATCTGACATTAGTATTTCTAACTGGCTTGATGTTAGGCACATTACCGAAAATTTGGCCGTGGAAAGAAACCATCAGTTGGCGTATCAACTCGAAAGGGGAACAAGTGCCTCTAGTGGAACACAATTTAACCCCATTTGATTTCGAAACTATCACCTCTCAGCCTTCACAATTAGGTTTAGCGATTGTGTGTATGTTGTGTGCGATAGGCTTAGTTCTTGGGCTCGAAAAGTATGCTGAGCGTCACGAGGTCTAATCACTGGTTAGTTTGATCAAGCGACCTATTTGGGGTCGCTTTTTTATTACCCCGTCAAAATGGTAATGATAACCAATTGCAACAATACTGATATTTTATTAAGCTGCTGGCACGAATAGATGTTAAGAGCTTCTCGCCATGACAGAGCACGCATTTTTTGAAACGCTATTTGAACATTCACGACGGGTGACTCCTTATCTAGAGGGTCAAATCGAGCCAAACGAGTTGCAAACAGCGTCGTTGATTGGCCTCGGCCAACCGAGCTCAGCGTGTATTCAAACCTTATATAACAATTTGCAATCGGCCCATCCTGAAGCGGGATCAGCCTATTGGTTAACCCGCACTTGGACCTTATTGTGTTGGCAGCCGATCTATGTGGCGTTTGTCGCCATATACTCCTGTCGAGGATTACCGCCGCTATCAAGCATGACGCAAAACATAAAAACGGACTTTGTGAGCGGGTTTCATTTTACTTCACTAGCGCGTCTACAAGGCCCTGAGCAAACGCTGATCACACAAGCTGGCAAGCAATTGGTTGAGCTATTTGACTATTTCCGTGATGAAATGAGTCAGTGGACTCGAATTCGTCCCGGCTTTACCAACCACCTGTTTGCCGACGGCATTCTTGGCTGCTTAGTTAAACTAAGCCACTACTATCCTCACCTTTCTGAACAATATCTTGTTGAACAAGGCCAGCGGTGGCTTGACGCATGCGGTCTGCCAGCCAAACTGATTAACTCGTTGAGCTACAATGCAGACAACCACAGCCTAACCTTAGTGAGAACCAGCTGTTGTTTAGTATACAAATGCCAAGGTCGGGCGCTGTGTCGCAACTGCCCAAGGCATCCGGAAAATAAAGTTTAACGCGTGACTTGAATATTGGTTGTGGTTTTACCGGGAGATGAAAAGGCACTCCAACTGATCATCGCAGCAAATAACACACACAAATAAATTGGATAATTCGGTGAAAGTGTCGCCGTAAAAGCCAACAGTGAGGCAAATCCGTAACCTAGCGTATGCGACATCGAGATATAGCCCGCAACGGCTCCGGGCGCATTGGCATGTTGGGCGGTCGCGGCAGACGTATACGCCGGGACCAACAAAGCCGCACCACACGCGGTCAATATCATCGCCGCAGCAAATAGCCAAATGTAAGGGACAAGAAACAGGGCTAAACCGCTTACAAATAGCGCAGATCCCAAACGATACATCTGCTCTGGACTCATTTTCTTTTTCTTAATCACGGCCACTTGAGTGGCGAACGTACAAGCCGCGCTAAGAGTGAGTAACAAACCAATCGCATCACTAATTTGACTCGTCGACCAAGCGGTCAACGACCCAATCAAAGGTGAGAAGCTGTATTGCAGCAAGGCGATTGCGCAACACAACAACAACCCACTCGATAAAAAACGCCATATTTTTCTGCTTGGTAACCAGGGCAGTGATGATGGCGCACCAGAGTGTTGATTTAACAGCGTTGGGGAAGGTAAGAAAAGCGCAGCGCACAAAACGATCACGGGTAGCAAAATCATGACCACCAAAGGGGCGAACGGCGAGACTTTAAGCGCGACAATGGCGAGAACCGGACCAACCAAACGCCCAGTGCTTAATCCAATGCTAACGCAAGTGATGGCTTGCAGGCGATGTTGCTCACCACAGAGTAAAATCGCCCAGTGTTGACTGGCTGGCACCATGCCCGAAACCGTTGCGCCATAAATGATACGCGCGACCACTAGGCCAACTAAACACCAGACTAGCCATGCCGAAGCACCTTGGCTCATCATCGCAAATAGCGCCAACAATGCGAAACTGAATGCCATACCACACAGCGCCTGCACGACAACACGTTTCGGACCATGTCGGTCACTCACTCTGCCCCAAAATGGCGCCGAAGGTAAGAAGATAAAACTGCCTAACGCGATGAGGATAGACCAAGTCGGAAGATCAAACGCTGATTGCTCGACCAAAAAAGGTAACGAGACTAACAGACCGTTTTGTCCAATACCCATTAACGCTGCCGCCGAGCCAATAATGCCAAGCTGAAAGGAGTGGTTTTTTATAAGAGACATAATGAGAGTCGCCGCTATTAAGCTGAAAAGGCCATCATTGCTGATGGTTTTATTAACACAATTATTGATAATGAAAACAATTATCATTGCTATTCTATTGTGGTAACATTAACGACTTGTAACCAATAACTCAACTGTCTATTGCATTATGTTTCGACTGGTCGACGCCTCATTTAGCATTGAAAATAAAACGATTCTCTCTGCCACCAATCTGACTTTTGAGCCGGGTAAAGTCACGACACTGCTCGGTCACAATGGTTGTGGTAAATCAACCTTAATCAAGCTACTGAGCCGGCAAAACACACCGACAAATGGTCACGTTCTGTATAACCATCAACCAGTTGCCGCGTTAAGCAATATTGAGTTTGCTCACCAAGTCGCCTATTTACCACAGCATCCACCGCTGACTGATGGCGTTACCGTGCGAGAATTAGTCTGTTTTGGCCGTTACCCGTGGAAAGGGGCATTTGGCCGCTATGATAAGCAAGACTACGCCATTGTTGACGACGCGATTGCTAAAGTCGGTTTAAGTGCGTTTGCCGAGCGCTTTGTTGCGACCCTTTCAGGAGGGGAAAGACAGCGAGCTTGGGTTGCGATGTTGCTCGCTCAGCAAAGCAAAACGTTGTTACTCGATGAGCCAACCTCCGCGCTTGATGTGGCCCACCAACATGAACTACTGAGTCTCATACGCGAGCTGAATTTGAGCTTAAATCTGACCGTGATTATGGTACTGCATGACGTCAATATGGCGGCAAAGTTCAGCGATTACTTAGTTGCCTTGCATTCAGGCCGCGTCATTGCCAATGGTTCACCCGCCCAATTAATGAATCGCGATACCTTAATGCAAATCTACGGCATGGAACTGGCGCTCTTTCCCCATCCACATACTGGTCAACCTATTAGTTATATCCCTTAACAACAAGTAGAAGGAATCTGTTGTGAAAACCATTGTTATCATACTGGTCTCAGTCATGGCATTTAAGGCGTACGCTTTTGATATTGAACATGAAATGGGCATTGCTTCATTTGATAGTCCACCGAAAAAAGTCGTTGCTCTCGACTGGGCATTAACCGAAACGGTACTCAGTTTAGGTGTCGAACTTCAAGGCGTAGCCGACGTACAAGGCTATAATCAGTGGGTCGTCGAACCCAAGATCAATTCGAGTGTGATCAACGTGGGTTCGCGACGTGAACCTAATATAGAGCTGCTGAGCGAGCTAAAGCCCGATGTTATTTTGATCAGTAAACACATGGCGGCGGCGTATCAACAACTCAGCAACATTGCCCCAGTGGTGGTTTTTACCCTGTACAGTGAACAAAAGCAGCCACTTAATGCTGCCGAGTCAGTGACACGCTCTTTGGCAGTATTACTCGATAAAACCCCACAAGCTGAGCAAGTGATCAAGCAAACCTATGCCTTGCTCGGCGCCAACGGTGAAAAAATTCGCGCTCATGATAAGGCACAGAAAAACTTGCTCTTTGCACGCTTTATCAATGACAAAACACTGCGTATTCACAGTCAAGGTTCGTTAGCTGACGCCACTGCCTCAGCAATGGGCTTGAGTAATGATTGGCAAGAGACAACCAATTTATGGGGATTTACCACCACGGCAGTGGAAAAACTCGCTGAACATCAGCAAAGCAGTGTGATTATTTTTGGCCCAGTTCAACCACAGTTGCGCCAATCTCTGCAAAGCTCGGCGCTATGGCAAGCGATGCAATTTACGCGCAGTGAGTCCGTCTATGAACTTCCGCCTATCTGGACATTCGGCGGTTTGATTGCCGCGCAGCGATTTAGCGATCATATTACTCAGCTACTAACGACAGCCCAGCCATTAACCGCACAACCATGAGTAGCACTAACCTCCTTCGCTCACACCCAATTAAGTTTCCCACTACCGCTTTGTTGTTGGTAGCCATGGCGTGTCTTGTTGGCACCCTTTTGCACATCACCGCCCCATACTCACAAGGTATCACGCTAATTTGGGACACCTTATGGCACTTCGACCAAGGTAATTACCAACATTTGATTACCTACCTGACCTATTTACCTAGACTCACTGTTGCTCTGCTAAGTGGTTTTGCATTAGCCATAGCCGGTTGCGTGATGCAGTTTGTGCTGCGAAATCCCATCGCGTCACCCACCACTCTCGGTGTTGCCGCTGGCGCTGAATTGGGCATGGTGCTTGGCTTATTGCTGCTGCCTGCCGGATTATCAATGCCGAGTTTTGTGCCTGCGTTTTTGGGCGGCTGCTTGGCGACGGCACTGGTTTTTCTGCTTAGTGCAAAACGCGGATTTGCGCCTTTACATATGATTCTGGCCGGTATGGTGGTGAGCCTTTTTTTCGGCTCGTTGAACACCATGTTACTGATGCTGCACGAACAAAAGCTAACCAGCATTTTTGTTTGGGGAGCAGGCGCCCTTAATCAAAATGACTGGAGCAGCGCTAAGCTTCTTGCGCCACTAATTGCGGTGCCGACACTGTTGCTGATGGTGCTGCAGCGTCCACTGTCTGCTCTGCAGTTTGGTGATAATGTTGCCTCTTCTTTGGGCATCAACATCAAACAGATTAAGCTGCTTTGTCTTGGCTTGGCGATATTCATCACCGCGGCAGTGGTCAGCGAGGTCGGTTTGATTGGTTTCATTGGTATTGTCGCCCCGGCAATCGCAAGGCTATTGGGTATCAGGCAACTAACGGCTCAATTGATGGTCAGTGGTCTTATTGGTGCCATGATGTTGTTAATGGTCGATTTAGCCATTCAGCCATTTTCTGGCGTTGGTGGCGCGCTACTGCCAACTGGTGCAATGACCGCATTAATCGGCGCCCCATTTCTGTTATGGCTCCTGCAACGCAGCCAATTACAATCGCAGCTTCGCGCCCGCGAGGAACCGCCCCAACGCTACATCAACATAGAGGCAAAAGTCGTATTGCCATTAATGATGACGGTACTTATTGCAGTGACAGTGTTGGCGTTACTCTTAGGCCAGGGCCAAACAGGCTGGAATTTAAGCTTCAACCCAAGCCTACTTGAACTGCGCGCACCACGAGTAATGACCGCTTTATTCGCCGGAATTGGGTTGGCCTTTGCTGGCACCATCATTCAACGAGTCTCAAACAACCCGATGGCGAGCCCAGAAGTCCTCGGGCTAAGCTCAGGCGCCGCACTAGCCTTGGTGCTTGGCAGTTTATTAGGTGTTGCCGTAGAGCGAGAGCAACAGATGCTCTTTGGCACACTAGGCGCACTTTCGGTCACCGCTTTATTGTGGTTTATGGGTCGTAAACACCACTTTGCACCAAGTCAACTGCTGCTGACCGGCATCGCCATCAGTGCTGGACTAGATGCATTGTTACGCATTGCCATGAGCTCGGGCGATGATAATGCCACAGCTCTGCTGACTTGGTTGTCAGGTTCAACCTATTTAGTGGCCGAGTCTGACATCTATCTCCTTGCGACCGGTGTCAGCGTTGTGGCACTGGTGGCACTTTTACTCCAGCGCTGGATTGGCATAATAGAAATGGGAGAAGTAACCGCGAACAGCCTTGGCCTTAACTCGACTCGTGTGCGACTTGTCTTGCTCGTGCTTGTCGCGGCGCTGACGACCCTTTGCACTATCGTGATTGGTCCATTGAGTTTTATCGGCTTACTGGCACCCCATATGGCGCGCTCGCTGCATCAATATCAACCGCGAACGCAAATGCTTAGCGCGGCTCTACTCGGCGCGCTAGTCATGGTGTTAGCTGACTGGCTCGGACGCAACCTCTGGTTTCCTTGGCAATTCCCCGCCGGACTGCTTGCTTCGCTCATCGGCGGTGGCTATTTCCTTTATCTGATGAGACGTTGACGATAGATATTTGATACCACAGAAGGTGACCTCGCAGCACCTTCTGTTAACCACACGGCAATACTTAACCCACATTATTTCTCCCCTTTGTAAAAATAATTTTATTAAATCATCAAAAACAAGTTGATCATACGAATGATAATAATTAGCATTCTCTTGTCAGTTTAATTAATAACATAACGAGAAAGAAAATGAATCGTAACAACGATCGGCTTAACCTCGAGAGCTCAACCAATAAAATCGACACCAACCAAGCGTCCATCGCTTGTTTTCTCAACTCATTAGCCAGAGAAAGTCAGTCAGTACAATTACTGCGCAGTGACGATGGTCAGCATACGTATCAATTGTCGCTGTCAAACTCACAAACACTTCATATCCCTCTGCGCTATTTTTCAGCCTTGGGCAGCCATGAATACCAGCTCCCAGCCCTGCTACTCAGCGGCGATGAAGTGACGGCGCTGACGATAGAACAACTTGTCGACACTATCGTTAACGAACCAGCACTGGTTGGCATTATCAGCGAAGAGCAAAAAGCCATTTTTACCAATCGAGTTTTGGAGAGTCTGGACAACACCGCACAAGCGATTGCGCATTCACCTTATCAACAACAGCTATTTAGCCAACCGCTTGACTTCAAAACCGCAGAGCAAGGTTTGTTGATTGGTCACTCATTCCACCCAGCACCAAAGAGCCGCGAACAGTTTAGCCTGAGTGACGCTAAGCGTTACTCACCCGAACTCGGCGGCCAATTCAAACTGTTCTGGCTTAGCGTCAATCAAGAGATCCTGACAACAGGTAGCTCGGCGGAGATCAGTTTTACTCAACGCCTACATGACCTTGTCGCACACGATGCCGTTCTGGCTGATGCTCTAAAAATCGCACAGCAACAAGACAGGTTATTGCTTCCCGTTCACCCATGGCAGTGGCATGTCATGGCAGATAACGCCTCGATTAAAGGTTATATCGCCACTAAGCAAATTGAGAACCTCGGCCAACTGGGCGCCACTTGGTACCCTACCTCGTCAACTCGCTCGTTATATGCGCCGAGATTACCTTACATGCTTAAGTTTTCGCTCAGCGTTAAACTGACCAACTCCATTCGTAATCTATCGTTTAAAGAAGTGCTGCGTGGCACAAGACTCAACGATTTATTCCAACACCCTGAACTGGCGCAACAACTGGGTAATGGTCAAGATTTTCAACTAATGCAAGAGCCGGCGTTTATCGGTCTCAAAGATTGCCACGGCGAGATTATCGACGAGAGTCTTGTGGCATTTAGAGACAATCCTCTGATGGACAAACCAGCTCAAGAAGCCGTGGTTCTAGCAACGCTCACCCAGCAAAATCCGTATGGCGGCGCAAGTTTAGTGGCCGAACGCATTAAACACTATGCCGAGCAACAGGGGCTGCCTACCCACCACGCCGCCACACGCTGGTTTGATGCATACTGCCGTCATGCTGTTGCGCCTCTGTTTGACTTACAAGCCAACTGGGGCATCGTCTTTCTTGCCCACCAGCAAAATATCGTGATGCAGTTAGAGCATGGCTTCCCGGTCGGAATGTACTACCGCGATTGTCAGGGCACCGGCTATACCGACCTCGCCTTTAAGCGCTTTGGCGATAAACTCGGTGATGAAAAAGAGGCGCTTGAGAACTACTGGAACCAAGACAAAGTACGCCGCTACTTTGCCTACTACCTGATCATTAACTCAACTTTTAATGTTATCTCCGCCATCTGCGCTCACTTGGATGTTGAGGAAAGTGAATTAATTGAAATTCTCTACGATCACCTTGATGCACTACTGAAAAGCGGAGTAAAAGATGATCTCTGCCTGCGCTATGTGCTCTCGAGTGACGCGCTGTGCTGCAAAGGTAATTTCTTTTGCTACCTACAAAACTTTAACGAGAATTCTATCCCAGATCCTGCCGTTATCTATTTTGATTTGGCCAACCCTTTGGCTCGCGTTAAGGAGGTGACTCATGCTTGAGTTCAATACCTTTAGCTACCACGAACAACCTCAAGCTACGATTGAGCTGACGCTACACGCTAGTGACTTAGTCTGCTCTGAAATCGGCGCACAATTGGTGCGAGATATCGATCAACTTCTAAGCCAATTTAAGCAAATTGAAGCGCTTAAAGTGATCAGCCACGATCGCGAAATTCTGCAGTGGGTAAACACGCTACTCCCTTTGGTCGAACAACAGGTATCACGCCAAGCTTTTTACCAATTGCCGCTCGTTTGGCATCAACACCCAACGTCAAGCGGCTTCCCACAGCAGCTCGTTCAATCCAACAACCAATACCGCCATCACCCTTTACGTCCGCCTATGCCACAAGGCCAGGTGTATCAAAGGGATGATTTTGATGCCGAACTTAACGTCAGCTTTCGTGTAATTGAATTAGAGCAAGATCTGGCCCGTTTTACCCGCTGGATGAACGACCCGAGAGTCGCCCACTTTTGGGAGCAGGCTTGGAGTGAAGAAAAACTGGCCGAGTTTATTGAACAGCGCCTTGCAGACCCGCACATTATTCCATTAATTGGTGAGTTTAACGGCCAACCCTTTGGTTACATTGAAGCCTATTGGGTTGCCGAAGACCGACTTAGCCCATATTACGATGTGCAAGACTTCGATCGTGGTATCCACCTACTGGTCGGCGAGCAAGCATTCAGAGGCCCTAAGTTCTTTAACGCTTGGATGCGTGCGATTAGCCACTACCTGTTTATCGATGATGTGCGCACTAACCGCATTGTGCTCGAGCCGCGGGCGGATAATGACCGTCTATTTAATCGCATCTTGCCACTGGGTTATCAAAAATGTTTTGAGTTTAATTTCCCTCATAAACGCTCGGCGCTGTTGATGCTAAATCGCCCAACATTCTTTACGGAGCAGTGGTAATGGAATCGTTCGCCTTGCACAACTATTGGACGTTAGCCAACCAAAAAATGGTCGGCAAAATCCTCAGTGAATTCGCTTACGAACAAGCGTTTCGCTTTGATGTCACCGGCTCAGGCTATCAACTCAAACTCGATAATGGCACTCAGTATTGTTTTACCGGCAGTGGGAACATCTGGGGGCAAGTGATGATTGAGCCTACCTCGATCACTCGCGACTCAGACAGTGAGCCTAACCAACCAGTTTCAGCGGCATTATTGATGCGCGATCTTCAATCACAGCTATCAATGTCTGATGAAGCCTTGGCTGAACACCTTGAAGATCTTAACGCCACGTTGCTTGGCGACTGTCAATTAATCCATCGTAAACAAGCGATGACTGCGCGAGATCTGGCATTTTTACCCTGCGAGCAGCAACAAAGCTACTTTGACGGTCACCCCAAGTTTGCCTTCAATAAAGGGCGTCGAGGATGGGGTAGCGATGACTTGGCAAAGTATGCCCCAGAAGCACAACATGCCTTTCAATTAGGCTGGGTTGCGGTGCACTTGTCTATTTTGCAACGTGCAACTAATGACCACGTTGGCTGGCAAGATCTGCTCAACTCTTGCATTGCTGATGATGAACGAAAGCAGATGGACAGCCAATTAGCCGCACTGAATGTCGATATCAGCGAGTATGGCTATATCCCCGTTCATCCTTGGCAGTGGAACCAAAAGCTGTCAATTCTGTTTGTGCGTGAACTGGCCGTTAAACAGCTGGTTTACTTAGGTGAATTTGGCGATCGCTTCTTGCCTCAGCTGTCATTACGCACCTTAAGCAACGTTACGCGCCCTGAAAGCTACGACATCAAATTGCCGCTAACCATCATGAATACCTCGTGCTATCGCGGTATTCCAGGTCGTTATATTCTCGCCGGTCCAACCGCCTCCGACTGGATTGATGACGTATTCAAGTCAGATCCACTCTTGGCACAAAAACAAGCGCAAGTCTTGCAAGAGCCTGCCGCCGCCTTTGCTGCGCAAGCTGACTATGCCCTGTTACAAAACGCACCTTATCGTTACCACGAGTTGCTCGGTGTCATTTGGCGTGAATCTGCCGCCTCAAAATTACAATCGGGTGAATGCGCGATCTTAATGGCAGCCTTGATGGAGAGTGACAACCAAGGCCACTCGCTGATTGAGCAGTACATTGACGCTTCCGGTTTAAGTATCGAAGCATGGCTGAGCAAACTGTTTGATGCCGTGGTGATCCCTTATTACCACCTGCTGTGTAAATACGGTGTCTCACTGATCGCCCATGGCCAAAACGTCACCTTAATACTAGAAAATAACGCCCCTAAACGCATTTTACTCAAAGATTTCCAAGGCGATATGCGCTTGGTCAGCAAAGATTACCCTGAACAAGCGTCTTTGGATGATAGCGTCAAAAAGGTCACTGTCCGTCTCGATGAATCATTAATTATTCATGATTTACAGACTGGCCACTTTGTCACCACATTACGCTTTATTTCACCATGGGTGGCCAAACTAGGCTTCTCTGAGCAGCAATTTTATCGCTTGCTTGGCGACCGGCTTAAAGCCTACATGGCCTCTCATCGTGAGTATCAACACCGGTTCGAGCAATTCGACCTATTCAAACCGAAAATTTTACGCATCGGCCTTAACTTAGCCAAGTTGCGCCATAGCACGGACGCCAGTACATCGAGAATGTTACCCGATATAGATGACATGCTCGATAACCCGCTGTTCAAAGCAATGGACGACAACCATCAACGCTAATTAACAACATAACTATAAATTTAGTGCTTAGTTAAGCCGCCATTAAACCAAGAAAAGGATTGTTCTTATGGAACACACTAACAACGTCAAACTTGATCTCGCCGGTGTCGGCGTCGGCCCATTTAACCTCAGTATCGCGGCACTACTTGCAGATAAGCCACAGATTTCATCACGTTTTTTTGAAAGCCGTGACTACTTTGCTTGGCATCCAGGTTTGCTTCTGGATAACACCCATATGCAAACCATGTTCTTGAAAGATTTGGTCAGCGCTGTCGATCCGGAAAGTCGCTACTCGTTTCTTTCTTACTTGGTTAAAAACAAGAAATTTTATCGTTTCTTGTCTGCTGAGCTGCAATGTATCAGCCGCCACGAATTCTCGGATTACCTTGCTTGGACGGCTAACCAACTCGAAAACGTTCAGCTCTCAACCCGTGTTGAACAGATAGAGTACACTGGCGATGCATTTAAACTGCATACCAACCAAGGTAGCTACCTCGCCGACAACCTTTGTATTGGCACAGGCAAAGTACCCGCAATCCCTGAATGTGCCAAAGCGCATTTAGGCCAACGCGTTTTCCACGCTGCACAAATTGGCCTTGGTGAGCATGATTTTAGCGGTAAACGCATCATGATCGTTGGCGGTGGTCAAAGCGGCGCAGACATCTTCATCAACGCGCTGCAACACAAATGGGGCAAGCCAAAATCCCTCGATTGGCTCTCACGTCGTGCCAACTATCAGCCACTTGATGAAGCCGCGTTTACCAACGAGTTCTTCACCCCTGATTATGTCAATGCCTTCGTTAATTTAGATTCGCAAGTAAAGCGCAATGAGATTACTCAGCAAAAACTCACTTCTGACGGTATTACTCAAAAAGCACTACTCACAATTTATCAAGAGTTGTATCACCGCTTTGATGTCCTCAAAGAAGAGAAGTGGGTCAAATTATTACCACATCGCACCTTAACTCAGATGAATGCTGTCGGCGGCGCATTCAAACTTACCGCCAGCAACGCACTAGACCAATGTTTAGAGACGCATCAGGCCGACATCGTCATTCTTGCGACCGGGTTTGAAGCGCCCAGCCCTGCATGCTTAAGCGCCATTTTGCCTCTGCTCGATCTTGATCAACAACACCGATATCAAATGACACCTGACTTTGAGATCAAATGGGAAGGCCAACAGCGCAATAAAATCTTTGCGGTTAATGCTGGTATGCACAGCCACGGCATCGCTGAGCCTCAACTGAGCTTAATGGCTTGGCGCAGCGCACGCATCATCAATCGCTTAACTGGCCAAAACCTGTTCGATACGGATTCAGGTCAGGGCATGATTGATTGGCTCTCGCCTAGTACGCAGGCACAGCAACTGGTCGCTTAGCCAAACACCTTTTTGTCACTCACTGTGATTGAGTGGGTGACGTTTCCACCCGCCCAACGAGCGAGCTGGTTCGTAAACAGCCAGTCGTGGGCTCATTACTACTATAAACATAGAGAAGAAAATGAACGTTAAGAAAGGAAACTTGCTACTGTCTACGACGGCGATTGCTGTCGCCAGTGCAATACTCACCCCGCCCGTTGCCGCCCAAGAAGCGACCTCATTTGAAGAGATGGTGGTGGTCTCTAGCCGCACACCGAAAGCGATCAGCGACATTCCCGGCACCGTTTGGTACATCGACTCGGAGCAAATCGAGCAAGAGTATCGCGGTGGCAAAACATTAGGCGAAATCCTAGCGACCTCGATTCCCTCTTTAGACATCAGCAGTGGTGCACGCACCAACTACGGTCAAAACCTACGTGGACGCAAAATGTTGGTGATGATTGATGGAGTGTCTCTGCAATCATCGCGTCAGATCAGCCGTTACATGGACTCTATCGACCCATTTAATATTGAGCGAATCGAAGTATTGTCTGGTGCCACCTCTATCTATGGTGCTGGCGCTTCCGGTGGTGTCATCAACATCATTACTAAAAAAGCCACCGGCCAAGAGCTTGAATTTGAGTCTTATGTCGGCGGCTCTTCTGGTTTAAATTCAAGTGAAGATTTTGACTACAAGCTGGGACAATCGATCTCTGGCGGCAATGACAAAGTCACCGCACGCGCATCGGTAATCTACACAGAAACCCAAGGCTATTTTGATGCCAATGGTGATATCGTCACACCGGATATATCACAAGGTTCGCTGCAATTTAACCAAACCCTTGATTTCATGACTACCGCCAACGTGAACATTTCTGACACCAAACAGCTCAACTTGCTGGCTCAGTACTATGATAGTCAACAAGATTCGCCTTACGGCCTGTATATCGAAAACGGTGATTTTGTTGATGTAAGAAAAGGCTTTGACTCAGATCGCGAGCATGGCACAGAACGCATGATGTTGAGCGCCTCTTATGTGGATGAAGCCTTCGTAGGTCACCAACTTATCGCTGAAGCGTCATACCGCCAAGAAGACCAAACCTATACCCCTTACTATCAATCTTCTGGTCAGCAAAAAACCGATGTCCTGTCACTGAAAGTTGCGTTAGCCAAAAAGTTTGAGCAACTTAACTTGGTTTACGGTATTGATGCCTACCAAGACAAACTCGACAGTAACCAAGCTCTTTATGATCCGACCATCGCGAATAACTCGGGGAATTTAATCAATCGCACCTACGCACAAGTTGGCCGCTACCCAGGGGTCGACGTCGGTTCAATTGCAGGCTTTGTGCAGGCCGATTACGCCATTACTGAGGATTGGTCGATTGAAGGGGGATTCCGCTATCAACACATGATCAACAAGATCGATGATTTTGTCGGTTACCAGCAACAAAAGAAAATTGCCGCAGGTAATGGCACCACGGCCGATGCAGTACCGGGCGGTGAGACCGACTACAATGTAGGTCTATTCAATGTCGGTACTATCTATCATCTGGATAACAACTCGCAGATTTGGGCAAACTTTTCACAAGGTTTCGACCTCGCCGATCCCGCCAAATACTATGGCCAAGGTGACTACACCCAAGTGGGTGATCACTGGCAGCTGAACGATAGTATCAATGTCAACGAATCAAAGATGTCTGGTATTAAAACCAACAGCATAGAGCTAGGTTACCGATTAGATAAAGCGGGCTTTAACTTGCAAACTGCCGCTTACTATTCGCTCTCTGACAAATCGGTTAAGTACAACAAGAAAACGCTACTTATCGAAGAGCTAGAAGATAAGAAACGTGTTTATGGGCTAGAAGCCATGGCATCTTACTGGGTGCATGACAATATTCAACTTGGCGCTTCAGGCCATTATGTCGTCTCAGAGATCAAGGGCGATAATGGTTGGCAAGATATGACGGCTGGCGAAGCGAGTACTTCAAAAGCAAATGCATGGGCAGGTTGGTATGACAACGAGCTGGCTGTCAAAGTACAAAGTCAAACCATGTTTGATTACCAAGATGATGCGCAAAGCAAGCTTGATGGTTACACCATCTTTGACCTAGTGGGTAGCTACCAACTTCCTGTCGGCAGTTTAGGCTTTGGTATTCAAAACCTCTTCGACAAGGATTACACCACCATTTGGGGACAAAGAGCTCAGATAGTTTACTCGGCTCACTATGATGCAGCGGCTTACGATTACAAAGGCCGTGGCCGCACCTATACATTGAACTACCAAGTTAAATTCTAACTTAAACAACAAAACCGCCCTCTTGCTTGGGCGGTTTATTTTTGACGATATTTAAAGCTGAGCTATGGATTTACAAGCTTTGTGCGTGGCTAGGCAGAAACACTTCGCCCAACATACAGCGCACACTGCCACCACCGATATTCTCGATAGTCTGCACGTTAAATGGCAGCAATTTACCGTGACTGGCTAACTGAGCCAACTGCGCAGGAGAAAACGCTTCAAATGCTGACTGAGACATGGCAATTACCTTCTCACCATTAGCGGCCTCCAGTTGCAAGATATTGCCACAGAACCGATTCATCTGCTCAAGTGAAATTGAGATGACCTGCTTATCTTTGGCTAATGATTTGAGTACAAAACGACGTTCAAACTCTGGGATCACTTCATCACAAATAACGCAGAAATTTTCACCAATCGCCATCATGACATTGGTATGGTAAATCGGCTTGCCTGAAGGCAGTGCGGTTTGAAAAGAAACCACCCGTTGATAGCCGATACGCTCGGCGTAATCTTCAAGCACTTCTCTATCACAACGCTGAGAAAGCGCCGCGTAAACCGTCTTGTTGAGGTGGTCTTTGACCATCACCCCCGTGCTTTCGAGATGCGCATCTTGCTCTAAGTAAGACAACAAATTATCTTGCGTTAAAACAGGGCGTCCAGCCAATTCTAGCGCCTCAACTAATGCACTGGTTTTGACTTCTTGTTGGCGGTTTTCACATACCATCGGAAAAGTGTATAGACGACCATCTGCCGTAGTACTAAACCAGTTATTAGGGAAAACAGCGTCTGGCGTTTCAATCTCACCTTGAGGGTAATCAAACACCACCACTTGCACGCCCGCCTGGCGTAATTCACCCACCATCGTGTTGAATTCTTGCATCGCTAGTTGGCGGATGTGGCCAGTGGTGTCATTAATTTGGTGTTGAAATTCATTGTCTTTGGCCGTTTCAGCATTAAAGGCAAACTCTTTAGGAGGCACCATCACCACACAGTTAGCGTTTTGCACTGAAGACCGTTTAATTTCTAGTATGGTTTGCTGTTTCAACATTGTGACAAACTCAATTAATCTCACTCAATAAGGCCAATTGTAGACATAATGTTAAATAAACATTTACTGAAGTTGACGCCTAAAGCCACTCACTTTCAGCAAATATAACTGTTAAATAAAGTAAGTTAAGTTAATTTAACTGAGTGATAAATTTAACAATCAAATGAAATGGATATTATGCATAGAAGGGAATAATAAACCGGTTACATTTGCCAAGCCGAAGGGTTACCATATCAAAGCCCTTCCTATTAAGGACGAACGCATGCGCCTGTCTGGCGCTCTATTCTCATTGCGTGTTTAGGAAAAACATATGTTTAAGAAGTTTGAAGGTTTTACTCAGCCTTTCCCCGAGCAAGACCCTGGCCAACCGCCATCGGGTATTTTTGCATTTTGTCGTTACTATACTCGTGGTTTCGAAATCCCACTGTTAATCATGTCGATTATGGCGACTATTGTCGCCGTGGTCGAAGTCTCTTTATTTGGGGCGATGGGTAACTTAGTCGACTGGTTGTCTAACAGTAACCCAGAGACCTTTTGGCAAGAAAATCATCGTGACTTGATTTTCTATGGGGTGCTATTACTGGTCGTGATGCCAATTTTGGCCATCTGTTACTCATTGCTGGTTCATCAAACCTTGCTCGGTAACTACCCAATGTCGATTCGTTGGTTAGCACACCGCTACTTGCTCAAACAGAGCTTGAATTTCTACCAAGATGACTTTGCTGGCCGTGTTGCGACAAAAGTGATGCAAACCTCACTGGCCGTGCGTGAGACCGTGATGAAAACCATGGACGTATTTGTTTACGTTAGCGTCTATTTCACCTCTATGGTAGTCCTGTTAGCCCAGGCCGATTGGCGCTTGATGATCCCTATGATGGTATGGCTAATTTGTTACGTCTGTATTCAAGTTTACTTTGTGCCTAAGTTGAAAAGCGTGGCCTCAGAGCAAGCCGACGCGCGTTCAACCATGACCGGGCGTATTGTTGACAGCTACACCAATATCGCCACCGTTAAGCTGTTTTCTCACAGCAAGCGCGAAACCGAGTACGCCGAAGAAGGCATGAGTGGTTTTCTAGACACCGTTTATCGTCAAATGCGCTTAGTGACTGGGTTTGATGTTGCCGTTGAAATCACTAACTACATTTTAGTGTTCTCTATTGGTGCCCTCTCTATCTACTTGTGGATGGACAATTCCATCAGCATCGGTTCGATTGCGATTGCGATTGCCCTTGCACTACGTATCAACGGCATGTCGATGTGGATCATGTGGGAAGTCGGTGCGCTGTTTGAAAATATGGGTACCGTGGTTGATGGCATGAAAACACTGTCTAAACCGGTTGATATTGAAGATAAACCCAATGCGAAACCATTAGTTGTTAACCAAGGTAGCATCGAATTTGAAGATGTTAGCTTCCATTATGGCGATGCGAGTAAAGGGGTCATCAACAAGTTAAATCTTAATATCAAACCGGGAGAAAAGGTCGGCTTAGTCGGTCGCTCTGGCGCGGGTAAGTCTACCTTGGTCAATCTGTTGCTGCGTTTTCACGATGTTGAAAGCGGCAAAATCAAGATTGATGGTCAAGTTATCTCTGACGTCACTCAAGACTCACTGCGCAGTAACATCGGCATGGTGACTCAAGATACCTCACTGCTCCACCGCTCAATTCGTGACAACATTCTTTACGGCAACCCAGACGCCTCAGAGGAAGATCTGCTGCGCGCAACCAAACAAGCGCACGCGCATGAGTTTATTGAAACCTTAAGCGATCCGTTTGGTGGCATTGGCTACGATGCGCAGGTCGGTGAGCGCGGTGTAAAACTCTCAGGCGGGCAACGTCAGCGTATTGCGATCTCGCGAGTCCTGCTCAAAGATGCGCCGTTGTTGATTCTCGATGAAGCAACCTCAGCGCTCGATTCTGAAGTAGAAGCCGCGATTCAAGAAAGCCTCAATGAATTGATGCAAGGAAAAACCGTGATTGCGATTGCACACCGCCTATCGACTATCGCAGCGATGGATAGGCTCATCGTGCTCGATAAAGGAGACATCGTTGAGCAAGGCACTCACCAAGAGCTAGTGCAACAAGGTGGTATCTACGCCCAACTTTGGCAGCACCAAACGGGTGGTTTTATTGGTGATCAACAAGACGCCAAACAGAGCGCCTAAGCTTTAAAATTAGTCAAAGCCAGTCGACCTTCGACTGGCTTTTTTACCTCAGAAGGGTTTAGTTTGTGGCTGAAAGCTACGTCGCTACACGTCGCCAAGCTTGATAAAATGGGATTGATAATACTTCGGCGTCACGGCAATTTTCTTTTTAAACTGGCGTTGGAAGTGGGCTTGATCAGAAAAACCCAACGTGTGAGCGATATCGGCAATCTGATGTCCAGACTTTAGCATCACTTTAGCGCGCTTAATTTTTTCATCCATCAGGTAGGCGTGAGGAGGCAAACCATAATAGTGTTTAAACGCACGCAATAGCTGGTATCGACTCATTTGCGCTTCTGCCGCTAACTGTTCGAGTTGATGAACACGCGTCACATCATCAAGTAACGTCTCATGAACACGTTTAAGCCGTGGGCTAGGTGCCTTTATGGTTTCATCACTTCGCTGACCAAACGCCGCCTCAATAAAATCAAACAGCCGAGTTTGAACCTCTAGCGCACCGACTTCTGCTTGCAGATCATAAAAAAGCGCGCGGTATCGCTGACCAACGAGTGGACTGCGATCCAACGCAACACGAAATGGCAGATAGTCTTGGCGATGCCCACCGTCACTGCATGCCATCACTTCTTGTTGCATTTGTCCCATCTGGCCACTATCAACAAATAACATGCTGTATGACCAAGTCCCCCTCTCTGGATTGCATGAATGGACATCGGCCGGATTAATGGTGACGATATCGCCTTGACCTATATGATGATTGGTGTGACGGTTACGATATTCAGCGCGCCCACTATCAATGATGCCAAAAGAAAACTCGTCATGTGAGTGAGCTTGGTAACAGGCATTACTCTGATTGGCGACTCTGAGCTCTACCCAAGGTAACACCGTGCTTTGTTTAAAATGTGCGCTGGCGTCTTTTTTCATGCACAACTCCCTTTGTGCTACTGAATCCAGATAATGCTAACAGATGCAGCCAAGACAATCGCCATGGTACGATTAAAAAGTTGTAATCGGCTCGGCTTAGAAAGGAAGCTGGCAAACGCTCGGCCAGTTAATGCCCAAAGACCAACACCAATCAAACAGCAGACCAAGGACACCAAGGTAAAAATCCACAACCACCATTGCGGCTCTGCTTGACCAAGCACATAGAGGCTAACACCAGACATCGCGACCAACCAAGCTTTCGGGTTGAGTAACTGAGTCAGCGATCCGACCCACCAGCCAGACGTCAGCGCTGACGGTGATGACAGAGCGTTAACTGGTGCGGTAAAAATTTGATACGCCAAATAAAGTAAAAACAGACTGCCGAGCCAACGAAGGACCTGATGCAGCACAGGCACCAAATTAACCAAGTATTGCATCACACTGCCGGATAGAAACACCACCATCGCATAAGCCAATGACGCCCCCAGCACCAACTTGAACGCTTCTCCACTGCCTCTTTGCACCGCAGTGGTGGTCGCAATTAAATTAACCGGCCCTGGCGTTGCAGCGCCAACTAGCGCGAAGGCTAACATGCCCCAAATTATACTGCTCATCTGTGTCTCCTGGTTTGTTATTCAACCTTAATCAAACCTCTCCTTTAGGTATTGAACGATATTGCACAAATAAAAAAGCCGCACCCTAGGGTGCGGCAAAACAAAAACAACTGGCAGTGGATAATAGTTAGCTTTTGTGTACGAGAGGTTGAAAAGCCAACCTCAAATAAAACGGGTTAATAGGTTTCAAACACACCCATGTTGTAATCTCGAATCGTCTCTTCTATCTCTTTCATACTGTTCATCACGAATGGTCCGTAATGCACGACAGGTTCATCAATCGGTTGACCTGAAAAAATAAGTGCGCCGCTTTGTACCAAATTACTTAGGGTCACGGCGTTGCCTTTGCTAAGCAGCGCTAGTTCGCCTTGCCTTACCCATTGTTCGCCGATCTTAACATCACCATGATAGCTAAAAACCATCATGTTAAAGTCATTCGGAACGGTCAGTGTTAACTGATTGCCTTGCTCAGCGCGCCAATCTGAGACACTCAACTCAACACCAGTCTCGGTTAAGGGGCCACTAACCGGCTCACCATTAGCAATAACGCTTCCAGCTAATACGCGCAACACACCCAATTGATCATTTTGCTCGACAGTAATCGTTTCTGGCTGAAAATCGTGATATTGAGCTGGCTTCATTTTGTCGCGCGCTGGCTGATTGATCCAAATCTGAAAGCCATGCAAATCACCGTCTTGCATAATAGGCATTTCACTGTGGATCACGCCACGTCCTGCCGCCATCCACTGAGCACCACCGGCTCTGAGTTCGCCAACATTGCCCATATGATCACGATGTTCAAAATGCCCTTTCAGCATATAAGTCAGCGTTTCGATACCACGATGAGGATGCGGAGGAAAGCCGCCAACATAATCCGCTCGCTGATCAGACTTGAGCTCATCCACCATCAAAAAGGGAGAGAACTGGTGATTATTAAAACCGGCTACCCGTTTAATCTTTACGCCATCACCATCGGATGTCGCATGGGCTTGGATGATTTGATTGACACTTCGTAACACGCTCATAGCCTGTCCTCCTATACTCGATAGGATTAATTCTATGTCAACAGGCTAAAAAGAAGAGCGGGCAGATTAGAGCCTCTCGTTCAAATTCTTCGAATGAGTTGTGGTTGAACCAAACCGCAGATGTTCATCACATTCATATTCATCAACGGTTCACCACTCAAAGACGATCAAGATCACCGTTTGTCATGTCACCGCCCCTTCTATCACGTAGAACACGACTCAGCGATTGGTCTCGATTCGGCAACAAGCTAAGATAGTGCCACTTATACCATATCAACAGACAATCACTATGCACGCTCAACCATTTACCGACGCGGGTGTCACTTATACACCGTACTACTTTGATGTTCCTCTCGATTATGCCGACTCAAGTAAAGGGACCCTTTCCATTTTTGCTCGTGCACTGAATTTAACCAGCGACGGTGAAAGCGCTAAACCTTGGTTGGTCTATTTTCAAGGCGGACCAGGTTTCCCTTCGCCACGACAAAACGGCCATAACGGCTGGATCAAACGCGCTCTGCAGCAGTATCGCGTGCTATTGCTTGATCAACGTGGCACAGGCAACAGTTCAGTGATCAACCACCAAACCTTGGCACACTTATCAGCGCAGCAGCAAGCGGACTACTTAACTCACTTTCGCGCCGATAGTATCGTGCTTGACGCCGAGTTTATTCGCCAGCAATTTGCTATTGAGCAATGGGCTATCCTCGGTCAAAGCTTTGGCGGGTTTTGCTCACTGACTTATTTATCCCTGTTTCCCGAAAGCCTGTCACGCAGCTACATCACAGGTGGCGTACCTTCTATTTCTCGCCACCCAGACGATGTGTATCAAGCCACGTTTAAACGCACCATCGACAAGAACAAAGCTTTCTTTCAGCAGTTTCCTAAAGCGCAACAACTGTGTCAGCAAATTGCCGATCACCTTATCGACCATCAAGAGTTTCTACCAAATGGTCAGCGTTTTACGGTTGAGCAATTCCAACAAATCGGCATTAACTTTGGTGTCGCTGACTCCTTCTTACCAACCTACTACGCCCTTGAGAACGCGTTAATAGAAGTGGCAGGTCAACCTCAACTGCGTTACGAATTTCTTAATAGCATGCTGATGGAGCAAGGATTTCAGACCAACCCTATTTATGCCATTTTGCACGAATCGATATACTGCCAGGGATTTGCCTCCAACTGGAGTGCTCAGCGTGTACGTCAAAGCCACAACGAGTTTAACTATCAAAAAGGCCAACCTTTCTACTTTACGGGTGAGATGGTATTCCCTTGGATGTTCGACCAATACAAAAACTTGCAGCCACTCCAGCCAGCGGCACAAATTTTGGCCGAAAAATCCGACTGGCCAGCACTTTACGATCAACACGTTCTCGCCAATAACAAAGTTCCGGTAAGCTGCGCTGTGTACGCCGATGACATGTTTGTTGAGATGGATATTAGCCGCGAAACTCTGGCTATCATGCCAAACGCCAAAGCGTGGATCACGAACGAATATGAGCACAATGGTTTACGCGCGGATGGCGAGAAAATCCTCGACACTTTAATCGCAATGGGTGAACAAACGGCGGCGACTCTGATTTAACCATTCTGGCCCTCAAGAGGGCCTCTATTTAGGGGATAATGAAATCAATGACAATCCAGTTTTGCGACAAATGTGCACGCCCAACGGCGCATAAAGAGTTAATAAAGCAGAAACCTTCTCCCTACGGTAAAAGTAGAAAAGAGCAGTTTAAAGCTTTCTTATCGGGATTTTTTGGTGGTATTGCAGTCGGGCCGGCATTAGCGTCACTTGAGCTCATCGATCGCTATGTCGTTTGCCAGGAATGTGGGCACAAAAAACTCGAAAACCATGGTGAAGAGTTTAAATAACCTGATCGTGTACGACGCGGAGAGTGCGCTCAAATGAGACATGAGGATTTTCGTTGATGAACACGCTACAATAACACTCTTTGACCGATAAAAAGAAGTAGATGCTTAAAATATCCAACAACGTCACCCTTCAAGCGTGGGAGATCCAATTAACGGCCATTCGCGCCCAAGGTGCCGGTGGCCAAAATGTTAATAAGGTCTCATCGGCTATACACCTGCAATTTGATATTACCCACTCCTCGCTCCCTGACATGTATAAAGAGCGCCTGCTTGCACTCAATGACTCACGGATTTCGAAACAAGGAATAATCACAATTAAAGCGCAGCAGTACCGTACTCAAGAACAAAATAAAGACGATGCGCTCAATCGTTTAGCCGACTTGATTCGCTCCGCGATGGTGGTGCAAAAGAAGCGCCGAGAGACCAAACCGACCCGTGCATCAAAAGAACGCAGATTGAAAAGCAAAGGGATGAAGTCACAAACTAAAACATTACGTGGCCGTATAAAGCATTAAATTAAGGTGTGATTGTGCTGATATCACGATTTATGCTTGAATAACATTGCCCCCTTAACAATAGGTCGTGTTATGTCTGGTTTATGGAAGAACCCGTTACTTGCCCTGCTATTTGTCACCTCAATAGCACTGGCTAAAGCCCCCACTTATTGGCAGTTTGACAGTGACAATCAGGGGATCACCATTTATACCCGTGAACACCGAGACGGCTTAGTCGAAGTCCGCGTACAAATGTTTACACCGACCACCTACAGCGCTTTTCTGCGTTTACTCGAAGACACCGCCAATGTCCCCCAGTGGATCGACAACGTCAGCCACAGTCGAGTAGTAAAGCAGATCTCAAGCAATGAAAACATTGTCTACACCCAGTTTGACGCCCCTTGGCCTGCCAAAGACCGTGATATGGTCACCTACTCACAATACGAACTGGATGCTCTCGGTTTTCGCTTAACCATTGAAGATGCGCCTGCGCAAACCCTGCCAGAACAACAGGGTTACATTCGTATACGCCAAGTTAAGGCAACTTGGACACTGCAAAAACTCAGCAATGGCGACACCATGATTGAATATCAGGCCTTTGCCAACCCTGGTGGCTCGCTCCCAGACTGGTTAGTCAACAAGCTCGCAAAAGAAAGTGCACGCGCCACTTTTCAAGGTCTACGAGAGCAACTTCCTCGTTATCAAGCCATGACACATCCAAATATTATTGAATAATCGCACGCCTAAAAAAGCCCAGCGATTGCTGGGCTGTCATGTCATCTCGTTTACGTTAGCTTAGCTTGTAAAACAGCGTTGCTAACGGTGGAATCCGCAACGTGAGGGACTGCGCCAAGCCTTCACTCTCTACCGCTTCAGTACTGACCGAAGAGGCGACCTCATAACCACTGCCAGAGTACTTAGTATCATCGCTGTTGAGCAATAACTGATAAGTACCTTGCAGCGGTACGCCTAAGCGAAATGCCTCGTGAGGGACAGGAGTAAAGTTGCTGATCACCAAAATACGTTCACCACGATCACTCAATCGTTCATGCGCCAATATCGATGCATCGGCCGCATCTTGCAAACGCCATTCAAAACCACGCGGTTCACTATCCAATTCATGCAGCGCTTTTTCACTACAGTAGAGTTTGTTGAGATCGCGAGTTAATGCCTGAACACCTTGGTGACGCTCAAAATCGAGCAAGAACCATTGCAGCTGATCATCATGATTCCATTCGCCAGTTTGGCCGAACTCTGTACCCATAAAGTTGAGTTTTTTGCCAGGTTGCGCATACATATAACCTAAATAAGCGCGCAAGTTAGCCGTTTGCTGCCACTCATCCCCTGGCATTTTATTGTGGATTGAGCCTTTGCCATACACCACTTCATCGTGAGATAACGACAACACATAGTTCTCGCTATGTGCGTAAACTAACGGGAAAGTAATGGTATCGTGATGGTATTTACGATGAACAGGATCTTCTTTGATGTAAGCGAGCGAGTCGTGCATCCAACCCATATTCCATTTGAAGCCAAAACCTAAGCCTCCCATAAAAGTAGGTGCAGAAACGCCTGGGAATGCCGTCGATTCTTCGGCAATCGTCATCGCATTCGGGAAGTATTTGTACACTTCCTCATTCATCCACTTCAGGGTCGCAATGGCATCATGATTCTCGTTGCCGCCATCAACATTCGGGATCCACTGATCATGGCTGCGTGAGTAATCGAGATAGAGCATTGAGGCCACCGCATCAACGCGTATCCCATCGATATGGAATTGCTCAAACCAATACAGCGCATTCGAAACAAGGAAGCGACGTACATGTTCACGACCTAGGTCATAAATGTATGAGCTCCAATCTTGGTGCCAACCGCGACGTGGATCTGGGTCATGGAACAGTGGTGTGCCATCAAAGTTGGCCAAGCCGTGGTCATCAGATGGAAAATGCGCTGGAACCCAATCTAGCACAACGCCAAGACCTGCTTGGTGACATTGGTCGACAAAGTATTTGAAGTCATCCGGTGAGCCATAACGGCTCGTTGGCGCAAACAGCCCAACCGGTTGATAACCCCATGAACCATAGAATGGGTGTTCCGACACTGGCATGAGTTCAACGTGGGTATACCCCATATCGATAAGGTAAGGAATCAATTGATCGGCAAGCTGTCGATAATTGAGAAAATCACCATTATCATCGCGACGCCAAGAGCCCGGATGGAGTTCGTAAAACGACAGCGCCTGCTTACGTTTTTCAGTGATCGGACGTTGTTGCCACTGTGTATCTTGCCACTGATAGCGGCTGTGGTCGTAGGTGATCGAAGCAAACGATGGATATTGCTCTGCAAATGCGCCCCATGGATCGGCTTTATGTGGCAAGCCTTCGCCATTGGGTCCTTTGAGTTCAAATTTGTATTGCGTCCCTTCGGGTAAGTTAGGGATAAAGACGCCCCAAATACCATAGTCTAGACGCTGCATTGGTGTGCGACGACCATCCCACTGATTAAATTCGCCGACCAAACTACACGCACAAGCATGGGGCGCGTAAACGAGAAAGCGGATCCCTGAGACCTGCTTACCATCGCGCTCTATGGTGACAAACTGAGCACCCATATGTTTGTACATCTCTTTCGGAGTATGTAGTTCATCGTATTCTGCGTAGATATTGTGGTATTGGTATGGATCATCAATCAGTTGTTCTGTGCCATTCCAATCTACCGCGAGCAGGTAGTGAGTCAAGTGCAAGTCTCGCGGCTGCTTGAGAATAAATCCCGATGCCTCTTCACGATCTAACTCTATACGCTCTTCATCAATCACCAACTCAACTTTATCTGCACCTGGCATCCATACTCGAAGTGCGCCTTGCTTGGGGTCGATAAAAGGACCAATAAATGAAAAAGGATCAGAACATGTTGCATGTGAAAGTTGGTTATAAATTTTTGTTGTCTTATCTAACGTTGTTATTTTCAAGTCTTATCTCTCCCTAACCGAACTCTCTTATCGAACTCTCTAATCAAATAGTTTCGATGTAACAAAAGCCAAAAAGCCCGCTAAATAGCGGGCTTGATTAGCATTTTTTAAGTTTACCGAATTCCTGCTTTACATAGAGTGACCTATCCTCAAGTTTTCTATGTAGGCGGTGTAATTGGGCCACTATTTCGCGACTTTATTTCGAACTTCCGTCAGTTTATGCGCGATGCGATTCACCCCTTCATGAGCAAATATTTCATCAAGGTTCATGGATAATTTACGGCGCCAGTTAGGGTACTCATCAACCGTACCTGGTATATTGACGGGCTTATCCATTTCTAGCCAATCTTCAAGCTGAACACTGAGCAAAGCTGATGACCCCGCCGCCACATGCAGTTGAAGCGCTTCGGCTAAATACGCATCCATAGGAACGAATTGGGCATCACGGCCAACGCCTTCTGGTAAATAACCATGCCACGCCACTGAATCTAGGATACCCTGCTTCGAAGCCAGACGATCAGCAAATAGACTCTCTAGCTGCTCTGGGTCTGGATATAAACCTAATTCTTCGCCCATCTTCAGGTCATCGCAGTGCCAAAAACCGCGTAAGGTTGGCATATCGTGCGTACACAACGCCGACATAGATTGCTCTGCGTAATGGGCAGGAGAGATGTAACCGCCGTCACCTTCTGATGTTTCGAAAAAGAAAACCTTATAGGAGTGAACGCCTGCATCACGCAGAATATCAACAATCTCATCCGGTACTGTGCCTAAATCTTCACCAATCACACTGCACTGATGGCGATGTGATTCGAGCGCCAAAATCGCCAACATATCTTCTACAGGGTAATAGATGTAAGCGCCTTGGGTTGCGTTCTCACCCTTCGGAATCCACCATAAACGCAATAAACCAAGTACATGGTCAATACGCAATGCGCCACAGTGCTTCATATTGGCTCGTAGCAACTTGATGTACGCATCGTAACTGGTTGCTTGTAACACTTGTGGGTTAAGTGGCGGAAGACCCCAGTTTTGCCCCAGCGGGCCAAGGACATCAGGTGGCGCGCCAATGCTGCAATCCATCACCAGATTACCTTCATCAGCCCAAGTTTCGCTCCCCGAGTCGGCCACACCAACGGCTAGGTCACGATACAGACCGACTGACATGCCTTTCTCTTCAGCCAGTGCTTGAGCTTCTTTAATCTGAATATCGGCAATCCACTGCAAATACATGTAAAGATGTACTTGATCTTGGTGTTGAGTAATAAACGCTTGCACCGCGCTACTCTCAAATTGGCGATATTCTTCAGGGAAGACAGGCCAGCCCCACACGTTGGAATCGTCAGCATGTAGCTTAGTATGCAGTGCATCAAAAGCCGCTTGATGAACTAGGCTCTCACCGCCTTGTTCGACGAACGCCAAGAACAGTTCAGCACGTTCAGTATTGTTATCAAGATGACGTTTTTTAAACTCACTAAACAGCAGCGGTAGCACACTTAATTTAAGCTCAGCCACTTCGGTATAATTAACCCAGTGTGAATCGCGCGCTTTTTGCAAACGCTGTTGGAACTCAGCACTGCCGACTTTTTGCTGCGCTTCGATGCTCAACGCAAATTCAGGCACCGAACTCACATCAATATAAAGAATGTTCAACCAACGGCGCGAAGATGGGCTGTACGGGCTTGCGCCCTCAGGATTAGCTGGGAACAATGAGTGAATCGGGTTAAGGCCAACAAAATCGCCCCCGCGCGATGCAATATCGGCCACCAGCTGTTTCAGATCACCAAAGTCACCGATACCCCAGTTATGTTGAGTGCGCAACGTGTAGAGCTGAACACTGGGCCCCCACATTTTTTTGCGGAGCTCCATCGCCTCTTGCTTGTAACATGCTTGAGGCGTCACGATGAGCGTCATCTCATACGGCGCTTTACGACGCTTACGCATCACGGTCAGTTTATGATAACCCCAAGCGATATCACTCGGTAATGCAAACACTAAAGGGCCACCCTCGCTACGCTCGTCACGCACGATTTGTGATTGAAGATAGCCTTCAAGTACCTCTCCCTGTTCGGTGTCTAGACGCCAGCTAAACTCACTCTCACGAGCGCTTGCACCTAGGTTAAGGGTGACTTCAACGGGCTCACCATCTCGAACCACAAGCACAGGATCCAACACCTCTTTCTTGTGTTTTTTCTCTGCCGATTTTAGAAGAGTTTCATCATTGGTTGTATCGTAGCCTAATGACGTAAGTAAGTGGCGAATAGTCTCGTCTGAAACTTTCGCTTCATCTCCCCACGCGCTCACGTAGCTGTCGGCAATTCTCGCCATTTCAGCGACTTGTTTTAATGCGTTCTGTTGTTTCATCGCTCTCTCCGAAGGACTGCTTGTACCTTCAAAATGTAGGGTTATTTAACTTGATAAAATGTTCACAGCCAAGGCACGATGCCTTGGCTGTTTATGGTCTCTAATTAGCGTTTCACCGCTTCGAGTTTCCAGATGTTGTTGACGTAATCTCGAATTGAGCGGTCAGAGGTAAACTTGCCAACTAAAGCGGTATTAAGTATCGCTTTTTTCGCCCAACCCGCTTGATCTTGGTATTGCTTGCCCATTGCTTCGTGTGCTTGCACATAAGAGGCAAAGTCGGCCAAACATAGGTACGGGTCACCGCCGTCAAGCAAGCTATCGTAAGTCGCTCGTAGCAAGCCCGGTTGACCTGGCGTGAACTCTTCACCAAGCAATAGATCCAGTGACGCTTTCAGCAGCGGATCGGCATGGTAGTAGTCATAAGGGTTGTAGCCTGACGCTTGCAACGCGACGACTTCGTCGACTTCTAGGCCGAAAATGTAAATATTGTCATCCCCGACTTCTTCACGGATCTCAACGTTCGCCCCATCCATCGTACCGATAGTCAATGCACCGTTAAGAGCCATCTTCATGTTACCGGTTCCTGACGCTTCTTTACCCGCTAGCGAGATTTGTTGTGAAACGTCTGCCGCCGGGATAATGATTTCGGCCATGCTCACACGGTAATCAGGAATGAAGACCACTTTCAGCAAATTGCCGATTCGTGGATCGTTGTTGATCTTCTCCGCCACTTTGTTGACCGCAAAAATGATCTCTTTGGCTAGGTGATAACCTGGTGCGGCTTTCGCAGCAAAGATAGCCACGCGAGGAGTGCACTCAAAACCTGGTTCATTGAGGATACGATGATACAAAGACAAGATGTGCAGAAGATCCAAGTGCTGACGTTTGTACTCGTGCAGGCGTTTAATCTGAACATCAAAGATGGCGTTGGTATCAAGATCGATATCCATATTGGTTTTCACCCAATCTGCCAGACGCTGTTTGTTGGCTTTTTTAACCGCCATAAACGCTTGTTGGAACTGCTCATCATTAGCGTATTTGGCAATACCTTCTAGCATCTCTAGTTTGGCTGGCCATTCAGGACCAATCTTATCAGTGATAAGGTCCGAAAGACCTGGGTTACAGAATTTTAACCAGCGACGAGGCGTAATACCGTTGGTGACGTTATGCAAACGCGTTGGGTACATTTCGTGAAACTCAGGGAAGAGATCTTTTTTGACCAATGCAGAGTGAAGCGCCGCAACACCATTGACCGCATAAGAACCAATCACACAGAGGTTAGCCATACGCACCATGCGGTTGAAACCTTCTTGGATGATCGATAGCTTAGCTTGCTTCTCACCATCACCAGGCCACATAGCACGGACTTGCTGCAAGAAGCGGTGGTTGATTTCAAAAATGATTTCCATATGGCGAGGCAATAGACGTTGAATCAACGACTCTGGCCATGTTTCTAGCGCTTCAGGTAGTAGCGTATGGTTAGTGTAAGCAAAAGTTTGTGAGCTGATTTCCCACGCTTTTTCCCACGATAAACCTTTCTCATCAATCAGGATACGCATCAATTCAGGAATCGCGATTGTTGGGTGAGTATCGTTAAGCTGAATCGTCTCTTGCTTAGGCAGATCCGCAAGGGCAAAACCAGCGGCTTCATGACGACGAAGAATATCACGTACCGATGCTGCTGAGTGGAAGTACTGCTGCATCAAACGTAGCGTCTTGCCTTTCTCGTGGTTATCGTTCGGGTAAAGAACTTTGGTAATGTTACCGGCATCAATCAATGAGTGCTGGGCTTCAAAGTAGTCACCGTTGTTAAAGCTCGCAAGAGAGAAAGGTGCAATCGCCTGACATTCCCATAGGCGCAGTGGATAGACGGTTTCTGACTCGTAACCCACGATTGGTAGATCCCAAGGCATCGCTTTCACAGTCATACCTGGTACCCACTTACGCACTTCACGGCCATTTTCGTACGTGACTTCAACATGACCATAAAAGCCAATTTCTTGCGCAAGCTCAGGGCGAGCAATTTCCCACGGGTAACCTTCAACACCGCGCCACGCGTCTGGTGCTTCTTGCTGACGGCCATCTTTAAATGATTGCTTGAACAGGCCGTACTCGTAGTGTAGTCCGTAACCCACAGTCGGGAATTCTTGCGCAGCACATGAATCCATAAAACATGCAGCAAGACGACCCAAACCACCGTTACCCAATGATGGATCACGCTCTTCTTCAAGCAAGTCGGTAAGGTTTTGGCCTAGCTCAGCCATTGCGTCAGTGATTTGCTCATACAGACCTAAGCTGATTAAGTTGTTACCGGTTAAGCGACCAATCAAAAACTCAAGCGAAAGATAGTTAACGCTCTTCGCTTTTTGAATTCTAGGATCTTGTTCAGTTTTAAGTAGATCCAGAGTGGTGATTTCTGCTAGAGCTTTGCCCATAGCAAGATACCATTCACGCGTGGTTGCTGTTTCTATCGTCTTTGCGTAAGTCGCGGAAAGGTGCATTTTTACATCGGCTTGAAATGCAGCCTTGTCAAAATTTTTCTGTTGCGTAGGTTTCATTCGAGAAATCTCACTTATTAGTTTTAATCCATCTGTGCCATATCGTGCATGGACAAGCTCAACAAAACATCCTCCCACCGACTGCCCGATTTAGGAGGAGGATATAGGGCGTAGAGGGTGTATTACCCTAGGCTCAGTGATCTAACTCTCAATAAAAATTACCAACGTCTGAGCTCGGGTGATTGAGATCACACCACCAACGAATTTAGCCTAGCTTTGCTGTATTAAAGATACATGTAGCGGGGAGTAAGTATTTGACAAAACTGTTTATCGGATCACATATTGTTTTCCCTTTAACTGCAAATTTCACTATTTCTCGTGCAGATATAGAGCTAAGACACACTTCACAGATAGACATTTAGTGATAAGCATCACAAATATGGGGCGTAGAAGAGAGCAAACTGTGAAACATACGAGAAACCGACCTCTGATCAATAACGGTCGAATTCAATCTCCAGTAATATTCTTGCCAATAAGCAAAAATGAACACCCTGTGCTTCATGTTATCGCTAGCCTCTCCACCGTGTTAGCCGTAACCCGTAGGACAACATTATAGGGATTAAGAAGATGTGGATTCCTTCGAAATTGACGCGCCCTGGCCGACTGCATAACGCCATTGTTAGGCCAAGAGTACTAGATTTACTTCAGCAAGCGCCTTTTTACAAATTGGTACTACTGCGTTCCCCAGCAGGTTATGGTAAAACCACGATGGCCGCTCAATGGTTATCTGACAAACCTCATGTTGGTTGGTACAGTCTTGATGACAGCGATAATGATTCATTCCGCTTTATGAATTATTTACTCCAAGCCCTGAACAAAGCCACCGATGACAGCTGTCCAAACTCACAGAAACTGGCTGAAAAGCGTCAATTTTCATCGCTTCATTCGCTGTTTGGTGAAGTGTTCACTGAGATGTCTAACTTTCATCAAGAGTGTTATTTGGTGCTCGATGATTACCACCTTATTGCTGATGATGAAATTCACGAGGCGATGCGCTTTTTCCTTAAGCATATGCCAGATAACTTGACCCTAGTTGTCACGAGTCGAGCAGCGCCACCACTTGGCACCGCCAACTTGCGCGTACGTGATTTGATGATCGAAATTGGCGATGAATTACTGGCGTTCGATACCGAAGAAACGACACGATTCTTTAATCAACGAGTGAGCGATGGTATTGACGACACCACAGCCAACAATTTACGTAACTACGTTGAAGGCTGGCCGTCAGCACTGCAACTCATCGCCCTGCAAGCTCAACATCAGCATAAAACCTTAGCCCAATCGGCGGAATCTTTTTCACAGTTTAATCACGCTCATCTGTGGGACTATTTGGTTGAAGAAGTGTTTGACTTACTTGATCAAGAGACTCGCCAATTTTTACTGCAATGTTCGGTACTTGACCACTTTAACGATCATCTGGTGTCTGAATTGACCGAGCGCGAAGACGCTCTGAGTATGATTGAATCTCTCAACCGCTTCGGTCTGTTTATTCATCCACTTGAAGGGGAGCAAAACTGGTACCGCTTCCACAATCTATTTGCTGAATTTTTAGCGCATGAACGTACGGCGCGTATTCCACGTCAAGAAAAAGCCTTGCATCGCAAAGCCGCCAACGCTTGGCTGACTTTATCATCGCCCCATCAAGCACTGCGTCATGCGCAAGAAGCCAGAGACAGCCAGTTAACTGCGGATATTCTTAGTCAATATGGTTGGAAGATGTTTAACAGCGGTGAGCTACAGACATTAGAGAAAGCGATTAACTCTCTGACCTCTGAGCAACTTTATAGCGAGTCGAAGCTGTGCATGTTACAAGCTTGGCTGGCACAAAGTCAGCATAGATACAATGATGTCGGCGATCTTCTGGCCAAAGCTGACGAGCAAATGGCCAAGCTTAATGTGACGTTAAGCGCTAAAGAACAAGGCGAATTTAATGCGTTACGCGCTCAGGTCGCCATCAATAAAAATCAACCTGAAAAAGCACTTGAGCTGGCGGAATTGGCATTGAGCCAACTTGATTCCACCGTCTACCGGAGCCGCATTGTCGCGACCTCTGTGGTTGGCGAAGTTAACCACGTACTTGGCCACCTCAGTCGTGCGTTACCTATGATGCAGCAAACTGAAAAATTAGCACGTCAATATCAGGTCTACCATCAGGCGTTATGGGCAATGCTGCAGCAAAGCGAAATCTTAATTGCTCAAGGCTATGTACAAGCGGCGTATGAAGTGCAGGACAATGCCTTTAAGTTGATTGAAGAACAACAGCTTCATCAAGTACCACTGCATGAGTTCTTGCTGCGCGTGCGTGCGCAAATCCTGTGGTGCTGGAACCGCCTCGAAGAGGCAGAAGAGTGCGCTTATAAAGGACTTGATGTGCTGGGTAATCATAGCCCAAGTAAGCACTTACATAGTTATTCGATGTTGGCGCGTATTGCGATTGGACGTGGCGAGATAGACAAAGCAGGTAAGTTTATCGACCAGATTGCCCACTTACTCAAACAATCAACTTATCATGTCGATTGGACAGCGAATGCGTCATTGTCGCTGATTTTATTCTGGCAGACTCGCGGTGATCTCGACTCGATCGCGCAATGGCTAGAAACGACAGTTCGACCAGAGCAAGCTTGCAACCACTTCACTCAATTGCAGTGGCGCAACATCGCACGCGCACAGATTGCATTAGGCCTCTTTGAACAAGCGCATGACACGTTAGACTTTATTCAGCAACAAACACAAGAGAACGAACTACTGACCGACAAGAATCGCAACTTGATTGTGGAAGCAGTATTGGCGATTTCCGAACACGATGAAGAACGAGCACACCAAGCGCTCAAACAAGCGCTCGAACTGACCAATCAAACGGGAATGCTGGGTAATTTCTTAGTCGATGGTGCCAAAATTGGTCACATTCTTGAGAAACTCAACAACAAGAATGAACTGGGTGATCTAGAGCGCCACCGCGCTCAGCAACTACTCAAAGACATTTCAACCACTCAACGCAGCAGCTCTATCCACTTTGATGAAGAGTTTGTGGAGAAACTGGTCAATCACCCCAATATTCCTGAGCTGGTGCGCACCAGCCCGCTGACTCAACGCGAGTGGCAAGTACTGGGTCTTATCTATTCTGGTTTTAGTAACGAGCAGATCGCCCAAGAGTTAGATGTCGCCGGTACTACGATCAAAACGCATATTCGTAATCTGTATCAAAAACTCAATATCGCCAACCGCAAAGAAGCGATTAAAACCGCAGAAAACTTACTGCAACTGATGGGCTACTAACCGCTCATCGTCATCAAGCAAGTACTCTAAGCGCAAGGCTCTACGCTTGCGCTTTTGCTCAATCATCAGAAATACACGTACCTAAAACGTAAAAAAGCGCCTAACTGGCGCTTTTTTAAAATATTGTCTCGATTAGAACTTCTTCGGAGCGTAACCTGTCATCGCTTCAAGCTTAAGCTCTTTTCCAAGTTTAGTCGTTGGGTGTACAACCACTAACCCTTTAACCGATTTTTTCAACTTGCCCATGTCCGCTTGTTCAGCTTTGGTAATTGGACGAGAAAATGGCATATCAGTTAGAGTTTTACCCTCTTTGCTGATGTCATAGTTCTGTTTGTGCTTCATGGCACTGGCTTTTTTGTTGAGCTTTTCTATTTCGTCAGTAAATTTGCTGATCATGTCCTGATCACCACGACCTTTGGCAGCCTCCAATTTGCGCTGACAAGTATCAATGCGATTATGTAGGTTTTGTAATTCTTGCTTAAGGCTCATGGTTTTACTCTTATTGGAAACAGAAAAGGTCGGCGAGTGTAGCATAAGCCTGCTGACACTTCCCTAATTATAATCAACTTTAGCTAGGTTAGCGTGACTCCGCTTTTGTCGCAACCAACCAGCAATTTAGCCACTTTTGTATCACGATGAAGTCTATTGATGCCGTCAACAACTTCGCGGCAGTAATGATGATTGAATAGAGTGAAAACGGCGCAACCGTGGCGAACAGTTGGCATCATTACTTAAACGCCAGTCACTGATCAATAGTCTTGATTAATGCGTAATAATGGCAAAGGAGTAATGATGATCAAACTAACAATTTTCTACGACGGCCTTTGTCCGCTTTGCGTTAAAGAGATGAACTCGCTGCATCGTCATGACAAAAACCACGCCATTAAGCTGGTTGATACCCAGAGCAGTGATATGCAGCACTACCCTACTATCGATAAACACCGTGCAGGGCAAATTCTGCATGGATTAAAACAGGACGGTGAATTATTACTTGGGCTTGATGTGACTTATTATGCTTGGAAGCTGGTCGGAAAAGGCTGGCTCTACGCACCATTGCGCTGGTCCGTGGTCAAACCACTAGCCGACTGGGCTTACCTTAAGTTTGCACGCAATCGTTATCGATGGTCTAAGTTGCTGACAGGTAAAAGTAAATGTGAAGGCGGTCAATGTTCTCGCTAGATAGTACTAATGTCTAGTAACGAAGCATAACAAATCTCTCAAGACTCACAGTCATTAGTCGATAAATTGGCTAATCTTAATAGATAAACTTTGGGTCTATTAAGATAAATCCAATTACTAGGCTGGCTATCTGGGCATTCATTCCAGGCACGAAGCCACATTGTACTAATTACAGGACGTTTGTATGATTCTTTCTATTCGTAGCCGCCTTTACATTTTGGCTCTCGTTCCGCTGCTTGTGATGACCATAGGTATGCTGGGTGTCACTTACCTCAAAACCAACGAGCTCAACGCTCAACAAATCGAAGTTACTCGCTCAAATATGATGAGTATGAAGAAAGAGGAACTGAAGAACTATATTCAAATGGCCAAATCCGCCATCACTCCTTTCCTACAACGTGGCGCTTCGCTAGAAGAAGCATTACCAACCATTAAGACACTTGAGTATGGTGACTCTGGCTACGTGTTTGGTTACGACTCAAAAGGGGTCCGTGTTGCTGTAGGTAAAAGCGACAAGGGCGTAGGAGATAACTTTTGGAACTTACAAGACAAGCAAGGTAATTACCTTATCCAAGACTTACTCCGTAACGCCAAAACGGGTGATTTTACCACTTACTATTTTCCGAAGCCGGGCCAAACACAAGCGCTACCTAAACTGAGCTACTCGATATTTATTCCTGAATGGGACCTGATGCTTGGCACGGGGTTCTACACCGATGACATCGACGCGATTGTGGCAGAAATGGAACGCTCCACAACCAGCGCACTACAGACGACACTCTCAGCGATTGTGGTTTTCTGTCTGGTGATCGCAGCACTTGTCGCCGTATTCGCGGTTGCGGTCAACCGCACCATCATGAAGCCGCTAGAAATGTTTGATAAGTCCATCAGCTCTTTTGCCAGCGGCGATGCCGACCTTACTGCACGCATGGACGATTTCAAAGCACCCGAGTTTTCCAAATTGAGTAGCAACTTCAATGCCTTTGTTTCAAGCCTGCAAACCATAATTCGCAGTGTCAGCGACGTGGGTCAACAAGTGGTTTCTGAAACCAATAACATGTCGATGCGTGCAGCGAAAGTGGACGAATTGGCTTCTGGCCAGCGAGAGGAAACCGAACAAGTCGCCACTGCGATGACTGAAATGACCACCACAGCAAGTGAGATTTCCAACAACGCCAGCCAAGCGGCTGACTCAGCCAAACTGGCCGATGACAACGCCAAAGAAGCGCAAAACATAGTGAACTCTGCGGCTCAGTCAGTCGAAGCCTTAGCACAAGAAGTCTCGCAAGCGAATGGCGTTGTTTCTCGCCTAGAGGGTGACGTACAAAACATTTCATCATCTCTGGCAGTGATTCAAGACATTGCCGAGCAAACTAACCTACTGGCATTGAACGCAGCGATTGAGGCGGCAAGGGCAGGTGAGCAAGGGCGTGGATTTGCGGTCGTTGCCGACGAAGTCCGTAAGCTTGCTAGCCGAACGCAAGATAGCACTGGTGAAATTCACCAGATGATTGAACAGCTCAAAGCCGCCTCTGACGATGCAGTGAAAGCGATGGAATCAAGCCAAAAACGCGGCGAAACCACGGTTGAAGAAGCAAACTCAGCGGCAAGAGCGTTGGTTAAAATTCAAGAATCGATCGGCACTATCATGGATATGAACTCGTTGATCGCAACCGCAACTGAAGAACAGAGTTTGGTTGGTCAAGAAATTTCCCAGCGTGTGGTGGTCATTTCAGACCAAAGTTTGCAATCAGCAGAACTTGCCAATGAAAACCGCGCTGGTAGCCAAGAGCTTAACCAAAGAGCAAATGAACTCTACGAGCTCGTTGATCGTTTTAAAGTGTAAACAACACCTAACTAAAACGAATAAGCCCGCTAAAAAGCGGGCTTTTTATTAGGCCAATTCAGAACACAAATCCGTCTTGCTAACCAGATATCACAACAGGCTGGGTTTTTCTCGAACGGAACTGAGTAACACAACAAAGACACCCTGAGGTGTCTTTTATCTTTAATTAAATCCAACCACACTTTAATCCAGTCGCAGTGTCACACCAGAGTAGGTATTGTAGCCACGGAGCATAACATGATAGGTCGTGCCCGCTTGCGCCGCAATACGGCACTGCTCGGCATTACCACTGCGGTATGGGCGGCAATCGTAACTGCTGGTTGTTGGTTTGCTTCCCGCTTTAACATACAGGTCTACATCACCACTACCACCAGAAATAGTAACGGCCACATTTGAAGCGCTATCGACCGTAAAGGTGTAGAAGTCCTCAGAACCGCGATTACCGCTTAGTCCGCTTAACGGGACACCTTTTTCAAGGACTTTACCAGTAGGTGGCATTACGCCACAATCAGCATTCACACCAACGGTACTGAACGCGGCCTTAACATCGGCAACGTTATAACCGAAGTCTTGCGCGGCCTTGGCGACGCCACATGCGCCTGCATCAAAGGTACTGTTTGGTGTCCAATAGAGTTGATTCGCCAAGGTAAAGATTTCGAAGCCTTTGCGTACCCCCCAACCCGATTTATTCGCAAGCAAATAAAAGGCTCGGTTGTAGACACCACTCGAGTAATGCACATTTAAGCCGTTATAATACTGAGAGGCATTGTCGATTGAGCGGCCATCTTTTGATGGTTGATCGAAGTAACGCAAACCACCTTCAGATTTGAAAATATCCGCCCCGACAACCCAGTCAACGGAGCCTTTCATGTAGTATTCTGCCGCTTCACCGGCAATATCAGAGAACGCTTCGTTCATACCGCCTGACATATTTTGATATACCAAACCCGAGTTTTGCTCAGTAAAACCGTGGCTTACCTCATGAGCGCTGACATTGATATCGACCAATGGGTAGAAAGTATCTTTACCGTCACCAAATGTCATTGATGAACCATTCCAAAAGGCATTTTCATAGTTAGTGCTGTAATGAACTCGCATGGTTAACTGGAATGACAACGGTGAGGTGTCCATCCAATCTTGGTACATGTCGAATACAACTTTACCAAAGTAATGAGCATCATTGAGCGGCGAATAAGCGCCGTTAACATACTGGTAATCATTGTAATTGGTCCCATCAGGACAATCATAACTGAACGCAGAGCTTCCCGAGGTGCCATTGTTCAAGTTAACCGTTTTTACTGCACTGTTATTCATGGTACAGGTCGTGCCAGTTTTATTGACAATAAAGCCTGGATAGTCAGTGCCATAATCATAACGACCAGTCTTAAGGTTGCCTCCAGGGCCAGTGCCTGAAGCGTCTGCATGATTAAGACCATCCCAATGCTCAATCACCTCGCCTGTCATGGCATTAATAAAGTAAAAAGGGCGTTCAGGCTTTTCCGCCGCGACAAAGAAGTCGACCATATAAACCATCTGAGCGGTTTGATTTTGGTCTAGCCTTACCATCAATTTGGCGTTTTGATTTTCTACTCTAGCCGCACTCAATGATTGTGCTTGATAATCACTAACCGCAGCCGCAATCGCTTGTTTGTGATCAAGTGAGGGGCTTAAGGTTGTGATATCCGAACTGATGCCCTGCGCCATGGTGCCAAACACTTGACTGAGCTGATCTTTACTCACCGTTGCAACTACTGAGGTGTCAAACACGGGCACACCACGGTGGGTCTGTTGGTAGCGAACTTTGGTCTTGCCATTGGGTAGAACAACTCGTTTAACCTCAGCAAACCCCGTTTCTACTGGGGCCACACTGTTCGACTGCGCCTGTAAACTTTGTTGTAATAGCGCACTATCGTTGACCTGGACCATTTCTGCAGCATTAGCCGTGACAGTGATAGACGTACCTAGAATCGCTGAAATCATCCAGCTTAATTGACGTTGTTGGTTCATTATTCAATCCTGTAATTATGAAACTCCTTCTTCCCAACCGCTACATAGGAAGCATTTCGCGACATATCGCCTCAATAACATGGAAGATAATGATGAAAACGAACAACTAAGCCGTAGAAATACTTTATACAGAATGTCATTTAAAATTTACGTAAGTGGCTGAAATTAAAATATGGCAAGATGACTGGGCAAGTTTTGGTCATTACAAAGCAGCAGGTTAGAGACTATTGATAGAGTTGCGTGGTATTTTTTTGACACAGTTTTATCATCAATAATGCTGAGATCTAAATCAAAAGTTTAGTTTTTCAATTGCAGGTTTACAGTACGCAATAATCAAGCGAATTGAACGATCTAAAACTAAAAAACGCTCCCACCAGTGAGAGCGTTGTCAATTAATGTTGAAAGCAACGAATTATTTTATGCCATATTTAGCGAGTATTTTATCAAAGGTGCCGTTTGTTTTGATTTCCGCTAAGCCTTTATTAAACGCCTCGATATACATCTGATGATTTGGGTTAGCCAGTCCCGAAGTGACATGAAGCGGATTAACCGATAAGGCATTGTCGGTAAACTCGAAGTCACCGAGACTCATGCCTGCACCCGACAGGGTTGATTTTGCAACCAGCTCGTCTTCTAGAGTTAAGTCAATGCGTTTCGCTAACAGCTTCTTCGCGTTACCGACCAAATCATTCGCTTCAGGCTTGTTAAAGTTACTCGCCCCTAAAAACGCATCACCATAACCATAATTGCGGATAATCCCGACCGTTTTCCCATTCAAACTATCCATGCCACTGTATTCAAAACTATCGCCTGCGCGTTTAATGAACTTGAGTGAGTTTTCCAAGTAAGGATCACTGTAACTTAAAAACGAGGTTCTTTCGGTGGTATACCACGTCGCCACTAACACATCGACTCGGCCCTCTTTGACCTCGTTTAATGCTCGAGTCCAAGGCATAATTTTAAAATCGAGCTGATGTCCCTGAGATTTAAACGCTTCCGTTAGAATTTCGACAGAAACACCGGGGCTCGCTTTGTCTTTTTGAACAAAAGGCGCCCATGGGTCTTGTGCGGCCGTAATTGTTGCCGCTTGAGCTAGGAATGCGACAAGGGATCCAAACACTGATATCAATAAACTTCTCATAACGTATCCTCTATTGAATGGCTAAGTACGGAATTTCGCCATATGGTTGGCGATATTCTGGCTTAGACTGAGTACTTCTTCCGTCCGTTTAGCATTAGTCGTCGCACCAGACGAAACATCATTGGTCGCTTCCGACGCCTCAACAATTGCCTGACTTATCTCTTCCACAGCCATTCGTTGCTCATCTGTCGCTTGCGAGATTTGGCCGCTTCTATCGGAAATAACGGCAATGAGATTCTGGACCTCATTCACCGAAACTTGCGATTCACTGACTCGAGAGGCCGTCTGCTCAAGAAGTGTGGCAATACGAGTTAACTCATCTTCAACTGATTTGGTTGCGCCACCAAGCGCAGAAATGTTTTTTTGAATCTGCTCAGTCGACTGACTGGTTTTCACCGCAAGGTTCCGCACTTCATCAGCCACAACCGCAAATCCACGCCCTTGATCCCCTGCCCTTGCAGCCTCAATGGCGGCGTTCAGTGCTAACAAGTTTGTTTGCTCAGAAATATCATTGATGACATTCAGCACTGTCGTTATTTTTTCCCCCTCCTCAATCAAGATATGCATTTCTGCATTGACGTGATTCATCTCTTCACGCATGTTGATGATTTCATTGGCGGAGTGTTCAATCGACTGGTTTACATCCAAAGCCAAAGTCGTTGCAGTTTGAGCTTGCTGCGCGGTTTCTGCTGCGGTGTCAGCCACGGTAGAAACCGATTGATTCAACTCAGTGGCTGCAGCGGCTACGGTGGTAAGCTGATGCTTTTGCATCTCTAATTTTTCCGCATTGATCCGTGCGGTTGAGCCGTTAGCCGATGCTCTCTCGCCCAACGCTTCCGAAGATAAATTTACATCTTGCACTATCTGCCTTAAGGACTCAGTGAAGCTGTTAATCCCTTCAGTAATGGCATTGAACTCTCGGTATTTAGCTGGGGCAAGTTTATTGGTCAAATCGCCATCACCAGATGCCAGATCTTTAATCACATCAGTAAGTTGTGCTATTGGTCGAATCACCGTCATCGATAGTACGACAACAATAACCACAGATAAGACGATATCGAGCACGACAAGCTCAATAATGTTGGTTTTAAGCGAGTCAGCGAGCTTAGTGTCTAAAGCATGGGTATCAAAGTAAACCACAACACTACCAACCGCGTTCTCTTCTCCGTATTCAACAAAAGTGAGATCCGCCTTGATACTGTTATCGATTGAGTAAGCGCCCTTGTTCTCAACATCAATGGTTTCGCGCTCTTCACCAGTACTAGTTTGCGTAAGGAACAGTAGATCACTGCCCTCATTATCAATCAACCGAATCGCCGATATTTCCGGGAGCTTAAGTTCGGCTGAAATGGATACCTTGGCTGACTCTAAATCGAAGTCCCAGACCGATTTAGGTAAACTAATCATCATCCGCTGAGTGGTATTTTCTACCGATTGTTGTAGCTCTGTCGTCAGGTCTTCTTTAAAACCTTGATACTTGATGAATGCAGAAATCAGCAATACAAAAGTTAGCGCGATAATCACTTGGATAAGAAAGACTAATTTTAAACTTTTCAAAACTGATCCCTTTCATTTTTAAGACCGATAATAAAAAGGTAGTTATTGATTGATTAATAATCAACAAAAGGACTAAATGATACTTAGATCACACTTAATAATTCATTTTGAAGAAAGAGAGGATGAGGCTTGTCGCGCGGATGCAGGTTGGTATTTATTGAGCATTTTCTCCATCGACTCTAGTTGAAATGGCTTAGCTAACACGTCAACAAAGCCTTGTTCCAAGTAGTGCTGTACGTCACTGTCAAAGGTATTGGCAGTCAAAGCGATGATGACCGATTCAGGGGCAAGCGACTGTTGTTGTATATGAGCCAAGGCTTGTAAACCATCCATGACAGGCATTTGAATGTCCATAAAGATAATATCGAACCGCTCATCTTTGAGTCGTTGTAAACATTCTTGACCATTGTTGACCGTTTGCCAATGTACTCCAAGGGTAGATAACATCTTGGTCGCGACCAGTTGATTAACCCGCATATCTTCAACCAACAGTACTTTCAAGTTCGGATCGATTTGAAATAACGGGCTCGCCATACTAGGCGACGACGTACCGCGCATCGCGACCAACGAAGCAATCAAGCTAAATTGGTCATAAGGTTTATTGAGTTTGAATAAAAGCTGCCGTTCGGGCAACGTCGTTTGAACATCGGCAATCACTAACACTTGATCATCTTGCTGACGAGAGGCCAATGCCAGCCCAGCCTCAAGCACAGCTTCATCACTGTGGTAGTAAACCGTTAGCTGGCCATCAGGATCAAACAGGCCAAGTTGGGTTAACTCGGACGAAATGGCTTTCTGCACGTTGATGTTATGCGCCACCACTCTAACGCCTAGCGACTTAATATGTTCATCCACAATGGCTTGACGCTCAACCACCTCAACCGGAATGTTAATGATGAACTCTGTGCCTTGTTGAGGTTCACTGGTTACCGTCATTTCTCCGTTCATCAACTGCACCAATGAGCGACAAATTGATAGACCTAAGCCACTACCTCCATATTCTCGGGTAATTGAATCATCCGCTTGGGTAAACTCGTCAAATACCTTATCGAGCTGCTCTTCAGTCATTCCAATCCCTGTATCTTTAATCCTGATACTAATTAAGTTGAACTCACTCAGGGAGAGATGAATCTCAACCAAACCTTGACTCGTGAATTTCACCGCGTTGTAACTAATGTTATTGATGACCTGCAGCAATTTAGTTTGATCGGCTTTGATCTGAACATCGTCGACCAAATCAGTGGTGAACAGCACTTCAACTTGTTGTTTAGTCATCTCAACGAAAATCGTTTTTGCAGCCGTAATCAATTCGCTAATGGCAAAGGTTTCTATCTCTAGCTTCGCCCTACCTTGTTCTATTTTGCTGATATCCAATACGCTATTAATCAACTTAAGTAAGTGCTTACCTGAACTATTGATTAAAGCGGTGAAATTTCGTGTCTGCTCATCTGATGAAAGATAATATTCTTTCTGACTCAGGCCAATAATGGCATTAAGTGGGGTACGCATCTCATGCGACATATTGGCAAGGAAACGGGCTTTTGTCGTGGCGCTTTGTTCAGCAAGGCTTTTGGCCTCTTCCATCTCTCGCGTCTGCCGTTTAAGGTTAAAACTCAGTCTTCGTTGATCGAGATACATCCAAGAGATCACGCCCACCATCAATAAAGCGCAAACCAAAATAACCGCTAAATAGACATACTGACTGTTGTGTAGGCTCTCTTTTTGCAGCACAAACTGCATCTGATTTTTTTGCACTTCGGAGACAAAATTGGACAAGTAGGCGTTAAAACGGTCATAAAGACCATCTAACTGGATTAAGGTATTATTGAGCAGAGATTCATTATCGAGCGTAATCGCATCAATACGCGTAAATGTGCTTTCCAGCTCAGCGACAAGTACCGCGAGCCGTTTTACTTCACCATATTGTTCATGGACTTTTATGGTTCTAGTCGAACGAAAGTCTTGTAAAATACTCGACTTATAAATGCGTGATTTAAACTTCAATTGTGCCAATGACTGACTGGAAGGGGCTGCCTTATAGCTGAGCATTTCACTTTTGATTGTTAACAGCTTTACTTTGACTCCAAGGTTATTATTCACAATGGTGACATAGGGCTGAGGCGCGATGTTACGGATCTCGGTTATCGAATAAGAGAAATAAGCAATCATCACCAAGATCACAGCACAGATAGTGATCACTATCGCGACAAACGACCCCTTTTGAGCCCAGCGAGCTTGTTGCTTATCACTACTCAACCACAATTTCCCTCACTTGCCACACCGACAAGCTGTAGTAAAAATCGTTTCTAAGTTCAGGAAAGTCACTAAACGGAAAGACAACAAAGAACGGCCCTTTATCATCTAACGTCATTTTTTGGCCATTTTCATGCGTCGCCAGTATCACTTGATACTTTTTGATATCGCTTATCGGAATAGAAACCATATAGTCATCCCATGCTATGACTTTGACCGACTCTCCTTGCGCCCCCACCTTGTCCAATAAACTTGCCAAGTATGGCCCTTTATACTCAACAATATCTTCAACGACATGATTATTGGTTCGAATTACCCCCATCTCAAGTTGAGATAGCATCGGCTCATCGAACTCAACGCCCGAGGTTGAATTTGATTGGTTAATATTACCGGAGACCCACAACAAGGTGTCTTCTGTTGGACTTGATAACGCAAAAGCTGCCACAGGAGTGAAAAGCCATATCGCCACAAAGGTGATTAAAGTCTTTTTTATCATGTCATTGCCTATTATTAAATTCACAACTCTGTTATCACAACAAAGTGTTAAGTTAATAAAAGTATAGACATAAGAAAGTAGGAGTTAAAAAATCATTCGATAGCAGAGGTAAGCTATCAATTTCACCGGCGGGAAAACTGCCACCATACTACTCACCACAAAGCAATTATCACAAAGCAATCACCACAAAGGAGCCATTATGAGAAAATTTATGATGCTTGTTATTACAGCGCTAACGCTGGTGACGAGCTCTGCCTTTGCTTCTGAGCGCGCTGAGAAGGGTTGGCAATGGATAGATCAAGGTGCCATAGTCGTGGATGTAAGAACCCCATCAGAGTTTAATCACGGACATTTAGACAGCGCCATTAACTACCCACTATCAGAACTCGAACAGCACTTCGCTACTATTGAAAAAAGTACCGCAATTGTGTTGTATTGCCGCAGCGGTAATCGCTCAGAACAAGCGTATCGGTATCTTAAAGCTCAAGGCTTTAGCAATCTGCATAATGCCGGTGGTCTCAACGAATTGCTTAAAACTAAGCCATAGCTTTGATTGGCCTAATTGAATAAAAAAAGCCAGAAATTAACTCTGGCTTTCCCTACAGTGTGAGGCGACTACTGAACACATTCTGATTCAGGGACGTATTCCAACAGGTCTCCTGGTTGGCAATCTAAATGCTCACATATCGCTTCTAGGGTCGCAAGCTTAACGGCTTTAGCACGACCATTTTTCAAAATCGATAGGTTTTGCTCAGTGATGCCAATCTTTTTAGCGAGCTCATTTGAACGCATCTTCCGTTTTGCTAGCATCACATCAAGATTTATAACAATAGCCATTGATCTTCCATTTAAACTGTCAGCTCACTCTCTTCTCTAAGCTCTGCTGCTCTTTCCATTACAACAGCAATCACTCTGACAACCAAACCTATGATCATCATGGTGATATCCGCATCATTGACTTCAAGCGAGAAGTACCACTGATCACCATTGTACGATAAGGCGAGACTCAAAAACACGTCTTGAATCGCTTCAACAAACGGGGTTGCAATCAACAGGTAACTCAACTTTTTGTAGCAAAGGGCATTTTGACGCTCGAAGATAGCGCCTTTCTCATACAGGCGAAATAACACGATAAGTTGCCACAACATCGCCATGGTTAGCAAGGTCGATAGCATACTCGGCACAAAACCGACCAAAGCGCGAGTCACGGTTAGTGGCAAAGTGACCTCAACCGGAAAAGTAGCATTAAACCACTCGGCATCAAACAAGGTGGCACCAAACCAAAACGATGTATTTAACACAGCGACAAATATCAGCGAAAACCAAAAAAGAGCCAATAACTTACGGCTAAAGCCGCTGATTGATGAGTGTGACATAAAGACCTCAAACAGTACTAGATTGGCCATCATCATAACCATTACCCTTAAAACAAACAATAATAATTTATCGTTTTACGATAAGTTTTTATTGCATTTTATTTTCGATAGATTTAGTTTAGCTATCAATTCCTGTCCAATCATTCAATATCAAAGAGGTTTAAGCCGTGATAAACCGTCCACTAGTGGTAGCCCTGATCAGTTTGTTTTCCAGTAGCGCTTTAGCGAGCGATCTGTTTATTCATTCATTAGAACAACAGCATAAACTGCACAACTTACCCATTCAGCCACGCGCCGATCATTTCAATAGCACACCAAATTGGCATAATGAAAAAGACTGTGATCGCATTAGTAGTCGCCCGTTTTCTGGATCGGGTATTCCAACTCACGTCAAGACGGACTGCTATGAGACGCACTATCCAAATGACAAGTTACGTACTTATACGAAATCTGGCAGTGATGGAAGTGTCGGATTTGGCTTCAGTTACGATTTTGAGTAACCGCAAGATATAAGTAGAGAAGTGTCAAAGGGTTGATGCCAAAACATCAGCCCTTTTTAAAAAGCGGTAGAAGTAGGAACACTCATCACTGATGCATCACAGAGCTCAGGTGCGAGCACACCCAAGACACGATTAGCCGTTTTGACGACGCATATTGTCGAGAATGATCCCGGTCGCCATCGCGACATTAAGAGACTCTGCGCCACCAAAGGCTGGAATGGTAATTTTATCGGTGACATATTGAGCCGCTGATTGACGAACACCATGAGACTCACTCCCCATCAACAAGATACCTTCAGCAGCAAATTGCGTTTTATGTACGCTTTCACCTTCCAGGAACGCCCCGTAAACCGGTAGATCTGACTGCTGCAAATAAGCGGGTAAATCCAACTGACTGACCGTCACTCGGCCAAAGCTGCCCATGGTAGCGCTGATCGTTTTCGGGTTATACGGGTCGGCACAGTCGGTACTGGCGACTATATGCTTAATGCCATACCAATCTGCAACACGAATAATGGTACCTAAATTACCAGGGTCAGAAACCCCATCCAATGCAATCATCAAACCTTGCGCTTTTGGCACTTCAACCTGAGGTATTTCCACCACGGCAATCGCCGCATTGTTGCTAACTAACGTACTGGCTTTGGTCAACTCATCCAAAGACGCTTCAATACACTCAAAGTGAAGCAATGGGCGGTGCTCGGCTAAAAATTCTGCGGTGGCAAAAAGTTGCTTTACCGTGAGGGTACTATTCACCAGCTCAAGAACGTTTTTCTCGCCTTGGACCAAGAATAAACCCTGCGCCTTACGCTGTTTCTTTTGGCCTAAAGCACGAAGTAATTTGAGTTGGTTTTTCGAAATCATAATATGTCCACGGTATGAGGGCTGGCAAATTAAAGCGCGGCAATTATAGAGTAAAGCCCCTCAGAGCTAAAGAGGCACAAACATAGAACTACCGCCCAGATTGAACCAAATCGATTATTTTGACGGCCTTTTCGAAGTGATCCAGTTGATGGGTCTCAATCCACCAGCTTGCCGCTTCCATAAGTAATTTGGGATCATCATTCTTATTGGCGAAAAAAGCGTAAAAAGAGACGCCGACGTTGTCTCCCTTTTGTTCAATTTTCTTTTGACACACCTGCAGGATTTTTTCTCGTAGTGAATCGCGCATTGTCTTTCCTAATTTGCAATGTAAATCAAGACAGTAGCGCGTTTTTTCCTCAATCACCATTCAAGATTATCGCCGTCAACAGCTTTGCACATAACGCGACTGGATAATTCGTAGACTTTTTCCGACCAAGACGATCGTAACCGCCCCAATCAGCACTGGAGAAATCAAAAAACTCCAACTCTGGCCAGCAAGCATAATCAGAATCGGGTTGGCTCCTGCTGGCGGATGAGTCGTTTTTGTCAGCAGCATCACACTAACGCCCAATCCCGTTGCTGCGGCAAGCGATAAGGGCGAAACCGAAAAGAACTCAACAAACACCACGCCAATCAATGCAGTAATCATATGACCGACAATGACATTTTTAGCTTGAGCTAGCGGGCTATCTGGCACACCAAACACCAATACCGCCGTCGCACCAAATGGCGCCATTAGCAGCGCTACATCGTGTAAGCTCGCTTCGACTATTGAGAGTAAACCAATAGCAAGCGCGGCGCCAAAGCCCGCCACCAACGCCAACATTTTATTATTCATGCATACCTCCAAAAAAGTAGACCACTCTGTCTACACAAAACAAGATAGACAAGTCGGTCTACTTTTGTCAAGATGTGTCGCAATGATGAGGGAAAAACATGAGCAAAAAACGGCAACTACTGATAGATACGGCGTTGGATCTCTTTTATCATCATGGCGTAAAAACTATTGGTATCAATGAGATAATTAAAACTTCAGGCGTAGCAAAACGCACGCTCTACAGCCATTTTGCTAGCAAAGAAGCGTTAATCGTTGCCGCACTTACGCAACGTCATCAACGGTTTATGGCATGGTTAGATTCGCGATTAGCAGAGACAAAATCAGATCACGACGTGATAGAAAAACTATTCACTGGATTAGGCGGTTGGTTTGCAGGCCAAGAGACCGAGCTTGGCAATTTCAGAGGCTGTTTTTTTATCAATACCTCAGCAGAATTTAGTGACCACGATAGTGATATTGCCCAATATTGCGCTTATCACAAAGACGAGGTACGCAAGCTCATTGCAGCGAAACTCTGTGGCCAAAAGCCTTACCTACTTGATGCGGTCTGCCTGATGAAAGAGGGCGCGATCACGACCGCTTACATGACAGGCCAAACTACATCGATCACCGACAACGCAATAAAAATATTAACTCGGTTATAAAAAAAGCGCCTCAACAATGAGGCGCTACAATCACTCAGCGTCGTTACACCTGATATTCAGGGTAGTCCACCAGCCCTTGCTCTGCTCCACCAAACAATGTGGCAGGATCGTGCGTTGCCAATGGGTAATCGTGTTTAATCCGATTAGGCAAATCCGGGTTAGCAATAAACGGACGACCAAAACCGATCATATCCGCGAGACCGTCATTAATCGCTTGAGCCGCTTTATCACTGTCGTAACGTCCGGCATAAATGATCGTGCCCTGATAAGCTTGTCGAATCGCTTGCTTAAACTCTATCGGCGTCTCTGGTGCATCGTCCCAATCGACTTCAGCAATATGCAGATAAACGACATTGAGTTTATTGAGCAGTGCTGCGGCCGCTGTGTACGTCTCTACTGGTGTTTTATCAACCGTACCATTGAGTGACGTGAATGGAGCCAGGCGCACACCAACGCGATCAGCGCCAATAGCATCGGTCATCGCTGCTACGACTTGAGCCAAAAAGCGCAGACGATTTTCAATCGAGCCGCCGTATTCATCAGTGCGGTTGTTCGCTTCTGAGTCAATGAACTGGTTGATCAAATACCCATTCGCGGCATGCAACTCAACCCCATCAAACCCAGCTTCAATCGCATTAAGCGCAGCTTGGCGGTATTGCTCGATCACCTCTTGGATATCTTGCTTGCTCATTTCACGCGGTTCAACCACATCGACAAAGCCGGGCTCTTGTTGGCCATTGTCGACAAATACTTTGACGTTCTGCGCTTTCAGTGCCGAAGATGAAATCGGTTGCTCGCCACCAGTATTATCAGGGTGCGTAACTCGCCCTACATGCCACAATTGCGCAAAAATAGTGCCTTGCTTGGCATGCACGGCATCGGTAACTTTTTTCCAACCAGCAATTTGCTCTTCAGAATAGATGCCAGGTGTCCACGCGTACCCTTGGCCTAACGGCGAAATCTGCGTGCCTTCGGCGACGATTAAACCTGCGCTTGCACGTTGGGCGTAGTAAGCCGCCATCATGTCGTTGGCGCAATTACCCGGCTGAGTGGCACGAGAGCGTGTCATTGGTGGCATAACAATACGGTTTTTTAGTTCAAGCTTACCTAATTTAATCGGCTGAAATAGTGCATCTTTCATCATTTATTCCTCATCATTTGCTTGCTTGAATCCACTCATCTGATTGCCATCAGGCTCGGAAGATAAACGCAATCGGGCTCGCACCATGGTAGTGTTGGTATCAATCTTACCTTCTGCCACCAATGGCACTGTGTTACATCGTGCAGCTAACATAACGCCTGACTGACTAGTAGTGAAATTATGGTTTTTTATAGATTCGATAATAAATTGTTATCATTTTCGTCCGCTCAGAGAATATTGGCGGCGGTCTCAATTCAACGCTGTGCAATCACCGAGCGTCAGTCCCCATGGTATACTGGTTAGCCGATTGATTAGAAAAAACCGAGCATGGAAATGACGCTGACAAAGGCATGGAAACCGATAAAGTGGGTGTTAACCGATGTTGATGACACATTGACTTGGCAGGGTAAACTACCACCAGAAACGCTGTTGGCGTTGAACAAACTGCAGCAAAATGGCATTAAGGTTGCCGCCGTAACGGGCGCGTGTGCAGGTTGGTGCGATCATATCGCCCAGTTGTGGCCAGTCGACGCTGTTTTGGGTGAAAATGGTGCCTTTTGCCTAGAGAAAAAAACGCCCGGCATTACGCTTACGTCCTCAGTACCACTAGACGAGATGCGCGCAAACCAAGCGAAACTCAAACAACAAATAGACGTGATTTTGACTCGCTTTGCCGAAGTGAACCTCACGTTAGATCAAGCGTACCGACTGTGTGAGGTTGCTATCGATATCGGCCAAAATCGACCGCCTCTCGACAGCGAAATCGTCGATCAAATCGTTGCTCACATTCACACTCTTGGTGCTCATGCAACCGCAAGTTCCATTCACATCAATGCTTGGTATGGCGATCATTCAAAGCGTGTCAGTAGTGTTGAGTTTTTGCGAGCTCAAGGCTTATCACACCAAGACATTCTCACCCAGTGCTGTTACGTCGGAGATTCGCTCAATGACCAACAAATGTTTGAGTCTTTACCACTAACGGCCGGGGTCAAAAACATCGAACACTATTGGCATAAACTCGACCACAAACCTAGTGTGGTCATGAACCAGTGTGGCGGTTATGGATTTGCTGAGTTTGCTGACGCGTTATTGGCTTTAAAGCAAGCATAACTTCGATAACAAGCCACCATCAATACCTCACACTCTTAATCAAGAAAAAGAAACGGCGCTTGGCCGTTTCTTCGCTTGGAAGGAAGCTTAAATCAATTTTTTGCGTACTTGCACAACCAGTGCTTCTGCTAATAACACCACCGCAAAAATACTCAAGAGCACCATCGCTACTTTTTGCCATTCGAATAAGTTTTGCGCATCATTGAGCACCACACCAATACCCCCCGCACCCACTAAGCCAAGAACCGCTGACTCACGTACGTTGATATCCCAACGAAACAGAACAATCGAGAAAAACGCAGGGATAACCTGTGGCCAATAGCCTTTGAATAAAACACTGCCCCACGATGCCCCCGTGGCTTTAAGTGCTTCAATCGTGCCCATATTGACCTCAGCAATCGCTTCGGCCAGCAATTTGCCAACAAAACCGACACTTCGCACTGCAATGGCCATGATTCCGGCCAGCACTCCAGGGCCAAATAGAGCAATAAATAACAGCGCCCATACCAAAGAGTTCACCGAGCGTGATGAAACCAGAAACACCTGCGCTATCCAGTTCAACGTTTTACTCGGCATAATATTCGGCGCATTTAACAACGCCAAAGGAATCGCCATCACTAAGCTAAATAACGTCCCTAGCGTCGCAATATGCAAGGTTTCAATCAGCGCTGCGTGAATGGTTTCAGGGTAAAAAGCGTAATCAAGCGGCACCATGCGACTAAACATATCGGCAAACTGAGCAGGCGCGTCATACAAGAATTCAGGAATGATCTCTACCGTTTGCCAAGACCACACAATCGCAGCAACAAAACACAAGTAAGCGGCGAATCTGGCAAGGCGTTCATTAAAAGTAAAGCGGTGCCATTCTTTATCAATCGAAGCGGTCGTCATTAGAAGATTCTCCTTACTACATTAGACAAAAACTCGCCAACTAGAATCAGGGCAATAATGGTCAGCAAAATTGCTGCGACAAAATCGTAATCGAAGCGCTGAAAAGCCGAAAATAGGGTGCCGCCTAAACCGCCAGCACCGACAATACCGACCATGGTCGAATTTCGTAAATTTGAATCAAGCTGATAACTAGAGAAGCCGATAAAACGTGTGAAGACCTGCGGCATTACCGCAAACAAAATCACACTAAGGAAGCTGGCTCCGGTCGCACGAATCGCCTCAACTTGTTTAAACGAAATTTCTTCGATAGCTTCGGCAAACAGCTTGGCAATGAACCCGATCGAAGCGAACACTAACGTGAGTATCCCCGCCAGCGCCCCAAAGCCGACCGCTTTAACAAACAAAATCGCAATGATGACAGGGTGGAACGAACGGCACAGGGCAATAAATGCACGCACAGGCGTGGAAACAATGCCGGGCATCATATTGCGCGCCGCCAATAGGCCAAGAAACAGCGAAATCACAATGCCAACAAAGCTCGAGATAATGGCAATTTGCAGACTTTCAGCCAAACCGCTCAGCAATAAACTCGAACGAGAAAAATCGGGTGGGAACATGCGAGCAAGTAGGCGCTCACTTTCACCAAAACCGATGATTAGACGCTCAAAGCTGAGGTTAAGAGTCGTGAAGCTATAGATCAAGTAGCCTATAACAGCAACCACGCCCATACGGCTTGCCCATGATGCTTTGAACGGGTTTTCGACACTTGCTGATGGTGCGTTTAATCCAGCCATGACTCACCTCCATAGATAACTTTAAGGTCGTCTTCGCTGATGCCTTCTGGGCTGCCGTCATAATGTACATTGCCGTTACACATCCCAATAATACGATTAGCGAAACGCTTAGCGAGATTGACATCATGAATGTTGACCAGAACTGGAATCTGTTTCTCTTTGGCGAACGTTTCCATCAACTCCATAATTTCTACTGCGGTTTTTGGGTCAAGTGATGAAGTAGGCTCATCCGCCAGCAAAATATACGGGTCTTGCATGACAGCGCGAGCAATACCAACACGCTGGCGCTGGCCGCCCGAGAGACTATCGGCGCGCTGGTTAGCAAAATCTTGTAGACCAACGAATTCAAGTAATTCAAACGCTTTAGTTAGATCTTGCTTCGAGTAATTACGACGCCACGCATTCCACGACGACATATAACCCAAGCGGCCACACAGGACATTTTCAATCACGGTTAAACGTTCGACTAAGTTGTACTCTTGGAACACCATCCCAATATGACGACGTTGATTACGCAGCGCTTGGCCTTGCAATTTAGTGAGATCAACGCCCTGAAAAAGAATTTCACCACTGGTTGGATCGTTGAGACGATTGATACAGCGCAATAAGGTACTTTTCCCTGTGCCCGATGGACCAATAATGGCGATAATGCCCGGCTGGTCGACATCAATATCGATGCCTTTAAGGATTGGCTTGCCCGCCACATATTGATGAAACAGGTTATTAATCTTGATTCCGTCATACTTTACGCTGTCACAGCTTGCTACGGCCATACTACTTTTCCTTGTTTTTTTCTTGGTCTATTTGAGGTGTACAGTGCCCTGCGCCCTACACACAAGGCACCGTACTATTGACGTTATTGGAGAATAATTATTGCGCGGTGGCTTGTTTTGCTAGCTCTGCGGCTTTTTTCTTTGCGCGCTTAGCAGCGTCTTTCTCGGCTAGCTTTTTCAAACCCGTTTTGGTGTAAGCGGTACCTGTGGCATGGGCAATATCACGAATCACAGACCAATCTTCTTTATAAGTGATCGGAGAGAAACGGTCTGCGCCTTTAAATGCCTCACTCATTTCTGGAGTGAATCGGTAACTAAAGAAGGCTTGATTGATCTTGTCAGCTAACTCAGGTTTGAGGTTATAAGCGTAGCCAAAAGCAGAAGTAGGGAAACGTGGGCTACGGTAGATGATCTTTAGCTCTGAATCGTCAACACGACCTGCAGCAACCATTCGATCATAGACATCAGAAGCAACAGGTGCAGCGTCGTAATCGCCATTAAACACTCCCAAGATCGACTGGTCATGTTTACCTGAGTAGAGCACTTTGTAGTCTTCGTCTGGCACTAGGCCTTGAGCTGGAAATAGAGCGCGCGGGGCAAGATTACCTGAGTTTGACGAAGCTGACGTATGCGCCACTTTCTTACCTTTTAGATCCGCCATCTCATTGATGCCACTATCTTTACGTACAATCGTAACCAAGTTATAACCTTGGAAGCCAGATTCATCACCTTTCACCGCGATTGGTACATAGCCGGCAAGGTTCACGGCGTAACCCGTTGGGCCTGTAGAGAAACCGGCCACATGCAGTCTGCCAGAACGCATCGCTTCTACTTGTGCCGAATTAGAGTGAACAGTGTAATAGATGACTTTTTTACCGGTGATTTTACTCAGGTGCGCTTGAAAATCCGCGAAAGCATCTTTGTAGAGTGCCGGATCTTCAACCGGAGTATAAGTAAACACTAAGGTGCTTGGATCAATCCATTCAGACGCCTGTTTCGGTGCATCGGCCACTAGGTCTTGGTTCTCATCACAATATCTATCGTCAAGAACACCACGGTTAGCACATTCACTTGCCATCGAAAGGGTTGGCAGCAACAAAGACCCAGCGATTAACAATCCTTTTACACTGTTTTTCATATTAGAACCTTACATTCACGTTATTGTTGATATTCCCCTTCCCTATTGCAGGCGGCGTGCCAGATTAAAAGAACATATTATTCAATAAGTTAACAATCACTCATTCTAGGTCGCTTTTATTTGGGTCATTTTTGTCCTACCAATCTCGTCAAACTTGAGTCATTTGTGTCCTATGAAAATAAAGACAAAAAAAGGACCTTGCGGCCCTTTCAGTTGCTTATTGACGTCGTTTAAAACTTAAATGTCCATACAGTTTGCATAGTACGTCACTGTTGATGGCCAATCACTGAATACACCTATTACACCGACCTCTTTTGCCAGTACATCAAGCACTTTCATCATGTCGCCATCACGTTTGATTTGCTCGGTTACCGATTGATAATACCAACCGCCACCTTGCGCTAAAGGCCCTGAACGTTCTAGCGTCCAAGCAATAATGTCAAGATCGGCTTGCTTGGCGAGCTTAGCGTAATTGGATTCAACTATCTTGTTGCCATCGAGTTCAATCAGGGCGTAGAGAGGAGGAGCGATAATGTTAACCCCCTGCTTGTGTAGATCTCTCATATTCTCGAGGGAGGCGACAAAGTCTTGCTGCTCGTACATACGATCATCAAGATACACCGCTTGTTTGCCAAATTTCGGCTCATTGTTAATCCAGTACTTTACGTCATCAAGATTAAACGACTGAACGTATGCCTCATCAGGCGTGAAACCGGCTTGTTTGAGTTCATCAATCAGCTTTTGCGCATAGTCTTGCTGAGTGAAACCTTGGTACGGCATTTCAACCGCCGCCGATTTAAGCTCTGGCGTGACTTTAACACCGTACTGCTTAAATAACGCGGCACTCTCAGCGTGAGTCATCAAGGTCCCCGTTTGGGAGTAGAGATCGGTACGCCAACCTGGCGTGCCTTGCATATACTCTTCAACCGTGGTCGCTTTCGGGTTAGCACCATCCATCTTGCCCTTTAACGTTCTAAACTCGGCTAAGGTAAAGTCAGAGGTACGACACTCAACTTGAGCATCTTCACCAGTGTCTGGGTTGGCTGGCTTGAACGGAACCGTACACTTCTTCGCCAGTTCTGGGTACGCAAGCACATCGGTGGTCGTATGCAAATCACTTTGTGAATGGCGACAAACCAACTGCTTATCTTTAGTAAACGTAACGTCACACTCAAGTACGCCTGCACCCATAGCAATCGCAGCTAGATAAGATTCTTTAGTATGCTCAGGAAACTGCATCGCAGCGCCACGGTGACCAATAGAGAAGTCACTACGATGGAAGGGGCCGCTACTGCAGCTTTCAAGCTTGGTTTTGAGCGGACTGTTTTCCATGTCACTGACTAAATAAAGTGGACGTGGGCCGACTTGCGCCGGTTCATTGCCTGCCATAGCAACTGAACTGACACCTAATAAGAGCGCGATACTACTCGTGACGATTTGCTTCATTGGTTTCTCCTTGCAGCAAATGATGTGTTTTGGATAACAAGACTCTGAACTCAACACATTTCAATTGTTTTACAGACGAATAAATAATGGTTGTTTTTTTATCAGAGTTGTCATCTGAGTTGCACGCGCCATGCCAACATTTTTTCCATTAAATTTCAAGTAGATAAAGAAAACACCAACCCAAATCAGATAACATGGGTCATTTATGTCTAGAGTTCTACACGGCTATGAGCTTTAAAGCTTTCCTTATCGAGCTGATGTTTTTTCATCTTGCGGTACAACGTTTTGCGTGGCAGATTAAGTCGCTCAGAAACTTCATTGATATTGCCTGCGGTTTCGATCAACGCTTCAGTGAGTACATTGCGCTCGTATTGCTCCATTTGTTGCTCGAAGGCAAAACTCTCACTGCCTAACGTAGACGGCGCCTGTAAATCAAACCCTTCACCAACAATCCCCAATACAAAACGATCAGCGACATTTCGTAACTCTCGTACGTTGCCTGGCCAATCGTGTCGGCACAGCTGTTGGATTTGCTCGGCATAGAGGGTCGAAGCGCGGGTTTTATATTTTTGACTGGCCTGGACCACAAAATGGCGAAACAGTGACTGAATATCCTCTTTACGCTGACGTAAAGGAGGAAGGTTTAAGCTGGCGATATTTAAACGATAAAACAGATCAGCGCGGAACTCACCTCGTTGACTAAGCTCGGATAAATCGGCTTTACTGGCTGCGATAATGACAATATCGACCGGGATTAAACTATTGCCTCCGACGCGTTCGATCACCCTTTCTTGGATCACACGCAACAGCTTAATCTGCACCGCAATGGGCATACTTTCGATTTCATCAAGAAACAGCGTACCACCATGTGCTTGCTCGATTTTGCCAATACGCTTTTTGTTGGCACTGGTAAACGAGCCTGCCTCGTGGCCAAACAGCTCACTTTCGATAATGCTCTCCGTCATACCACCACAGTTGATGGCCACAAACGGTCTATCGCGGCGCGGAGAGTATTGATGCAACGAATACGCCACCACTTCTTTCCCTGTTCCGGTTTCACCATTAATGATGGTATCAACGCCCGTTCGTGCGAGTGCGAGCACTTGTGTCCGAATCATTTCCATTTGCGGCGACACGCCAATCAGAACCTGTTCAATCGGCAGTGTCGAAATCGTGCTACTACGCTCTGCTGCGTGTTGAATATGTGTGTTGGCAAGGTTAAGCTTTTCAAGCAGTTCATCGCTTTGAAGCGGTTTTTCGATAAAATCAAACGCGCCTAACTTCATCGCTTCTATCGCCATCGGAATGTCACCATGTCCGCTCATTAGTACCACTTCACAGCGTGGTGCGCGGCTTTGAATGGCATCCAACATCGCCAAGCCATCAAGCTGTGGCATGCGGACATCACACAACACCACTTGCTGACTGTTGGGCGTTAATGATTTAAGACCAAGCTTAGGATCCGTGAATCCAGTGACCTCAAAGCCTTCAAGCTCTAATAGCTCACTTACCGCTTCAACCACGTCTAATTCATCATCAATTAAGGTAATCTGTTTTTCGATTGTCATGACTTTTCGCGTTGTTCTAAGTGGACGACAAACTCGCTGCCATGTTGGGGCTGCGAAGAGACTCGTATCGAGCCACCAAAGTCTTTAATAATGTTAAAAGCAATAGACAGCCCAAGCCCTAAGCCTTTGCCTACCTCTTTTCGGGTATAAAAGGGATCAAATATATGAGGAATATCTTGCGCGAGAATGCCCTTACCGTTGTCTTTGACCGCGATGAGCACCTTTTCGTCGTCACGCTTAACTGACACCACGATCAGTGGCTCTACGTTCTCGGCGACCGCATCTATCGCGTTGCTGATTAAGTTGACCAACACTTGCTCTAAACGAATCGGGTTCGCTTTTACCGCTGCATAAGGCGTGAGGTGGCAGTCGAGCAAAATCGGCACCGAACTATTGGCAAACAGTTCAATCGCATCGTTAACTACAGGCATCACTGATACCGATGAAACTTTACCGTCACTTTTGCGTGAGAACGCTTTCAGGTGTCGGGTCAAGGCGGCGACTTTACCCAAAAGCGTTTCTATTTTCTGTAGATTGTGGGTCGCTTTATCAGGGCGATGTTGCTCGAGCCATTTTCGCGCACTGCGCGCATGACTGCTGATCGCGGTCAAAGGCTGATTAATTTCATGAGTTATACCGACGCTCAATTGCCCAAGAGCGGCCAACTTTCCGGCTTGAATCAACTCATCTTGCGTGACACGCAGTTTCTCTTCCGCCGCTCTGCGCTCTTCAACCTCAGCCTCGAGTCTTTGATTGGTTTTTTTTACGACCTGTGCGGTTGCCTGAAAGACTTGCAGTGACTTGGCCATTTGAGTGATTTCATCATGACCTTTTAATTCGATACGAGTGTCGAGGTGACCTGTTGAAATGGCAAACATATCATCGCGTAAAGTCAGCAGCCGCTCGAGGATATTTTTACGAACATAAAACCACGCAATCGCGGCAGCCGCCAATAAGCTAAATACCGACAAAACCAGTGAGAAGGTTCGATTTGAAGCCAGAGAGTGTTGGATCTTTTCAATCGAAGCATCGATTTCTAAATTGACATCTACCGTGTTGCGCTCGATCTGCACTGAAAGCTGATGCAAATATTCACGGCTGTTTTGTAGAAAATATTCTTGTTGATAATGGTGCTCAAGCGCTTGATTTTTGAGCGTGACGAGTTTGCTTGAACGCGAAGCCAAGGTATAGATGACCGACAGCTTCTCGTCTAATGCGGGGAGCGATTCAGCTAACCCGCTGGCAAGCCACAAACTAAACCACTCTTGACCAAGCTGTTCTAATCGGTAGGTGGTGTAGTCAAGCTCATTAAAGCTGCCATCGTTGTAGAGCTTTTCGACCAAGCCAAGCTGATAAAACAGCAATGCCTTTAGCTGGCTATATTGCAAACGCGATTTTTGCTCATCGGGCAATAAATTAAGCTCTTCACTCACTTGCTGTAACAACGGATAGAAACCTTCAAGCAAATTGCGTAACTCACTGTTCAGCTTACGCGACTCCTCACTGCTTTGATGTAGCAAACTTAAGCTGTTATTCACCTGCATGATCAAATCTTTAAAATAGGCGTGGTAGGTGGGAAAATGCACCAGCACTTGCTTCATCACCCCAATGCTTTGCTCAATCCGCTGCATGGCCTCGTTACGCTGTAAATTTGATTCTGCATCGATCAATTGCGAAGAGTCCGTAATCACCAGTCGAACCATGTCGTTGAGCCTAGCGGCTTGCTCAAGAGAGGCGATATCTTTCTCTTTCAACTCCACCAGCGCAAATTCCAGTTTGTCGTACGTGGTTGAACTAAACAGAGCCAGTAATAACGTCGTCAATGATAACAAGGCCAACGCTAAACCAAGACGCACTTCGATACCTCGCCATTTAAAGCGACCTCGGTACGAGTTAGGGGATGGTAGATGCGCTACCTCGAGCTCTTGACTAACCATTTGATTCACTGAACGTTCCTATCAACTCAACGCCATGCGACTTTAAGTAGCAATTAATTAACAACACCAATGAAACATCACTACATTTTATTAATAAAGGTGTAAATGGCAGATCTGTGGCATAGATGGTTAGAAATCGTCGCTGTGCAGCGGGTTGAATTCAACAACACTTTCGAGGCCACGATGGTTCGCCAAATAGACGCATATCGTGTTAAGCACGAGTTGGTTCAATATTTGCACAATAAGTTCAATTCAAATTAGGCCGTTGGTCTATCTTTAATGGGGCAATGTACTGATTATCCACTAGGGAGCAGGATTATGTTTACAACGGTACTGGCGAAGCTGAATCAACTTTCCTCTGTGCAGTGGTCATTATTGTTAACGGTACTGATTTCACCTATCGCCTATCAGCTGTTAGTTCAACAATGGTGGGGCTGGATTACTTTATTAGTGCTGTATCACCTTATTATTGTGATACTGATTCATTCGATGAACGGCTTATTGAGTAAATTAAGCAGCACGGCTAAGTATCTCTCTGAAGGTGATCTCACTGTGCGCATTAGCGGGCAAGCGCCAGTCAATGATCCTTTACTCAAGACCTTTAATCGCATCGGCGAAGACATTTCGCGCACCGTCCACGCATTAAGAAAATCGACGGCGCGATTGGTCGAAGTCGCTGACACTGTGCAAGAAGACTCCGCGTTATCAAAAAAAGGCGCGATCGGACAAAAACGCGATGTTGATACTGCCAAAGAGATCATTAGCCAACTGTCTGACATCACTAAGAATGTCTCAGACTACTGTGAGTCAACCGCGACCTTAGCCAATCAAGCCAAAGCCAAAGCCGATCAAGGCACTCAAGATATGCGTGCGCTTGAACAGGCCCTAGATACCGCCAATCAACATATTGATAATTCCAATCAACACTTCCAATCTCTGATGGAAGAGACCGCGCAAATTAGCCAAGTGATGGAGACCATTAGTAGCATTGCTGAACAAACCAACCTGTTGGCTCTAAACGCTGCGATCGAAAGTGCTCGAGCAGGTGAGCAAGGACGAGGCTTTGCCGTGGTCGCTGATGAGGTTCGCTCTTTAGCCATGCGAACTCAGCAAGCCACCGAAGAGATACGCGGTAAAATATCCAACCTACAAGCCAAGACTGATGATGTCATGAATACCATGCAAGAGAATAAATCGAGCATGACCAAATCATTAGAGATAGCCTCTACCGCTGAACATACCTTTGCAGAGCTCGACCTTCAAATCGATCAAGTACGCCAATATGGTCAGCAGATCGCCACTTCATCGGAACAACAATTGGGTCAAACATTGAGCTTGGATGAATGCTTGCAGTTGATTGCGAGCGAATCCGAGAACAACGTCCGTGCCACTCAAGAAACGTTGATTGCCAGCATTACCGTGCGCAACTTATCAGGTGAGATAGATTCATTACTGCACCGCTTTGCCACAGACAGCAAGCAAATAGAAGCAGAGGAAGCCAAACGAGACAAACTGATGGAGTGGAACAGCCAACTGGATATTGGTCTGGATGAGATCAATCGCCAACATCAAACCTTGGTGCATCTCATCAACGAGTTGTACCACTTACTCAACCACAACTATGGCTTAGCTTCGATTAAGCGAGTCGTACAAGGTTTAATTGACTATACAGCCAACCACTTTAAATACGAAGAGATCTTGTTCGAGCAAATTGACTATAAACAAACTCAACAACACATCGATAAGCATCATAGTCTCGTCAAGCAAGTACTGGACTTTCAAGCTCGAGTAGAAAAAGGTGAAGAGATTGGCGACGAGCTGATGGCCTTTTTGAAAAACTGGCTTGTGCAGCACATCATGAAAGAAGATAAAGCTTACGTACAAAGCTTTAAAGATAACCAGTTAAACTAAGCCTTGCCATGAGATTTTTTTGTCATGTCAATAAAAAACTTGATTGGTCAAGACACATCGTTATTGCTTTAATCCGCTCCGAAAAATCCGTTGAATCTGTTCATAAGGAGGAGCAACCATGTTTGCAATCGATGATATTGTTGTCGCAACAAAAGGCGTTGATTTAGGTAAAATGGTCGTCACTGGCTTAAGCGGCGGCGGTAACTATGTCCACGTCAAAGTAGACGGTATGCAACTCACTTACCCTGCAAAAGATCTAAAGAAAGCTTAATTTGTCACTTGATTAAATTTTTCACTTGATTAAAAAGGTAGCGAGCGATCTCGCTACCTTTTTTGTTGGTTATCGTCTAATCGACAACGCGGCTTAATTTCAAGCTCGCCAATAGTCCGATCGCTCCAAGTAAGAAATACACCACAAGGCTAATCAAACCAATATTACTAATCGCGATGAATGGGTTATCGGCCAGAAGCACGTCTAACGGCAACATAGTGACCTCGATAAGAAAGTCACCGACGACAGAGGTCCCTAGCAGACTATCTGAAAACAACTTGATCACATAAAAACCTATCAGCATAACCAAGAGTGGCGAATGAACCTTTTGTGAAATTGCCATCGCCAGCATCGCCACGGGCGCAAGGACTAGACCAACTAACCACATTCTGCCTATAAATTCGACCCAATGCGTCAACACGTAGAGAATTGATTCACCAGTGAAAAACAGTGGGAATTTCTGCGCCATCATCACATTAACTAACCACATCAATAGATCCGCGCTGATCACGAGTATCGAGCAAATGACTGGGGTCACCAGCAAGCCAAACACCAGTTTAATCGAATGAGTTGTTAAGTCAGACACTGGCATACTGCGCCAAAACATCACGCTACCCTCTTGGCGCTCTTTACGCAGTGTTTTGGGGAAATAAAGCGTGGTTAACAGGATAGACAGCAACCCAGTAAAGCCAAACACCATTTGACTAAGCTGCTGGCCCAACTCAAAACCCGATCCCATTCCGTCAACATCGTAGGTTAACTCGTAGGTGACATTACTTTGAATGGTCGAATTCATTAGCACCGCGAGCAGCAGTAACACGCCACAAACCAGCAATCCCAAAGGGGTTCGGGTAATTATTTTGTGCTCTAACCACTCTTTTTCCAGCATAGACACATGGGCATTCATCATACTGCCTCCTTTTGCAGCGCTAAGAACAGATCCGCCAGTTTTACATTGTAAATTTTGTTGATGCCATCAAGCTGATCGATCTGGGCAGCATGTAACAGCCAACGTGTACTACCAAGCCCTCGCTCGCGAGACAGAGGCTTTAAAGCTTCAATCCCAGCATGATGATCATCACTGGTTTCTACTACCACATAGTCTTGCGCCAAGCTGTCCATGTCGGACTGTAACACAACCTGACCATGCTTCAGAATCAACACATCAGTTAACAGGTGTTCAATTTCCGACACCTCGTGGCTGGCAATGATCAAGGCACGCTCACCATCATGGAACCACTCAAGCAGATGGCGATAAAAGGTATCGCGATAGACCAAGTCAAGGCCGAGGGTCGGCTCATCAAGAATCAGAACCTTAGTATCGGTTGAAATCACTATGGCTAAATGGAGTTGAACTTTCATCCCTTTGGATAACGACTTAATTTTGCTATTCAGCCTGATATCGGTTTTTTCAAGCACAGAGTTAGCTTTGCTGACGTCAAAGCTCGGGTGTACCCCAGAGGTATAACGCAACAACTGCTGAACGGTCATCCACTCGGGCAACACATTAACATCCGAAATATAAGCAAGATGCTGCATCACTTTCGCTCGCTGCGTCACTGGTTCGAGCCCAAGTACGCTGATCTCACCTTGATAGTGGTGGGCACCAAGCAAACTCTTGATTAAAGTCGACTTGCCAGCGCCGTTATGTCCGAGTAAGCCAAGCACTTGCCCCGCTTTCAATTCAAAACTGATGTCTTTTAGCGCTTCTCTTTGCTGTTTAGAGCCGCCAGAATACTGCTTAGAAACCTGCCTAACATCAATTAATACACTCATGATTCACCCTCAACGTGCTGCTTTAACTGCACAATAAATTCGTCTAATGGAATGTCCAGTTGTTGCAACTTCTTCGCTATCGATGGAATTTGTTGCTCAATAAACGCTTGCTTCTGTGTCGCTTTAAGTTGAGTTAATGCGCCCAGTGCAACGAACATCCCTTGGCCTCGTTTCTTTTCAACCAATCCTTCGTCGACCAGCAGTTGATAACCTTTCATCACGGTAAGATGATTAATTTTCATATCTGCCGCGACCGATCGAACTGACGGTAACGCCTGACCTTCTTGCCACACACCTTGCAAAATTTGCTCGATGATCCTGTCAGCAAGTTGACGAAATATAGGCTGTGTTTCGTTCCAATCTGTCATGGTCGATACCCTATTGATTTCGAGTTGGTGTTATATATAGATATAACACTATAGCAATTAAAGACAAATGCAACCCTAAACACATCTTTTCAGATCTGAGCCCATTTGTTGATTCAGATTAATAAAGGCTTAACTTCCACTACATTGATAAGCAGAAGCGCATAAGATACCTGCCTATTTTTTTGTTCAAGTAAGAGATGAGTAGTGACACGCGATCAGTTTGAGTTGTTAGCACCAGGTGGTGATCTAGAGTCGATTAAAGCCGCCATTGCCGCAGGGGCAGACGCCATTTACTGTGGTTTGGATCGTTTTAATGCGCGTAATCGGGCCACCAACCTCACCCTAGACAACTTAAACGGTGTGATCAACTTAGCCCACCAGCACCAATGTAAGATCTTCATTACGCTTAACGTACTGATTCTCGAGAGTGAAATTCCAGCCATTGTTCGTTTGCTTAATCAACTCAATACCACTCAAATTGATGGTGTGATTGTGCAAGATCTTGGCTTAGCTTATATCCTTAAACATCACTTTCCCAATCTAGATGTGCACGCTTCTACTCAACTCAATACGCATAATGAAGGCCAGATTGAATTTTTAAATCAACTGACCGCCAGTCGGGTAAACTTGTCTCGAGAGCTAAATCTCAATGAGATCAAACCGTTGGCTGAGTTTGGTCGCCAACACAATGTCATGATGGAAGTGTTTGTTCACGGCTCTTACTGTATTGGCTTCTCAGGTATCTGTTACATCAGTTCGGCGCGCAATGGGGCGTCTGGCAATCGCGGTCGTTGTAGCCAACCTTGTCGAGATCAATATCAAACCACCCAAACGGGCAGCAACTACCCACTCAACCTGAAAGATAACTCTGCGTTTAGTGATTTAGCCGCCCTTGCCGATGCGGGAGTTTACTCACTCAAAGTGGAAGGAAGAATCAAGAAATCACACTACGTTTTTACTGTGGTCGACAAGTGGCGTGAACAAATCGACCGCTTGTGTCAGGGGGTGAAACTTTGCCATGATACCCGCGCACTGTACACGGTATTCAACCGCGATTTCTCTAACGCTTTTCTTCACGGCAACATTGGCCGAGACATGTACATTGATAACCCAAGAGATCATGCAGTCAACCACTTTACCCATATTGAAAAGTGCCAAAGTGTTGAAGATGTGCAGCGAGTCAAAAAGAAACTCTACGATGATAAAACCACCATCATCCAGAACGTGGCGCAGAAAACCGCGTCTTTTGACATCACATCCGATCCCGCTGCCAATCGGCGCTTAAAAGGGGCAACCTGCATGCCCATTTTGGCCACATTACCGCAAGCGGAACCGGTAATCACACCACCAAAACTGTCGGTGCTTATTGCTAGCAAAACAGATGTGACACTATGCCGACACAATGACATTGAGCTCTACTACCAACTGCCGATGGGCTTGGCAGCCGAGCTGAGTGCGATGATTGAGCTGTTCCAAACACACCCCCATCTGAAACCTTACTTTCCAGCCATCTTAATAGGTGATGACTTCCAAGCTGCACGAGAATTGTTAGTCTCCATCAGGCCAGCACTTTTAATAACCAATAACTCAGGGGTCGGCATGTTGGCCCAACAGCTAGGATTAAACTGGATAGCAGGGCCGCAGATGAATACCACCAACTCATACGCGCTCAAATGTTTGCAACAAGAGTTTGCCGCCAGTGGTGCCTTCATTTCAAACGAACTGAATATGAAGCAGATGCGTCATATTAAACGGCCAACCGGCATGCGCAGTTATTACAGCATTTATCACCCCAACACCTTACTAACTAGCCGCCAATGCCTGTTTCAAACGACGGCAGGGTGTCGCAAACTCAAAGTTAATAAAGGCTGCTTAAAGCGCTGCGAGAAACACACTTCAATCATCAACTTAAAAGACGCTTCTTACGTGATACAAAAACACAAAGGCAGCCACAACTCGCTCTACGCTAAGCAACATGTTCTAAACTTAGCGTTGCTGCGCGACTTACCACAACAGTTTACCGATGTGTTGATTGACCTACGTGATATCCAAACAGAAACCAAACTGTCAGTCAGCAAAGTGATGTTAATTGAGACATTTCTCGGCTTTCTCTCGCAAGCTCATGTCGACACCGACTTAGATCAGGTCATTTGTCCAACCGAAAATGCTCAGTATCACAAAGGGCTGTAAACGCCAATTAGAAGTCAGCCAGTACTTGAATGCCAGCCAAGCTATGACTACAATGGCGCACTTTTTTTAATGACTTCAAGGTCTCAAAATATGAACGATACGACTAAACTAGCGCTTCCAGACCGCCTAGCGGGTAACCCTCGCAGCCCTTTCTTTGTTAAAGAGTGCTTCGATCACCAGATCGGTATTCGTATTAACGGTAAAGAGCGCACTGACGTTGAAGAGTATTGTATTAGCGAAGGTTGGGTTAAAATTGCCTCGCCAAAAGCAAAAGATCGCTACGGCAACCCAATGCTGATCCAACTTAAAGGAACAGTAGAAGCGTACTACGTCTAAGTCGACAGCTTCTTGCCCTCAAGACGATAAAAAGCCTGCCACGACGCAGGCTTTTTTAGTTAAAAGGCAACACAACCGCAGTGCCAAATAGCGCGGTTGTGGGCTGAAAGCGAGTTCAATAATCGACTCAACGAGCGTGTTTACGCTGGCTGACTGACGACAAATAAAGCCACCAGCGCAAGACTACCGCCAAAACCACGGTTCACCCAGGCCATTTTATGCGGCGCTTGCACCAACCGATTGAGTATAGTGCCAAAATAGGCCCAAGCGAGCATACCAAGCCCCCCCGTCACAACCATCACGCTAATAATAACCACCACCTGCATTAGGTAATCGTCGGTCGGTGAAACAAACTGAGAAAATACCGTGAGCGAAGCCACCCAACCTTTAGGGTTGAGGATCTGCACCAGCACCCCGGAGGTAAAGCCTGATTTCTTTACCACCTTGTTGCCATCGAGTTCCATGTTAGCGATACCCCAAGCCATATAAAGCAAGTACGCAGCACCCAACCACTTTAATAGGGTATAGACGTCGGGATAAAGGTTAAACAGTCCGACTAAACCCACGCTGGCTCCAACCAAAATAGCGATAACCCCAGCCGCATTACCCAATACAAATGGCAATGTCGCGCTAAAGCCGTAACGGCTGGACAGCCCGATCAGCGCAATGTTGCCTGCCCCAGGCGTCATTGAAATGGATATCGAAAACAGCAGAAACGCGGTCATCAGTTGAGCACTCATTGGCTCCCTCTTAAGGTTATGATTTAAATTTCACAACAGTCTACTTAACTAGGCAGGAATAAAGTTGCTATCTACGTTATGATTTAGCCATCAATGAGCAAGATATTTCTAAAACCAGTATGAAAAAGAAAGAATCCACCAAATTTATTCTAGATAACACCGACCTCTCCATTCTCAGCCATATTCAACGCGATGGCCGCATGAGTAACAGCAAGCTCGCCGAAACGGTCAACTTAAGTGAAACGCCGTGCTGGCGACGCTGGAAACGCATGGAAGATGAAGGTTACATCGAAGGTTATGCCGCGCGGCTCAATCGAAAGAAACTTGGCTTTCAAGTCTCGGGATTTACGCTTGTCACCTTGGGTAGCCATGAGGTAGAAAATACCGAGCCGTTTGAGGACTTTGTCGCAGAGAACAATTGGATTCTTATGTGTCACTGCATCGCAGGCGGCGCTGACTATATTGTGCAGGTCGTAGCGCAGGATTTAGACGAATACTTTGAACGCATCAGCTCGATGCGCCGCGTGAAAGGCGTCAGTGCGATTCAGTCCAATATATCAGTTAAAGAGATCAAAAGTACCTTTCAACTGCCGATTGGTTAAAAAGGCTGCAAACGCAGCCTTGTAGGTTTCTAGGTTTAATGCCACGCCTTAGTGGCCTTGCCCTTGCAACGTTTCAAAAACCGCTTCGGCATCAACGATACCACCAGTGATCGATAAGTCACTAAACGGCACTAAATCAGCTGGGCTCGATGGCTTGTTGACCAAAAGCTGTGGGTACGTACGAGCTTTGTTCATTAACAACGCTTTAAGCTCGGTAGCCGACAAGTCTGGATAGCGTGACAAAATCAGTGCGGCGACACCTGAAACAACGGGGGCGGCCATACTAGTGCCACTTTTCGCGCCATAGGTATCACCTGGCGTGGTCGACAAGATCCGGTAGCCCGGAGCAAACAAGTCAACCGAGTCTTTACCAAAGTTACTAAAGCTTGCCACTAGCTGGTTATCGGCATATTTCGCCGATGCGCCAACATCCAGCCACGTTGAGATTGGCTTAGAGCGATAGTGAACTGAGTAGCGGTTTGGAAAGCTTGGTTTGATATCGTTATCATTGCGGCTGTTACCAGCAGAATGGACAATCAGCACGCCTTTACGCGCCGCATAGCGAAACGCGTGATCTACGATGTATTTGCGCGGAGAGTAGCTCTTGCCAAAGCTCATATTGATGATTTTAGCTCCATTATCAACCGCATAGCGCACTGCATTGGCAATGTCTTTATCGCGCTCATCACCATTTGGCACCACACGCACAGCCATGATTTGTGCGTAGTCAGCCACCCCATCAATACCGACGCCATTACCACGCTCGGCGGCAATGATGCCCGCGACGTGCGTTCCGTGAGAACCGACTGGACCCTTCACATCGTTGTTACCATAGCCTTTTTCCCAAGGATTGTTGATGTCGTCAAACACGATGTCAGCACGAGGATCAAAATCGAGATTATAGTGATAATCCAAAGCGTCTTGATAACGGCTGCGGCGCGACTCTAGGTAGTCAAATGAATACCAGTTATCGAAAACCGCTAACAAGTTTTGCGTCGCACTGACCACATCAGGATTTGCATTGGACAGCAAGATTTGCAGACCAGCCACGGTGAAATCATCATGCTCAACCAAGTCGAGTATTTGCTGCTGGTATTGATTGGCCTGCTCAGTCGCAAGTTGAACTTGATCAAGCGCATTTTGGTTGTATTCGACCGACTCAAGGTAGTCTTTTTCCACCTCTTGGTAGTAGATACGTTTTTTCGGTGGAATCCAGTGACCATTTTGTTGCAGATCCACATACTTTTTGTATTCGCGGGTGACTTCAAGTGTGTCATGGTCAACGTTGATGCCGAGTGAGTTACCAAGGAAGTTCCAGCCGTGAACATCATCTACATAGCCGTTGCCATCATCATCAATGCCGTTGTTGGGAATTTCGTCTTGGTTAGTCCATAGTTTGTTCTTTAAATCTTGATGTTCAACATCAACACCTGAATCTAACACAGCCACAATCACTGGCTGTGGCATAAGCGGTGGCAACAGGTAGTCGTACACATAGTCTGCACCGACACCTTGGACACTTGAATCATTAGCCGAGAAATTAAACCAGTCTCCACGATTGTCAGCGCTGTCGCTCATCATACGCATCGTGAACATACCGAGTGCGGGCGCTTGCGGCGTGTAGTCTTCAACGATGGTCCCTTTGACATTGGTAATGACGGGCGAGTTGACGGGAGCTGGGTTGCCACTGACGTTGGCAGACACTGACGCAGAAGCCAAAATAGCTAACGTGACAGCAGAAAGTTTATATCCATTGTTCATTATTGTTACATCCTATTTATTTGTGCTTAAAAAGCGCACAAAAGATAAATTGCAACACATTGAATAGCATTCATGAAATCAATTTATTTATAGCAAGATCTCACTGAGGACGGTTTTTTTTCGCTAAAGTTTGAGACACATTCTATTAACAAACCTATTGATAATTAATACCAACCGACATACTGAAAGTTATTTGTAATCAATAGATTAGACAATAAACACTGGACTTTACTTTGCACGTTATAGTCACTCTAGGTGCAAAAAAAGCGGCTAACCGAACAGGTCAGCCGCTTGGCTTGATATGAATCGAAAACTAACGCCACACGCCCCACTCGCCCGTGCTTCCCGGCTCTTCGCCTGTGGTCCACCATTGCGCCGTCCACTCACGGCCGTTGTGGGTGACGACATCGCCTGCGTTGTACACCGCCTCTTTACGCCATAAGTTATCTGGTTCGGTTGGTGGTGGTGTGCCGGCCTTGATCAACGACAATGCATAGCTAAACGAATCATTGGGAGCTAACACCTGATTGGCATAGATGTTGTTGCTATCAAACATATAGTGCTTCATTTCTTGATGCCAAATCCCCACATACCAATCACCGTTTTGTTGCGAGTTAAATTGATCGGCCATCTCCGCCGCCCACGTCGTCGTGTTATTCGCACTGATCGCTAAAGAGAGATCGACTATTTCAGCGCCGCTTGCGTCAAAGGTTCGAAAACGAATCGTATCGCCCGCCTCTACCGGACCAAAACCTTGGGGGACAAAATAGCCCAGTGCGGTCAGATTGTTCGCCGGATCGCTTGGGTCTGTTGGGTCAGTTGGAGGGGTGCCACTCCCACGTAAAGTGATATCACTGCAGTTATAAAATCCTTCTCCCGCAGCATCCACACGCTGCCAGCGCGTATACAAAATGGCGTCACCAGAGCGCCCTGCAGGGAAAGTCACCTTGGTGCGATAACGTTTTTGCTCATCAATCGCAATGTTGCCCGCGCTATCAATTAATTCGAGGTCATTCCATGTGAGCGGCTGACTTGAGTCGTAATTTGCCTTAGTCAGGTAAAATTGCCAATAAGAAGGGTTATGTGGCGCTTTGCCATAGAAAACGAAATCTATTTGATTGTTCTCATCTAACGCGACATCGGTGCGTTGCCAGTGAGAAGAAACAACATTAAGCCCAGCTTTAGCTGAATCGCCCGCCGAGCATAGCTCACCATCTCGAACTATCGCTTGCACGTGTGCCATATCGCGGTAGTTCGCCACATTGGCTGACACTTCGCTGCGTTGCACAAACGGATAAGCACCGGATTGATCAAACGCTGCCTGACACGCTGGATTAGGAATCTCATTGGTCCAGAAACCACCATCTTGGTAACAGATGTTTTGCCGTGCGTTAGGAAATTCGACCCAACCATGGGCACTGACGTGAAACGTACTAAGCCCCGCTAAAGTGCTGAGCCCAAGTAGTGATAAAGAGGTATATATTTTCATGTTTTATCCTTATATTTAGCCAACTCGCCAACCAACAATTATTTGGTTTGCCACTCAAAGCTAGCAGGATAAACGTGTTTTATGCGCCCTATATGCCAGATGAATTGTTAGATCTTTGCCTGCTTTCCAACATTTTTGTCGAAAACCGCTGCCACACGCACACTCTTTCGAGTCACTTCAAATTCTGTTTGCTACTGCATCGCCGTTCACTCAGACCGAAAGCTGCTGACGTAGAACATTGTTTACGACTTATGAGTTGGTGAATACTCATCTAGATTCCTAATCATCGCCGAAGCATGGCATAATTCAGGCTCCAGTTAAGCCACCATTTGAAGGATCCAAATGACCGCGACCGAATATTTAAACGATCTCAATCAACGTTATCTCACCATCCACCGCAGCAAAGAAGACTTCTTTTGGCAGACCTATATGGGCATCAGTGATGACCACGAAGGCTCAACTCAAGCGCAAACGGAATGGACCCATTTTCTAAGTGACGCCACGCAAATTAGCGCAATTAAACAGCAACTTGAAGCCGCAGAGCACATCACCGATCACGAGCAAAGGCACAGCACTCAAACGGGCCTAAAAGGCTGGTTAGCGACGTTTCAAGCGCATGCTATCGAAGGTGAACAAGCGCAGCAGCTGAAAAACGAATTGATCGCTTTTGAAACCGATCTATTTGAGAAGAAGCAAAAACACGTCTTAACCTTCAGCAATGAACATGGCGATGTCACCGAAGGCTCTCTGCCAGTACTGGCGTCAACGATTCGTACCAATAACCATGAAAGCGTTCGTCGATCTGCTCACCAAGCTCTGCTCGATCTTGAGCAATGGTTATTGCATAACGGATTGATTGAACTGGTTAAACTACGTAACCAGTTTGCTCGCTCATTGGGCTACAGCAATTTCTTTGAGTACTCGGTTGTTAAAACAGAAAAAATGACATCGAAACAGCTGTTTAGCATTTTGGATGATTTTGAGCAGCGCACCCGCGAAACCAATCTCACCAGTTTGGGAAAGCTCGCCCAAGAGAAAGGGTTGGATGCACTCAGAGGGCACAATTTTGTCTACTCCTACTCTGGCGATGTGATGCGAGAGCTTGACCCTTACGTGCCGTTCTCAAAATCTTTGCGTCGCTGGGTAGAATCGTTTGGTCGTTTAAATATTGATTATTCTGGCGCCGAACTGACGCTGGATCTACTCGACAGAAAAGGCAAATACCCAAATGGCTTCTGTCACGGGCCGATTCCGTCATTTTACAATCAAAACGAGTGGGTGGCCGCTAAGGTCAACTTCACCAGCAATGCCAAGCCCGATCAAGTGGGCAGTGGTTATGATGGTATCAATACTCTATTCCATGAAGGTGGGCACGCCGCGCACTTTGCCAACGTAAAAATGAATGCGCCGTGCTTCTCGCAAGAGTTTGCGCCAACCTCGATGGCCTACGCCGAAACCCAGTCGATGTTCTGCGATAGCTTGTTAAACGACGCCGACTGGCTCAAACAATACGCGTTAGATGCCAAAGGTAATCCGGTACCAGACGAGATCATCCAAGCGATGATCAACAGTAATCAGCCTTTTAAAGCCTATCAAGAGCGCAGTATCTTGGTTGTGCCTTACTTTGAATCCGCGCTGTACCAGATGAGTGATGGCGACCTTACCCCTGAGAAAATTACCGCGCTCGCCCGCGACTGTGAAAAACGGATTTTAGGCCTAGAGTGTAGCCCACGCCCACTGATGGCTATTCCTCATTTACTGTCTGATGAGGCGTCTTGTGCTTATCACGGTTACTTGCTTGCGCACATGGCGGTCTACCAAACTCGCGCCTATTTCTTAGATAAGTTTGGCTACCTGACTGACAACCCAGAAATTGGCCCTTTGCTGGCAAAACATTACTGGCATGCGGGTAACCAACGCTCACATAACGACACCATCGTTAGTCTGACGGGTGAAGGTTTTAACGCCAAGTACCTTGCTGATGAATGTAACTTATCACCACAGCAAGCCTGGTTGCAGCAACAACAGAAAATCGATCAGTTAGCCACACGTCAAAGAGCCGAGCCAGCCCCTTTGAATGCCACGATTAAAGTAGTCGATGGCAACAACGAACTGGCCAACAACACCCGTTCAGATCAACACATGTGTCAGCAGTTTGAACGCTACATCTATCAAAATTACGGCTGCTAAGTCACTTAACGAGAAACGGTCGCAATTGGCGACCGTTTCAAATATAGCGCGTCGCTGAAGATGTCGGTAGATGAATTAAAAACAGCCACGATTTTAAAATCGGCACCGCAAATTTGACCGAGAGTACTCCATTCTCTCTGGTTCTGGTTCTGGCAAGTTCACGCCCAAAATGAGCCTCCATACTCAGCCCTATCTATTATCTAGGAATTGCATAAATTTCGCTTCAGCCTTTGAGTAACACTGACCATCGACATAAATGTTGCTTTGCAGTAGATACATTCCTCGCTTGCTTTTTAAGCAATGGGCCTGAACCTGAATGACTGTATTAAGAGGAATGGGCTTGATAAAGCGAACATCAAGTCGCGCTGTCATTGCGCAAACGTCACGAGAAAATAAGCAATGGGTCATGGCCGAATCGTGCAAGGTGGTAATTGCACCGCCCTGCATGACACCTTGGTAGCCTTGTACTTTTTCTGTTGGTACAATTTCGCCCTGCACACCCCCATCTGACATTAAGATAAATTGAATCGCAGTATGGTGGTTGAAAAAAGGTCGGCAGCAAATCGCACATTGTTGGTGATTTTTAGGTGTGTGAATAGACATAACATACCGTTAGGTTAAAGAATATCATTGAGCCTAGACAAATTAATGTAAAAGGTAGAAACAACGTGGCGAGACCAAAAATAGAGCGAAAAATATGCGGTAAAGCGCCATACGAATGCTTTAAACCCAATGGAGTGCCACTTTCCAAACTCAATAAAATTGAACTGTTAGCAGAAGAACTCGAGGCGTTACGCTTGGCCGATCTAGAATCTCTAAGTCAATTAGAAGCAGCGACTCGTATGGGAGTCTCTAGGCAAACATTTGGCAATATCGTAAAACGAGCGCGAGCCAAAGTGGCTCAGAGTTTAGTTCATGGTCAGGCACTCATGTTTAGTCGCGAACCCTAGTTCTGGTCAAAGAGCATGGTGCGTACGGTTAATTTCAAAATCTTAGCAGGGCGACACATCACTCTTGGCGAAAGCTTGTTAATTGGCACTTGTTGGCCTGAAGTCTGCCCTTTATTCGATGACAAGCACATACCACTCAAGGGAGAATGCGTGGTGTTGTGTGCTGAACAACTGGTTTTATTTTTCTTGACCGAAGGACGAGCAAACTCCATTTGAGTGACAGGAGTCAGTTGGCCCGCATCAAAGGCCTCTAGATCAAACCCTCGTGGTGCACTCAATACCCGCACATTGAGCTTAAACAAGGTGTTAAGCATATTGGTGCCAATTAGACGCACCACGACAGCATCCACCTGATTGTCTTGCACAACTTTGCTCCAATACTTCTTATGTCCGCAACAAGCCGAAGATTGGGGTAGATCGAGAATGCGTTTGCTATTGGTTTCGCTATCCCAAAGCATGATCTGAGGAGCTTTGGCAAAGTGATTAGAAAGAGAAGATTCGCGGCTAGGAATGGCAAATAACATAGTGAGATCCATTATCAAGGTGATAAAGGGACTATACCGCCAATTATTAGCATATGCCAATAACCACATGTGAGAAATTAGCTTCCATATAGCGATAGTGGCAAGTATTGCTCTTGTCTTGTTTGCCTATAGTTTTACCAAGTTTAAGTTATCCGAAAGAGTCAATAAGTAAGGCTTTCAAAATTATGCGACATTTTACAATCAAAATTCTTTTTTCTTAGGCTAAGATATTTATTACCAACCGAAAGTTCAAGAAAGGCCGCATTGTCATATAGGTATTCAAAACGGCTTTTGGCTGACTATGATTTCAAACCGTAGTGGATTTTTTGTTGTTGGCAGACCATCAAGGTTTGTCGGCGCAAAAAGCTCTGTCCTTTATTGATTTAAACGAGAAGAAATATGGAAAAAATCAGTAAGAGAAAAATGAAACTATTACCTAGCGTAATCATTTCGTCGTTATTGGCAATGCAACCGGCATTAGCACATCAAAATAATAAAATGACAAAGGAAGAGGGCCAAGCAGCCTTCAATGCCGTCGTTGCCGAAGCGGCTGAGCTTATGAAAGAAAAGCACATACCGGGACTAGCAGTCGGTGTCATCCATGGAGGCAACACCTATAGCGCCGGACTCGGTATCACCAAGGTAGGCACCGACGAGGCCGTTACCCCTGATACGCAATTTCAAATTGGCTCTGTGACAAAAACTTTCCTTTCAACGTTGGCCATGCAGCAGTCCGAACAGGGCATTCTGGATTTAGACAAGCGCATTGTCGACATTCTGCCGTGGTGGAGGGTTGCGGATCCCGTGGCGACGTCGAAAGCGCGGGTTGTTGACCTGTTCCATCATCGTGCTGGCTGGTATGGCGACCATGGGTTCCTTCCTGTTCCTCCGGGTGGATCGATATCCGAAAAGGTCATGCTCCAAGGGGCTTACGCCCAGCAGATCTATCCGTTCGATCAAACCTGGATGTACAACAACACCAGTATCACCTTTGCAACCCATGTAGTATCGCATGTCGGCGGAAAGCCGATCGAGACCCTGATCGAAGAGAACCTGTTAGATCCGCTCGGCATGGATGCGTCATCCTTTAATTACGACACCACCCCGCCGGCTAAAAATTACGCCTGGGGTCATCCGCCGATCTACGGGGAAGGCAGCATCAGTGATCTCAAGCCGTACTACATTCCGATGATAAGAGAGTCTGCAGCCTCAGGCGGAATTCGGTCTACGGTTACCGACATGCTTAAATACGCCCGCTTTCAGTTAGACGGTAAAGACGCCTCCGGCAAGCAGTTGCTGTCTAAAAAAGCACTGGACTATGCCCACGCTCCAGCAGTCGAGGCTGAGACCGGCGACTTTACTGGACTGACATGGTTCGTCCACGACTACGATGGGGTCACCAGCCCTAGCCATGGGGGGAATTGGCCCGGCACGCGTTCTTTTCTGCAGCTGATCCCGGATCACGACTTTGCCGTGGTGGTTTTGGTTCACAGTGATCGCGGAGTCGAGGCCTACAAAAAAGTTGCCAACGCAATGGTCAAAGCCTTTACGAAAATTGAGGCTAAGTCTCCGATCGCAGCGGGCGTTGAACCGTCTGTGCTCGACCCCTTCGTCGGCGTTTTCAAGGGGAATTCCCAAAACATCGAGATCCGCAAAGAGGGCGACAAATATGTGTTTGTTCAGTTCTCCGCATTGACCAAGGGAGCGGATCCCGCGCCTGCCAATGTGGCCAACACGGCCGAGGGTTATTTTATCATCACCGAAGGCCCAAATAAGGGATCGCTTGGAGAATTGCTCAAAGACCCGTCTGGCGAGCTCAACTACGTGCGCTTCAACCACAGAATCTTTATTCGCGGTGAAGGTGCGGTTGACGAGTTCTCGCTCTCCGGATCGGTATTCGATAAGCAGGATGAGTAGAAGACATATCAATTCACGCTGACAACAGTTGCCGAAGATTTGAAAGCACCGCAAAGAGCAGAGCTTATTGAAGGCAATTGAAAAAGCGTAACGCCTTGGTTGATAGACTGTAACAAGTTTTTCAACCAAGGCCGTTGTTATTAGCCAACCAGTTAGCAATCTTTATTACATCGAGCTCCACCAGGCCACTGGTGGGAGACTCCTGACCACTGTTTAACTTTTCCTACATTGCAGATTGCGAGGCAGTGCTCCGATGAAGTATTTCACCATCATCATGAAGAACGGGAAATAATACAAACATTTATGCCCCATTCCGCGTTACCAAAAGCAAATCACATCAATCTCACTTTATGAGTTTTCGATAGATTTTCTGATGCCAAACGAAGCATGAGTTTCAATCGCTCACTTTCTCTCCAAAGCACTAAAAATTGCATTGCCTTAAGTGAACTAACGACCCGATTTGAATTAGTATTTATTTCTTTACCATTGAAATATTTGCACAACCATTCTCTTTCAGTAACTTAGTTCCATGCATTGTGTTATTCCCTTGCAAGGGGGGTTATTAAGGTGCATTGCCTCACTCTGTAAGACAAAGCTTCATTTCTAATAACCCGCCTTTAAAACCAACTTTTTCATAAGCTTTAATCGCTGAGTCATTCTCTGAATACACATCAAGATAAAAATCGGATATACCCCTTCCCTTACTCCAATCAATTAATTTTCTTACTAGCTTAGAATTAATCCCTTGACCTCGATAGCTTGGAGATACATACATAAAACCTAGATAACAATGTTGCTCATGCTTTAAAGAGGGCTTAGAGTCACGTATTTGAGCATAACCTGTGCCAACAATCTCGCAGTCTACCTCTACAACCAACAGATGCGAGTTATAGCATGAGATAAGCTTTTCTATATCGTAATAGTGCGCTGACTTATCTTTTAAAGAAGAGTTATATGGTCTTTCAGCGTCTATAACACATTGTTCTAAATATAGTAATCGCGAAATATCGTCTACGTTTGCTTCTCTAATAATCAAAATTAATCCTTCAATTGATGAATGGGGGCATTTAAGCACTTAATGGCCAACTAAGTAGTGGGCAACACTACCACCGACCTCAGCTATTTAAGCTGTGACAGCGTTTGGAACCACTCTTAAACGTTGGTATGTTCGATTTAAAACAAGTATAAAACCTCTAGTTAAGTTAAGGCCAACACATTATTAGCATCGCGACTGTTCAGAACAGTTGGTCCATCTACTTTTGATCCGAAAACCTCGCGTGATAAGGCGTTAATTCGTTCCCTTCAACTGTTAGGGGATTGTAGAGATTAGGTCTACGACCTCTGATCCAGCGTTTACCTGTACACATATCTAGTTGTTCTGCATTCAGATCTGCAATAACCATATCGTTATCAACGCTATCAGTTTCTGCGATAATTTCTCCGTAAGGATTGAGTACCATTGCATTACCCGTTCTAACTTCATTCATATCAACCCCAACACCGTTGCTAAAGATCAGGAACATGCCATTGTCATGAGCACGCGAGGGTAGCCAACGCATTAACCATTTTCTTCCTTTTGAACTTTGCATTTCAGAACGAATCGACTCTGGATCTTGCTTGCGGTTATGCCAAAGTTGGGGATCAATCAACCCCATCGCATTTGGGCTGCGTGAGTTGGTTCCACCTGTTTGATGAGGAGCGACTAGGATATCGGCACCTTTTAATGCTGTAATTCGTGCATTCTCTACCAAATTATTGTCCCAGCAAATAAGAATCCCCACCCTGCATCCATGTGGTGTATCAAATACAGTATATTCATTCCCACTACTCATGTGTTCACTGACAAACGTATGCAGCTTTCTGTGTTTGGCTATCTGACCATCAGGCATTGCCATTACGTAAGAGTTATAAAGATTTCCGTCCTCATCCTTTTCAATTAAACCTGCACCAATGCTGAGCTGGTATTTTTCAGACATTTTTAGCAAACGTTGAGTAGTTTCCCCTTGTGGGATGAATTCTGACAAATCATAGATCTCTGACTTTTGAAGTTTCGAAACATGCCAGTAACCAGTCACACACATTTCAGGGAAGGCGATGATTTTCACCTCTTGTTTAGCCGCCTTTTCTACGTAACTTTGAATGAGCGATAAGTTGTAATTTTTATCGTTCGCATGGTGGTTAAATTGAACAGTAGCAACACGGATATCTTTCATGATTGTTCCTTTTACTTAGTGAATATCAATCATTTTAAAAAGCTCTTTTAATTCCGTATAATGAATAAAATTCCTACATTTAATGAGCAAATGGAATGGATTTTGGTGATTTACGCACATTCTGCCAATTAGCAGAAGATGGTAACTATCGAGTAGCTTCAGAGCACTTACATATCACTCAGTCAGCTTTAACTAAGAAGATTCAACGTCTTGAGGCTTTTTGTGGGGTAGTATTATTTGAAAGAGGAAGACAAGGTGCCAGTCTTACTGCGGCAGGAGTTGCTCTTTTACCTGAAGCGCAACGTATTGTGTCGAATTTTGAGTCTTATAAATCTTTAACCCAACGAGTCGCCAAGGGAATTGCAGGAAATCTCAATATAGGTTTTGGTATCTCTTCTTACCATCTGGCACCAAGTTACATAGCTAAATTCAAAAAAAAGTACCCAGAAATCCATATTTCACTCAACGATATACCATCTCAAAACCAGTCGGAGGCGTTGCTTTCAGGAGAACTTCAGCTCAGTTTTAGTCGACTTCCTGCTATTACCCCGCTGAAAGGGATGAAGCTCTCGAGAGATTACCTAGTAATAGCGACGCATAACAGCCAAATCATAGACAAAAACAAATTGTGGTATTCGTTAGATTCAATCGATTATTTACAGCTCAATCCTGAACGAGGCATGGGTCTAAGCCAACAAATAAACATGTTATTGGGAGAGCATGAGAAAAAACTGAACGTTGCTCAAGAGGCTGATGATATTCAAACACTGTTGGCGCTGGTATCGGCAAATTTGGGCTTCACTATTGTTCCAGCAAGTGTCAAGAATATTGCGAATGAACACGTCGCTTTTTGGGAACTTTCAGGAGAAAATAGCTCGTGGGATGTTGGTCTAATTTGGAATGAACAGTTAGAGAACCTTGCGAGAGATAACTTTATTCAATTTGTAGAGCAGAATCGAGCCCTACGCCCTTAATTGAATCACATGCTTCTTTGCCGCTATCATCGATTGATAACGGTTAGGGTTAGGGTTAAGTTTAGCGAACCTGTTGGCTCGCCTTTGTTATTCATTCCACCGCTGTAACGACAGACAGTTGATACGAGTAGTGCCTATTTTAAAGGATCATTATCAGGCAGGGCGTTATGTATCCATAGTGCTAAACGATGTTTGATACTGGCACCGTCTAATTTACTCTCTGGCAGTGGTGTAATTTGTTTTGCACCAACCAAAAATAGATAAATCGCTTTAACTTTAACCGGTTGTGGCGACATAGGTAAGTCAAACCCCTGCATCTTTGCCATCTTGACACCAACCTCTAATGCCTTTTTTACCAACTTGTCTTCATTCAAGAGTTTCGCGGTTTTTGACATACATTGTCACCCTTAATATCAGTAGAATGGTCAGTATACCAAATTGAAGGCTTCACTTGCTTGTGTCACTTTCAGATTCGTTAAGCTGCTAGATTATCGAGCCTAAATATCCCTGTATTTAAGCTTGGCGATCAAAAAACGGCCGCTAAATAGCGACCGTTAGTCAGAGTGAAGCGCAAGGCTTACTTAAACGTCATTGCCAATGTGGCGGCCACATTGCGCGAGGTCATTTCAACGTTAAACGCCGCTTCTTTCAGTGCGGTGGGCAAATCGGTTGCACCGAGCACCACACTGTAAACAGCGTCAATCCCATGATCATGCACCACGTGGCAATCTTTAGCGATACTGCCGGCGATACCAATCACTGGCAAATCATACATTTTCGCTGTGCGCGCCACACCAACCGGTGTTTTACCATGAATCGTCTGGCTATCAATGCGACCTTCACCAGTGATCACCAAATCGGCATCTTTCACCACTTCACAAAGGTTCACCGCGTCCATAACAATGTTGATGCCAGGGCGAAGATCGGCGTCAAAGAGGCCCAATAGCGCAGCGCCTAAACCGCCCGCTGCCCCTGCGCCCGCTTGGCCAATCACCTCTTTTCCATTGGTTTGGCGAATCACTTGCGCGTAATGGGCAAGGTTTGCATCAAGCTGAGCGACCATTTCTGGCGTCGCACCTTTTTGTGGTCCAAACACGTGCGATGCGCCTTTTATACCGCACAACGGGTTATCAACATCACAAGCGACTTCGAGTTTAATCGCGGCCAAACGTGGGTCTAAACCAGATAAATCAATACTAGCCAGTTGAGCCAATGCACCGCCGCCAAAACCGAGCTCTGCGCCATTGCTATCGATAAAACGTGCGCCGAGCGCCTGCGCCATCCCCATGCCGCCGTCGTTGGTCGCACTGCCACCAATACCGACAATTATGTGTGTCACCCCAGCATCTAGCGCCGCTTTAATCAGCTCGCCAGTGCCGTAGGTGGTGGTCAAAAGAGGGTTACGCTGCGCTGGCTCAACTAGGTGTAAGCCCGAGGCCGCCGCCATTTCGATCACTGCCGTCGTGCCTTCGCCAAGTAAGCCATAAAAGCCTTCTACCGTTTGACCTAGTGGGCCTGTGACCAACGCGTTAACAATCTCTCCCCCAGTGGCATCAACTAAGGATTGAACCGTTCCTTCTCCACCGTCGGCCATTGGCAATTTAATGCAGTTCGCCTGTGGGAAGACTTGCTTAAAGCCGTTTTCAATCGCCTTCGCCACTTCCATCGCAGTGAGGCTCTCTTTGTAAGAATCTGGAGCAATTACAATTTTCATAAGAAATCCTTAAACAAACAGGCCAAATACGCCAAACATCATGGTTGAAACAAAGGCGATCATTAGACCTACCGCCGATTCATAAGGGATTAGCTTGAGACGCTCACGAATATCCATGTGTACCGCGCCGCCTGTGGCATGGAAGAAGCTGCCGTGTGGCATATGATCAAGGACCGTCGCACCCGAGTGAATCATCGCCGCCCCCGCCAATGCTGGCACACCCAGCTCTAAAATGGTGCTGCTAAAGACGCTCGCCGCCACAGCCGTGCCCGCCGTTGTTGAGGCAGTCGCCAATGCCATCATCGCACCAGAAACAGGTGCTAAGACGAACGATGGCAAGCCTGATGCCGTTAACACATCAATAAGGCCATCTTTTAAACCCGAGTTAGCAATGATGCCGGCAAGTGTACCGGTGCCCAGTAGCATGACCGCCACTGGTGCCATGCGGCTAAGACCGGCAACCGCGAAGTGGTTTGTATCAGCAAATCGACCCATCACCACTGCGCCAAGTAAGCCACCAAGCGGCAACGCGATAAGCGGATCAACGTTAATTCCTGCAATCGGGCGCAATGACAACAACGCAATCGCCACCAAAGGAGCCACAATGGCCGCCTTAAAAGCTGGCAAACGTGAGTGGTCAACTTCGACAACCTCACTGGCCTCGACCTTAGTGCCTTTGTTAACCAATTTTTTAGCGATGAAATACGCCAGCAGCAAACCACATAAACCTGGGAGCACTCCTGCCGCCATCACCGAGGTAAGAGGCACATTAAACGCATCGGCCGCGGCAATAGCATTTGGGTTGGGTGACATCACGTTACCCGCTTTACCACCACCGACCATGGCCAACAGAATCGCCGTTTTAGAGATATTTGCGCGGCGGGCAATCGCGAGAGCAATCGGCGCAACCGTAATAACGGCGACATCGACAAACACACCCACTGCAGTCAAAATCATCGTAGCGATAGCAAGTGCTAACAACGCGCGCGTTTCACCGACTTTTTTAACGATGGTTTCCGCTATCGAGGTCGCGGCGCCAGATTCAATCAATACGCCAGCCAATACACCAGCAGCAAGAATACGCAGCACGGCAGTCACAATACCTTGCGCACCACCGATCATTAGTGACACGGTATCTGTAAGCGATACGCCGCCGACAACACCACCGATAAGCGCACCGATAATCATGCCATACGCAGGCGGTACTTTTTTGAGGATCAGAGCAATGGCGACGACTAAGGCCGTCAAGGCTCCGAGCGTAGAGACTTCTATCATTTTGCTGTTTCCGTTTATTTCGTTAACTGCCTGCAGAGTAGAAGCAGTTAGCGTGAAATTCTTTATGCAAAATAACAAATTTCTCCCACACAAGGGGGATGGTAATTGTGCAAACGCACAATTTAGATAGTCAAACTATAAGCATTTTATCGCTAGATAGAGTTGAACTTTATGATCTAACTTATTGATAAATAAACCAGTAATTTGTTCTATCTTTTCTAGGCGATAGCGTAGCGTATTGCGATGAATATGGAGAGCTGCACAGGTTTGAGCCAGATCGCAATCCTGAGCAAAAAATTCCTTGAGGGTTTTAAGCAGCACACCTTTTGCGTCTTTCTCACCCAACTTATCGAGCGGGTGCGTCAACTGCTCTCGTCGCCAGTCGTCTTGTTTCAGCCCATCAATCAATACCGATAGCTTGTGCTGCTGATAAAACAGGATCGACTCTTTACTCTCTGCATTGCACGCTAAGGTCGCTTTGGCAGTGGCATAAGATCGAGATAACCCGCCAAGCCCAGCAAAATACTCTCCCATGGCGATTTTGACAGAGAAGTCGGCCTGTTGAGCAATCCGTTTGAGCAAACGCTTGGCCCGTTTTTTCTCCTCCGTTTTATTCCACGTCCCCTCCACCACCGTCACCGGCTTTAGCACGACAACCTCGTTCATCGACACAGAAACAATGCCGACAATATTGTCTCTTTCTGGGTACTCCAACAGATGGACTAATTGTTGCAATTGCTCCAAAGTTAGTGGCTCTCCGGGTTTTGGAATCACCTTGACTGTTGCGGCAACCCGCGGCTGAGATAAATCAAGATCGAGCCGCTCGGCTATCGATAGCAGCTGATTTTCATTGAGGGTCGACCCTTGAATAAGTTGCAATAACAGCTCTTCACGGTGGCGTTTATTCCACTGGATCTGTGCCATTAACGCCGCTTGCTCGACAATCAGCTCCGCCGTCATCTTGACCAACTCACCATAATTTCGCACTTGTTCAGGCTTACCCGAGATGCCCACCACACCAATCACACTGTCTTGATACACAATCGGTAGATTAATCCCTTCTTTAACACCACTGAGCGTACTGGCGACACTGTGGTTAATTTCAAGGGTGCGGTTGTCGTGAATAGCGAGCAAAGCCCCTTCATGAGTCCGATATAAACGCGATGGATCGCTTGATCCAATGATCTGGCCATTTTCATCCATCACATTCACAGGATATTTAATGATGTTTGTCGCTCGCTCGACAATTTGCCGAGCGATCAAGCTATTTAACTGCATAACACCGATTCCATTAGACAGGTGGACAAGGTTATTCGTACTGCGCTAGGCAAGCTTTAAGAGTTTGATTGAGCTGCGCTTTTTGTTCGCTATTCAGCCCTAAAACCAAACTGGCTTGCACTGCGGCGTGTTGTTCTATCAAGGTGTCGATCAGCGCCAGTCCGGCAGCCGATAGCTCGACCGTTACACTGCGACGATCAGACTGGCTATGCGCCCTAGCAATCAACCCTTTAGATTCCAGTTTATCGAGTCGGTTGGTCATCGCCCCTGAAGTCAGCATCATCGAGCCCATCAACTCAGAAGGCGTCAGGCGGTAAGGCTGACCACTACGACGCAAAGTCGCCAAAACATCAAACTCCCCTGGCTTAAGGTCGTGACATTTATGCAACTGAGCGACTTCAGCTTCCATATACTTCGCCACGCGCATCAGGCGCCCCATGATCGCCATGGGTTCTGTTTCTAACGTTGGTTTCTCTGCCGCCCATTGGCCTACAACGCGGTCAATCGCATCCATTTCGTTTAATCTCCACAGGTATTAACAACAATAGATGAGTTATCTTAATATAAAGATACTTTACAAGCAGCAACTTTAAGCGTACATTTTAATCAAACTATCTTCACATAAAGATAATTAACATGAATGTATTACTTGCTATGATCCCTGCGTTTTTGTGGGGAACCACCTACGCGGTGACACAATATGCCCTGACAGATTGGCCGCCGTTGCTGCTTGGTGCCATTCGAGCTTTACCGGCCGGATTGCTGCTACTGGCAATCAAGCCAAGTTTGCCGCAAAAAAGCGATTGGCCAATCTTGCTCAGACTTGGGCTGATTAATATTGCCACCTTCTTTGGTTTAATTTTTGTGATGGCCTTAAATCTACCGTCAGCCATTGCCGGCGTAGGTATGGTGTCGGTTCCGGTATTTGCCATGCTCTATCATTGGCTCCGCGGTAAACAGCGACCAAATAATGTTCAATCGTTAAGTGGGGTGGCATTAATCGCATTGGCGTGGATGTTGTTTGATCCTAGTTCAATCAGCCTTAACCCTATCGGACTTATCGCGATGCTAGGTGCGATTACCTGTATCGTTATCGGCAGTACCTTGACCAAATCATTGGGCAATCGCATCCATTGGTGGACGGTATTGACTTGGCAATTGATTCTTGGTGGTGCGATTTTATCTGTCGCCTCTGGCCTACAAGCCGTGATCGCTCCTGAACAATACAGCAAAATATTGAGCCATTTATCGATGCTCAATCTTGTTGGCTTGAGCTGGCTGGTCATACTCAATACTGCGCTCGGATACGGTTTGTATGTGTGGTTATTACAACGCATGTCTGTGGTCGACTTTACCTTTGGCGGTATTGCCAATCCGATTGCAGGGATCGTCACAGGCTTGCTGTTACTGGGCGAATCGTTCAGCCTATTTCAATACAGCTTAATGATGAGCATGATTGCGATGTCACTACTACCGCAAGTATTGACTAGGCTAAGAGCAAAAAAAATGCGCCTGACACCGTGCGCACAAAAAGCCAAATAAACTCAATCGATCGCCTCTGTTTACAGTGTAAAAATGCCATGGTTGTTAAGCCATGGCATTTTATTTTGTCTTATACGCGCGCCGTTTAGACGATTTCAACCACCAGCGCTTGGTAAGGCTGAAGTTGCAGGTTTATTAAGTCATCGACAACGCCTACACCATTGTTAATAAGCTGGTTTGTGACTTTACCTTGATAACTTCTCTCTAGCGACTTGTCAGTGAAATTAGCAATCGTCAGCAGAGTTTTGCCTTGGTGCTCGCGTCGATAGGCGTAAACTTCGCGGTCATCTGGGTCGAGTAGCTGGTGCGCGCCGTAAACAATCACATCACCATAGTCGTCGCCTTGGCGCAGAGCAATTAACTGACGGTAATGGTGATAAATAGAATCCGCATCACTGACCGCTTGCTCGGCATTGATGTGCTGATAGTTATCATTAAGTGGCAACCATGGCGTACCTGACGTGAAACCGGCATTGGCTTGGTTATTCCACTGAATGGGGACCCGAGCGTGATCTCGAGAAAAATCATTCAGAAATGCGATAGAGTCTTGATCACTCACACCACGCGCGATCATCTTTTGATAATGGAACTTCGCCATCAAGTCGTTGAATTCATCGATACTATTGAAGTGTTTGTTGGTCATACCGATCTCTTCGCCCTGATAGATGTACGGCGTGCCGCTCATCATGTGCAGTACCGTCGCCAGCATTTTTGCACTGACAACTCGATACTGAGCTGAGTCGCACCCATAACGTGATACCGTACGCGGCTGATCGTGGTTACTCCAGTACAGGCTGTTCCAACCTTTTTGGTACAAATCCTCTTGCCAGCGCGTCATGATCTCTTTGTATTGCACCAGATCGAAATCTTTTTTGACCGCGTTGTGCTCTTCTCGGTCAATGCTGACATGCTCGAACTGAAAAATCATACTGATCTCATTACGCGCCGGATTGGAGTAAAAACGGCCGTCCAATGTGGTGGTAAAAGGCGTTTCACCCACGGTCAAAATATCATAATGTTTCAGTACTTTGTCATGCATTTCCCGCAAGTACTGGTGAACCAATAAATTGTTTGACCAATGTTCCCATCCTGCAACACCTTGATCAAAAATCGTCGCATCTGGGTAATCTGACGGTTTGCCAATCATATTGATCACGTCCATACGGAAGCCGCCAAGACCTTTTTTAAGCCAAAAATGCATCATCTCGTAAACGGCTTCACGCACTTCAGGATTGGCCCAATTCAAATCAGGTTGTTTATCGCTAAATATATGCAGGTAATACTGACCTGTTGTTTCATCTAGCGTCCAAGCTTTAGGCTTAAAGAACGACTCCCAGTTATTTGGCTCACTGCCATCCGATTTGGGATCTTTCCAGATGTACCAGTCACGCTTAGGGCTGTCTTTTGAACGGCGAGACTCGACAAACCAAGGATGCTCATCAGAGGTATGATTGACCACCAGATCCATCATAATTTTGATGCCGCGCTTATCCGCTTCGGCAATTAACCTGTCCATATCTTGCATGGTGCCAAACTCGGGCGCGATGCTCTGATAATCAGAGATGTCGTAGCCATTATCATCCATTGGCGACTGGTAAACTGGGCTCAGCCAAATCACATTAGCCCCAAGCTCGCGAATATAATCCAGTTTTTCGATGATGCCTTTGATATCACCAATGCCATCGCCATTTGAATCATTAAAACTGCGCGGATAAATCTGATACACAACGGCGTTGTGCCACCAACGCTTCGCCAACTGCTGGTTGTTCATAGTGCCTCCTTACTGATTAGGAAAACGTTCACTGCTGGCTCGAATCACTAATTTACTCTCAAGCTGAATCGAATCTGGCGCTATTTGACCCAACGCCATCTGCGCCGCCAGTTGCCCTTTTTGCATGATCGGCTGCTCAATAGTCGTCAGTCCAACCCGCTCTGCAATGGGAATGCCATCAAAGCCAACAATGCGAATATCGTCCGGCATGGTCAGGCCAATTTCATTGGCAACATCAAGCGCCGCCAGGGCGATTTTATCGCTCATACACAACAATACATCGACTTTTTCCGGAGCCGTTAACGTGCCACGTAGCATGGTTTTTAGGCTCGAGATCTCAAGATCATGAATCTGCCACACCTTTTCAACACTGAGCAGATTGCCGCGCTCTTGCATTGCTTGTTTGTAGCCTTCAAAGCGGCAACGTGACACTGACTCTTCACTGGAATAAAGATGATTAAAGCTGGTGAGACAAAGCGACGTCGAGGGCTCCAAACGCAGACCGAGAATGATCACGTTGTCATCCGGGCGGTGAATCGCGTGTTTGGCGACTTGATAAGCCGCATGTTGATTATCAATATTAATCGATGGAAAGTTCGGCAGACAAAAATCCACCGCAACTACAGGTTTATGCTGACGCACAATATGGGTAATCACATTGGTGTCGATCGGTTTGCCATAAACGATAAAGCTGTCAGGAATACTCTCGACCTGAGTGTTTTGATAATTCTCACTTTTTGAAGGCAGCAACAACATATTGACGTGCGCGGCATCAAGCACTTTGGAAATGCCAGTCAGAAACTCACTGGCGACAGGATCGGTAAAGTTATACGCCAGATTATCCGCCAGCAACACACCGATCACACTGGTTTTGCCTGTTCTTAAGCTGCGCGCTGCGTTGCTTGGCCCGGTGTAACCAAGCCGTTCACATTCAAATAAAATCTTGTCGCGCAGCGCTTTGGACAGCTGGTTAGGACGATTAAACGCATTCGACACCGTTGCGGTTGAAACCGCGAGATGTTCAGCTACTGTTTTAAGTGTTGGCTTTTTGTTTTGCATCGTTTGAAATCGTCCATTACGCAACAACTATAGGCAAAGATAGTTAATCTTTACCCAAAGTCTAAAACGATTAAGTAAAAATAAGTACTCGCGCAAAAATCAGCATTAAGTGAGTGTGAGTGCGGTCATATTTCATACAAAACTTCGGCTTAAAGTTTGATCGAAGGCACAACAAGCGCGCAAAAAACGAGCAACTTTAGCGTCAACTCCTATTTTGATTACTGATAGCTTAATCGATTAAGACATGAGCCTAATAAATCACTATCACGATTAGGTACAAGACGCTCGGTTATACAACAAGAAACGCTTACTAAGTATCTGAATACACGGAGTCTGACCAATGAAAACCACTCTACTTGCTAGTTCAATTGCAGTCGCAGTCTTATCTTTCCCGACTCTAGCTGCCGACTTAAAATACGCTCCCGGCGAAGATGCCCGCTTTAATTGGCAGAGCTATGAAGCCCTTAAAAGCCAAGATTTAAAAGGGCAACAAGTGACCATTTTTGGCCCATGGTTAACCGAAGATAAAGAGCTCGTTGAAAGCGTGTTCGCCTACTTTGAGCAAGCCACAGGCGCAACGGTAAATTACTCGGGGTCAGACTCTTTTGAGCAGCAAATTGCGATTGATGTTCAGGCTGGCAGTGCGCCGAACATTGCTATTTTCCCCCAGCCTGGCTTAGCTGCGGATCTGGCCTCCAAAGGTTTCTTAACACCACTTGAGCCAAAAACGGCGGACTGGCTGAATGACAATTATGCCGCGGGGTCGTCTTGGGTTGACCTTGGCACATTCAAAGGTAAAGACGGCAAAGAGGCGCTGTACGGATTTTTCTATAAAGTCGACCTGAAATCTTTGGTTTGGTATGTACCTGAAAACTTTGAAGACGCAGGTTATGACGTACCGCAAACCATGGAAGAGTTAAAAGCGCTCACCCAACAAATCGTTAAAGATGGCGAAACGCCTTGGTGTGTTGGTTTAGGCTCAGGTGGTGCAACTGGATGGCCTGCAACCGATTGGGTTGAAGACATGATGCTTCGCACTCAATCGCCCGCTGACTACGATAAATGGGTGACCAACGAGCTCAAATTTAACGACGCCAAAGTGGTTAACGCCATCGAAGAGTTTGGTTGGTTCGTGCGTAATGATGCCTATGTCGATGGCGGATCACGCGCCGTGGCCGCAACCGACTTCCGCGATTCACCCAAAGGGATGTTTACCTCTCCGGTAAAATGTTACATGCACCGCCAAGCTTCGTTTATCCCAAGCTTCTTTCCTGAAGGCACAGAGCTCGGCACCGATGTCGACTTCTTCTACTTCCCGTCCTACGAATCAAAACCATTGGGTAAACCTGTGCTTGGCGCTGGAACGATGTGGAGTATTACCAAAGACTCCCCAGCTACTCGCGCCTTTATGGAATTTCTCCAGTCACCAATTGCCCATGAAATTTGGATGGCGCAATCAGGGTTCTTAACCCCACATAAAGGGGCGAACGTCGAAGCTTACGGCAATGACACGCTCAAAAAACAGGGCGAGATTTTACTTCGAGCCACCACTTTCCGCTTTGATGGTTCAGACTTGATGCCAGGCAAGATCGGCGCAGGTGCTTTTTGGACAGGCATGGTCGATTACAGTGGCGGCAAAGCTGCGCAAGATGTCGCCAACGATGTGCAAGCCACTTGGGATGCATTGAAATAATCCGCGCTCTAAAGCCGATAGGAACTTCTTCTATCGGCTTTGTGTTAGTTCAATTTGTAGACTAGGTGAGGCCACGATGGAACAGCTCTACTCCTCTTTATTTATCATGGTATTAGGCGTCGCAAGTTGCGTGGTCTATTTCGTTGGCAGCAACTGGTTGCTAACCATCATTTTCCCGACCCGAAATGTTTCCAGCCAAACCATGGCGCGTAACCTACGTCGCGCCGCTTCTGTTCGTCCTTGGTTGTTTCTTGGCCCTGCGCTGTGCTTTTTAGGTCTTTACCTTGTCTATCCGGTATTTGAGTCAATTGTGCTCTCACTGCATGACAGAAATGGCGATAAATATGTGGGTTTGGCCAATTACACTTGGCTATTTAATGATCCAGAATTTCGCGAGTCACTGTTTAACAATCTACTCTGGCTACTGGTTGTTCCTGCCGCCTCAACCTTTTTTGGCTTAGTCATTGCCGCTCTTACCGATAAAGTCAGTTGGGGCAACATCGCCAAAAGTTTGATTTTTATGCCGATGGCGATTTCATTTATCGGCGCGTCGATTATTTGGAAGTTTGTCTATGATTACCGCGCCCCCGGCTCTGAGCAGATTGGTATTCTTAATGCGTTGGTGGAGCTTTTTGGCGGTTCAGCGCAAGCGTGGGTAACCCTACCTTTTTGGAATAACTTTTTTCTAATGGTGATCCTTGTCTGGATCCAGACCGGATTCGCCATGGTGATCCTCTCAGCTGCGCTGCGCGGTATTCCCGAAGAAACCGTCGAAGCGGCGGTCCTTGATGGCGCCAATGGCGTGCAGATCTTCTTTAAAATCCTGATCCCACAAATTTGGGGCACCATCGCGGTGGTGTGGACCACGATCACTATTTTGGTACTCAAGGTATTCGATATTGTGTTAGCCATGACCAACGGTCAATGGAGCACTCAGGTACTGGCTAACATGATGTTTGACTGGATGTTCCGTGGCGGTGGTGATTTTGGCCGCGGTGCCGCTATTGCCGTGATCATCATGGTCGCTGTTATCCCTGTCATGGTGTGGAATATGCGCCAAGCAAGTGCTCAGATGGAGGATCGTTAATGCCAAGCTTAACCACTGACACTAAAAAAGCCCCCTTTGGCCTGAGTAAACTCAGACGCTCACCGCTGACACTACTGATGCATTTTTCAGTGCTGATCATCGTGATTTTGTGGACACTGCCTACCGCAGGGCTGTTTATTTCCTCTTTCCGCGACAAAGATCAATTGGCTCTGTCAGGCTGGTGGACATCTTTAACCTCATCCCAACAAAACTTAATCGAGCGAACTGGTGGCGCCGACACGCAAGTAAAACAAGGCGATGTCTATGTATTATCTGGCCAACTGTTAATAGAAGGACAACCTACCACGGTCAGCGCGTTTGGCTTTTCATCACGTGAACCTACCCGTTACCAACCCGGAGAGGTCGCCGACATGCGTGGCGACGGTACCCTCACCGTTTCAGAGACTGGTGAATACCAGATGATTTCTGCCGAGCCATTTAAAGGCTCGCGTGGTAAGCGCATCTTCTTTACTGCGATCGTGCCGCCAAAATTTGGCCTCGACAATTACCAAGAAGTGCTCACCGCTGAAGGCATTGGTCGATCGTTTATTAACTCGCTGACCGTGACCATTCCAGCAACCATCATTCCCATTCTTATCGCAGCCTACGCGGCCTATGCATTGTCATGGATGAAAATGCCAGGACGAAACCTGCTTATCGCGCTGGTGGTCGGCTTGTTGGTTGTGCCACTGCAAATGTCACTTATCCCACTGTTACGGCTCTATAACGACATCGGCGCCTTGTTTGGCGTTGGCGCCAAAACCTATCTTGGTATCTGGCTTGCGCATACCGGTTTTGGCTTGCCGCTGGCGATCTATTTACTGCGTAACTATATCTCGAGTCTGCCACGTGAAATCATCGAATCGGCGCGAGTAGACGGCGCAACCGATTTTGAAATTTTTATGCGCATCGTATTACCCCTGTCGTTCCCTGCCCTCGCTTCTTTCGCCATTTTCCAGTTCTTGTGGGTGTGGAATGACTTATTGGTGGCAACGGTGTTCCTTGGTACTGGTGAAGAGCATATTGTGCTGACCGCACGTTTGCGTGAACTGCTTGGCTCGCGAGGGGGCAACTGGGAAATTCTCACCGCCTCGGCCTTTGTCTCTATTGCGGTTCCTTTGGCGGTCTTTTTCACCTTACAACGCTACTTAGTTCGTGGACTTCTTTCAGGCTCTGTCAAATAGCAGCCGTTAGCCAATGATGAGAATAATGATATGACAGGATTAGCTTTAACTAACGTAACTAAATCATACGGCAACACTCAGGTATTACACGGCATCGACCTCGACATCAAACAAGGTGAGTTCGTGGTGTTTGTCGGCCCATCAGGGTGCGGTAAATCGACCTTGCTGCGCATGATTGCCGGGCTTGAAGAAATAACCTCGGGTGACCTTTTTATTGAAGGCGCGCGCGTCAACGATCTGCCTGCCGCGATGCGTGGCATTGCGATGGTGTTTCAGACCTATGCGCTCTACCCACATATGACCGTTTACGACAACATGGCCTTTGCGATGCGGATTGCAAAAGAGTCGAAAGATGCCATTCATGACCGAGTAATGGAAGCCGCGCGCATGCTGCAACTTGAGCCTTACCTTGATCGTTTACCCAAAGCGCTCTCGGGTGGTCAGCGTCAGCGGGTCGCGATTGGGCGGGCAATTGTTCGTCAGCCAAAAGTCTTTTTATTTGATGAGCCATTATCTAATCTTGATGCTGCGCTTAGGGTACAAACACGTATCGAGATCGCCAACCTCAAGGAAGAGCTCGACCAGACGACGATGATCTACGTCACTCATGATCAGGTCGAGGCCATGACCTTAGCCGATCGTATTGTGGTGCTATCAGCAGGGAAAATTGAGCAAATCGGTACACCACTCGAACTCTATACCAATCCGGCCAATGTGTTTGTCGCTCAGTTTATTGGCTCGCCAGCAATGAATCTTAGTTCAGCAACCTTGCTGGAGGCTGGCGATAGTTGCACGGTTGAAGCACAGAGCGGCCTAACCATTGACGTACCAATTGCCGCTCAAGCAACACTCAAAGGCAGCACTCTCAGATTGGGGGTTCGACCAGAAGATTTCCTTGTCGCAACCACTGACGATGCGTTGATGTCAGGCACGGTACTGTTTGTTGAGTCATTGGGTGAAGTGACATTACTGCATATTAATGTTGCAGGTCATGATGAAACGATCGTGGCCAAACTGCCCGGAATTTTAGACTTCCATCGCGGCGAGCAAATCCACCTTAAAGCCAATGTTGAGAAAATTCACCTGTTCAACCAAGACGGAATCTCACTTAAGTACCTTTAATTCTATCTCTGTTAATGGCGAGCTTTGACAATGGGGCTTGCCTTCTTGCGCGAGGTTTACCATGCACAACAAAGTTCAATTGATTACCTATGTTGACCGACTCACAGGCTCTGATCTTAACGGCCTCACTCAGCTTTTAAGCCATGAGTTAGATGAACTTTTTGCTGGTGTACACCTGCTACCATTTTTTTATCCGATCGATGGCAGTGATGCTGGGTTTGATCCCATCAATCATGCCGAGGTCGACTCTCGCTTAGGATCATGGCAAGACGTGAAGCAATTGAGTGATCATTGCCAGATCATGGCCGATCTCATCGTCAACCACGCATCGGCGCAGTCTCCCCAATTTTTGGACGTGATCGACAATGGCAAGCAATCTCAATATTGGCCCCTGTTTCTCAAACAGCAAGACGTCTTTCCTGATGGAATTACCGACCATCAGGCCGAAGCGATCTACCGCCCTCGCCCTAGCCGCTGCTTCAGCGCCAAAATGCTCAAATCAAGCCAGAAAATCAACTTCTGGACCACCTTTACTGATAACCAAATTGATATCAATGTCGAGCACCCTCAAGGCCAAGCCTACTTAGAACAGATCCTGTCACTGTTTGCCGACAATGGCATCAAAATCATTCGCCTTGATGCCGCAGGCTATGCCATCAAACGTCCCGATACCAGCTGCTTTATGTTGGATGAAACCTTCGAGTTTATCGATAAGCTGTCTCAGCGAGCTAATCAACTCGGGATGGAGACCGTTGCGGAAATTCACAGCCACTACCAAACGCAAATTGAGGTCGCGAAACGCGTTCATCGAGTCTATGACTTTGCGCTGCCACCGCTGGTGTTACATGCGCTGTTAGCGAATGACTTTGACGCTCTGATTGCCTGGCTAAAAATCGCGCCGCGTAATTGCTTAACGGTACTCGATACTCATGACGGCATCGGCATCATCGATGCGGGCCCTCAAGGTGACAAGCCGGGTTTACTCAACGAAGAACAAATCAATCAACTGGTCGAGTCGATTCATCACAACAGTGGCGGACAGAGTCGCTTAGCAACAGGCTCGGCCGCCAATAATCTCGACCTTTATCAAGTCAATTGCAGCTACTACGATGCACTGGCAAGCAATGATTTTCACTATCTGGTGGCTCGGGCGATTCAGTTTTTTAGCCCAGGAGTGCCTCAGGTCTATTATGCTGGTCTGCTAGCAATGCATAATGATATCGATCTTCTCGCACAGACTCAGGAGGGGCGCGATATCAATCGTCCTTACCTCGATCAAGACAAAATCCATCAGCAGTTAGCGCTACCTGTCGTTAAAGGGCTGATTGAGCTAATTAAACTGCGTAACACCCACCCCGCGTTTAATGGTCAATTTCATCTAGCCGGCACGCAACAGCAACTCGAGTTAAGTTGGCGCGACAATCACAACCAGATTGAATTAACGGTGGATCTTGCCAACCAAAGCGCAGTGATCCGTCATGCATTGGATGGCAAGAGACAAGAGATCGATTTGAAGCATCTGCTTAACGACTGAGGCTTGATTCACGGCACAGAGGTTGAAACGTGACTCGCCATTCGCGCCGTTGCTGCGTAGAATACGCGCTCTTTCCCTTCCATGCGTGACAATAGGCAGACGGTTTGCACACAGTAAAACAACTAAAGAATGGTCAATTAAAAGGCATTCAGCGCCTTCAACTATCTGAGCAATTAACACAATTACCGCAAGAGATTTTAACTCTGGCCGACACGTTAGAAATTCTTGATGTCTCCAATAACCAACTCAACGACTTGCCTCAATGGCTCGCTGATCTTCCTCAGCTCAAAATCCTATTCGCATCGAATAACCGTTTTACTCACCTTCCACTTGTATTGGGACGCTGTGAAAAGCTGGAAATGGTCGGGTTTAAAAGCAATCAGATAGTGCGCGTAGCAGAAGAGTCGCTGCCGAAACCGCTCCGCTGGTTGATTCTCACTGACAACCAAATTGTTCAGTTGCCCGAGTCTTTAGGCTATCGACCTCGCCTACAAAAACTCGCTTTAGCGGGCAACCAAATTAAAGCGTTACCGACCAGTTTTAAACATCTACACAATCTAGAGCTCGTTAGATTGTCTGCAAATCAGTTAGAAATTTTCCCTGATGTACTGTTGAAACTGCCGAAACTCGCTTGGATGGCATTTGCCGGCAACCCGTTTTGCGAACAACTCGCGCAGCAAAACAGTGTGCCTGAAGTGAGTTCAGACGCTTACTCAATCAATCACGTTCTTGGACAAGGTGCATCGGGCGTTATCTCTCATGCTAATTGGCTCAACGGCGATACTCCCTTCCCCAATGAGGTTGCGGTCAAAGTGTTTAAAGGCGAGGTGACCAGCGATGGCTATCCTCAAGATGAACTTCAAGCTTGCTTGAAAGCTGGGCAACATAACAACTTGGTGAAGTCTATTGCTCAAGTCAATCAACCAGGTTATTTAGCGCTGATCATGGAACTGATTCCTGACCAATACTTTAACTTAGGTCTACCGCCAACATTAGCTACCTGCACCCGTGATGTCTTCAAGCCAGAGTTGACCCTAAGCATTGTTCAAATAGAACATATCGTCAGCCAGATGCTGGCAGTATTTAGTCATCTTCACGACAATAAGGTCTGTCACGGTGATTTGTACGCGCACAATGTGTTAATTAATCATCACGCCGAGATGATCTTTGGCGACTTTGGTGCCGCTTCCGTATACGACTACTTACCTAAGTGTCAGCAACAAGGTGTACGTAAAGTGGAAGCAAGAGCCTTAGGTCATTTTATCCAAGATTTACTTTCTGTATGTGACCCGCGCGATATCGACAGTGAGACTTACCACTATGTGCATAATTTAATGCGTATTGCCCAGTAGTGATCGAGTGGTGATTATTTTGCTACAATGGATACCGTATGGTCACCAAATGAATAAGGTTTTGTATGCACAACATGGATTTTTCCCAGCGCGTGGTGATAGAAACGCAACAATTAGATTGGGTTGCCAGTCCTGCCAAGGGTGTGTGGCGTAAACCATTAGAGCGAGAAGAAGCAGAATCAGGCCATACAACCAGCGTGGTGCGTTATGATGCGGGATCTCGTTTTAACACGCACTATCATCCGATGGGCGAGGAGATCTTCGTGCTTGAAGGCGTGTTTTCTGACGAACATGGCGACTATCCAGCGGGCAGTTATTTACGTAATCCACCAGGCAGCCATCATGCACCATTCAGTCTTGAGGGCTGCGTCATCTTAGTCAAACTCAATCAGTTTGATAAACGCGATAGCGCGACTATCAGACTCAATACTCATCACCAGCAATGGCTAGCAGGCATGGGCGGTTTACAAGTCATGCCACTGCATGACTTTGAACATGAGCACGTAGCTTTAGTTAAGTGGCCAGCAGGAGAGAGATTTCAGTCTCATCGTCATTTCGGCGGTGAAGAGATTTTTGTGCTATCTGGAGAATTTGCTGATGAACACGGCGTTTATCCGATAGGGAGTTGGATTCGTAGCCCACATATGAGTGAACATTTCCCCTTTGTTGACCAAGAAACGATCATACTGGTCAAAACCGGACATTTGCCTCTCACGCCTTAGTCATTGTCTTCTCTTAGTTTTGGCTGCTGTTGAGTTCTGTGTCTTTATAGCGCCTCTTGTTACGCACAAGAGGCGTCTAATAGGGACAATGCCTATCGCCCGCCAGCAATGTCAATGAACGAGCCTGTGACATATGAGGCCTCGTCTGAGAGTAGCCAAGCAATGGCATTAGCCACTTCAAGCGCCGTTCCACCGCGCTTAAGCGGGATAAATTCAGCCAATCGATCAACACGTCCCGGCTCGCCACCATCGGCATGCATTTCCGTATAAATACACCCAGGTCTTACGCTATTGACTCGAACACCTCGCTCAGCCAACTCTAGAGATAGGCCTTTCGTCAACGAGTCCATCGCGCCCTTGGAAGCGGCGTAATCAACATATTCAAATGGCGCGCCTGTACGGGATGCAGCAGAAGAGACATTGACAATAGCCCCTACACCATCAAGTTGGTTGATAAACGTTTTACAACACAAGAAGCAGCTCACTACATTGGAGTTCATCACTCGCTTAAAACGAGCAACATCAATGTCACACAGCGTCGATTGGTCAAAGAGAATCCCGGCATTGTTTACCAGATGAGTCACCATGCCATAGCAAGCTCTCACTTCAGTAAACATCGCCTCAACTTGCGCTTGATCAGACACATCCGCTTGAAAAGCAAAGGCCCGCCCTCCCGACTGAGTAATCTGCTCGACCACCTGTTGAGCCCGAATATGATTATTTAGGTAATTGACACAAACCAAATACCCCTGCCCGGCAAGCAGCTTGGCCGTTTCAGCGCCAATACCTCGACCCGCCCCCGTCACTATCACAACGTTGTTCATTATTGTTCCTTCAACATTCCTTTGTCGTCCCACTTTACACTGTAAAATCAACCGTGACTAACCGTTTACTACCCTAGTGTTCAGTATGAAGATATAAAAAAACCGAGCGCTAAGGCTCGGTTTTATAAAGCAATATGGCGATTACAGCTCGGCGTTATGATAAACCTGCTGTACGTCATCACAGTCATCAAGAAGATCAAGGAACTTTTGGAACTTCTCTGCATCGTCACCAGCAACTGGTGTGTGAGTCTGAGGAACAAAAGTAATCTCTTCGACATCCATCGTTAAGTCTGGGTAGGCGCTATTCAACGCTGTTTTCGTTTTGAAGAACTCAGTGTGAGGAGCGAATACCGTGATCACGCCATCTTCTAGTTCAACATCAGTGACATCAACGTCTTCCATCATTAGCGTTTCTAGAATGACTTCATCATCATCGCCTTTGAATTGGAATACCGCTTGGTGATCGAACATGTGAGAAACAGCACCTTCAACACCAATTTTCGCGCCCGTTTTAACAAAGCATTGGCGTACATCTTGGAAAGTACGGTTGCCGTTATCAGTCAGACAGTCAACGATAACACTTACGCCACCAGGGCCAAAACCTTCATAGCGAGCTGGTTGGTAGTCTTCACCACCACCACCAGTCGCTTTATCGATCGCTTTATCGATAACATGCGCTGGGACTTGGTCTTTTTTCGCTTTCGTGATCAGGTGCTTCAGAGACAAGTTCATGTCTGGATCTGGACCACCGTTTTTCGCGCACATGTAAATTTCTTTACCGTATTTGGAATAAACTTTAATTTTTGCGCCTGCAGTTTTTGCCATAGAGGCTTTGCGCACTTCAAAACTTCTTCCCATCGGGATCTTCTCTCTAATTCAATTTAACGCGAAGGATTTTAGCAAAATGCGAGCACATTTCAATTTCTCGCTTTGCAGAGGAATAAAGCGAATTACGCCACGCCCATTACTCGTTTATATTTTTCAACAGACTCTAAGAATGACACTTTTTCTGCGTCATCGGCAATTCTCGCTGCTTGCTGATCAATTTCATCAGGCATCGCTTTCGCTTCTCGGAGTTTCCAAACCAAAAACGACGCTTGCTTATCAAGCTCTATCTTGTTTTTCTCGCTCGGCGGAAGAGTAGACAGGTTAATCGACATACCAAGGCTCTCATCTGCAAAATATGGGGAGGGAATATACCACACAAGCGCCTATTGTAGAGAGCCAATCCCTATGTGTGCTACGGAATAGATCAAAAAAATGGTAAAAATAAAGGGTGGTAATCCACTACCGCCCTCTAGTATTTGTGTATGAGTTCAAAACTAGTGCAAAATACCCAGTTCTTTCGCCTCTTCAATAGTCAAGCCGCTTTCTCGAATCTCTCTTAATGCTTCGATACGACGACGAGCTTCGGCAGACTTAACTTGTTTAGTTGGCGATTTTTGCTCTACTTCTTCCGTGAAGTCCCACGTGCTAGCAATTTTACTCATTTCATCATGGTCAATAGAATTAATGGACATAAATACCTCCGAACAAACCATGCAAGGGACAACTAATCTGTAGCAAAATCTACCACCCCTTGTTAAGAATTTTAGCTCGATAATGTGATTGTGCTAGTAGTTCGATAACTCTTAGTGTTTTTTGTATAAATAAGCTTTGCGCCCACTGCTATTGCGCAGTACATTCACAAGATTACCCCGAGCCAAATCAAAGCGATCAACGTCTCATTTTCTGCCGCTTAAGTGTTACCAGCGCGCGTTTCTAACAACTCTCTTAGTCAAACTCCACTCGATATTCTCTTACTAACTCAATGTGCAGTGGCGAAGTCACTTTTCTCAAGCCACACTATATCTATTGACAAAACAATGCTGACGTCTGTAATTCAACAAGGTTGCAAGAAGCGCATCAATGAGGATTGAGAGTATGAGCGAGCTAGAACGTTGGTTAGAAAATATGATGAACTGGCACCAGACCCGAAAGCATGATCAAGAACCATCACTTGAGTGTTTACTGCTCGCAACTCCTCATACACTCTGGCTAGACGCGGTCAGTGATGAGCAAAGCGAAGCCATGGCATTGTGGTTAGACGGTTGTCTGAGAATATTCAAGCGTTGTCATGATAGCCAACCAATCAAAGCCTATCAGTTTCTTCAACTCGCTAGCGCGCAGTTGCAACAATTGGCAAGTTCGAATCAATATGAATTAGTTGTCAAAGATTGGGCAATGAAACGCTTGCAGCTTTTGGTGGTGATGAGTTTGGAGTTTTGCAATCAACGTCCGGAAGATCATTGGCAAACTGAATCAAAGCAATTGATCGAAGCACACGTACGTTTCAGCCAAAGCCTTGCTTGGAATGAATCCCGCAACAATGATCAAGGGGCATGGATCGTCCATTAACAGCAATACGGAACAATGATCAAGGCATGATTATGTTTTAGATTGTTCGAAAACGTCTGTAAGACCTGAATTTTAGACAAAAAAAAGCGAGTTCAGAGAACTCGCAAACTATTCAGAATGAATGTAACAATATGAGCCAATCTATCAGGGACAATCCTATCCCTCATTTATCAGAAAGGACAAAAGGTTGTCTATTCGGGATAAATAATAACCAAGCTTCAGCTCATCATTGTCAGCCCGTTGTCAGAGGAATGTCGTTCCTTTGTCTGATCTAACCAAGAGTGTAACAGCGTGTTTCGAGTGGTGGCATAAGCAAAAAAGCCAGCGACAAATCTCACTGGCTTTTTCACTGATCGATGATGTTAGTGGTTAAACCGCCACTTCGTCTAACGCCCTAAATACCGTCTCATCAAGGTGGCCTTCAAAAACCTGTTTGCACACTTTTCGTCTAACCGCGAGGCCGGCGATCAATCGCTCAATCGACAAATGCTTGTTCTCACTTTGGCCATTGTACAGTTCAACCATTTTACTCAAAGTTTCGTAGGGAACGACGTGCTCACCGACTCGTAAGAAATCAAGCTTGTCTATAAGCTCCAGGCACTCTTCTTGGATTGAGGCATGAGTGTGCCCAGTCATGGCTGCTAAAGCCGTTATAGAGCGTTCTAGGGCCTCTGAGGAGGTGTATTTGGATAAGGTTATGGTGATCTCGTCAGCGTTGATCTCAACCAAGTGTTTTCGTTGTTTGACTCGGCGGCCTAATTTGCCACGTGGAGAGCGCTCTTTACGCTGAATAGGCTCAAACTCACCGTCGATGATTTGCGACATCTCTTCGAGCTGCTGTTTCGAGACCATTTCATTGCGCAGAGGGTTAGGCAACGTTGGCGCCATGTTGCGTTTCCCCGCATTGGTCATGCGCGCTCGAGAGTACCTTAACACTTCGTCTGCATCACACTTGATATCAAATTGATAATCTTTAATTTTGTCGCCATCGAGCAAGGTCAAAATGGTCAAATGGTAACCCCACAGATTAACCACAAATAACTCATCAGATCCTTTATTGTCTGACAGCTTCTTCAGTTCTCGGATCAGATCCATTGAGAAGCGACGCCATTCGATATTGCGAGCTAACTTCTGATTCAATTCACTGAGTAACATCGAGTCGGTATGGCGGCGTGACATACGGCTACGAAAATAGCTGTACAACTGAAATACTAGCGTGTGTTGCTTTAGAATTTCAGGTGGGAACAAGAAGAAATAATCACGGGTGAGTAGCTCTTCGTAGAATGAGGGTTCCCAAACCAGAATGTATAGGTTCGGTTTAATGCGTATTTCGCCGTCAGCGCCTTCTGTAGGTGCCTCTTCCGATGCGGTAATGGTACGGGCTATAAAACGGAAGCGATCGCTCTTGAAGCCTTCTGGCATGTTCTCACTTAACCAACGCCCAGTGAGTTCATGCAGTTGAAAATCGGTAAATTCGATACGATCAATACTATCACGGATTGAATCACGTGCCGGACCACTGTCTTTTTTGCCACGTAGGGACAAGATATCGGTGATGTAGAGCGGCGTTTTATTGGGTACATGAGTACCATCAAGCTGGTATTGATGCTGGTGATGTTCGTGATATTGAACGGTCAATGTGAACAACGCAAACAGCGTCATCAGATCATCCACGGTCATGATACTTTTTGATGATCGTGTTTCGATCACGGCACGAGTCCCCGAGATCGAGACCATGCTTTTCTGATAACTTTTTCGAGTTCGCGGTGGCGCTAACGCTTGATCAATAATCCCAGCCCAGTTGGTTGGAGAAACGACAAACTGATCCGCCTCGTCTTTCATCGCAGGTGGCGTATTCAGACCGTGTTCATTGAGCAGGCGTTTGTTGACTTGGGTTTGCGCTAATGCCTTGGAACGTTTTTGCTTTTCATTGAGCTTAACCGATTCTGTCACCAAGCTGGTGGCGCCTAACACGGAGATCAATTGGTTAGGGTTTACAAACTGGTGCAGCATGGTTTTGCCTGCAAGGCCTTGCTCGAAACGTACCGGGATCTGCTTGAACAGGCCAATGGTAACGGCTGCTCTGAGTCGTTGTTGGATAGCGGCGCGAGTGACTTGACCGTCGGTGGCATTAATTAATTCAGTGGTCGAGACCAAACCATCTTTGCTACTAAATCCTCGTAAAGAAATTAAGTTCAGAAGTTCAACGATACTTTTCGTCACGCCTTTGAAGTGCTGGTATTGCTCGATCCAATTGACCGCAGATTCTGACACTTCAAACAAATGTCCATCTTTGTGGCTTCTTGGCGCTTTGATCAGTAGTTTTTCTTCTGAGCTCATTATTAGATCCGTGTCACAGTAGCCGTAATATCGCTATAGTTCCGAAAGAATAAAGAAAAAAAGATCATAAATAAAGAAAAATTTGTTGCTTTTAAATAACTGATCTTTCTGATTAATATGATCTTAAATGATTATATGATCTAATGATCCGGCTAGTGATCTGGTTGTAAGTTGTTGTCTTTAAAAGACTATTTTTTTTAAGGTTGGAAAGCATGATCATGACTTTACCGTAAGCATGATCATTAAGTCACTGAAAGCATGATCAAAAATGTTGGAAACGATGATCATTAAAAGCCTGAATCAATGATCAATGTAATCTAGAAAGCATGATCATCACTCTTGCACATTTTATCCACAGACTTGGCGAGTAAGGTCACTTGAATCATTGTCATCAAAAAGGGAACGGCGACTTTTAATCACGAAACAATGATCAAGGAGAGTGCTATTTTAACCCTGTTTGCTGTTTAATTCAGCATATTTCCTATCGAAAAACAATGTGATGTTTTTATCCACATCATCGCATATTCATTTAAATGTCCGAAAGCATGATCATGTTATTGGGCAGACGACGGCTAATATTTCGATTGCTGTTCAATATTCAAGGTAGAACGAGCATATTTTGGCTAAAGTCAGAATCCATATACATTCAACCGTAAATTAGTTGATATTTTGCATGCTTCCGGGACGCATATACACTTGATCATTTTTCCGATCATTGATCTTGTCTGTGGACCGAAAGCGATCACTCATCATCGTGTAAATCAACCTTGATCATCGTTCCTAGTAGGACTCATCGCTTCGAAAGCATGATCACGAGTACCCTCTTGATCATTGTTCCGTGTTTTAGGTCACTGCCCTACCCTGATGAGCCAAATACGCACGATGACTGATATCTACTGTCACTACTAGGTACGTTCAAATCGAAACGGCACCATCCGTAAATTAGTGATGAATCTTAATCGTTCCGAGTAAATCTTGTTCAATGATGCTTTTTATTTACAATGTAAATATGTGACGCTGTGACATTTTAAATCTGGTTTATTATTGTTAGCAATCCCGACGTTTTTTAGACTATAAATTGACTTCATTTTGTCCATTGAACATTAAATTTATGTCAATTTTATATTTAGTGTGATTTTGCTCGATAATTGTATGTTCACCTTTTTATTGTATGTAATTGTAAATGCTGTACAATTGCATCAGTTCAATAACAACGGAATTTGGCAAATGAAACGAGAACAAACCATTGCGAGTCTCATTCAGCTAGCAGAACAAACAGCCCAGGTTCAGGCTGATCGTATCGAAATCGTATTAGAAGAGCGCAGCGATGAACATTTTCCTCCAATGTCGAAAGCATTAATGGAAACTCGATCGGGATTAACACGCCGCAAGCTCGATGACGCAATTAGCAAGCTTGAAGCGGATGGCCATCAATTTACTAAAAATAACGCCAACCACTATTCTATCTCTTTGCAAGAAGCCCATATGCTGATGGATGCTGCTGGTATCCCTAAATTCTATGAACGTAAAAAAAATGGTGACAATAAACCATGGATTATTAATGTTCAGAATCAGAAGGGTGGGACAGGCAAGTCGATGACAGCGGTTCATTTGGCGGCCTGTTTAGCATTAAATCTAGATAAGCGCTACCGTATTTGTTTAATCGATTTGGATCCACAAGGTTCATTGCGTTTGTTTTTAAACCCTCAGATTAGTCTAAATGACCATGACAATATCTACTCAGCGGTAGACGTTATGCTCGACAATGTTCCTGATGGTGTTGAGATCGACAAAGAGTTCTTACAAAAGAACGTATTGCTACCGACGCAATACCCAAATTTGAAAACAGTGTCAGCTTTCCCTGAAGACGCAATGTTTAATGCTGAGGCATGGCAGCATCTGTCTAAAAACCAGTCGCTTGATATTGTCAAGCTGCTTAAAGAGAAGTTAATCGATAAGATTGCCGACGAATTCGATGTCATTATGATCGATACTGGTCCGCACGTTGACCCCTTAGTTTGGAATGCAATGTACGCCTCAAACGCGTTACTGATTCCTTGTGCAGCTAAGCGTCTTGATTGGGCATCAACGGTGAACTTCTTCCAACATTTACCGACGGTATATGAAATGTTCCCAGACGACTGGCAAGGACTGGAGTTTGCTCGTCTAATGCCAACGATGTTTGAAGACGATAATAAAAAACAAGTCGCTGTATTGACCGAAATGAACTATTTGCTTGGTGATCAAGTGATGATGGCGACGATTCCACGTAGTCGCGCGTTTGAAACCTGTGCCGATACTTATAGCACAGTGTTTGACCTTACAACTGGTGACTTTGAAGGTGGTAAGAAAACTCTGGCGACGGCGCAAGATGCGGTTCAAAAAAGTGCTTTAGAACTCGAACGTGTATTGCATAGTCATTGGTCATCATTAAATCAGGGGTAATTAAAAAATGGCTATTAAAACTTCAGATTTGAACGCCAGATTATTTGGCAAAGCGAACAAGCGTAATGTAACGACGCCACAAGAAGCACAGCAGGCCGCTAAAGAGCAGACACAAGTTATTGAGCTAGCCGTTGCGGGTGAAAGTAAAGTGCAGTTTGAGTTGGTTCGAATTCCCGCAGACCAAATCACTGAGCAAACCGTTGTGTTTGCTGAGAATGCGCGTGAACAGTCATTTCTTAACGAACATGCCTTGTCTGATGTCTTAGTTACACTCCGCGAACGAGGTCAGCAGTATCCAGCCGTTGGTCGTAAACGCCAAGACGGCAAGATTGAAGTGCTCGATGGCAGCCGTCGTCGTATGTCTTGTCTGTTGGCTGAGCAAGAATTCCTTATCTACGTTGGCGAGAACATTAGCTCAAAACACGCTAAGTTTCTATCAGACGTAGCTAATGCCCATAAACCGCTCTCTTTATACGAGAAAGGCAAAGAGATGCTGGCAAGGCTTGAAAGTGGCGAAGCTGAGGACCAAAAAGCGTTAGCCAAGATGTTTCAATGCAGCGAAGCATTAGTCAGCGGTGCCTTGAAAGCGGCCGATTTGCCATTGGAGCTTTTGCAAGCTTACCCGAATGTTGCCGATCTGGGTCGCCCGACTATCGTTAAATTGCACAAGCAATACAATTGTCTCGATCAAGGCCAACGCACGCAGCTATTAGAAAAGTGTCGCACTAAAGACGGATTTGTTTGGCAGCGTAGCGAATCTCAAGGGGTCGCACGCATTACTAAAGAAGTCAGTGAAACTATTGAAGCTTGGATTGAACAACTCGCACCTACCAAGAAAGGCGCTGTGGCAAAAACTGAGTTGATTAAAGGTCGTGCGAGCTACTCGCGTAAAGGTACGAGCTTAACGCTTAACCTTAAAAAAGTTGACGATACCTTGATGAACGAGATTCTCGACTTGGTCGCGCAAAAACTCAATTAATCGATCTCTCCCAGATCATAGCCGCTTTTTAGCGGCTTTTTTTGTGCCATAATAAAGCCCAACAAAATCCAATCGCCATGCTACTTTCAATGAATCCGATCAAACTGTTTTTCTCGCAGCTTCTTACTCGTGCCTTGCAGCGAAACCATCGATTTGGGGTCGTGCTTAAAGGAAGGGAACAGTGGCAGAATCAAGCTATCGCAACCTTAATCCAACCGCTAAAGTCGGACGAGCTATTTTGTCTTGGTGGTGAAAGTCATCACCTAGCTGCCAAGCAGGTCGCTTTCAATAAAGGTCATCAACTGCTAGGCCAAGAGTGTCGAGTATTGTTGTGTGACATTCGAGATGGGGTTGACGCTAACAGTCTCAGCGCCGCGACAGGTTGTGTTCGGGGCGGGGGACTAGTGATTGTGATTGCTAGCCAAGCCCAGCCAATCACCCCTGCAGAGCAATGGCTGACGCGTGCATTGGAAAGCTTGTTGGTTTTAACCCCTAATGCAGCGATACCTGCCATACCTGAAGCATTGTCTCCTAAAACATTACCACCTAACGCGGTGTCGAGTGGATTCCAATCCTATTCACAACAGCAACAAGCGATAGATAAAATCATCAATGTCGTTGAAGGACATCGTAAACGGCCATTAGTGATGACGGCCGATCGCGGGCGTGGTAAAAGCAGTGCGCTAGGCATGGCAGCCGCTCAGCTGATGCAAAGTCGAAATATCCATATTGTTTTGACCGCGCCTTCGCTAGCAGCCGTGAAACCCGTCTTTGAACATGCGGCACGGCTGTTGCCAGAAGCTCAGTTGACCAATCGCTCTATTAAGTTTGAACGCTCTACTCTTGAGTTTGTTGCACCTGATGACTTGTTATCACGCAACGTTGAGAGTGATTTTTTGCTCGTTGATGAAGCATCCGCTATTCCAATTCCGATGCTTCAAGCCATGGTTGAGTCTTATCATCGAGTGGTATTTTCTACCACTATTCATGGCTACGAAGGCTGTGGACGGGGTTTTACGCTTAAGTTTCAATCTTGGCTTAAAGCGCAACGTCCTGGCAGCGTCTTTATTCATCTTGACCAACCCATCCGATGGAACGTCAACGATCCGCTAGAGCAGTGGCTCTTCGATAGTTTTCTATTGAACGCTGAACTTAGCCCTGTGTCATCTGTCTCTGGAGATGTTCATTTAACTCGTCTCGACAAATTAACCTTGATGGAACAACCAGAGTTACTGCGCGCTTGTTTTGCGTTGCTCGTTAATGCGCATTATCAGACCACCCCGAATGATCTGATGTTGCTACTCGCTGATGACGCGATTCAACTGTATGGCTGTTTTGAACAGCAAGTGTGTATAGGTTGCCTATTGACGGTTGAAGAAGGAAGGCTCGACAACACTCTTATTGAGCAAATCCAACGTGGCAAACGTCGCCCTAAAGGTCATTTGGTTCCTGTAACCTTGGCCAATCAGTTAGGTATTGCGATCGCTGCCGAGCAACACAGCTTGCGAATCATGCGCATCGCGGTCCATCCGCAATTGCAGGGCAACGGCATTGGACACAAGATGCTCACGCAATTGATTCAGCAGACCGACTTCGACTATTACTCCACCAGCTTTGGAGCAACCGAAGAACTGGTTCGATTTTGGCGTCAAAGTGACTTCTTCCCGGTCAGGTTGGGGACTCAACGTGATCAGGCGAGTGGGTGTCATTCGATTGTTATGCTGTACGGAGCGCCAATCTGGCGACAACAAGCGGAACAATTATATCGACAAACGTTATGTTATGCGTTGAGTGAAAATTTTGCGTCACTTGAGATTGATGTCGTCCGTAGTTTGTTCAGCAATTATAATGCTTCCGTTGATTTTCCTAGCGCGCAGGGCCTTATACAAAACTATATTCAAGGTGGAGCAAGCTTTGATAGTGTCGCTCCTATACTCGATTTATGGTGGAAACAGTGCCCGCAAATATTACAGCAAGCAAGCCCACTGTTTATTTATCGTGTGGTACAAAGGCACTGTTGGACACAATGTGCTGAACGGTTAAAGCTAGCGGGACGGAAACAGGCTGAACTGACCTTTCGAAGCGAGTTGCAATCACTTATCCAACAAGTTCAGTCACAATCAGGTGATTAATTCATTTGATGATTTACACTGTAAAATGAACATAACGGCCCCAGAATCGGCGGATTTTACAGTGTAAATCAATCCTTTCCTTATCCTCGTTTCATGTCTCCAGAATGATTTATATACGACGAAATCAAACACTATATGTATCAATAACATAAATTTTTATTAGATAAAAAACTCAATCTAACTGTCTAATTAATAAATAAAAATAGTTATAACTATGTATATGATGAGGGGCAGTTCCCCCAATATGTCTATTGTACCGGCTTGCGTATTGTTGAATTGTTCCTACACTGGATAATAAGCAACATGCTTAGTATGTGGTTAGGAATAATAATAAAGTAGCACGGTGATGAAATGGAATATTTATTACCCGAGAACCTTGATATTTCAACGGTTCTTGATAGCACCAATTTATATCAACGTTGGTTAACCAGCGACGGTTCACTAGCAATAGATGCGTCGAACGTTAAGCGAGTCGATGCGGCTGGCTTGCAGGCGCTCACAGCGTTGTTTCTTAGTGCCAAATCCAATCAAGTAACTATTCACCTACTGCATCCGACGGAACTTCTCGTCGAAAGTATTACGACTCTTGGACTAAATAATCAGCTTGATATTCATCACTAAGTTGGAGAAAGGATATGACAAAAATTCTTGCTGTGGATGACTCTGTTTCGATTCGCCAAATGGTGAGCCACACTCTGCGAGATGCAGGATATGAGGTCGAGACAGCGAACGATGGTCGCGATGCTTTAAGTAAAGTGACAAGCGCTAAATTTGATGTCGTTATTTCTGACGTCAATATGCCTAACATGGGGGGATTTGAACTGGTTAAGGCATTACGTGAAAAGCCTCAATACAAGTTTATTCCAATTTTAATGTTGACCACCGAAGCCAGTACTGAAAAAAAACAACAAGGTAAGTCTGCTGGTGCGACGGGCTGGTTAGTAAAACCATTTAATCCTGACACGCTACTAAAAACATTAAAACGCGTGATTTAACCTCGAAAAATATTATAAGTCGTCACGACAACGTCACACGGTAGGGCGAACAATGGCTTTAGACATGGAACAACTGCGCAAGATGTTTTACGAAGAATGTCGTGAAAATCTTAATGTGCTTGAAGAAATACTGCTGAATTTGCAGGTCGATCAGGTCGATGACGAGTCGATCAATACTATTTTTCGTGCTGCACACTCTATAAAAGGTGGAGCAGGGACGTTTAACCTCCTCGACATCAGTGAGTTTACTCATAGTGTTGAAGCCTACCTAGATTTGGTACGTAATCATCAGCGTCATCTCACTGCGCAAACGGTCGACTTGCTGCTCAAAAGTGGCGACTGTATTCACAATATGCTTGAAGGTCATGAACTGGGGAGTGAGGTTAATACCGAGCTCAAGCAGCAAGTTACGCAAGACCTGGTGGCACTGCTTGATGAACCTGCGTCATCCACTGACGAGGTAACGGCCAGTAATGCCGAACCATCCGACGCTGTTGAAACCGATGCCAGTGAGCAGCCATGGCTGATTCATTTTGTCCCTCACCAAGAGATGTTTTTTAGTGGCAATGACCCATTAAGGATATTAAGGGAGTTGAATGAGCTTGATGAGAGTTGCGTGATCCAAGTTGACTGCTCTCGTTTACCCGAGATAGAAGCGATTGAATCTGAACTTTGTTATTTGAGTTGGTCTGCAACGCTTGGCGCTTCTATTGAACGAGAACAGATAACCGAGATATTTGAATGGGTTGAAGATGAATGCGATCTCACAATTGAACGTCTTGACCTTTCCCCCGCAGAATCTGGCGTAGAACCATTAGTTAAGCAAGAGGTTGTGGCAGACAGTCTTGCTCCGACTGAGCAAAACATGGTGACTAAGCCAGGGCAGAAAACGACCAAACCCGAATCTAGTGTCAGTTCAATTCGCGTCGATATTGATAAAGTGGACAGCTTAATTAACTTGGTCGGGGAATTGGTCATTACCCAATCGATGCTGACAGAAATTGGCAACGATTTTTCCTTGGATAAACTGGATAACCTCAAGTCCGGTCTCGAACAATTGCTGCAAAATAGTAAAGATCTGCAAGAGAACGTACTCAATATTCGTATGTTGCCAGTTAGCTTTGCTTTTAGTCGTTTCCCTCGTTTGATTCGCGATCTTTCTGGTCGACTTGATAAAAAAGTAGACCTGAAAATAAAGGGTGAACAAACCGAATTAGATAAAACCGTGTTAGAGCGCATTGTTGACCCTTTAGTTCATCTAGTCAGAAATGGCATTGACCACGGTATAGAAGCTCCCGCTGTTCGAGTTGAAAAAGGTAAACCCTCTGCTGGGACGATAGAGCTCAACGCATACCATCAAGGTGGTTCGATTGTTATTGAAATCAGTGACGATGGCGCCGGTCTCGATTGCGACAAGTTGTGGAACAAAGCGCTGGAAAAAGGTGTATTGCCGAGTGACTCTCGCCGCGAAGAGTTTTCTGACAAGCAACTGATGAATCTTATTTTTGCTCCCGGATTTTCGACCGCAGAACAAGTCTCTGATATTTCAGGGCGTGGGGTCGGGATGGATGTTGTTCGACGCAACATCGAAGAGCTAAGTGGTCACATTGAAGTGGAGTCTGAGCTAGGGCGAGGTAGTCGTTTTATCATTAGTTTGCCACTGACATTAGCCATCTTAGATGGTCAGTTGGTTAAAGTGGGTGGCGAAGTCTACGTGATTCCTTTGCTCACTATTGTCGAGTCGATACAAATCGACCCTGAGAGCATTAAGTTAGCTTCAGGAGGCGTTGAACTTTACCGTCTGCGCGACGAGAACATCCCCATTTTGCGTCTGCAAGATGAACTAGAGATGGGCGTTAGCGGAAAGCTTGACCGACAGCTGATCTGCTTTGTCGAAGCGGCGGGGAATCGCGTCGGCTTGCTGCTTGATGAGCTGCTTGATCAGCAACAGGTTGTGATTAAGAGCCTCGAATCTAACTACAGTAAGGTCGCCGGAATTTCTGGTGCCACCATTTTAGGTGATGGTTCGGTATCACTGATTTTAGATATTCAAGGTTTGATTACCGGCTTTACTCATCGTAGTAATGATTCCTCACACAATGGTTTGGCCGCTTAGGGAGTTGCGATGGACAGCATCAGCATAGATAAACCTCAACCGGAGCACAACGCGATGTCGTCGCAGGCTCACCTTACCGATGTGGACGCTCTTAACGAAGCCGTGAGTAATGAAGTCAGTGAAAATGCCGACTTTTTGAGTTTTGAGTTAGCTAATGAACTCTATGGTGTTGATATTAAAGATGTTGAAGAGATCCGTGTGTGGGAGAAACCAACGCCTATTCCACGTTCACCGAGTTTTGTGCTGGGCGTGATCAACCTGCGTGGCATGATCGTTCCGGTCATTGATCTTCGAGCAAGGTTTTCGGTCGGAGAGTGTCAATATCTGCCAACCACCGTGGTGATTGTATTGCGTTCCAGTGGTGATAACGATGACAAAATGATGGGACTGGTGGTCGATGCGGTCAGTGATGTCGTGAGTCAGGGGGACAATGTGCTTTCGCCGAGTGTTGGCGATTCACTGGTTACGCCATACCTACAAGGCATTGTAAATGTTGGCGAGCGTGTAATGTCTCTGCTTGATACGGATGAACTGCTCAATATTGAGCGGATTTTAAGGAACCCAATATGACTAAGGAATTCCTCAGTTTTTTGCTTGAAGACGAGGAGTATGCCGTGCCCATTCTCGATGTCAGAGAGGTCAGGGGCTGGACACCGGTGAGGAAGGTGCCCAATTCTCCTAACTATATGCAAGGCGTACTGGAAATTCGTGGCGAGTACATACCGATTGTTGACTTGAGATTACGCTTTGGTTTATCTGCCGCCGAAATCAACGCAACAACGGTTGTGATTGTACTTAATGATCAGCAACGGCATCCCCTAGGCATTATCGTGGATGGGGTGTCAGAAGTGTATTCACTGACTAATGAGCAAATAAAGCCATCGCCGCACGTCAGTGTCGATGTTGATCATCGATATGTGCAAGGCATTGTTTCGGTACCCAATGGACATATGGTCCTAATTAATATGCAAGCTTTGTTTGATACAGCAGAGCTCGCGCAACCCAGCCAAACGGAAGAGAGTTGGGCTTAATGCCAACGTAATGACAGTTTATTCGTTTTGGTACAACGTCAGATGAAATAACCAGTGAGAGGTAACTCATGGCATTTTGGAATAGAAACACTGCGCCTGAAACTCAGTTTGTCGCCCCAACGCAGGACACACTCGCGCAGGAGTTTGACATCGAAGAAGATCAAGGTTTAAGCAAAAGTCAGCTTTTTTCTGCACTCAATGCGGCACAAACGGCATTGATGATGATCGACCGTGATTTCAACATCACGTATCTCAATAGCAAGTCACTTGAGTTGTTTAAAACTCATGAAGTCTTATTCCAATCCGTATGGCCAAACTTTAAGGCTTCTGAGGACTTTTTATTGGGATATTGCATTGACTTGTTCCATGCCAACCCTAGTCATCAGCGTCAGCTGTTATCGAATCCGGGAAACCTACCTTACAGGACAACGATTAATGTTAAGGACGTCAAAATAGAGCTTAATGTCGGAGCGATTATTGATGAGTCTGGTGACTACGTCGGTAATACCCTTGAATGGTCTGATGTTACCGACAGTATTCGCAAAGAACAGGAATTGAGTCGTCTTCAAGCGGCGATTGATCAAGCTCAAACTGCGATGGTAATGATAGACCGAGATTTTCTCATTACCTACATCAACCAAGAAACGCTGAAGCTATTTGGCCTTCACGAAGCGACGATGCGTAGTGTTTGGACAGGTTTCACTGCCAGTGAAGAGTGGTTGATGGGGCGTTGTATTGATGATTTTCACCGTAATCCGGCTCATCAACGAGCGTTACTTGCTGATCCAACGAACTTGCCTTTCAGCACTGACATTCAAATTCAAGATCTTAAGATCGAATTGAATGTTGCTGCTATTCATGACGCATCGGGCAATTATATTGGCAATACACTTGAGTGGCGAGACGTGACTCAAGAGCGTGCTAAAGAAGAGGAAATTGGTCGCTTAGCCTCTGCGGTAGCAGGGATGACGACTAACCTAATGATGGCTGATAAAGAAGGCATCATCACCTACTTGAATCCTTCTCTAGAGAACTTAATGCGCAGTCGTGAAAGTGATTTGCAAAAAGTCTTACCCAGTTTTGATGCAAGTAATTTGGTTGGGAAAAATATCGATGTTTTCCATAAGAATCCAGGTCATCAACGTAACATTATCGCCAATCCTGATCGGTTACCTTTTTCATCCAACATTAGCGTCGGGGGACTGGAATTTAATTTAACCTGTATCGCGATGCACGATAGCCAAGGTAACTATATTGGCCCAGCGCTGCAGTGGATCGATATTACCGAGCAGCAAGATGGCCAGCGTCAGGTCGAGTCATTAATTCAAAAAGCTATTGCTGGTGAATTGACTGATCGTATTGATACCAGTGTGTATAACGGCTTTATGCGTGAATTGGGTAACGGTATTAACAATCTTCTCGATACCATGGTTGCTCCCCTTGGCCAATGTATTGATGTGATGAGCCAAGTTGCAGATGGCAATCTCAATATCACCATGCCGGATGATAATACCGGAGAATTTGCCCGCTTATCCCATGCGGTGAATACCTCGATTGTGAATTTGCGCAATATGGTTGAGAAAATCACTCAATCATCGGCACGCGTGGCAACTGCATCAACGGAAATTGCCGAAGGTAATAACGACTTGAGTCAACGCGTTGAAGCTCAGGCCTCTAACCTAGAAGAAACCGCAGCAAGTATGGAGCAGATGACGGCAACGGTACGTCAAAATGCCGATAATGCCCGTGGTGCGAATGAACTGTCTGACGATGCGGCGAAAAAAGCCAGTAAAGGTGGAGAAGTGGTCGGCCAGGCTGTGTCGGCGATGGCAGAAATTAACACCGCGAGCAAGAAGATTGCTGACATTATCGGTGTCATTGATGAAATTGCATTCCAAACCAACTTATTGGCACTGAATGCAGCTGTCGAGGCAGCCAGAGCCGGTGAGCAAGGCCGCGGTTTTGCGGTAGTGGCGGGTGAAGTACGTAATCTAGCGCAGCGCAGCGCGGCAGCGGCAAAAGAAATTAAAGGTTTGATTAAAGACAGCGTAGAAAAAGTGGATGAAGGTTCACGCCTCGTCGATGAGTCAGGTTCGACACTGAATGAAATCGTCGATGCCGTCGAGAAGGTGACTGAGCTGATTGCACAAATCGCCTCTTCTAGCCAAGAGCAGTCGACAGGTATTGATGAAATCAACCGAGCGGTTGCCACTATGGATGAAATGACACAGCAAAATGCGTCTTTGGTCGAGCAAACGTCAGCTGCAAGCCAATCTCTCAAAGATGAAGGTAAACAACTGCTTCATTTAATGAACTTCTTTGTCACTGATACGAATGTGACGACGTTTGAGTCAAAACCTGGTTCAGCAAGTCGAGATACGAATATCAGAGAGATCAGAACACCAAAAGTCGCAAATTCGAGCTTCAAGCTTGAAGAGGATGGGGACGAATGGGAAGAGTTCTAGCACAATCCGAAAAGACAGTGCCAGATGAGTTTGAGCTATCGGATAAAGATTTTAAATATATTCAGTGGTTCATGCACAAGAACGTTGGCATCTACTTTTCCGATCGTAAAAGAACCATGGTGTATGGGCGTATTAGCCGTCAATTAAGGCGGTTAGGCCTACGCCGTTTTAGCGATTATCGTCAAGTCATTGAGCAAGATTCGCAAGAGCATGCGAATTTCATCAACTGCTTGACGACCAATAAAACTCAGTTCTTTCGCGAATATCATCATTTTGATTTTCTCGAAAAGGTATTGATTAAGGAGTGGCAGCAACAAGGGCTGAATAAATTGCGTATTTGGTCGGCGGGTTGTTCGACGGGGGAAGAGCCTTACAGCTTAGTGGCTTCGCTTCACTGGGCTAAGGTGTTGGATCATATCGACGATGTGAAAATCTTAGCGACTGATCTTGATACTAAGGTACTTAGCCACGCAGAGCTTGGTATTTACGATAAAGCGGCGGTGTCGAGTATTCCGGCGAAGTACCTTAAGCCATGTTTTGTTAAGGGGACAGGCGCGCAAAAAGGCAAGATAAAGAGCAGAGTCGGCTTGCAGCAGTTGATCGAGTTTCGCCAACTTAATTTATTGCAGAACTGGCAATTTGATCAGACGTTTGATCTGATCGCTTGCCGCAATGTGATGATCTACTTTGATAAAAATACCCAGCGGCAGCTACTCGAACGATTCTATCAGCAGCTTAAGCCAAATGGTGCGCTGTTCTTAGGCCACTCAGAAAGTGTGCCAGCGGATATGGATTTGTTCCATCACTTAGGCCATACCATTTATGTTAAAAAATAGGAGGCAATTTTGCTAGGTTCAAAATTGGCACCACCACAATACGAAAACAGTCACTTTAACCGTTTTTATCACCCGCTAAAAGATAAACACATCGTTAAAGTGCTTCCTGGTGGTGTCTATTGTACTGACGCTGAGGATGAGTTGATCGCAACTGGTTTAGGCTCTTGTGTCGCGGCATGTATTTGGGACTCTAAGCTGCATATTGGCGGGATGAACCATTTTCTATTGCCTTTTGATAGCAAATCACAGCTCAAATCTTGGCAGCCTGAAGAGCTTATATCGACCGCATCTCGCTACGGCAGTTACGCCATGGAAATGTTATTTAATGCCATGCTTGAGCGCGGTGCTCAACGCAAGTCGCTGCGCTTGAAGCTGTTTGGTGGCGCGCAAATGATGGGACGCAATTCAATGATCGGTGAAAAGAATATTGCCTTTGTTCTCAATTACGTTGCACAAGAAGGCATGACGGTTGTCTCGCAAGACTTGGGAGGATTAGAGCCAAGAAAAGTACTCTTTGACCCTGTTAGTGGGCAAGTATGGTTAAAGCGAATTCCATTTATTGAAGTTTATCGTTTGCAACATCAAGAAGAGCAATACGCTGACCAACTTGATAAACAGAGCCATCATCAGTCTGATGACGTGGAGTTATTTTTATGAAAAAGATACGAGTATTGATTGTGGATGACTCACCAGTCTATCGCGCGTTGTTGTCACAGTTAATTAACTCAGATCCTGCTCTGGAAGTGGTTGCGGCAGCGGAAGATCCGCTTCAAGCTCGGGAGTTGATTAAACAGCATAATCCCGATGTACTGACGTTAGATATCGAAATGCCGAAAATGAATGGGGTCCAGTTTTTAAAAAATTTAATGCGTCTACGCCCTATGCCTGTGGTGATGATTTCGACTTTAACTCAGCATGGAGCAGATGCCACGCTTGCCGCTCTCGAATTGGGGGCTGTCGACTACTTTCCCAAGCCATCGGTAGACAATACCGCAGAGATGCTCAATTACAAAAGCCTTGTCAACGATAAGATTAAGATTGCCGCAGGTGCCAATGTCACTTCGGTTATGCCTTCGGCCCCAGAAAAATTGGTGGCACCTAAGCATCATCATCACATTGAGTTGATCGCAATAGGCGCGTCAACCGGGGGAACAGAAGCGGTGAGAAAAGTATTGTCTTCCTTACCATCAGGTTTACCTCCAATTGTGATCACGCAACATATTAGTGCGAAGTTTTCCGCATCGTTTGCTCAGCGTTTAAATGATTACAGTGATATAGAAGTCAAAGAGCTGACGGCAACTCAAGCACCATTAACTCATGGTTGCGCGTATCTCGCTCCTGGGGATAAACACTTAACGGTATTGCGACGGGGCAGTCACCTTTATTGCCAACTTGATGACAGACCTGCGGTAAATCGTCACAAGCCGTCGGTGGATGTCATGTTTGACGCTGTCGCAGAAACGGTAGGCGCAAAGGCGATTGGCGTCATCTTAACGGGAATGGGCCAAGACGGTGCGCATGGAATGCTCCGCATGAAACAACTTGGCGCTAGAACTATTGCACAAGACAAAGACTCATCGGTTGTATGGGGGATGCCACGTGTTGCAGTCGAAATGGGTGCAGCACTGTCGGTTGTCGACATTAACAAAGTGGCACAACAAATCGTTCATTACCTTTCACCGGATGGTTAGTTGCTTACATTATGTCAAGGAAGCAAAAATGCTAATAGACAACAAACTTAACGTAAAAAAACGCTATGTGGCTGCTATCGGTCTGCAAATTATGCTGTTATTGATTGCACTCAGTATGGCCTCCTCTATCGTCAATGTCGCGATGATGATTCTTGCGGCAGCCATTCCTTGGTTTGTCATGCCAAAACAACAAACGCAAGCAAGTTCGGTCGTTATAGAGCCGAGCGAAAAAGAAATCTCTCGTTTTGATATTAGTCAGACTCTGGATCTTATTTCTCATCAATTAATCGAACCGCTTGATCATCAGCGCAGCGTCGTAGATGAATCTGTTGAGACGCTAAATGAAAGCTATTTTGCCTTACAGCAACTGGCCGAAGAGCAAAATAAAATTACCTCAGAGTTGGTTGAGAATTTACTCGGTAATCAAGACAGCGATAGCGATATCAGTAATGTGTTGCCCAAAACCGAAGCCATCATTCGTCAATTTGTCGATACGCTGGTCAATGTTTCGGAAAAGAGTATTTCTGCGGTGCACAGTATTCACGATATGTCTGACAAGCTAGGCACGGTGTTTAAACTACTTGAACAAGTGCGAGGTTTATCAGAGCAAACCAATTTGTTGGCATTGAATGCTGCGATAGAGGCTGCACGTGCAGGGGACGCAGGACGCGGCTTTGCCGTCGTGGCACAAGAGGTGCGTAATCTTTCTGTAAAAGCAGAAGAGTTAAATGGACAGATCGAGGCCGAAATTAATATCGCCCAAAAAACGGTTGAGGAAGCCAATAAAACGGTGGGAGAAATGGCTTCGATTGACATGACAGAAGCGATCGAATCTAAAGAAAAAGTCGATGAGATGTTGAAAGGGGTTCAACGGGTGAACCGCTCTGTAGAGCAAGAAGTGTATAAGATCAGTTCAAGTGGTGACAGACTGCGAGTCCAAGTTGACAACGGAATTCGCGCGTTGCAATTTGCCGACATCATCACTCAACAGGGCGATTATGCTAAGCATAGTGTTGGCTATCTACAGTCACTCTCTGAGCTTTGTCAGCGTTACGACAACGGATCGTTGTCAATCCAAGAATTCACACAGCAAGTTAACCAACTACGACAGCAGATTTCTGGTCGTGATGCGCCAGCCGCGGCGCAGCATAGTATCGAAGAAGGCGAGGTAGAGCTGTTCTAATAATAATATCGCTAGCCGAAAAACGACAGATGGTGAGGAATAAACTATGACAGTAGAAGCACAAGTAGACTCTACAGCAAAGCATATAACGATAATGATAGAGGGAGCTTTCGGATTTAATCTGGTTCAAGACTTTCGCCGTACTTACAGTGATCGTCAAGAATTTCGTTTTACTATCGACCTGCGTAAAGTTGATTACATCGATAGCGCAGGTTTGGGTATGTTACTCAACATGCACAATTATCTCGGCCAGCAAGATGGCACGATACGCATCACCAACACATTACCTCAAGTGAGAAAAATACTGACAATTTCTCGATTCGATAAAAAATTTGATATTGAGTAAATGACTAAGGAGATCGTATGCATGTAATGATCGTAGACGACCATGCAACGAACAGAGAACTATGTCGTTTTATGTTGAGTCATCTCGCTGAGAAGGTGACAACGTTTGAAAATGGTCAGGGTGTTGTGGCGGCAATGAGGCAAATGGAGTCTTTGCCAGATGTTATTTTGCTTGATGTCATGATGCCAGTGAAAGATGGCTTTACCACTGCCCAAGAAATTCGACTCGCTTTCCCTGATATACATATGCCAATTATATTTTTAACGGTGTTGGACGACCATGCGTCGTTTGAGCGCTGCTTAAATTATGGCGATGATTTTATTCTCAAGCCGATTGAACGCAGTGTGATCACGGCTAAAGTTCAAGCTCACTACCGCATTGTCCGTATACACAACCAAGTGATGGAGCAGCGTGATGAACTAAGCCAATTTCATGAACAAGTGCGTTATGAATATGCGATAGCCGAGTCTATATTTTCGAATCTGATGCTTGAGATGAGTGCCCAAGTGCAAAATATCTATGGCATCAATTATCTTTCGACCCCTTCAACCGTATTCAATGGGGATTTAATCGTGGTCGCCAATCGACCTCATGGTGGCGTCTATGTGATGATTGCTGATGCGACCGGGCATGGTCTGCCTGCCGCCATTTCCGCGATTCCGGCTACCCGCGCTTTTTTTTCGATGGCATCAAAAGGTTTGTCGTTGGGAGAAATTGCTCGTGAAGTGAATGAAGTATTGGTGCGTTTTCTGCCGATGGGGATGATGCTCGCCGCGAGTATTTTTGAAGTACGTGCTAATGGCTTTGAAGTTTCTTGGTGGGGAGGAGGGTTGCCTGACGGGTATTTGATTGACCGTAAAGGTGACATCGTACGTCGTCTGGTGTCAACTCACATGCCGCTTGGGGTGCTTAAGCCGCACGAATTTGAAGCAGACATCGTCAATTTCCGTTTAGAGCCAGAGCAACAAATTATCTGTTATACCGATGGTGTCATCGAAGCCTCTGATGAACATGGCGAGCAGTTTGGCCAAGAACGGCTAGAGAAAGTATTCAAACAAAATCGCGCCATTATCCCAACACTTTACGATTCAGTTCGTCAGTTTGCTGATAAAACGGTAGGTGATGACTTATCTATCTTAGCCATGACATTTCCTATTTCAAATGCTAACAACCAGATTTCACCGCCGAATGAGGTCGTTCTTAACCATATTCCCATCGAATCGAAACTTAAGCTCTGTGGCAGCGCGTTGCGTGGTATTAGCGTGATGACAGAGGTCCGTAAATTTCTAACCGGTATACTACATGGTGGTGTACATCTTGATTTGGTTTGCTCAGTGCTTTCTGAATTGTTTGCCAACGCGATTGAGCATGGTTTGTTAAAATTGGACTCGTCAATTAAAGAGGAACAGGATGGGTTTTTCTTATTTTACCAACTCCGCGAAGAGAAGCTGAAGCAGCTCGGCGATGATATGTGGGTTGAGCTAATGATTGATTATGATCCCATTCAGGCACGTTTAACCATGCAGCTAGAGCATAATGGTGAAGGATTTGACTATCGCACACGCGGTAGCAGCCCAGATAAGTCATTAACGCATGGTCGCGGCATTGTTCTTGCTTCTGAATTATGTGATTCATTAGAATATTCGAAACAGGGGCGAAGTGTTACTGCGGTTTATTCACTGTCGGCAGCGCATCACTTTCCGAGCTCAAGCTAGGGTTATTTACAGTGTAAAAAACATCTAGTGATGTAAGCCTTAAAACGTCACACTTTTGATACAGTCCCGCGAATATTTTCTATACACTGAGGCCAGGAAGTATTAAGGACAGAATGACATGTGGGATAAATTTGTCGCGTTTTCTGACGATAACACTCAAGTGTTAGCCAAACTCTCGCCAGATATCACCGTAGATTCAAACTTCGACACTCGAGGTTTGAGCGACGCGTTAGCTAAGATTAACGCCAGCGAATTATACGTTATAGATGATAATGTGACCAAGTTCATCAACTATGCCAAGGAGATGAAAAGTGAAGCGTATGTTGGCGTTGTCATTGCAGAAGTAAGAGATGCGGCTATTGACATCGAGCTTACCGAGCAAGACATGATCGCCAATATGACGGTGACGGGGGCCTATAAAGGCGCTCCCCTAAAAGGCCCACAAATAGTTCATGCGCTGGCTCAAGCACATGTGACTAAAGGCATTAATAAGTTAGCGCTCAAAAAAGTGTTAGTGATGAGCCATCAACTCAAGCCGGGTGAAACTTTTACTCAACCTGTAGCGAAAGGCAAAGAGCCTAAACAAGGCGTTGATGCTAAGTTTATTGCGCTTGTTGACGATCCCAGTAAACAAGTCCTCGCACCGACAGAAGCCACTCCTGGTGGAAAAGTCGATATGCTCAATTTAGGCGAAACCATCAATGTTGCCGCCAATCAACCATTAATGAGGCGTGTTCCTGCAACTAAAGGAACACCGGGCATGACAGTGCAAGGTAAACCTATCCCCGCGAAGTCTGGCAGTGATGCTGTGCTCAAAGAAGGAAAAGGAACAATAATCTCACCGGATGACCCCAACGTGTTGATTGCCGAAGCTTCAGGTATGCCAATCATCAAAGAGCGTACTGTTGAGGTGGAAAACGCCCTTTGCTTACCTACTATCGGTGTCGCAACGGGACATGTGAAGTTTAAAGGAAACGTTGTTGTGTTGGGCAATATTGAGTCTGACATGATGGTAAGAGCCACAGGCTCACTGACGGTTGGTGGATTCATTGAGTCGGCGGATGTTCAGGTACAAGGCGATATTGAGGTCGCGAAAGGCATTATTGGCCACAATGTTTCAGAGAATGAGCAGAAAAGCTGTATCGTTAAATCAGGGGGGTCTATCACCGCTAACTATGCCCAGTTTTCAGAGTTACAAGCGGCAAATGACATCAATCTCAGCGTCCATTGTATGAACAATGAGCTGCGTTGTGGTCGTGATCTTGTGGTGTGTGATGCCGCTGGGAAGCAGGGTACACTCAGTGGCGGACATGCCAAAGTTGGCAGTAAAATTACTTGTGTAAACCTTGGAGTCGAAGGTGATACTGCTACCTTCATCCATGCCTTTGCTCGTTTTCAAATGTACAAAGATAAGAAAGCCAAACTTAAAGAACAGTACACTCAAGCTCAAGAAGGTACCATGAATATGGTGCGTAAAGAGCTCGAGCTGAAAAAAATACCTAAGTCACAACGAACGCCTGAGCAAGAGCAACAACTTGAACAAGATAAACAGGCAGCTAATGCACATTTAGAGAAAGTTAAAGCCGTTCGCGATAACCATGATAATGAACTTGAGGTAGCCCTCGAAGAAGCAGTCGTTGAGGTTAAGGGTAAAGTTTACAGCCACGTTACCGTCCAGTTTGGTGAAGAAAAGGTCACCACTAAACGTGTTCATGGCGCGAGTATTTTTAAATTCAATCAGTTTGAGGTTAAGTTCTCATCTATGTTCGAAGAAGATGATTTAGAACAACAGCTATAGACCCTGATCGCCGCTGGTAAGAAGCGCACCCATGACATGCATGACGGGTGTATTGATTCAAGCGGCGTGTTTGAATTGTTCAATAGGCGCTTTTTAGCGCATTGCAGACCCGTTTTGAGCTATTTGCTAGAATCACTTAAAACGGATAGTGAGTGAAAATATCATCAATCATCTGCTCAAGTGGCAATTCATCATGACTTGCTTTGATATAAGTTCTTAATCCAGAGATCTGAATCTGAACGTGACGTGCCAGTTGCTGAAGATCTTTATCGGCTCGAATTTCTTCCTGTTGCTGTGCAAGCCTTAACGCCTTGGTAAACTCGGTTTCCATGCTTTGATAGCATTTTTTGGCATGCTCAAGCAGATCATGCTGCTCATCAGTAAGTTCAGCAATGGTTTTAGCTAACATACACATGCCATTAGGCGCATGAGTACGAGAATCAATGACAATCAATTTTATAAACTGTTTTAAAGCTTGAATTGGTGAGTCATTTGCAGCAAGACAGCGCTCAAGGTCTGCTCGCCCGCAGTCGGTATAGTTATCCAGTGCTTGCTTAAACAGCTCATCCTTACTACCGAAGGCTGCGTAGATGCTCCCAGGTCGCATGTCGATCGCATCTTGCAAACTACGCATTGATGTCCCATGAAACCCTTTCTGCCAATAGAGATTGGTTGCTTTCTCAATCACCTGTTGACGATCAAACTTAGCCGCCTTAGCCACAATAATACCTATATTCTTGAACGATAGTTCAAATTATAGAGACTGACTCACGCCAGGTAAAGCGCAAAGGCTTCAACTGCGATTCCTGGTGCTAGATGTTGCAATAGCCAAACAAAAACAGTGAATAAAACCAATCGGCAGCACTACTTGAACGTTCGTTCAAAATAGTTATTGAACGAACGTTCAAATTCTTCTATAGTCGTTTGCATCGGGACAAATCCTGCCACATGAAAAACAAAGATAAATATAGGAACGACTATGACTGACTTTACGGTACACACAGCAGAAGACGCACCACAACAGAGCCGAGAAATTCTTGCTGGCGCACAGAAACAAATGGGTGCGATTCCGGGTTTGCTTGCGCGTCTTGCTGCCTCGCCACAAACCTTGATTGGCTACAACCAACTTCACCAGCAGTTTGTTAACTCGTCGTTTGATGCTGAAGAGCTAACGGTGGTGTGGCAAACCATCAACGTCGAGCATGAGTGTCATTACTGTGTTCCAGCACATACCGCGATTGCTCATTCGATGAAAGTTGACCCTGCGGTTACCGAAGCGCTGCGCAACAACGCGCCGATGCCAACTCAGAAACTGCAAGCACTGCACGACTTCACTTTAAGTATGGTACGTAAGCGTGGTGACGTGTCAGAGCAAGAGGTCGAGGCTTTCTTTGCAGCAGGTTATGGTCATCAGCAAATTCTAGAGGTGATTTTAGGCCTGTCGCAAAAGGTCATCAGTAACTACGTAAACCGTGTCGCTAAAACGCCGTTAGATGAAATGTTTCAGCCGTACGCTTGGGTAGTCTAAGTTTATAAAGTAAGCGCTCACTTTAAGTTGGCGCTTACTTTTTACTCATACTTGTGGTTTAACGGCAGTTTTCTGAATGGTTATGAATGGTAAAGCAGTGACACTGGTTAAAAATGGCAAACGCTTGTAACTCTTGCTCTAACGCAGTCAAAAACGTGTCTTTATCTTTTAAATTCGCCTCGGTAAATAGATGCAGTACATCAAGCCTTGAGTGGTTTTTGTCAACTTTACAATCGGCACGCGCGACCAATTGACCATTCCAAAGTATTGGTAGACAGAAATAACCAAATTGCCGCTTCTGTTTTGGTACGTAGCATTCGATCAAATAGTCAAAATTGAAGATGCCACTTGCTCGTTTTCTTTGAATCAGCAGATTGTCAAACGGGGAAAGAATTTTTGCACGTTTGCGATTAAGGCGTTTGTTTACCAGTTCAAGTGCTTTGATGCAGACATAGTATTCACCGGATCCTATCTTCACTTTGGTGATTTTTTGCATCGCTTCTAAGTCGTGTAGAGCTTGTTTGACAATATCCCGCACGTCTTTGAGCTGGTAGACCATTTCAGCTAACGAGCCGAAACCGTGAGCATTGAGATAGCTCATGACTAGAAAGCGCCCGTATTCTTGAGCGGTTGGCATTGAAGTATTCGTCTCGAGAGGTAAGACGCGCGAGGTTAAGTCATAAACTTTTTGAAAACCGCGCCGCTCAGCGATCATCAAATCCCCCTGCATGTATAAGTTTTCGAGCGCTCGCTTGCTAGGTTTGGTATTCCAGCCGTCAGTTTTGTTGGCTTTAGATTCGAAATCCTTGGCCATTAACGGCCCCTCTTCTTCAATGCGACGCAGAACGTTTTGCATCAACTGACGGTCTTTGCAATACCAATGACGTTGCTCACCTGACTTGATAGCGGCCTTGCGTGGCAAGGTATAACGATAGTGTTTGATTGGTAAGTAAGCCGCGGCGTGTGACCAATACTCGAACACTTTTTTGTTCGCGACCAACTGCTCAAGGTGGTGAGGTTGATAGCTAAGGTTTCGGCTCCAAAGGGTATGGTGGTGCGCTCGTTGTACCACTGAAATTGTGTCTATCTGCACATAGCCGAGTTGCTCCAAGACTTTGAGAGTTTTGTCGTATGCGCCGCCTTTTTTCTCAGAGGAGGGCAATCCTTGTGACAGCAGGGCCAGTTTTTGTGCTTGGGCTAGCGATAGAGATTCCATAGTGAGTGCGATTCCTTGCGTGCGCAGAAGAGGTATTAGTGATGTGGCGCTCGATTCTTCTGAACGATATGTTTGCATGCTGACACGCTATCTGCAATAAGGTCTGTACAAAAAGCAAGCGCTTACATCCTTTTAATGACTGACACTGATTAGATCCAGGCTCAGGTAACAAATTTCGCCATTATTGAAATTTTTTATCTGAGTTTCCTATCCTTATATTCACAGTGGACAAAATATGTGCGCCTTTGCTAAAGACTTTGAAAAGTAAGCATTGAGTCGAACCAACCTAGGAAACGAGCATGGATATTGCCACCTCGATAAACAACGGATTGTTACAACAAGAATGGTCTGCACCTGTTTTGTTTGTCGCGATTATCTTGCTCTCATATTTACTGGAAGATTTAGCCATAGTGACTGCCGCGACGTTAGCTGTGCAGCAAACCATGCCGACCAGTATGGCACTGCTGGCGATTTTTATTGGTATCAGCAGTGGAGATCTTGCGCTCTATTTGGTCGGAAAAGCGGCTAAAAAAGTCCCTTTGCTTCATTATCGACTATTGCGTTTTCAGCGCGGCAGACGAGTGAGACGTCAGCTGCAACAACACGCACTAGTGACCTTATTTGTGGTGCGCTTTGTTCCGGGGCTGAGAACGGTCGGTTTTACCCTCAGTGGTTTTGTCGATATCGAGATAAAAACCTTTTTTATTGCAGTGTTGAGCGCGACCGCATTGTGGACGGCACTTGTCTTTGGCTCTTTACTTCAACTGGGCCAGCTGAGCTGGATACAGTCACAACCGATGGGATGGCTGCTTATTCCCTGTGGTGTGTTTGTGTTGTGGCTAGTCAATACACTGATAACTAAACGCTTGGTAAGGAATAAGTATGACACCGCTCGCTAAGTTAGAAACCTTGCCGCAAGGGCGTATCAATGCTGGCATGCCAGTGTTAGATCCGCCCAAACGCGTTATCTCTCCTTTTGAGTTTCTACCAACGTGGTTTTTTTATACGCCAGTCTTAATTCAAAGTGCTGCTTTGAGTTGTTGGCATCGTGATTGGGCGTTACCTCTGCTTGCCAATCCGGGCATTAAGCTCAGCGGCATGGTGGGCGAGTCAAAACACGATATTTTCACCGCGGTCGGTGAGCAAACCAAAGCATGGATATTGCCCTTTATTACCGTGAGTAAAAGCGCGGTTAGTCTTGATGAACAAGTGGACAACGTGCTCGTAGAGTTAACACGAGCTTCACTCTCTTATCCGCTGGTGGCAAAGCCAGATCTGGGTTGTCGTGGTGTTGGGGTTAAATTGGTTCAAGATCAGCAGCAGCTATATCAGTACATCCAATCTTTTCCTAATAAGGGACGCTTCTTATTGCAACAGAAATCACGTTATCGCGCTGAAGCTGGGGTGTTTTACGTCCGTCAGCCTGAGGAGCGCTGTGGCAAGATCATCTCATTGACGCTCAAATACAGCCCCTTGGTGGTAGGTGATGGCGTATCGACACTAAAAGCGCTGATCGAACGTTGCCCGCGAGCGGGTAAACTCAAGCATCTCTATCTACCGCGCCATACCGAAGATTTAGATCGAGTCTTGGGGCTAGGGGAAGAGTTCCAATTGGCTTTTGCTGGTAGCCATTCCCGTGGCGCAATTTTCCGCAGTGGTAACGCGTTTATTACCGAAGCGCTTGAAAAAGCGCTCGACGGCGTGTTAGCGGATTTCCCTGGTTTTTGTTACGGACGATTAGATATCAAGTTTGAGGATATCAATCTACTCATGAGAGGGGAAAGCTTCGACATTCTTGAGATAAACGGTGCCAGTAGTGAGGCGGCGCACATTTGGGACAGTGATACTCCACTACGGGAGATCTTTGCCACTTTGCTCAAGCAGTACCGCTTGCTGTATCAGATAGGCGCTAAACACAAGCAACAAGGTCTGCAAAGCCCGAGTCTCTCTGTGTTGATACAGGCGTGGCGAGAAGAAAAACGGCTGACTAAACTTTACCCGATGACCGATTAACCGTGCAATTTAGTAAGGCGTTAAATAATGAATAATATCCATCCTGACCTTGCTTTAGAGAGCAAGGCAAAAACTTCCCCTGTGGTAGTTGGCTGTATAGAAACTCTGTCGCAAGGGTACGAGTTTCTCGAACTAATAAATGACGATGACTATGTTTATGTGGCCCAGCCGCATGTCAGTAGCTCTATCGGGGAGCATTATCGCCATTGGATCGATCTGTTTCAGGCGATTCAACATCAATCGGGAAAAATTGACTACAACGTCCGTCGTCGCGGTCATAGAGTCGAAAGAAGCATCAGTCTTGCTAAACAAGAGATTGCCGAGTTGATCCAGTGGTTATTCAACTTACCGCACCAGCAGCTTAACCAAAACGTGTGTGTAGAAACGGAAATCATGTTGTCGCAAACCCATAGTGAAGAGGTCAAGTCAACATTGGTTCGTGAGCTCACCTTTGCGACTTTACATGCGACCCATCATTTCGCAATGGCGAAAGTGGTTGCCTCGTTACGTGGCGTGCAAACTCAAGCCAGTTTTGGCGTTGCACCCGCGACCGCAAGCTACCAAAGAGCGCAATAAATTATGTGTACACTTTCTTGGGTTTATCATGGCAGCAACCACTACCAAGTCTACTTCAATCGCGATGAACAGCGCTCACGTGCACCCGCGCTTGAGCCACAGCGGTTTGTGATTGATGGCGTGCATTGTGTGATGCCGATTGATCCGGTTGGCGGAGGCAGTTGGATTACCACCAATCAGTATGGTGTGACGCTCTGTTTGCTCAACTATTATCAAGGTTCACTGCCACAAGGTGTACTGACGAGTCGCGGTTTGATTGTGAAGCGCTTAGCAAGCAGTGCTGTTAGTGAAGAGGTCGATAGCCGCCTTCTGGCAATGGATCTGAGCCATTTTGCTCCTTTTACTCTTGTGTCGTTTGATACTCGGCGCAATGCTAACCAGACCCCGGTGTGGCTATGGGATGGTGTAGAACTTCACCGCACTCACGGGAGTGCCCCGATCACTTCAGCTGCGCTGCATTTTGATAAGGCGCACCACTACCGCTGCCAGTTGTTTAATCACTTAATACAACACAATTCACAGCTAGAGCTTGGTCAGCAGTTCCATCAAACCCACGATGTCTCAGCGCCGCATTTATCTCCGCTAATGGTCAGAGACGATGCCCGAACGGTCAGTTTTACGTCTGTTATCGTCTCTTCTAATCAGCAGAAAATGATTTATCAGTCCATTGATGAGCAGCTCAATATCGACTTTGCTACCCAACAGAGCTGTTTGCCGGCTGAAACAATACAACAAGGAGTTTTTAAATGAAGAAACTATTTTTACTATTTGTCTTACTGTTGAGCACGCCAGTGCTGGCCAAAGATGAAATCTCAACCAGTCTGTTTAGCAATAAAGCGCTCAGTGGTTTTGATACGGTGGCTTATTTTACCCAAGGCAAGGCCGTTGAAGGCAATAGCCAGTGGCACAGTGAATACAAAGGTGCCGATTGGTATTTTTCTTCGCAGCAGAATCTTGAGTTATTTCTTTCTGACCCTCAGCGGTACGCGCCTCAGTACGGTGGATACTGCGCCTGGGCGGTATCGGTCAAAAATGACTTTGCTCCTTCGGACCCTCACCAGTGGGCGATCGTCGACGGTAAGCTCTACCTTAACTACAGCGCTAAAGTGAAACAGTGGTGGGATCAAGATCAAGCGGGTCATATTCAGGTCGCAGATCAGAACTGGCCTACGTTGATTGGCCAATAAACGATGAGGATCACCCAATGATAGCCAGTCCGTTTCGATTACCGCGTAAAACGCCCTTTGGTATTGGTGAGTCTGTATTAGAGTGGGCGACGGGGTTAGCACGACTTGATACGCTCTATTGTCAAAGCGCGTTACCGAAAAATAGCTTTGATTTTATGACAGAAGCGCTGGCGCGTATTGGGACTCAGTATCAGGTTGATCACGGCAGCTTGGACAATATTCCCCCGCAGGGACCAGTATTGATCGTGGCTAACCATCCATTTGGAGGCATAGAAGGGATTATTCTCGCCTCATTGATTGCTCAGGTGCGCAAAGATGTCAAAGTGTTGGCGAATGAGTTGCTCAAACGAATCCCAGAGCTTGATGAGTTGTTTATTGGCGTCGATGTGTTTGGTGGTGAACGGGGGCGTGCGACCAATCGCAAAGCTATTAAACAAGCGAATCAACATCTTAAACAAGGAGGTGTGTTGATCATCTTTCCAGCGGGTGAGGTTTCTGCTTGGCAAGCTGGCGACAAACGGGTCACAGACAAACAGTGGAGCCAATCTGTTGCAAAGTTCATCAAACACACCCAAGCCACCACGGTACCTGTGTTCATTCGTGGTATGAACAGTAAGCTGTTCTACCAACTCGGGCGCATCCATCCATTGCTTAGGACTGCGTTACTCGGGCGAGAATTATTAAACAAGGCGGGGCAGACAATTTCAGTGTCGATCGGTAGTCCTATTGTGTTTAGTGAGGTTAAAGACTTTGCCAGCGATCAAGAGGTGACGCACTACTTGCGTCTTAATACCTATTTGATGAGCAGTTTAGATCAAGCGCCACAGACGCTGCCAATCCCTGATCAAGCTGAGCCGATCATCGCACCAGTTGCGATAGCGCTTCTTGAGCAAGAGTTAGCCAAGCTGAGTGACTACAAGCTACTTGATCAGGGCGAGTTTTCGGTCTATTGCGCACCAACGAAACAAATACCCCATATGATGCGCGAGATTGGCCGAGTGCGAGAAGAGAGCTTTCGCCAGGTGGGGGAAGGCAGCGGGCGCAGTTGTGACATTGATCGATTTGATCCGCATTATCATCAGTTGTTTGTTTGGCATAATCATCAGCGCGAGTTGGTCGGCGCGTATCGTTTAGGTTTAGTGGACCAACTGGTTGAACAAGGAGGCGTCGATGCACTCTATTCGTCGAGTTTATTTCAATATGACCAGAGTTTTTTAGCTAAGCTTGGTTGCTCAATTGAAGTCGGGCGATCTGTGGTGGCGCAGCCTTATCAACGAAATATGCAATCACTACTGCTGCTTTGGAAGGGCATTGCGACCTTTGTCCATCGTCAGCCCAATTATACTCACCTGTTTGGCCCTGTAAGTATTAGTAATGATTACAGTCCTGTTGCAAGGCAGCTTATCGCCTCGGTAATGACAGTACACTATTATGACGATGATAAAGCACGGTTAGTTCATCCCACCACACCACTGCAACTAAGTGGAGAGGAGTTTTGGCGCCCCGATATGCTAAGCTCGTTGGCCAAGCTCCCTTTACTGTCCAAAGTCCTCAGCCGCTTAGAGCAAGGGATGGGTATGCCAGTGTTACTGCGCCAATATTTAGGGTTAAACGGCAAGCTTGTCTGCTTTAATATCGATCCTGCGTTTAACTTTGCCCTTGATGGTTTGATCGTGGTCGATTTAACCGAAGTCTCTGAGCGTGTTCTGGCTAAGTACATGGGACGAGAGCAGGCTCAAACCTATCTAAGCCATCACACTCAAAAAGATGCTTAAGCAAGGCGGTTTGATTATGGGTAGATATAATTAATACAACACTCGAAAGGAAGCGCATGTCTCATTCCATCCACTTGGTGTTGGCGTTATTTGCCTTTGCCGCCAACTCCTTTTTCTGCCGATATGCACTGGCTGATGGATCGATTGACCCGGGTTCATTTACCTTTATTCGCTTGGTGTCTGGCGCTGTGACCCTTGCGATCATTTTACGACTTCGTCGCCAACTTAATGTTGCTTTTGTCCGTGATAAATTAAGCTGGTGGTCTGGCATTGCGCTTTTTGGCTATGCGATCTGCTTTTCGTTTGCTTATACCCAGTTAAGTACTGGCACAGGCGCACTGATTCTATTTGGCATGGTGCAACTCACCTTAGTGACGTTTCATGTTTTATCAGGCAATCGCCTTTCTTGGCTTGAACTCAGCGGTATTGGTATTGCTATTAGTGGTTTTTCGTTACTGATGTTGCCTTCGGCGCAAACCCCAAGTCTTACCGCGGCGCTGTTAATGGTGTTGGCTGGAATATGCTGGGCAGTGTTTACCTTATTAGGACGAAAGACGGGTGAGGCTTCGGTAGCGATTACCCACGGGTTTGTTTTGGCATCGTTTCTGGCTGTAGTCGTCAGCCCTTACCTGTTTTCGGGTGAAAGCCTCTCTTGGTCAGGCATCATTTGGGCCATGCTGTCGGGTATTTTCGCATCAGGCTTTGGCTATATATTGTGGTATCAAGTCGTCAAACGTATATCGGTGTTACAGGCGTCAGTCGCTCAACTTGCGGTACCTGTGATGGCGTTTGTGGCTGGAGATTTCGGCCTTGGTGAATCCGTGACCTTTACTGCGGTTTTATCTTCGCTACTGGTTTTAGGTGGGATTGCGCTTACCTTTGTTGCCAAAGAGAAAAATTAGGCCCACAACAGCGTGGGCCTTGGGGAATTAGACTTTGTAATGATCAATTTCACTGCGCAGTACTTCAGAAAGTTGTGCGAGTTCTTGAGTCGCCGCGCTACTTTGCTCAGCTCCCACTGCATTCTGATTTGAAATCTCACTAATACTGCTAATGTTGGCGTTAATTTCCTCTGTCACTAAACTCTGCTCTTCAGCCGCAGTGGCGATTTGCGCATTCATCGCTGTGATCTGGTCTACGCTCAATTTTATTTGGGTCAATGCATCGCCCGCTTCGCGTGCTTTATCAACCGTTGAAAGTGCATTACTTGCTCCGGTTTCAAGCCGTTGAGTTGAGTCGCGGCTACCTTGTTGCAATCGCTGGATGGTTTGCAAAATCTCTTCTGTCGATTCCTGAGTACGGCTCGCTAAAGTACGAACTTCATCAGCAACAACAGCAAAGCCTCGACCTTGCTCTCCGGCCCGCGCCGCTTCAATCGCGGCATTGAGTGCCAGCAGATTCGTTTGTTCAGAAATGCCTTGAATCACATCCACCACACTGCCAATCTCTTCTGAGTGTTTGGCCAATTGGTGCATCGATTCTACCGAGTCTTGCATCTCTTGGGATAATCGTTCAATCATCTCCACGCTGTCCATCACCACTTGTTGTCCATTAGCGGCCGCTAAGTCGGCCTGCTCAGAGGCGTTGGCCGCAGACGCAGCACTTTGCGCCACTTCATGTACCGTGGCAGTGAACTGGTTAATTGCGGTCGCGACTTGTTCGGTTTGGGCTTGTTGAGTCATGATGTTTTGCTTGGTTTGCATTGCTACCGCGGAGTTCTCCTCGGCTGAGCGCGCTAACTGGCTGATCGAGTCACGGTTGGTTTGTACTACATGTTGGAAACTGGTCACGATACGGTTCACTGACTCCGCAATATGCGAAAATTCATCATTACCAGAAGTATCAAGTCGTTGAGTCAAGTCGCCTCGTGCAATTTTATCTGAGGTGTGCTCAAGTTGCGCTACGGCATTATTGACCCGCTTAACCACAAATAACGACATGCTGACAATCACGACTAGCGAGATAAGGGTTATCGAACTGACCGTCCAGATGAAACGTTGAGTATTGTTTTGGGCATCATGGAAGCTCTCTTTACCTTCTTCTACTTGCATCGTGAAAAACTGCTCGGCGTACTGGTAAGCTTGTTGAAATTGTGGGTTGATTTGTTCGAGCAATATGACGTTGGAACCGGTGAAGTCACCACTATTGAGTTTAGCGATGGCTGGTGTAAAACCTCGGTCAGTGATGTCATCAACAACACTGGCAAGGTTATTCACTACACGGGCTTCCTCTGGTGCTAGCTTAGACTGCAATAACTCCTTATCTATGATGTTATGCAGTATTTTAAGCGAGGCGTGAATTTGATCGATGTGCAGGCTGAGTGGATGGTCGTGCATCGACGCGGTGGAAGATGATGGAGCATGTTGAGAAGCGAGTAACAGGGCGCTTCTTGCGTTGCCAAGTTCATCAATCACTCGGCTTGTTCGGATCGTGTGTTGCATTCCCTGACTATAGAGATCTTCGATATAAGCGGCAGAGGTGCGCATTCCCGAAATACCTTGGTAACCGAGCACCAGAAAAGCGAATAGGGTTAGCAGAAGACTTAACTTTAGTTTGATGCTGACGCTTGCGAAAAAGCCAAATAACTTCGGTTGTTTTTTATCTTGGCCTGCTGTTTGATCTAGCGCGACTGAAGTCATCATGGTTCCTTTTTTTTATTTATATTTTACTAATATAGCTAGGATGACGAGATCTATCAGATTTTGGAATTGATATAGGTCATGAATTATTTGGATAAATATATTCAGTATGGCAGATTGTTAACGTAGTCAAATATTGTGCAGGGAAATAACTACGAAGAAGTTGTGATGGGGGGAGTTTGACTTGGTCGGGAGACCGTACTTACTTTGAAGCAAGTACGGTAAGGCGTTAATTGATCGCCGTGCTGGCGCGACGCGTTAGTTTAAAACCGATATCGGTGATGGTGTCGACAGGTTCACCTTTTATTTTATTGATCAACTTTTCTGCCGCGCGAGTGCCCATATGTTCATAATCAATTTCGGCGCTGGTTAGGCTTGGGTAGGCGTGCTCTGCCATCGTTGAGCCTTCTAAGCAAATGATGGCGATATCCGTGGGCACCTTAAGTACCCGTCGGTGGCATTCAAATAGGGCGCCGATAGCGATCTCTTCGTGACTGCAGACTAAGGCATTGAGCGTTGAATCACGCAGAAGTAGTCTGGCTAACCCTTCTGCACCTAATTGTGACGAGGGCGCTTCGTGGGTAGTAATAAAATGATCGGGTGCCAAGTAGTTGTCAATCATAGCGCTTTGCCAGCCATGTAGTTTACGCTGTAGTGAGGCGTGCTCTCCGCGTGCACCGATAAACCCAACATTGCTAAAGCCTTGCTCAATAAGGTGTTTGGTACATGTTTTACCAATATCAAAGTGATCAACTCCCAAGTTGAGAAAGTCAGGCTTTGAAGTGATTTCAGATATTTCGAGAACAGCGATATTTGCTGAGTCGAGTAATTGATGGGTTCGTTTACTATGTTCGCCACCAAAAAGTACGACACCTGATGGTCGACTCTCTAAAAAGGTCGACAGCAGTGTTTCTTCTTTATCAACGGAGTAATCACTATAGCCAAGCAGGAGTTGATACCCCGCTTTATTCAATCTGTGCTGAAAACTAGGAATGAACATTGAGCAGGATTTTTCGAGTAGTGACGGTACGATCAGTGCAATGGAATAGCTTTCGGCTGAGGCGAGAGCACCAGCGGCTTTGTTGGGAATATAACCTAGTTCATCAATAACTTGTTGGATCTTCTCGCGCAGTTTTTCCGATACCTGATCAGGTGTTCGCAGTGCTCGCGAAACGGTCATAGAACCCACGCCAGCTTTTTTGGCTACATCTGCGAGTGTTACTTTACCTGTACTTCTTCGTTTTCGCGGTTCACTCATTATTTTACTTCGTAATTTTTCTCATCGTTTACGCTGATATCATACCACAGCGCTTGGGGTGGAACGATATTAGCGCATTGGAGAGTGAACTCAAGTCAATACTGTCAGTTTGTTGATTTAAAATGATAGCGCTATCACAGTTTATGGTAGCGCTATCAGATAGCGCTATCATTTGTGACGTTGATCTGTTTTTTATCTCAAGATCATCGCTAGAGTATCACTGTCAACACAACAAACTGGAATGATGCAATGCTTAGTGAACTGATTACCCCTGACGTTATTCGCATCCATAGTGATGCAACAAACTGGAAAGATGCGGTAACAAAGTCGTGTCAGGCGTTGATAGATAACGGTGCCATTGAGCCAGGTTATGTCGATGCTATCTTTCGCTCTCACCAAGAGCTGGGTCCTTACTATGTTGTCGGTCCTGGGATGGCAATGCCGCACGCCCGACCTGAAGATGGTGTAAACCGTCTCTCACTCGCGCTTACTGTTATCCAAAATGGTGTTAATTTCGATTCGGAAGGCAATGACCCTGTGAAAATGCTGGTCACGTTAGCCGCAACCGACAGCGACAGTCATGTTGGTGCAATATCCAAACTGGCCGAGCTATTTATGAATGACGAACATGTTGAACAAATTTGTAATGCGAAAACCGCACAAGATATCGTTGCGGTAATCAAAAACTACTAACTGAAACAATAACTCCTGCTATCACCCCCTACAGATATTAGGAATATAAAAAAGGTACAGAATGATGAAAATTATGGTTGTTTGTGGACACGGTCTTGGAACGAGCTTGATGATGGAAATGAGCATCAAAAGCATAGTTAAAGAGTTAGGTATTGCTGCAGAGGTTGATCATATCGACCTAGGCAGTGCTAAAGGAACGGATTGCGATATCTTTATTGGCACTAACGACATTACCGATCAGCTCAAATCTTTGGGAGTTGAACCAAAGATTGTCAGCTTAGATAACATGGTAGACAAAGTGGCGATGAAAACGCGCTTGTCAACGGCTCTTGAAGAACTTGGCGCACTATAAGGGGGCGTTATGGAATTTTTTAATTTTTTAATGAATGATGTCCTGTCAGAGCCGGCGGTCTTGGTTGGCTTGATTGCCCTGATTGGTTTAATCGCACAGAAAAAGCCTGTGACGGAATGTGTCAAAGGTACCGTAAAAACGATTTTAGGTTTCATTATTCTCGGTGCGGGTGCTGGGTTGGTGGTAAGTTCACTTGGTGACTTCGCCACCATCTTCCAACAAGCATTCGGCATAAGCGGTGTGGTACCAAACAACGAAGCCATTGTCTCAATTGCGCAAGAGGCGTTTGGTAAAGAGATGGCGATGATCATGTTCTTTGCCATGTTAGTAAACATCTTGATTGCTCGTTTGACTCCTTGGAAATTTATCTTTTTGACGGGCCATCATACCTTGTTTATGTCGATGATGGTTGCTGCAATCTTGTCGTCTAGTGGTATGAGTGGTGTGCCACTTATCGCTCTAGGTTCACTAGTCGTTGGCTCAGTGATGGTGTTTTTCCCTGCGATTGCACATCGTTACATGAAGCAAGTAACAGGTTCTGATGAGGTTGCTATCGGTCACTTCTCAACACTTTCTTACGTGTTGGCAGGTTTCATTGGTAGCAAGTTCGGTAATAAAGAGCACTCTACTGAAGACATGGACGTACCAAAGAGCTTATTGTTCTTGCGTGATACGCCCGTTGCGATTTCATTTACCATGGGTATCATCTTTATGGTGACCTGTATCTTTGCTGGTGGTGATTTCGTGCGTGAAGTGAGTGGCGGTAAACACTGGTTTATGTTTGCTTTAATGCAGTCAATCACGTTTGCTGGTGGTGTGTACGTTATCTTGCAAGGTGTGCGTATGGTTATCGCTGAAATCGTTCCTGCCTTCAAAGGGATTTCAGACAAGTTGGTACCCAATGCAAAGCCTGCGCTTGATTGTCCGGTTGTGTTCCCTTACGCACCAAATGCGGTATTGGTCGGCTTCTTATCGAGCTTTGCTGCCGGTCTAGTTGGTATGTTCTTGCTTTACGTGATGGGATTAACTGTGATTATTCCTGGTGTCGTACCGCACTTCTTTGTCGGTGCTGCCGCGGGTGTGTTTGGTAATGCTACTGGTGGTCGTCGTGGTGCTATTCTTGGCGCGTTTGCGCAAGGTCTACTGATCACCTTCTTGCCAGTATTCCTCATGCCAGTACTTGGTGATTTAGGTTTTGCCAATACCACCTTTAGTGATGCAGATTTTGGCGCAGTGGGTATCCTGCTGGGGCTGATTGTTCGCTAACCTTTGATTGATTTACAATGTAAAAGGCTTCCGTATTTTGGAAGCCTTTTTTGTATCAAGTGAGGCATTAACCGATTTGTGTCAAACGATGGATGGTGAATGATTCAATGGCTCCTTCAACCGCTTGAGCATATTCGCTAATGTGCTTGCTGGCCAAGTGCGCTTCGAGTGCTTGTGCAGACTGCCAGTTCTCATAAAAGACAAAATGGGCAGGATTGTGCTGATCTTGGTGCAAATCGTAGTTGATGCAGCCTAGTTCTTGGCGAGTGTTATCAATCAATTTTAACAGTTCGTCTCGCACCAGTTCTATTTTGTCGGCGTTGGCGACAATATTGGCAATAATAGTTAACTTTTCCATCTTGTTTAATCTCGCTTACAGTGTTGTCACTACATCGTCGATGGGTAAGCGAGCTTTTGGCAAGCCGTGATTATAATCTTCATCTTGTTTGTGATAGCCAATTGCTAAAGCAAAGTCACATTGATAGCCATCTAGCTCTTGCTTGAATGTTTCTCCAATCAGCTCGGCGTCGACACCTTCCATCGGCGTAGAGGCAATCCCCATACGGGCGAGAGTGTGTAAGATGTTTCCAAGCGCGATGTAGGTTTGCGCTTTGGTCCAGTGACCATTAAAGCCTTGGTTATCGGTGTTAAGTTCGACAAAACCGAACGCACCGTTAAGCATATCGTTGTAGCGCTCTGCTGGTAGGTGACCTGATGTGACTTCGGCATCGACTACTTTTTTATAATCTTCTTTGGTGAAGTGAGGGTTATGGGCAAATAAAATCGTATGTGATGCTTCTGTTGCATGCGGTTGATTAAACTGGAATTTGTTGACGAAGGTATCATGGAAACGCTGTTTCGCTTCATCACTTTCCAACACAATAAATTTCCATGGTTGCGAGTTAATTGACGAGGCTGATAAGCGCAGTGCCTGCTTAATAACTTGTATATCTTGCTCTGAGATACGTTGGTTCGCGTCGTATTTTTTTGTTGTGTAGCGACGGTTAAGATCTTGAATAATTGGGTGCGTCATATCGATTTCTCACTCTCTAAATTGGGGCGCGTCATAGCAGAAAAGTTGTTCCATATGTCAACAGTGTTTGATTGGCAGATGACAGCAGGATATCTTCAAACTAGCGAGTTTGTTTGGTTGTTCAATTTGATGTGAGTAATTTATGGCAAACACGATAAAAGAAAAATAGCCAATTTGCCCAATGACTATGGCGATTTTTTTTCCATAATGGGGATGTTGGAGTTGCATAGGTTCTGTCGCAGCCAGAGCGGGTTGGCTGCGACAATGACAAACTAAGCGATACTAGATAGGTACAACGAGAATATCGACTGGGGACTTATCAACTAAATGCTTAGAGTAAGAGACAATTTTGCTCCAAAAATCATGATGATGACCACACAGCAACAGATCAACTTGTTTGTCTTCGATGGTCGCTTTTAGCTTGTCAGCTAAGTCGCCGGTGCCGACTAAGATGTGCTTGATTGGATGCTCGCTATAGGCTTCAAAAGCGCGAATCTGCTCTATCGTGTGTTCACCGAAAGGCCGTTGAGTGTCATTGGCTTGAATATCCGCCACTTCGGGATAGATTTCACCATGCGAACCATCAATATGAATGAAGGATATCTCCGCATTGGTCAATGTTGCTAAGTAATTCGCTTTGTCTATTAGCACCTTAGTTTCTTCGCTGAGTTCTAGTGCAACGAGAATATGCTTGTAGTTCATAATAGTGACCTTATTGTAACTCGCCTAATCCAAGCATAATCGCTAAGTGACAATAAAGTTGTCGCGAATGTCTCGAAAATGCCAAAACCTTTACTTCGCCGCCAAACTAGGAAATTTATTTCGGTGAACTGAGCCTCATTTGCGGCGTTTTTCATCGCTACAATGGAATCAGTTAATGTAATTGATCGGAGTAAATGATGACGTTTCCAACCAATTTCTTATGGGGTGGGGCGATTGCCGCCAACCAAGTCGAGGGACACTTTGATAGCGACGGAAAAGGGCTATCAACAGCGGATATGTTACCAAACGGTATTTTAAGCCCTCACCAAACTCGCGAGCAGCGCGGTGCGGGTATTAAAGATGTGGCCATCGACTTTTATCATCGTTATCCAGAAGACATCTCATTGTTTAATGAGATGGGGTTTAATTGCTTACGTTTATCGATTGCTTGGACGCGTATTTTTCCTAACGGCGATGAACTTGAACCAAATGAGGCAGGTCTTGCGTATTACGATAAGATTTTTGCTGAGTTAGCAAAGTATGACATTCAGCCTTTTGTCACTTTGTCACATTACGAAATGCCGTATTCGCTGGTCGAAAACTATGGCGGGTGGGGAAACCGCCAACTGATCACTTTCTTTGAGCGTTATGCTCGTGTCGTGTTTGAACGTTATAAAGACAGCGTAAAGTTGTGGCTGACATTCAATGAAATCAACATGTCTCTTCATGCGCCATTTACTGGTGTTGGTTTAGCGGAAGATGCCAATGAACAAGCAATTTACCAAGCCATACATCACCAGCTAGTTGCCAGTGCGCAGGTCGTTAACTTGTGCCACCAGATCATTCCAGATGCTCAGATCGGTAACATGTTACTTGGCGCAATTAATTATCCGCTGACGTGTCATCCGGATGATGTGCTAGCTGCGATGCATGAGAACAATAAGTGGCTGTTTTTTGGTGATGTTCAGACTCGCGGAAAGTACCCAAGTTATATGTTGCGCTATTTCCGTGAGCAAGGCATCGAGATAGAAATGCAGCCTGATGATGTCGACGTGTTAGCTAGCGCCAGTGTTGATTTTATCTCCTTTAGTTATTACGCCAGCGGCTGTGCCAGTGCTGATCCAAAACACAAAGAGGTTGGGAATATCATCGATAGTGTGCCCAATCCATATCTGGAAAAAAGCCAATGGGGCTGGCTTATCGATCCGAAAGGGCTGCGAATTCTGCTTAATTTTTTACATGATCGTTACCAAAAACCACTGTTTATTGTTGAAAATGGCTTAGGAGCTCGTGATGAATTGACACCCGATGGTGAGATTGTCGATGACTATCGCATTGCTTATCTGAACGATCATTTGGTGCAAGCTCGAGAAGCCGTGCTTGATGGGGTAGAACTAATGGGTTTTACCAGTTGGGGACCGATAGACTTGGTGGCGAACTCAACCGCACAAATGAGTAAGCGCTATGGCTACATTTATGTTGATCGTCATGATGATGGAAGTGGAACGTTAGCGCGCAAACGCAAAAAAAGCTTTTATTGGTATCAGCAAGTGATTCGTTCGAACGGTGAATCTTTAAACGGATAAAGCAAAGGAGCCAATTGGATCCTTTACTTTGCGCCTTGGCAGCCAAGGAAAAAGTCTATCGCAGATTCTAAGTTTTTTAACCGCTCTTGTGGGTCGTTTGGCGCCATGCCGAGAAAGACTGGGAAAAAAGTTCGGCCTTTCACCAGTGCCCACAAATTATTGGCGAGCTCCGCTGTATCTTGCTTCGGTAGTGCACCATGGTTGATAGCTTGTTCTAACCAAGTCTCCATTGCGCAGGATTTAATGCCTTCAACTTGATTGAGGTGGCACTGGCCTTGGCACATGGCTTCAATAGTAATTGCGACAAGCAGGCGGCGTTTTTCGCATTGCATGACTCGGTCAAGCTGCTGAGTAAAAATCTCGATCAACTGCTCACGTATTGTGCGCTTTGGGTCAAAATCTGCCAGCGTATGATTGCGCTTTTCTTCACTCATGACGTATTCAACAACGGCTTGGTAGAGCTTTTCTTTCGAGCCAAAGTGCGAATAGAGCGTAGGTTTTGTTGAGTTGGCTTTTTGAGCAATCAGCTCTAAAGATGCCCCTTGTACACCCATTTCCTCATAGCACTCAATTGCTGCTGATAGAATGTTTTGCTTAGTCCGTTCACTGCGTTGGTTTCGTTTGTCCATACCTTTATCCATACAGGATGGGGAAAAATGCCAAGCTACCATAAATTGCTGTGCCTTCTATCATTTGTGTCAGTTAATGCGAGTTTTTTCATCTTTTACCGACCGTTTGCTGCTTTTACCATCAAGATTGGCGTTTTAAGATCTCATTAATCTGGTTGACTAGATTGACCATAGGATCAATTTTCTTGCCGACTAACTCAGGGGCGTCGGGAGTGGTTAGCACAAAATCATCCGATGCTAGACCAGACTCTATCGGGACATATCCGTTATAGCTCTCTTTGATTTTCGCCAGAGTGACCTGTTTGGCCTGTACCGTTCGATGCTTATCCAGAACGAACAGAGTCGGCGTTCCATCGTTGGTATGAATCGCCGAGCTAGGCACAAACAGCTGTGGCTCAGGACCTGGGCTATTAAGATAGAACGCGGTTTTTGAGCCAATTAAGTGTTCATCATTGTGGTTGTCGAAAACCGCATAGGCTCTGAGAAAGGCGTCTTGATCAGACAGCTTAGCGTCAACATATTTAAGTTTACCCTCAATATAGTGGCCATCTTTATTAATGATTGACGCTTGTAGGCTATCAGGGGCGTTATTTAGCATCTGACGAAATACGTTCAATACTTCAGCCGACGCCGTAAAGTGCAGTTCAACCGTATCGTTTGCCACCAGCTCAGCGATTAATGCTCCCTCATTGACATAGTTGCCAGCGTTGAAACGAATTTGGCTGAGTTTTCCTGAAAAAGGCGCGTGTATCGTGGTGGCTTCTTGTTCTTTCTGCGCAAGCAGTAAATTATTTCTGGTCTCTTCAACTGCGCGAACAGCGGTTTGGAATCTTGGATCATCTTCTTGCGAGGTTCGAGTTAACTCGATGATGTTCCTTGTTGCCATCTGATACTCTTTTTCAGCGGCTTTGACGGCCAGTGCTGCTAAGGTCGGGTCAAACTCAAGTAGCGGGGCGCCTTTTTCTACATACTCTCCATCATGAACATAGATATTGACAATTTTAGCGCTGTTTTCGGCAACTATTTGAGTGTACTGAGAAGGCTTAAATTCACCTTCTAGGGCGATAAGTTTCGTTGCGCTGCGCTCAATAGGCAGTTCAACCATGTAGGCAGTGGTGCTTTCAGATGACTTCGCTTGTGAAATCTGGCAACTAAAAAAGAAGGCAGGAGCGAGTGTTAAGCTTAGGCCAAGTGAGAGGGCGAGTTTGTTCATAGCTGTCCCTGAATCGAGTTCATTATTTGTCTGGCTTATCTAATGCGATGATTGGTTTATAATTTTTATGGCTATGAAGAGTATTTTAACTTTACCATTAAGTAAAGTTTTGTGGGTGGCATCAGCAACCTGAATCAGGACAAAAGTGGCTGGCGTTAGATGTAATTTCTTATTAAATGAGAATATATGTTCATTATTTGTTTCTTATTCCCAATTTATAAGAATAGAATTTGATCGTGACTCTAAGGTAACGATACAAATAAGCGTGAACTCTATGAAGCAAAATAGTGGACAAGTTAACGAGAAGGTATTGCAGCTTTTAATGCAAGTTGCAGTTAATGATCACCCTGTGACAGCAAAGCAGCTTAGTGAGCAATTAGGTACGCCGATCAGTAGCTTATATCGCCATTTGAAGCTACTACGTGAATGGAATCTGATTGAAGAAAGCCCCAATGACAAAACCTTGATCATAGGTCCGGCAGCCTTGTTGTTAATGCGCAGCTATCAAACTAGCCAGCACGATTTAGATGTGGTTGACACGGTGCTCAACCGATTACAGAAGCAGACTGGCGAAATGGCCGCTTACATGGTTCCGGTCGGTTATCGAGCATTGTGTGTCAGTCGCAAAGAGAGCATGCAGGCGCTTCGTTGCAGCTACGTCCAGGGTCAAAGTCAACCCCTGCTACGAGGCGCCTCATCTAAAGTGATGCTAGCTTACATGCCTCAGGCTCGCTGTGACAAAATTTTGCGCTATTTTGACGAGCACCAACGCATTGAACAGTGGCAACAAGAACTGGCGCAGATCCGCAATCAAGGTTATGCGGTGAGCACATCAGAAATTGATGTTGGGGTATCTGGTATCAGCGCTCCGGTAATGAAAGGTTCCAAACTGGTCGGGGCGATTTCGGTGATGGCGCCTGCACATCGAGTTCAAATGAATCAACAAAGGATTATTCTTCACGTTCTTCAAGCAGCAAGGGCTTTGCCCCCCGAGAGGTAATGGAAATGTTTGGGTTATTTCGCCGTCATAATCAACATGATTCTGCACAACTGACGTCTCAACGTTTAGTCATGCTTAGCGTAAGCGAACCGCTTAAACCCATGAGCCATGTTGAGTTCGAAATGGCTAATCAGAACTTAGAAGAGAGTTATCAATGGATGATCGACAATCACGGTCAGCGTTGGTTTAACGGTGGTCATTTTAACCTCAGTGTCAGAGCCCGTGGTGAATACCAGTTGCACTTAAGCCAATGTTTAGGCTCTGCAGCTATGCCAGTTGTGTTGACCAATAACAGTGAAACCTTACTTCACTCATTACCTTTGCTTCACTCGCCAAAGCGAGAATTAGGTATTGTGCACATCGGGCGTCAGTTTGAACTTAAAGACTCTCTGGAGCCAGAGCAGGGCAGTGCCTTTCATTTTGCTCTTTCTCGATATAATGAATGTCGGCTATTTTGTCTTGGTATCGATCATTCACTGGTGGAAAACCGATGGACTGACTATGCGCAAGATCTAGGCTGTGATTGGTTGACCATGGAAGAATGCTCTTTTAGTCATCGCTTTCAAGTCAAACAACAATTGGCCAGTTACTTAACCCATTGTGATGATGTGATCATCAATATCGATTTGGCTTGCCTCTATCCACGTTCCCAGCTGGAAAATCAGACGGCACTAGAGGTACAAATGGTTAATAGAATACTGCGTCAGTTAATGATTTGTGGCAAGGTTCGCCTGATTCAGTTGGTTGGCTACAAAGATAAGCACCTCTATTCGAAACAGACGCAAAGTATACTGCACGAGTTAGAAGCCTTGGTTGCTTTACGCGATAGAGCGGCGTAGGGGCTAGATACACAAAAGCTGGCGGTTAAGCCAGCTTAGCACGGTGAATTTGCGCGTGATTATGATTGCTCGCGTTTTTGTTCGACTCTTTCCAGTACTGAATACGAACGCGATGCAACTGAGCTTTTCTCATTTTTTTCATGATAATCCCTCACTTAAAAAACAACATTGCTCGTCAATGAGCTTTTGTGAACCTAGTTCCTCATGAACAAAAGATAATGTAGCGGCCAACGGACAAAATATCTAGGTTTGTGATCACATTTTTTTGTATGAAATCGGTGTCTCATTACATTAAAGTGCGCAGTCGCGCATTAGCATAAGATTGTCATGTAAATTAACAATAACTGCCATATTACTTTCATTAAGAATAAACAATAACTTAACCCAAGTGTCACGGCCCGCTTCTACTATCTGAGCGCATTTACATAAAAATAACTACGCAAGGAGTCAGCAATGTGGAATCGTGACCAACAAGATTCTCAATTCAGCCAAATGATCGATGCACGACTTTCACGTCGTCGATTTATCGCCGGAACGGCCGCAGTCAGCGCCAGTACCTTCCTTTCGCTTAACCCGATTACCAAGGCTTTCGCGGCGCAAAGTGAGACGTCTTTACTTAACTTTGAAGCCGTTGCCGCGTCGACGAGTGATACGTTTATCGTACCCAAAGGGTACAAGGCGACACCACTGCTCTCGTGGGGCGATCCTATTTTTGCTGACGCGCCAGCATTTGATCCCAGTGGTAAGCAGGGGTCGCAAGCTCAACTGCGCCAATTTGGTGACAACACGGATGGTATGAGTTTATTCCCCATTAGTGAGAACCGTGCGGTTATCGCGGTCAATAACGAATACACTAATTACGATTTACTGTTTGATCACGGTGGCAACGCGATGACGGCTGATGATGTGTTAAAAGCGCAAGCAGCACATGGCGTGACGGTGTTTGAAATCGTCAAATCAGGTGGTGAATGGAAGTTAGACAAAAACGGGACACGAAATCGTCGTATTACCGCCAATACCGAAATGCGACTGACGGGCCCTGCTGCTGGTCATGCATTAATGCAAACAGAGTTAGACCCTTCTGGGATGAAACCGCTTGGTACATTTAATAACTGCGCCAACGGACAAACGCCATGGGGGACTTACCTAACCTGCGAAGAAAATTTTAATGGGTATTTTGGGACGAGTGGTCGCGCCGAGTTGTCTGACGATCATAAACGATACGGTATTAAAGCCGCTCAAAGTAAATATCAATGGCACGATAGCGATGAGCGTTTCGACGTCGCAAAACACCCCAACGAGCCCCATCGTTTTGGTTGGGTTGTAGAAATCGACCCGAATGATCCGACCTCAACACCAATGAAACGCACGGCATTAGGCCGTTTTAAACATGAAAACGCAGCGCTACTCATCAATGACGATGGTCATGTTGTGGTCTATCTGGGTGACGACGAGCGTGGAGAGCATTTGTATAAGTTTGTCTCGAAAGGCAAATACAAGCCGAGTGATGACGCTGCAAATCGACGTTTGTTAGAAGAGGGAACCCTTTACGTTGCCAAATTTGAAATGGATGACAACGAGCTTAAGGGACAAGGCCAATGGTTGGAACTCACTTATGGCAAAAATGGCCTAACCAAAGAGAACGGCTTTAACAGCCAAGCTGAGGTGATGATCTTTGCTCGTCGTGCGGCGACTCAGGTGGGAGCAACCACCATGGATCGTCCAGAATGGGTCGCCGTTCATCCCGATAACCAGCATGTATTTTGTACTCTGACCAACAATAAACACCGTGGTGTCAAAGAGGGACAGCCGGTTGGTGGCCCCAACCCGCGCAAAGAGAACCACTACGGGCAAATTGTACGTTGGCTACCAAGCAATGGCGATCACAGCAAAGATAGTTTTGATTGGGATCTCTACCTAATTGCAGGCAACCCACAGGTTCACCAAGGCAGTTTGTACGCTGGTAGTGACAACATTAATCAAAACAATATGTTTAACAGTCCTGATGGCATTGGCTTTGATAAAGCGGGTCGCTTATGGATTCAAACCGATGGTAATTACTCGAATAAGGGCGACTTTGCCGGTCAAGGAAACAACCAAATGCTATGTGGTGATCCGATGACGGGAGAGGTTCGCCGTTTTCTAACTGGGCCGATAGCGTGTGAAATCACGGGTTTAACCTTCTCACCCGATTACAAAACGATGTTTGTTGGTGTGCAGCACCCAGGAGAAAAAGGTGCCCCTTCGCACTTCCCAGCTGGCGGTAACAGCAAACCTCGTTCGACGATTATGGCGATCACTCGTCAAGATGGTGGCGTAATTGGTGCTTAGTATCATCAGGTAATAGTTTGATGAGTGGGGCCTTGTGCCCCATTTTTTGCGTTTCACAACAAAACATTGCTTTGTTATGCGTTAACTCGCATAAATTTTGTGATCTTTTATCGATTAACTACGCTAGATGGTTGCGTCGTCTAAACGCTGTCACTATATTAATAAAGTATCCAAATAACTTCAAAGGTGTAGAGAACCAAGTAAACTCCCAGAGTGAATACGAACCTATTAAGCGCAATTGACACACACATCCTAACGAGCAATTCGTTAATCGTGCATCGAACAACGTATAAGAACACGTATTTTCAACGGCCTTTTGCTTTATCTTTCTCAATGCTCTCACCTGCGAGTTATCGATACATTATTTGATAACCCAGAAGGAGATTGATTATGGTGTCACTAGGTATAATCGTGTTAGCTTTCTTCGTATTTATGTGTTGCTGGGTTGCACAGCATGGCCTCCCTGTCTTTGGCATGAAGTTGGATGAAGCAGATCTACTGCTTATCTCTGAGATGTCAGGTGAAGGCGTCCTTGAAGCATAAATAACAGTACTGTTAACGAAAAAGGAGCTGAGCAGGCTCCTTTTTTGATCGCGAAAGTATTATTGATTCAACTGTTGAGTAATCACCTGTTTGACGGTTTCAAAGCGTGCAGGCAGCTTGCGGTGGCGTTTAGTTAATAAATACAGCGTTTCGACAACCTCAATATTTGGCTGGTAAAGCGCGATAGAGTCTTTCTCGGCAAAGGTTTCAAATGCACTTCGCGGCAGTACCGTAAAGCCGTGACCTTTGGCGACCGGAAGTAAAATTTGGCTCAATTGGTTAATGTAGCCCTTGATCGGCAATAGGTTAATGTTGATGGTTTCAAGCGCCTGTTCACCACAACGAGAAAAAAACAGTGATAAGTAGTGCTCGGCGTCTGGGTGGCGAATCAAGCCTATCTGCTTTAGTGTCTCTTCCGTTAGAGAGTCTGTGGCGTACTGTTTAGGTAACATCAGGCACAGCGGCTCTTGACCAATGCGTTGCGAATCGACTCTCGGATCGGAGGGTTCACGTGTGACTATCCCCGAATCAATATCACCGTTAATGACATCGGCCAGTATCTTGTGATGTGGCGCGGCTTCTAAGTGGGTAATGAGCAGTGGACATTTACATTGTAAATCGAGCAGGTGTGGATAAAGCAACAGTGCCAGCGACCCAGAGCACGAAAGAGTAATACTGCCCGCGCAAGGGTCATCTTGATTGAGTGACATCAGCATTTGCTGCTGTTGTGACTCAAGTTCGGTTGCGTATTGATAGACGATTTTTCCCGCTTCGGTAATTTCAAAACTTTTGTTGTGACGCTCAATGAGAGGATGACCACATGTTTCCTCAAGCTTTTTAATGTGTTGACTGACTCCAGGCTGAGTCATAAACAGTTTATCGGCGGTTTTAGTGAAGTGCCCCGTATCGATTAAAGTCACAAAGGTTTTCAGCCAAGTCGGATTAAGCATACTGCATACCTATAACGAAAAATTATCTTAGATAGTTTATGTGATAACTAAAATTTTAGGTAGTGGTGTTTATGCTACTGCGTGACAAGCAATTTTGCTCTACCCATCAATCCAAATTGCTGTTACTGTTTGCGTTCATAGTCGGGGAGCCTATTTGGGCTGAGATCGTAACCGAGACCCGTTGAACCTGATTCAGTTAGCACTGACGTAGGGAACTATTTTCATCGTGCCTTTCTTTGGGTTCGATGGCCTTACTTAATACCGAAGAGATCAAATTTCTCGGTCATCAAGCAAGGGTTCCTACGTCTTGTTGTAGGAGCTTATATGCCGCATTTACAAGACACGCCACCTATTGTATTAACCATTGCTGGTTCAGACAGTGGAGGCGGCGCTGGAATTCAAGCTGATATCAAAGCCATTTCAGCCACCGGCAGCTATGCTTGCTCGGTGATCACCGCCATTACCTCACAAAATACCCAGGGTGTGAGCGCCATTCATCCCGTGCCCACTGAGCATGTTGCGAGTCAACTTGATGCGGTATTTTCTGATTTACAGGTTACTGCGGTGAAAGTGGGTATGCTGGCCGATGCTGATATCATCCGCGTTGTTGCAAAAAAAATTCGTCAGTATCAGCCTCAATGGCTGGTGGTTGATCCTGTTATGGTTGCCACCAGTGGTGATCTGCTATTGCAGCGCAGCGCCATTGAGAGTTTAAAAAACGAGCTGATACCGCTCGCAGACTTAATTACGCCGAATCTACCTGAAGCGGCAGCATTGATCGGGGCTAACACGCCAACCAATGAAGACCAAATGGGGGCGCTAATAGAGCCACTTCGCGCCCTTCAGGCCCGAGCGGTGCTACTTAAGGGAGGACACTTAGATCAAACCTCCGATAGTAATGATTTACTTGTGACGAATCATCACAGTGAGTTGATCCGATCTCAACGTGTAGTGACCATCAATACCCATGGCACAGGTTGCACGCTCTCCGCTGCCATCGCGTCCTATCTGGCCCAGGGGCATCGATTGCATAAAGCCGTCTGTTTAGCAAAGCAATATCTGACTCAAGCGTTAACTCATGCTGATGAGCTTGACGTTGGCCGGGGACATGGTCCTGTGCATCACTTTTTTGCGGGGCATTCTCATGTGCGTTAAGCCAAATACGTTGTCTTTACAAATGTATTCCGAGTTTGACCTTGCTATTAATAGTGGAATAATCGTTGTCCTATCTCAACATATACTCTTTTAGGTGCTAGTATCTAACCATAAAGTCTTAAGAGAACAATTGAATGCAGGGGCCACAAAAGCCACATAATGAAGCGCAAAGAGTAGAGGCGCTGAAACGACTCAATATTCTAGATACGAAACCAGAAGAACGTTTTGATCGATTGACGCGCTTGGCGAGACGTTTTTTTGATGTGCCTGTTGCTGTCGTTAGTTTGATTGATAGTGACAGGCAGTGGTTTAAATCTTGTGATGGGATAGATGTCAAAGAGACCTCACGAGAAGTTTCATTCTGTGGCCATGCCATTTTGGGTAATGAGCCGCTGATTGTTCCTAATACTCTCAAGGATACACGGTTTTGCGACAATCCATTGGTAACGGGGGAGTTCGGTGTGCAATTTTACGCTGGGGTCCCGCTGATGTATCAAAACGGCTATCAGCTTGGCACCTTGTGTATCTTCGATACCAAACCGCGTCAGCTTAGCCAAGAGCAAATTATTGATCTGATTGATTTAGCCAAAATAGCTGAAAACGAGCTTTCTGCCAGCTTAACGGCAACAACCGATACACTGACTCACATTTCTAATCGCAGAGGTTTCGATTTGCTCGCCCCCAAGGCGATGGAACACTGTTTGGTTGGTGGGTTAGCGGTCTCGTTGGCATTTTTCGACTTAGATAACTTTAAGCAAGTTAATGACACACTCGGTCATGCCGCAGGTGATCAGGCGTTGGTCGATTTTACTCGGCTGCTTACCTCATCATTTCGAGACTCGGATGTTATTGCGCGGATTGGTGGTGACGAATTTGTAGTTTTGATGTCTGGTGCAAGTGAAAAGGTTGCGAATGTGGCCATCCGCCGTTTTAATGAGGCGCTTGATGCCTTTAATCAAGACCAGAAGAACCCCTACAAACTCGAATTTAGCGTTGGTGTGGCGTCGGCGAAAGAAAAGAGTGATATGAATCTTGAAGTGTTATTGGAGATGGCTGATCAACGGATGTTTAAGTCTAAACATTGACCGTTTTGCTAATGTAATCCCAGAAAGATTAGTCATTAACTTGTCGTCAAATTGACATTAGGTTGATGAATTTTGTCGACACCTTCAGCTAATATGCCTACATGGTGGGTGGGGTTAGTTGTGTGGTGTATAGTGAAAGCTGTTATTCAAAACAAACGCGCAGGTTTACTGTTGCTGGTTACGTTTTTATTGTTGGTCGCGCCAATGTCTGCGTTGGTCAGTCACATCGATTTATTGAGCGATGTGAGTCCGTTTTCAGGTATGGCTTTTACCCTTATAACGGATTCCGCAGGGGCCAATGGTTTTCTCATCACCCTGACGTTGCTAGTCGCCATCACTTGGTATTTGGTCGGTAGCCGTTCTCGATTGATCGCACTTTTGGTTCACCTCAGTATTTTGCTTGTGATTGGTTTTGTGGCTAAAACCGGTTTAAAGCCTATGACGGAAAGCCCGCGTCCTTACACCGCTCTTCTTGTCCATCAGTTATTCATTCCTCAAGCTGAACATTTCTATAAATTAAATGATGCTCAGCAAACGCACGTTATTGAACAGGTTTCAAAACAAGTATCACCTTGGAGAACCAAGCACTGGCAGGGTGAAAAAGACTATTCATTCCCATCTGGACATACCATTTTCGCCGCGATTTGCTTGGCATTTTTTGGTGGCGTGTTTATTGAGTACAAGCGCTATGCACTGGTGATTGGGTTGGGTGCTTGGGCGATAATGGTCGCATACAGCCGTCTATGGCTCGGGATGCACCGTCCGATAGATCTGGTCGGGTCGATTCTATTTGTTGGCGTAGTTTATCTGCTGATGCCTAACATACACCGACTGATTGAGCGATGGTTCACTTTGTCTGCGTTTGCTCAGCATAAAAAGTTAACTCGTTAGTTCGGCGATTGCATAATCCTTATTATTCGATTATTTTGGAAATGTCTAATTGTGAGGAAAAAGCTATGGAGCTTGAAGCCGTTGCTAAAGCTTTAAAAGAACTTGGACACCCGATCCGACTCAGCATTTATAAACGGGTCGTCAAAGCTGGCTGCCAGGGTATTGCGGTTGGTCGATTGCAACAAGCGTTAGGAATTCCTAGTTCAACCTTGTCTCACCATATTTCCAGTTTACTGTCTGTGGGTTTAATCAGCCAACGTCGTGAAGGACGCACGCTTTACTGTGTGACCGATTACCAATGTTTACAGGGTGTTATCGACTTTTTGCAAGAAGAGTGTTGCGCCGAAGAGAAATGCTCATCAAGCTGTAACTCGTGAGTGCTCGTTGAAGGGTACGGTTTGATGATCTTGTGGGATAGCACTTGATCTGTTTATTGGATAGGGAATGAAGCAATGATTACTGCTCTTTATGCCTCGGTTTCGGCAGGCTTGATGATCTGGCTCGCCATTGAGGTGATCAAGCAAAGGCGCAAAGCGCAAATTAAGTATGCCGATGGTGGCGTTAGTGCGTTGCAAATGGCAAGAAGTGCGCATAGTAATGCGGTTGACTATGTGCCAATTACTTTAATTATGCTGGCTCTCGCCGAGTATAATGGTGCGGCGCCTTGGACGATTCATCTGATTGGCGTTACATTCGTCGTTGGGCGTGTGTTACATGCGCAAGCGATATTAGCCGATAAGTTGCAGGGTCGAATCACAGGTATGAAGCTTACGTTTGCGGCAATTGTTGGCTTAATTGTGCTGAATATGATCAATTTACCTTTTGACCGTTTGTGGTAAATGTCACATCCGGTGAGTGAAAAAAGCGATGGTAATCCATCGCTTTTTTATTAGATTAGCGAAATAGCCAAGGATACAGTCGGGTGTTTGCTAAACCTTTGATAAGACCAAAGGTCATCACAAGAGCACCAAATAGAATCACTGCATCCTTGCTAAGTCCGTTGAGCTCAAGTATCCCGGTGATATTCATCATTACAATGATCATCGGCAAATGGGCAACATAAAATGGCAATACATATCGTGACTGGGCTGCAAGCCAGCTCTGAGCGCCAAGGCTAGGTTTAGACAGCAGCCATAAAAAGCAACCACTGCCCCACAATACTGTGCCAAACAGGAAGTCATTGGCATTAAAGGCTTGGCCAAAGTGATTGAGGACAGCTGCCTCGGTGAAGTGCAACGCCATACCAATCAAGGCGAGCCACAGTGCCTGGCGGCTAGTGGCGGTAATGGATTGTTGTCGAATGCTAAAGCCGATGGCAAACAAAAGCGTACTAAAGAACGGGCCGTTACGAGTAAAGAATGGAGCCCAAAATCCGGTAAACTCTTGGTAACTACCTGCGAGAACGCCGTAAACGTAGAGCGCAAAGCCCAGTGGTACAAATAGCTCGGTCTGTTTATATTTGCTTAGCACGGCACCAATAGCTGCGGCAATCATCAACGCGGGAATAAACCATAAATGCACCAACCCACCTTCAAGTAGTGAGTTAAGCGGTGTTTGGGCTAAAAATCCCCAATAGCCTTGTCGTTCGGCTAAATAGCCATGTTCTGCCACGGTGGCCAAGTTAAACGGCATTGCAAGGCAAATGACACTCCAAACAACAAACACCTTCAGCAGCGGCGAGACATATCGATACAAGGTTTGCGTTGGCGCGAGCACCAGTTTGGGTTGAATCAAATAACCTGAGATTAAGAAAAACAGTGGGACAGCAAAGCGAGTGGCTTGATTGAACAAATAACCAACCCACGGCGTGCCATCAAACTGCCAATAGCTGATGAACATCTGGCAATGCATCGCGGCAATAGCGATGATAGCGACGACCCGACCAAGTTCAATGCTCTGAATTTTTTTATTTTCCATAATGATCACTAAATCAACAAAATCTGTGAAGCTATACCAGTAGATAGCTAAAGGGGGATGATTCTAATCAAATTGTCGTATGACAATGGTCAGTCAATAGAGATTATGCGAGCTCTCTCAATAAGTGAGTTTATTTCTTCTGCTGTTATTGGTTTATACACAAAGCGAAATACTGATAAGAAGTTGAAAAAAAGTACGAGTGTGCTAAAAGTAACAGCAGTAATGATGAGAGAGCAGTATGAGCAAAGGCAAAATCACCCGCGACAATATTCTGAATACCGCGTTTGAACTAGCAAGCGAGAATGGTTTAGAAAGCTTGACGATTGGTGAACTCGCTAAGCAGTGTGGGATGTCTAAAAGCGGTTTGTTTGCCCACTTTAATTCAAAAGACAACTTGCAAATAGCGGTATTAGAGTATGCTAATGCGGTGTTTACTCAGCGTGTTATTGCCCCTGCGCGGCTACGAGAGTCAACCACGATAGAAGGCAAGTTGACGATGTTGCTCGATAATTGGCTTGGTTGGAATCATTCGTTTCAGGGCAGTTGCATGTTCCTGGATGCGTGGAAAGAGACCAGCGCAGAATCTACTCCGACTCAACACGTACTGAAAAAGACCATTGCATCTTGGATTGAATATTTACGTATTCAAGTGGCTAAAGGGATCGAAAACGGTGAATTTCGCCAGAGCTTAGACCCGAAGCAAGCCACGTTTGAGTTATACGGGCTCTATCTTAGTGCACACTTGTTCTATTCAATTCATGGTCAAGAAGCAAGCTATCAACACTTTTGGTCGGGAGTAAAGCGCTTGGTTGCCGATTGGAAATAACATTCAGATAAGCTGAGTAGTTAACTACTTGGCTTATTATTTAATCACAAATAGCACGGTCGTTCGTTTTTTCGTTGATGTAAAGACTGGCAGTAAAAGGAAAAACCCATGAGTGAGAAGATTTACTTTAATACTTCACAAAAATTCAGCATTAAGAAGAGTTTAGTCAACCTGACGACACGCTTGCATTACACGCTATTGCCCCAGCATGCTAAAAAGACGGCGCGTAAGTTATTGTTGACTCCGGCGCGAACTAAACCAAAAAACGCCGAGCCGCAGGGTTTAATTAAAGGCGAGGTGATATCTAAAGAGGGGGTATTAAAAACGTATCAGCTTGGCAGTGGGCCGATATGGATTTTAACTCACGGCTGGTCCGGCAGTTCAAGCCAGTTTTATCCGCTGATGGAGCATATCGCAAGTCGAGGCTTCACCGCGCTGGCTTACGATCATCCTGCACATGGTCAAAGCGAAGGTGCTTACGGCCACATTCCAGCTTTTGTTCATGGCCTTGAGGTGATTTTAGATAGTGTTGAACAAGAAGTGGCAGGGTTAGTCGCGCACAGTATGGGGACGGCGTCGTCGATTGAGTGTCATCATCGCAAATTGGCGGGTAAGCCTTTTTTGCTTATTGCGCCAGTACTTGACTACCTCGATAACCTGTTTGGCAGTGTCGCGCGCTCTGGCTACTCAATGCGCTTATTTAACGCAGTGGTATCGGATGTTGAACAAGAATACCGTTATCCAATTCAATCTATCGATCCGTATGGCAAGCTGAAACAGCGACAAACTAAGACCATTATTGTTCATGATGAGGGGGATAAATTTACCAAGTATCCAGTCTCGAAAAAAGCAGCTGAGGAGATGGACAATGTCGAGTTAGTCACCACGCAAGGTCAAGGTCACGGTCGAGTGATGAAGTGCCAACAAGTCATGGAGAGTTTCGATAAGCTCGTTGCTTAATGCGAGTGATTTTTCGAAACAACAGGCGCAGATCATTAGTCTACGTACATCTCATTTTTCGTCTATCATGGTTATATAAGTGTCAGCAAGGTTCTCCACCTAAGGTTCGTTATGTTTTTTACTAAGAAGAAAGAGTCACCGCTAAAGTCTAGTCATGCCGATGATGTGTACACTTCATTAAAAAAACATGTTGCATGGATCGAGTTCAACCTAGAAGGAATCATCCAAGATGCAAGCTCACTGTTTTTGAATGTTGTAGGGTATTCGTTGGATGAAGTGAAAGGAAAACACCACAAGATCTTTTGTTCTGATAGTTATACCAGTTCTTCTATTTATTTGAGTTTCTGGCAAGATCTTGCCAATGGCATTATCAAGGAGGGGACTTTTGAGAGAAAGAACAAGCAAGGCGAGACCATCATTCTTGAAGCCACCTACTTCCCGATTAAGGACATGGACGGTAAGGTCACGGGCATCGCAAAGATTGCTTCGGATATCACTCAGCTGTATTACAGAAATCAAAAGAACGATGCTCTTTTTTCAGCCTTAGACAAATCGCAGGCCATTATTGAGTTTGATCCTAGTGGAACCATACTTTTTGCCAACGCTAACTTCTTAAAAACATTAGGCTATAGTGATAACCAAGTTGAAGGAAAGCATCATCGGATGTTTTGTTTTGATGACTTTTATGAAGAAAATCCTAAGTTCTGGCAAGAACTACAAAGTGGCCAGATAAAATCAGGACTTTTTCAGCGTCGTAGCGCCCACGGATCGAGTGTCTGGATAGAGGCAACATACAATCCGATAATGGATAGCGCTGGTAATGTTGTAAAAGTCGTTAAGTTTGCCACCGACATTACAGAGCGTGTTGAACGTAACCGCGCAATAGCTGAAGCTTCAGAGATCGCCTATTCTACGTCGGTCGAGACGGCACAAATCGCCCAAGAAGGCTCTAAGCTTTTAGCCGATTCTGTTGCAGTTTCTTTAAACGTATCGCAAAAAGCGCAAGAGACCGCCGAAAAAGTACAACAGCTAAAATCGAGCTCGCAAAATATTCAAGATATTGTGTCGACCATACAAGGCATAGCAGACCAAACTAACTTATTAGCTCTTAATGCGGCCATTGAAGCGGCAAGAGCGGGCGAGCATGGAAGGGGGTTTGCTGTTGTTGCTGACGAAGTGCGAAAACTCGCGTCTCGGACTTCAGACTCCACTGACGAGATTGTTAGTGTTGTTGAAGAGAATCAGGGTCTTATCAACGAAGTCACTGCTAGAATAACTGAAATGTCATCAATCTCAGAAGCCGGGAATGCCAAAATTACCGAAGTATCATCGGTGATGGATGACATACATAAAGGTGCCGAGAACGTTTCTAACACCGTGTTACAACTTTCTGACAGTCAGTCTTCTTAGTGACTTATGTTTTATGGTTAGCCTATTTTTAAATTGGTCATTGATGTCAATGTATGCTCGGAGGTTTATTGGCACTGCTTATCAATGACGAGATGAAAAAATGAGCACTTTATAGATGGAAAAATATTCAAATTATTCATGACGTTAACATTTACAACCTTGTTGTTGATATGGTTAACAAATTCGCAATGAAAAATTATTTTCACGTGAGGTTATGTGGGATCCTTTGCATGCCACATGGCCCTCATAAGGAAAATAATAATGAATAGAAACGATAGTGTCCCTTTACCGACCAATACCCGAGAATGGTTTTTTAACCGTAACAGCATGATCATCTTAGCGGATGTGATTTTGTTTGCGGTGATGTATTTTACGTTACCCTTTGATCCTCAAGTTGTATTGGGGATCTGTATGTTAACGTTTGTTGCGATTCTTTGGTTAACTGAAGCCCTACACGTTACGGTAACCGCTATTTTAGTGCCAATTATGGCGGTACTGTTTGGTGTGTTTAATACCCAAACCGCGTTAAATAATTTCGCTAACTCCATCATCTTTTTGTTTTTGGGCGGTTTTGCACTCGCGGCTGCAATGCATCGTCAAGGGCTAGATAAGGTCATTGCCGATAAAGTACTGATTGTTGCGAAAGGCAAAATGAGTGTTGCAGTGTTCATGCTTTTTGGTGTCACAGCTGCGCTTTCGATGTGGATCAGTAATACCGCGACTACTGCGATGATGTTGCCATTGGTGCTTGGTGTATTGAGCAAGGTGAATTCTGAAAGTGGCCACAAAACCTATGTGTTTGTGCTGCTGGGTATTGCGTACAGTGCCAGTATTGGTGGTATCGCAACGATTGTCGGTAGCCCACCAAATGCGATTGCAGCGGCCGAAGTGGGGTTAACCTTTACTGACTGGATGAGGTTTGGCGTACCAACCAGCTTAATTTTATTACCTGTGTCGATAGTTGTACTGTTTGCGGTGTTAAAGCCGGATCTTTCAGGTCAGTTTGAACTTAATCATGAGTCAGTGGATTGGGACAAAGGAAAAATTGTCACCTTGCTGATTTTCGCTGCGACCGTTTGCTTGTGGATTTTTAGCAAACCGATCAATGCCATGCTTGGCGGTTACGCTAAGTTCGATACTATCGTCGCTTTGGGGGCGATAGTCGCCGTCAATTTTGCACGTGTCGTGCACTGGAAAGACATTGAAAAAACCGCTGACTGGGGTGTGTTGCTGTTGTTCGGTGGCGGTATCTGTTTGAGTAACGTACTTAAAGCGACGGGCACCAGTGTCTTTTTGGCCAATGGGTTGAGCGAGATGATCTCGCACCTTGGCATTTTCTTTATTATTGCAGTCATCGCAGTCTTTGTTGTATTCCTGACGGAGTTTGCAAGCAACACAGCGAGCGCCGCATTGTTAATTCCAGTGTTTGCCAGTGTGGCAGAAGCGTTTGGTATGTCACCGGTTGTCTTATCTGTGTTGATCGCAGTAGCGGCATCGTGTGCCTTTATGTTGCCAGTGGCGACGCCGCCTAATGCCATCGTGTTTGGTTCTGGACATATAAAGCAAAGTGAGATGATGCGTGTCGGGATTATTCTCAACATCGCATGTATTGGCGTACTAACCTTTATCGCGCTAAGTTTTTGGACGTAAATAATGTGTTAAGTTCTACATAAGAGCAAAAAATCCTCGAAGTGATTCGAGGATTTTTTTTACAGGTACTCAGCTCAGAGTGTGAATGGAAATTGTATTTGGACAAAAGCTTGCTAGGAGTTTTACTAATCTAGCAAAATACGAATAACTTTTAGTATTGAAAAATCGCTTGGTGTATTGTCCAGTGCTGCTGGTGCAGATCCGTCACTGTAGTGAAAGAACGCACAACTTACTTATTTATAGAGAGGAATCGGTCTTGTTCAAAATAGGATTAAGTGCTAATTTTTCAGCGCTCAATCCTTATTTTTTATGCAACTACCTATTGCGAAGATATACTTTTAATCCTGAGTGGATAATAATATAACCATGTTTATCCAATTCATATTCCCCAGCATCTTTTTTAGATGTTTTATGTTTAAACCTAACAAAATCATTAGATTTATCTACAGAAGCAATAAAAGATCGAGAGAATAAGTCTTCTAATAAGGATTCAGCACTGACACCTTTACATGTTGAATTAATTATGTACTTTGCATGTTTATAAGTGCAGTTGTATTTGTTATTAATCTCCTTTAAAGAATCAAATATATTCTGAATCTGAACTTTATCATAGAATGAAGACAATTCATTACTCAACTCTTTGACGAGCTCAGATGAATACTGGCCAAGTAATGAATTTACATTCCTCTTATCCAATGGTAGGTTATAACGACCTGTTTCCAAAGGCTTGAAGAACAAAATAAGATCTCTTGGCCTCAAAAATGTATGATCACAGATATATTTGAATGAAGTCTTCGGATGAAAACACTCTTCGACTAAAGACACCCACGCAGAACCTTTATTCTGTTCTACGCCAGCCTTAATCAAGGCATTTCTAGCTCGTTTTTCAATCAATCTCTTCAACCCTAGCTCATCTTCACGATCCTGCTGAAGGTACTCTTCCTGATACCAATCAAGATTAGTTGAATAGGATGAAAATATTTTAGCTACATCTGCTTCTAATGGTGCTAACAGACGTTCAACATCATCACGAATAAGAATGATAGCTTTTGCAGATACATTGTTCTTAGCAAATACATTATTATTAACATATTTTGCTGTTCTTAATAGGTTAACGATTGTATCTACTGATTCTGGATCATTTGCACTAAAGCCAATATCGAGATCATCAAAGAAAACGACATATGAATTTTCGTTTTCTAGATTTCCTTTTGAAGCAAGTACAGATGTCACAACAGTTTCTAAATGAGGCAGTAATTTATAATATGGCGCACGTGACTCTTTAATTTGAATATCCTGTCCATACTTCCCTTTAAAGAACCTTTTGAATTGTTCAATACTGACTTCAAATTTATGCTTCTTAATAAGTTCTATTATTTCCCCTTTATCTATATCAATATAACCAGAGTTCTTCTTAAGAAACTCCTTAAGCAACTTTAAGTCTTGTCCGTGTTCAATCGCTTCATTCTCAAAGAACATCTTCAGTATATTTGTATAAATAAGCCATTTAAATAAATGTTCTTTGCTTTGTTTATCTTCTGATTCTTCAGTACCGAGTTGAACCAACGTTTCCATATTTACGGTATCTTGTCTTATGAAAGAGCAAAATAAATTGGCGTTGTTCTTCGATAGTGTATAGGCATACTCAGCAAATGCACTCTTACCGCATCCTTTGCGCCCTATTACAATGAACTTTTCGTTAGAAAGTTCATTAAATAGGTCATGGTGATCTTCGTAAACATCAAACAAAGACACTCGAGAAGTGGGTAATGATTCAGCTTCCGCTTCAGGTGCACCAAAAAATAAAGCAGCTTTGTTCTTTCTAGATAAGCCTTTAAAAACCACGTAGCCTCCAACCTATACGTTTAATATTTTAACAACATTGCGAATTTTACTACGAACTATCTGAAAGTAATGTGATTTTCACTGAGTTTACGCACGCCGCCGTGATTTGTAGCATAACGCTTTATCTACGGATCAACTCCTCATATTGTTCATGTCCAGGCAGAGCTAGCAATCTAAAGGTATCTATGAACCAGTATTGGAGATTTTTGCATAAGGTTTTGTAATGATTTCCTATAACGACCAAAACAAACTATGGGGCAAAAACGTTTGAGTGAGTTACGTTAGTTAATAAATAGCAATTCGTGGCGATCCAGCATACAGATTCAGTACTATTGTGGCGTGATTTAAGGAGTGTGATGATTGCCGTTGCAGACGGCGCATTCTGTGATGAGATCAGGTCAAAACAACAGCAGCGTACTTATCTGACCATGATTAAAATCATTGGATTAAAATCAGCGGTTTATAGAACAAGTATTATTCATTGTTATTTCGGTGGTTATCATGTGGACCAGAGCATGTTAGTATTGCTAGCTTTTTGAACGTCCTCACACTTTTTTGTAATCTGTGTGAGGGAAATACACGGCTTCCGAGCCCTAAAAAGCGAAGTACTTATGTCAAATATGACGAATGCCGCCTCTCATGTTCCGATCGAGGACGCAGATTATTCTGCTATCCACCCTCCCTCTATTCTTAAGCGCCTTGAGTTAACCAACCCCGTTTTTTGGTTAAGTGGTAGTTTCCTTTCCCTGTTCGTTGTGCTCGCATTGACGAGTTCAGACTCTCTAACCGCAATGGTTAACGCAGGCTTTGGCTTTGCAACGCAATACTTTGGTGCCTACTGGCAAGTTCTTCTTTTACTCAATTTCCTTATTGGTTTGGCAATCGCTCTTGGTCGCACTGGTTACGTGCGTTTGGGTGGCTTAGCGAGACCAGAAATCGATACCTTTAAGTGGCTATCGATTGTACTTTGTACTCTGCTTGCAGGTGGTGGTGTTTTTTGGGCCGCCGCCGAGCCGATTGCGCACTATGTTTCTGCGCCGCCGTTGTATGGTGAAGCGACGGCAAAAAAAGCTGCGATTAACGCACTGTCGCAATCCTTTATGCATTGGGGCTTCTTAGCCTGGGCCATTTTAGGCTGTCTATCGACGATTGTATTGATGCACCTTCATTACGACAAAGGTCTGCCACTTAAGCCTCGCACTCTGCTTTATCCCATCTTTGGTCGTAAAGCGATCGATGGTTGGATTGGTAATGTAACCGATGCGTGCAGCATTATCGCTGTGGCTGCTGGTACTATCGGCCCGATTGGTTTCCTAGGCTTACAGATTAGTTATGCCTTAAACGAATTATTTGCTATTCCAGATACGTTTTTGACTCAAAGTTTGGTGATTTTGTTTGCCATTGCTATGTACACCTTGTCGGCACTAAGTGGTGTAAGTAAGGGGATTCAAATTGTCAGTCGTTACAATATTTTATTGTCAGTGGCTCTGATTGGCTACATCTTACTGTTTGGCCCAACAAGCTTCATTGTTGATGGTTATGTGCAAGGGGTTGGCCGCATGATCGACAACTTCTTCCCGATGGCGCTTTATCGTGGTGATACGGGCTGGTTAAGCTGGTGGACCGTGTTCTTCTGGGGATGGTTCATTGGATATGGTCCTATGATGGCGATTTTCATTGCTCGAATCTCACGTGGCCGCACCATTCGACAGCTCATTTTGTCGATTAGTATTGCAGCCCCACTGATCACTTGCTTCTGGTTCAGTATTGTTGGCGGCAGCGGCTTAGCCTTTGAACTGGCGAATCCGGGAACTATCTCAACGGCATTTGAAGGGTTTAATTTACCGGCTGCACTGCTTGCCATTACCGCAGAGCTTCCTTTCCCGATAATAATGTCGGTGCTGTTTTTGATCTTAACCACCACCTTTATCGTGACGACTGGTGACTCGATGACTTACACCATCAGTGTCGTTATGACAGGTTCAACCGAGCCTAGTGCTGCGATCCGTGCGTTTTGGGGTGTCATGATGGGGATTGTCGCGATTGCGTTGATATCGATGGGAGCCGGCGGAATCTCAGCCTTGCAATCTTTCATTGTTATTACTGCTGTACCGGTCTCGTTCATATTGTTGCCAAGCTTATGGCAAGCGCCGAAAATCGCTAGCCATATGGCGAAAGAACAAGGTTTGGTTTAACTTTCCGTTTGATTGATAAGAGCCCTTTTGGGCTCTTTCTTTTTATGGGTCCTTGATCATGTATCAAAAGGTAAAAAAATACTGGTGTTAAGTTAATTGGTTTAGCAGAGAACGGATTAATGGCTTACAGTTAAATCAATGTTTTAAATACAGTCAGTGGTGGCCATGGGATCGCTCGATTCAGGGATGAGAAATCGACACAACAACCGACTTGGACATTATTTTTTATTGCTGTTTGCTGCGTTACCTGTTGGTTTGTTCGTTGCAATGCTATCTGTCTACTCGCCGCAAGGGTGGGGGCATCAATCTGATTGGATTCCAAGCTTAGGCATTCAATTTGCGCTTCGGCTGGACGGTTTGTCGATGCTGTTTGCTGGCTTAATCACTGTCATTGGTACTTTAATTCAGCTTTATGCATGGTCATACCTGCGCCAAAGTCATGCGCGCTTCTCTTTTCATCTCTACCTGACGTTGTTCATGCTGGCCATGCTAGGAATAGTATTGAGTGACAATATTTTACTGCTGTTTGTATTTTGGGAATTAACCACGATAACGTCCTACTTGCTGATTGGCTTTAATCACCATAAGTCAGTTTCGCGCAAAAATGCGTTACAAGCGTTACTCATTACCGGAGGCGGCGGACTTGCGTTACTCGCCGGCTTAATTTTACTGGGCATGATGGCGGGCAGTTATCAATTGGGGGTGATCATTGAGCGCGCTGCGCTGATTGTTGAGCATGATGCTTTTATTCCTTCGTTAATTCTGGTGTTGGTTGGTGCCTTTACCAAGTCTGCACAGTTTCCTTTTCATTTCTGGCTGCCTAATGCGATGGCTGCGCCAACTCCTGTTAGTGCTTATTTGCACTCGGCAACCATGGTCAAATCTGGCATTTACTTACTGGCGCGTGTATCGCCTATCTATGCTAATCACGAGCTATGGTTTTACAGCCTAACCATTGTTGGTACGGTCACGGCGATTTGGTGTGCGTTATTGGCACTGAAACAAACCGACTTAAAACTGATGTTGGCATACAGCACCAATGTGGCTTTGGGTAAATTGACGTTATTGTTGGGTATTGGTACAGAGTTGGCGGTCCTTGCCGCGTTGATTTTTATTCTCGCCCACTCCTTTTACAAAGCGGCGCTGTTCATGGTGATCGGTAATATCGATAAAGCCACAGGAACGCGCGATCTCCATCGGGTAAAAGGGCTAAAAGCATTGATGCTGTTTAGCTTTATTGCCGCGGTTGGCGCAGCGTTATCGAAAGCGGGTGTGCCACCACTGCTTGGCTTTATGAGTAAAGAGTACATGTATAAAGCGGCACTTGATGTTAGCGTTTGGCCTTCAGTGGCGCTTTTGCTGATTAACGTTGCAATGGTCACGATGGCACTGGTGTTGGTGATTAAGCCTTTTTTGGTCAAAGCTACCCCAGACTCGCCGCCTGCTAAAGCGATAGAACGTGACATTGGGTTATGGCTCCCAGCGCTGTTGCTTGCGTTGGGTAGTGTGTTAGTACCACTACTCGGGCTCGAATGGCTAAGTGAGTACATACTCATCAGTGGCGTATCGGCCGTTACCCCACCAGTCTCGTTACCAGACGTTAAATTATGGCATGGTGTGAATACGGCCCTATTTATGAGCGTGATAACGTTATTACTCGGCGCCGTGCTTTATCGCTACTATGATCGCAGCGTTGTTCGATTGTCTCAATGGATGGCTAAAACGCCGAGTGCTGATGATCTGTTCGATCGCAGCCTCAATGGGTTAATGTTTGTGGCTAATGCTCAAACGGATCTGCTCCAGAAAAAACGCTTGTCTCTTTATGCGATGATGTCATTGACGGTCTTAGCGCTACTGCTGCTCACTTTTGGCGTTGGGCTACCAGATTTGCATTGGGTCGATTTCACTAACCTCGCGCTTTATCAGGTTGCCATCGCGTTATTGATTGTCGCTGCCGTGGGTGTCGTACTGCGTTCGGGTTCTCGACTATTATCCGTGGCTTCTTTGGGCGTTATTGGCTTTCTATCCACTTTAGTTTTTATGATTTTTAGCGCCCCAGATGTTGCCAAAACTCTGTTGTTAGTTGAAACGCTGATGGTCGTGTTCGTGGTTATCTTGATGCGCCATCTACCTAGACTAAGTCAAGTACCACCGCATCCGAAAATAAGACGCTTGGGTCACGGCATTATTGCTGCAGTGATTGGCCTTTCAGTGACTTCGTTATTGATTGCCATTACCGCGCAACCGCTCGATACCACACTCACGACATTCTTTGCCCAAAACAGCTTACCTGGTGGTTATGGGCGCAATATTGTCAACGTGATTTTGGTTGATTTTCGTGCCTTTGATACGCTCGGAGAAGTGGTGGTGGTGGTGATCGCAGGGTTGGCAGCCGTGAGTTTATTACCTAAGCAAAACCGCTACATCAATAGAGTACAATCGTTAATCTTCACCACCACGGCTCATATAGTTGCAACATTAATGCTGGTGTTTTCCGTTTATTTGCTACTTAGAGGCCACAATGCACCGGGTGGTGGTTTTATCGGCGCATTGATTGCCGTACTTGGCTTGTCACTATTAATGTTGGCTGAATCACCGCGTTATGTTGAACGCAGAATCCACTTTTCCCCGTTTAGCCTCGCTTTGTTTGGCGTTGCATTGAGTATGTTTGCTGGGGTGATGGGGCTCGCCTCTGGTCAAGCATTCTTAACCGGATTGTGGTGGAAAGAGATCCTACCCATCGGCACCCCATTGATCTTTGATGTTGGTATTTACCTTGCCGTGATCGGTGGAGTGATGGGGATGATGCTCAGAGTGAATGAGGAGCTTGATTGATGGAAGTGCTATGGAGTCTCGTGGTTGGAGTGCTGGTTAGCGCAGGTGTTTATTTGCTGCTAGAGCGGCATGTATTGCGGTTGTTGTTTGGATTAATCCTACTGAGCAGCGCGGTGAATTTGGCTATATTAGTTGCGGGGCGTTTAACGGTTGCCGTACCACCGTTGATTGACTTCGAGGCGACTCTCCCGCCTGCAGACGCAGCAAACTCCTTGCCACAGGCCTTAATTCTTACCGCGATTGTGATTGGTTTTGGTTTGCTGATTTTTGCTTTGTTGCTGATCTATCGGGCGTTTATTGAAACAGGTAGCGCTGACATTGATCAAATGCGTGACTCGGAGCGAGAATGATGACCGGTTTGTTATTAACTTTACCTGTTTTAATCGCATTGATAACCGCGGTGACTTTATATGTCGTTCGAGCTTCGTTACGCGCAATAGAATGGTTGAGTGTCACCAGTGCCGTGGCTCAACTTTTGGTGTGCGCTGCTTTGGTCAATCAAGTGATGATAGATGGGGTTCAAGCGGTGGCGTTCGGCGGTTGGAGTGGCCCATTCGGCATTGTTTTTGTGGCTGACTATCTTAGTGTCGCGATGGTGATGGTGACCGCGGTTATCGGTATTGTGGCCGTCGTCTATGCGATGGGTGATCTACGCGATAAAAAATCTTATGGCTTATATCACACCTACTTTCATATCTTATTGGCGGGCATCTTTGGTGCTTTTCTTACTGGCGATATCTTTAATCTGTATGTCTGGTTTGAGGTGATGTTAATTGCTTCGTTTGGTTTGATGGTACTCGATGCGACTAAAACACAGATAGAGGGAGCCGTGAAATACGTTATTCTCAACCTGATTTCGACGTTAACATTATTGCTCGCGATTGGTTTGATGTATGGCGCGACGGGAACTTTAAACTTGGCTGATTTACACGGTAAATCAGCGCAGATAGCCGCTAGCACGCAGCAGATGATTGCGGTGCTATTTCTTTTTGCTTTTGCGATTAAGGCAGCCTTATTTCCACTGTTTGCGTGGTTGCCTGCTTCTTACCACACGTTACCAAGTGGCGTCGTTGCGCTGTTTGCCGCGTTACTAACCAAGGTCGGTGTTTATGCGTTGATTCGAGTGTTTACTTTGGTTTTTCCACTGACTGACACGACGATTCAACCGGTTTTGATCTGGTTAGCTGGGCTCACAATGCTAACGGGAGTCTTGGGGGCTGCTAGTCAGTTTGATGTAAAGAAAATACTTTCTTTTCATATAATTAGCCAAATTGGCTATATGATTATGGGCTTGGCGCTATATACACCTTTGGCGCTGACTGGCGCCATTTTCTACATCATTCACCACATCATAGTGAAGGCCAATCTGTTCTTAATTGGCGGCGTTCTAGAGAAAAAATATCACTCAAGCCAACTGCGTCAGCTTGGTGGGGCCTATCAAACCATGCCCGGACTTGCGCTATTATTCCTCATTCCGGCCTTTTCTTTAGCGGGCTTTCCACCTCTATCCGGGTTTTGGGGCAAGTTTTTGGTCATTAAAGCCAGTATTGAACAAGAGTACTTTTGGCTTGCTGCGGTTGCTCTACTCGTTGGGTTACTGACGGTGTTTTCAATGAGCAAGATCTGGAGTGAGGCGTTTTGGAAGCCACTTGATGAGCAAGCGAAGCCCCCTTGTGGTTTGAATGGTCAATGGCGTTACTATCTTCCTATTATGACGTTGACGTCACTGACGATCGTGATAGGCCTCGTGGCTGAGCCATTTTACCGTTTTGCCGAGGTTGCAGCTGTGCAGTTATTTGACCCTAAAGAGTATTTAGCCGCGGTATTAGGAGGGCAGCAATGAACTACTTTTTGCTCAACTTATTTCTTGCTGCTGCGTGGATGATGCTCAATGGTCAGTATGACAGTGCAAATTTCACGCTAGGTTTTGTGATTAGCTTTTTTGCGCTGCGTTTAAGTCAGCCGTTTGGTCTTAAAACCAGTTATTTTAAGCGTTTTTATGCCGTGATAAATCTTCTGTGTTTCTTTTTATACGAACTGATCGTTTCGGCGGCGCGAGTGGTGTGGGATGTTGTCACACCAACCCATCTCAGCCAGCCCGACATTGTTTATGTACCACTGGATGTGAGGAGTGATATTGAAATCACACTGCTTGCCAACATGGTTTCGTTGACGCCCGGTAGTTTAAGTTTGGATGTGACACCTGATAAAAAACATTTGATCGTCCATGCGATGTTTGCCGAAGAGCATCAGGCTGTGATCGAACCGATTAAAAGCGGGCTAGAAAAACGAATTTTGGAGGTAACACGTGGATGACGGGTTAAACATGGCACTGACCTTTGCATATGCTGGGCTATTGGTCAGTATTGCGATGGCCATGATCAGGTTAGTGATAGGACCAACCCTTGCTGACCGTGTGGTGGCACTTGATTTGATCGCCTTTATCACGGTTGGGTTTATTACGGTGTTCACTTTAGATAGCGGACAAGAGCCTTTGCTTGATATTGCGATCACCCTTGGGCTGGTAGCATTCTTAGGTACGATTGTATTTGCTCGCTTGATCGTTCGACGTATTGGGGAAGAGAAATGACGCTGGTGATTAGTTTACTACTGGTAATCGGTACGCTACTGATTATGATTGCCAGTTTAGGCGTGTTACGCATGCCTGACCTTTACACGCGGATGCATGCGGCGACGAAAGCGGGCACCGTGGGATTAAGTACGTTGCTACTGGCTGTTGCGTTGGCGATTCCTGATTTGACGGTTCTTTCACGTGTTGTTGGCACCTTGCTGTTTATCTTTCTCACCGCTCCGGTGGCGACCCACTTGCTTGGTAAAGCGATGCGCCACAGTGGTTACCCAATGTGGCGCAATAACAAATCGTCAGATAATAAATCCCAGCGTGGCGGTTAATTGATTGGTGAAACAAACCCATCGGGTTTGAGTGCAACAAGTGAGCATTTGACCGCTTGAAGAATGTTTTCAGCGGTATTACCAATGACAAAACCCGGAATGCCAGTTCTTGCTAGCGTACCCATTACCAAAACGTCAATGTTATTTTTTTCGACACATGCAGTAATTTTTTCATCGGGAAGTCCATGCAAATGATGGATCTGCACATTGCCAGAAATTTGTGCTTCGCGGATCAGTTGATCGAGCGCTTCGCGATGGTGTTGTTGCGCGATCTTAATCTCTCGATTTAACTCATCATCTTCAATCTTAATCCAAACATGTTGATGCAGATAACGCTCCAACTGATATTCCCAGCATGAAACGATGTGTAAGCGACTGTCACAACTATCAGCAATCGACCGTGATAGCTCAAGAAGCCTAAGTGATAAGCGATGGTGTTCATCATTGCTGGGCGTCGGATCGATAGCGACCGCAACTCGACGTTTATTTCGTGGGTGGTGGGCGGGGCGATTAAGCCAAACGGGACATGGGCATTTGCGTAACAATGTCATGTCCATTGCTTTGAAACCTTCACCATTGTTTTCGACTGGCTCGGCATCTTTGATGACTAAATCGTAGTGGTGCTGGTTAACCGCGCGGATAATACTCACCGCTGGCTGCTCGTCACAAGCAAGTTGCAATGGGAAAGGAGTCTGTGATTCAGTGATTGAGTCACTCTGTCTTACGCTGTTTATCTGTTGTTCTATGGATTGAAAGAGAGAGCCACGGTAGATCTCTTGGTATTGTTCCATATGATCGGGTAAAGGTGGGCTTACGATTAAACCGTTGAGAGTCGCGTTATTATTGGCCGATAGCCTGAGCGCTTGTCCTATCGAGTCACTTTCGCTTGGTAGTCCTCGGCTCACATAAAGTATGTTCTTAAATTTTTTCATACCTGTCTCCTTGATTGGCAGTGTGTCTCGATTACCTTTGACATTTTTAGCGCAGACCAAGAGCTTGGCGAAGTACAACACCGCCCTCTAAGTGTTGTATTAAGATCGCACTTTTCCAAGTCCGATTTGTAAACAGGTATTGCGGATTTGATCGCGATAAGCACGGTTATAGCGATTATGGGACTTTTGAATAATCAGAAAGATAGGGAATGGCACTTTGTTGTCAAAGCGCCTTAATCATGTGGTGGTGAAAAGAGAATGCTGAGTCGCTGCTTGAACGAGAGACCTTTGCGGCGCACTTCATTAAACATCGTTTGCCACTCTTTGAACGTCACAACGAAAGGGTTATTACTTTTGATGGGTTTGCTAATGCCATAACGAACGGTTTCGATTTCTGGTTCGAAGGTGGCAAACAATTTGTCCCAAACAATCAGGACTCCGGCGTAATTTTTATCAATATATTGGGGATTGCGTCCGTGATGTACTCTGTGATGTGACGGCGTATTGAAAATTAATTCTAACCAACCTAATGAGCGCACCCACTGAGTGTGGACGAAGAACTGTAAACCGAGGTTGAGCAAAACGGCGAACACGACCCATTTGGGTTCAAAGCCAACAATGACTAGGGGCACCCAAAACAGCCACATGCCCGCGAATGGGTACATCAAACTTTGGCGAAAGGCGGTACTAAAATTCATTCGCTCTGAGCTGTGATGCGCGACATGAGCTGCCCACATCCAGCGTATGCGATGGCTGGCGCGGTGAAACCAGTAGTAGCAGAAGTCTTGCAGCACAAGCAGGAGCAAAAAAGTGCTGACGGTCATCTCAATATCAAACAGATGCCAACCAAACAGCCATAGGTAGAGCTGAACAATCAGCAATCCCGTTATCAAATCGGCCAATTGATGCATCCCTGCTAGGGTAAAGTTGCACGCCACTTCTCTCAGTTTATAGGCAGAGTTCTCTGGCAGGCGACCACGTTTTTGACCTATCCAGTACTCGGCCAACATCAGGCCAATAAATAACGGTGCGAGTAGCATCAGCAGCCACTCTGGGTTGTCGATTAAGGTCGTGAAATCCATGTCTCAGTGACTCGTAATGGTGATCATTTCAGCTTACCACTTAGCATAGTGGTCTTCCGTTAAGCCGATGATTTGGTGTAGTTGATGTTTTTCGCCGTGATTATCGCAAATCTCGCCACTAAAATGACCAATAAACTGGCGAAAGTTACTTTTTAGAAAACCAAGATTAAGCTTTTCACTGCGTTTATTAAGCGGCTGAAAAGTGAGATTTATCGCGTCATCAATCGAGGTAATTCGCCAAGCTTGGCTTAGATCGTCACGATTGAACTCAAACTGCGCGGGGCCAAGCAAATGGCGTTCACCATCGATCCAAAGTACGTTTTCGCAGGCTCCGGTTTCGTTAACACCCGCAGCGAGGTTGAGGCCGATGACCTTTCCTTGGTTGTGAGCACTTATGCTGGCCCAACGCCAACTGGTTTCTCGGCGCATAAACCCAGCGGAAAAATCGTAACCCGCGAAAGCCTGGCTGAGGTCGACTTGGTGGCCGTTAACTTCAAGTTTGCCATCTAACCTTAATCCATTGTGCTTTTGGGTATAGGTCCAGCCTGTGTAACCCGTTGGTGTGCATAGCGCGAGTGGTAAACTTGCTTTGAGTGGCCGCAGTGTTAAATCGCATTCGAGGTGACGACTACGCGCATGAACGTGCCACTGACCTTGGTGAATATCAAAACTCAGTTTACCTGCAATGGCGCAGGTTCCATGGAAACTAGATCCAGACATCTGGTGATCAAAACCGAGTGGCCTCAGCCACGTCTGCTCAACTAAGGTGTCTTGTTCGCGGTCGTAGACATAACAAAAAGCTGAAGCTAAATAACGAATATCGGCGATAGCGATACCCACTACATAGCGTTTGGTAAATAGGCTAACAAACTGAAATTGCTTAAAATCGAAGTGCTTGGCTAAACGGCTTGCAGGCTTGTCCATTGCGTTGCGATAGTCAAAGTCATCGATACCGAGCTGGTTTGGCGCAGCATTGAAGTAGCCATAGTTAGGCTTACCTTCTGGGCCAATTAAACGCTCGGGTTTCGTTTGAGTTTTTATCATGCTCTATTTACAAACAATTAACACTCAGACTAGTTTAAGCAAAAAAGCTGACCGGTGAAAGTCAGCTTTTTTTGTAGAGCTTATTCGCTTTCGCGCTTTGACGCCCAGGCATACATCAGCTCAAGAGCAATCGTCGCACCAGCCAGGGCGGTCACATCGCTGTGATCGTATGGAGGAGAGACTTCCACCACATCCATGCCGATGATATTTATCCCCGCCAGCCCACGAATAACCTTAAGTACCTTGTCTGAATTCAAGCCACCACAAACGGGTGTTCCGGTGCCGGGAGCAAACGCAGGATCAAGGCAGTCAATATCGAAGGTGACATAGACAGGCTTGTCGCCGACGATGTCGCGGATTTGCATGACAATCTCGTCTGCAGAGAGATCGTTAGCTCGCATTGCATCGATGACGTTAAAACCATGTTCTTGCTGCTTGTATTCGGTGCGAATGCCAATCTGTACCGAATGCTTTGGTGCAATTAAGCCTTCTTTCGGCGCATGATAAAACATTGTGCCATGGTCATAGTTGCTGCCGTTGGCATAGGTATCCGTATGGGCATCAAAGTGAACCAAAGCCATTTCGCCATAATGTTTGGCATATGCGCGTAAAATCGGCAAAGTAATAAAATGATCGCCGCCTAATGCGAGCATGGTTTTACCGCTTTTAAGAATTTCACTGGTGGCCGCTTCTAAGCGGTAGGTGAAATCTTCCGCATCACCGCTATCGAACACTAAGTCACCGGCATCGATCACTTTGACACGTTCAAATACGTTGAAGTCCCAAGGAAATTTTTTGCCTTCCCAAGCCAAGTTGACCGACGCGCGTCGAATCGCATCCGGGCCCATACGAGCACCAGGGCGACCAGACGTTGCCATGTCGAGTGGGACACCGAGTACGACAAGGTCGGCATCCGCGGAGACAGGGTTGCGCAGATAAGGTCTGCGCAAAAAGCTCATCGAGTTTGAGTAGAGTGAATAATCAGTCTTAGTAAACAAATCATTCATTTAGAAATCCTCTAAGTAGGTGTAGCCCGTCAGGCCACCTTCTAATTCAGCGAGAATCGAAGCTTGCTCATCGGCGTTAACGCGTTCAGAGACGAGCTCACGATAGTTAAGGCGAATTTTATCAACGTCGATATGAACATAGCGCATCATATCTTCAACGGTGTCGCCTTCGTCAATACGTTCAATTTGTGCTTCACCGTTTTCGTCAACGGTGACTACCGCGCTATGGGTGTCGCCAAATAGGTTGTGCATATCCCCCAAGATCTCTTGGTACGCGCCAACCAGGAAAAATCCCATCAAGTACTCTTGGTCTTTACTCCAAGCGGGTACTGGCAAGGTGGTTTCAATCCCTTGACCTTCGACGTATTGTTCAATCGCGCCGTCTGAGTCACAAGTGATATCGAGCATCACCGCACGACGATCTTCGACATTTTCCAAGCCTGATAAGGGCAGCACTGGAAATACTTGGTCGATACCCCAAGCATCAGGTAGCGACTGGAACAGCGAGAAATTAACGAAGAATTTATCCGCTAAACGTTCGCTCAATTGGTCAAGTATAGGGCGATGGAAACGGTTTTTGTTACTCATTTGGCGGCTCAACTCATAATAAATTCGTAATGAGAGTTGTTCTGCCCATGCACGTTGCTGAAGGTTCATCACGCCAGTTGCAAACTGGGTATGCACTTCGGCCAAATCGCTCTGAGTATCATTATAGGTTTCAATCAACGCTCTAGCATCACTACCAGTTTGCAGATTTTGCCAACTGCTCCACATATTGTGCAGTAATGTTGGGTCATCTTCGTTTGGTACAGTGACGTCTTCTGGGTGATACGCCTCGGTACCAATCACGTTAGTGATCAAAACGGCATGGTGCGCTGTTAATGAACGGCCCGATTCCGAAATAATCACAGGCACTGGTTGAGCGTATTGCTCACATACATCGCCTACGGTGGTCACAATGTTTCGTGCATACTCAATTAAGCCATAATTCATTGAGTTAGATGATTGGCTGCGCGTGCCGTCATAGTCGACCGCAAGGCCACCACCAATATCAAAGTATTTAATGTCGGTACCCATTTCCCGAAGTTCGCAGTAAAAGCGCGCCGATTCATTCACGCCATTGCGGATATCACGAATATTGGCCATTTGCGAACCTAAGTGAAAATGCACCAGTTGCATCGCATCGAGCTGTTGTTCTTGCTTCAGACGCTCGATTACCGTCAATACTTGTGAAGCCGATAGACCAAACTTTGATTTCTCACCACCACTCGATTGCCACTTTCCTGCCCCTTGCGACGCCAAGCGAATGCGAATACCTAAACGTGGTTTTACACCTAGACTCTTGGCTTCTTTCAGCACGAGATCAAGCTCAGACAGTTTTTCTAGGACGATAAAGACTTTGTGACCAAGTTTTTCGCCAATCAATGCTAGGCGAATGTATTCTCTATCTTTGTAGCCGTTACAAACGATCACTGAGCTGGCTTTCTGCGCGAGTGCCAATACTGCTAACAATTCAGGCTTACTGCCTGCTTCGAGTCCGAGCTGCTTGGTTTCGAGTTGAGCCTGGCTTTCAAGAATCTCATCAACCACTTCTTTTTGTTGGTTAACCTTAATCGGGTAAACCAGCAGATAGTTATTCTGATATTGGTATTCTTCGATCGCTTGGTTAAACGCCTCACAAATACCGTGCACGCGTTGGTGCAAGATTTGTGGGAATCGCACTAATACAGGCAGGTTGAGTTGGTGCTGCACAAGTTTAGTTACAATACGGCTTAGCGGAACTTGAAAAGCATTATCGCTACGAGGTGAAACATAAACTTCACCTTGGTTATCAATACCGTAGAAGCCTTGGCTCCAGTAATCTACGTTGTAATCAGCACGAATACGATCAAGTTTGGAAATGTTTTCCACATCAAAACTCACAAAAACAGAGAGGAAATAAACATGGCTCACAGGTAGGGGAAGCCATACCAGACATAGGGTTGGTAATAAATTCTAGGCCGCTAGGTCGAGCGTATTAACGGTTAAAACGCTTATCGTGTCTAACAAAAACAATTTATCGTTAGGATTGCTTTATCGGAAGTTTGGCAAATGCTTTTTCAATGTGAATACGTGTCTTTATTTGCCTGAGCTGAACCGTTAAACTGTGGGCAAATTGATTACGGGTGGAATGACCATGGCAAAATTAACCCTGCAAGAGCAGATGCTTAAAGCTGGCTTAGTGAATGAGAAAAAGCTGAAAAAGGCCAAAAAAGGCTCTAAGAAGTCGCGTGTGCAAGCGCGTGAAGTAAAAGCGGCGGTTGAAGAGAGTAAACGTCAGCAACAAGAGCACGATAAAGCGCTCAGTAATGAGCAAAAAGAGCAGCGTTTGAATAAAGAGATTCAGGCGCAGATTAAGCAGCTTATTGAAATGAATAAACTCGATCAGAAAGAGGGTGACATCAAGTACAACTTTACTGATGGGACATTAGTGAAGTCACTGTATGTTGAGTCATTGGTTCGTGATCAGCTAGCGAAAGGGATTTTATCGATAGCGCGTCATGAAGAGTCTTATGTCGTCATTCCTAGCATAGTGGCGAAGAAGATTGCCATGCGTGACGACAGTGTGTTGATTGAACAAAATGCGTTGGCAGAGGATATTGCCGCGGAAGATGACCCATACGCAGATTTTGTCGTACCTGACGATCTGATGTGGTAATCAGAACGTTTATCTAATTAATTGGCGAGTGTTTATGCCTGCTCAACCATGAACTCGCCAATAATGCCATTGTCTTGATTAAGAATTTGACCAGTGTGACTGTCTTCACTGTAGTTGAGAGCAAGATGGCTATTACCAACTTCACTGTTAACACGAATATGTCGAAGCAGAATATCACTGTTGAGTTGGTGTACAGCGGCTTGCCAGATCTGGCTAGTTTGGAACATATGAAAGTGGACTGTCATAGTTCTCCTTATTTTTGTGAAATTTGTTTAGTATTGCGTGCGTTTTGAAACCAAAAACGCTTACGACCGGTTGAACGAGACATAATAAGCCTTAATGAAAAATCGGTTTGATCATAAATCAAACTAATAGGGGTGTTGCCAGTTATTTATCTTGGAAAACGAGAAGCTAGGAAGACAGAAGCACAGTTTGTGAGGATAGGTGCAAAGTTTTGATAGGTTCGAAAAAGAGGATAAATAGTGAGGGTTAGAGAAGAGTTGGTGCAAGCAACTGATGTTGCTTGCACCAATTCAAATTAGATAGCTACAACGTTAGCAGCTTGTGGGCCTTTTTGGCCTTGTTCAACTTCGAAAGCAACCTGTTGGCCTTCTTTCAGAGTTTTGAAACCTTCAGATGCGATAGCACGGAAGTGAACGAATACGTCAGCACCGCCATTCTCTTGAGAAATAAATCCGAAACCTTTCTCTTCGTTGAACCATTTTACTGTGCCAGTTGTTTTGTTAGACATAATGTGTCCCTTATATTTAATTTAATGTAGTGCGCTGAAACTTTGACTATTTAATGTAACGGTGAAGCTAAGGGAAACACTGAGGATAACAACGATGACGCGGTAATTCTAAGGATTTACTTTTGACTTGCGGTTTCACTAATAACCCTGTTCTGCAGAGCACGTACATAATACCTCTTTGGCGGGAGGTGTAAAGCTTTATTTAAACATTTTTTAAAATTATTTTGCATTGGTTGTTTAAAGCCCTTCTAGAGGGCTGTAAACGTTAAGGTTTGGCAAAAATAATTGATGTATTAATACCACCGAAAGCAAAGTTATTGCTCATCAGATACGTCACCTCTAGGTTACGGCCTGTGCCAGTGATGTAATCTAAGTGGCCACACTGGGGGTCTAAGCTGTCTAGGTTCAGTGTCGGATTAAACCAACCAGTGTGCATCATTTCTAAGCCTAGCCATGCTTCAATCGCTCCGCACGCTCCTAGGGTGTGCCCAAAGTAGCTCTTCAGTGAACTTATGGGTACCTTACCTAATGCATGCGCTGTGGCGTTGCTCTCGGCAATGTCACCACGATCGGTGGCAGTGCCATGGGCAGAAACATAATCAATTTTATCCGCATCTATGCCCGCGTTTTGCAATGCCATCTCCATACAAATTTGCATGGTTTCCATTTGTGGTTGAGTGACATGTGCGGCATCACAGTTGCTGGCAAAGCCGATAATTTCAGCATAAATTGTTGCTCCGCGAGCTTTGGCGTGTTGGTACTCTTCAAGTACAAGGGTGCCCGCCCCTTCGCCGATAACCAAACCATCGCGATGCGCATCATAGGGCCGTGGCGTGCTTTTCGGAGCATCGTTTTTTAAACTGGTGGCAAAAAGGGTATCAAAAACGGCTGACTCGGTTGGACATAGCTCTTCAGCGCCGCCAGCGACCATCACGGTTTGATAGCCATGCTTGATGGCCTCATAAGCATAACCAATCGCCTGACTACCTGAAGTACAAGCACTACTGGTCGGGATAACGCGTCCTTTTAGACCAAAGAAAAGCCCAACATTAACGGCCGTAGTATGAGGCATCATTTGTACGTAGGTTGTAGCGGTAATTGCTTTGGTGGTTTTGTCGTTTAACATCACGCCAAAAGCGCCAATGGCATCGGTACTGCCAGTTGACGAACCGTAAGCAATGCCTGTTTGACCATTAGTAAGAACCTCGGTGCCGAGTAACCCAGCCTGTTCCAGTGCATTTTCAGTGGCGACAGTCGCCAGTTTAGACACGCGGCCCATCCCGCGTACTTGTTTACGTTTATAGTGCTTTGGCAATTCAAAGTGGTCGATGGGCGCGGCAAGTTTGGTGTTTAGGCCATCATATTGCTCATAAGAGGGCATGTATTGAGTGGCGTTTTCACATGCTCTCAATTTTGGTTCAATCGATTGCCAGTCATTACCAAATGCGGTAACACCAGACATACCTGTAACCACAACGCGACGACTCATATTAAGCCTCCGTTGACTGAAATAACTTGGCGCGTCACATAGCTGGCGATATCAGACATCAGGTAACTCACCAAACCAGCGACTTCTTCTGGTTCGCCCATTCGGCGCAGTGGGATTTGTGGCATTGCGTGCTCTTTGACGTGCTCGTCAACCATTCCAGTATCGATAAGCCCGGGTGCGACACAGTTGACGGTTATTTTCCGTTTAGCCAGTTCAAGTGCCAACGACTTAGTCGCGCCAATAACGCCTGCTTTTGCGGCGCTGTAGTTGGTTTGCCCTCGGTTACCCATCAAACCAGATACTGAAGCTAAAGTGACAATACGCCCGCCTTTACGCTTTTGCACCATCGGCATAACACAAGGGTGTAGGACGTTGTAGAAACTATCGAGATTGGTATGAATAACGCCATCCCACTCTTCTTCGGTCATGGCAGGAAAAGCGGTATCACGAGTAATACCTGCATTATTAACTACGCCGTAGTAGGCACCATGTTCACTGATGTCCGTTTCAAGTTTAACGCGGCACTCTTCACGATTGCTGATATCAAACTGGATTAAACGTCCGCTGCCACCTTGTGCAATGATGGTGTCGAGTGTGTGCTGTGCACCTTGTTGATCGCCCATGTAGTGGACGGCAATGGTAAATCCATCGTTGGCTAATTGGATGGCAATCGCTTTGCCGATGCCTTTACTTGCGCCTGTCACTAAAACGTGTCGGGTCATGATTGACTCCTAATCTTCATTTCTTGTAGTTTTTTTTCTGTGGGTACATAGACATTTAACTGGCAACTGGCCACGGTCTCACCGTGATGCTCAATACGGGCAGTAAACACGGCCATACCGTTATCTTCCATCATTTTTTCCGCGTAGATATCGAGCATTTGCCCTTGCTCAAACTCGTCACAATATGTGTTGTAACGGCGGCTACCGAGCAGAAAACCAATCGATGGTTGCGCACCGCGAGTCAGAGCATGGTAACCAGACCAAGCGGCCACAGATTGCGCCATAAACTCAATCCCCACGTACGCGGGTAGTGTGTTAGTTTGAGTATTAAAAAACGGATTCTTGCCCGAGATCTCGACTTGGCAATGGATAGAGTCTTGCTCGACTTCGAGTGCGCGATCAATCAGGATCATCGGCTCGTCATGCGGAAGCAATTGGTCAATAGAGGGAATGCTAGTCATGGAAGTAACCAAAAATAAGACTAATGTTATTACCACCAAAGGCAAAAGAGTTACTTAAGATAGCCTTGCCATGCAGTTGAGTTTGAGTCTCGACTAATGTCACGGCAATATCGTCCGCTTTATCTTGGCAATGCTGAATCGGTAGTGGTAAATCGTAAAATAAAATATGCCAGGCGATGGCTGCCTCGGTCGCACTGGCTGCGCCTAGGGTATGGCCTGTCAATGGCTTGGTTGAGCTGACCGGAACGTGATCGGCAAACAGGCGATCAATCGCTTGGCTTTCCATACTGTCGTTGAGTGGCGTTGCGGTACCGTGAGCATTGATATAGCCAATGTCACTGACGGTAAGCTTGGCGTCATCGAGGGCATTTTGCATCGCTTGTTGCGCGCCCTTGCCTTGTGGGTGAGGCGCAGAAATGTGATGAGCATCTGAGCTATCACCTGCCCCAAGCAGGGCGACTTTAGCCAGTTTGTTACTAAGCAGCATCACGCTGGCAGACTCGCCAATATTGATCCCATCACGCGATGCACTAAACGGTTGGCATAGTTTTGCAGAAAGAGCTTCAAGGCCACTAAAGCCATTAAGCGTGAGGCGGCAAATGCTGTCAACGCCACCGACAATCACTGCATCCACTAAACCACTGCGAAGTAGGCGCTGGGCGGTAATGAAGACTCGGCCACTTGAAGAGCAGGCGGTCGAAATCGAATAACAGGGACCTGTAATGGCGAAATACGCCGCAATAAAGTCACTGGTATTGCCAAGCTCTTGTTTGCGATAGTGATAATCGCTTGGAAAGTCACCGTGATTGATCTTTTGTTGATAGGCGATTTCGCCATCGGCAATGCCTGAGGTGCTGGTGCCAATGATCACCGCGATTCGCTCGGCGCCATATTCTTCAATCGCGGCGTTAACCGAGCTTTCAATTTGCTTAATTGCTGAGAGTGCAAGCTGGTTGTTACGCGTATTAAACATCGTCAGATGGTCTGGGATTAATGGCAGTTCGTCATCGACTCGACCTATGATAGTCGAGCGGCCTGAATTTAGAATTTGGTCATCCCGTACCATGTTCGCGCTGCGTTGACCGGACAGGCATTGATGGATCTGAGCATGCTCAAAGCCCATTGCAGAGTGAAAGCCACAGTCTTGAATAAAAATGGGTAGAGAAACGTGTGTCAGCATGGGCTATCTATGGTGTTAATGGTTGTTGCTGGTGTTGCAGCGTTTTAATTGTGATCGTGTAGTTATCAATCAAATGGTGGAAAGTGATCGTTCCATTGAGCTTATCTTTATTGCTGTACTGGATATCAATGACTTTAACGCCGTTATTATTGAAAAGAGCTCTGGAGTAGTCGTTATCAATCATTTGCCACCTTACCTCATTTAGTGAGGCTTCCCAAGCAGAACTCGGCCAGAGCGTGATCATTAGGTTAAATAGCACCTGCTCTGGCGCGGGAAGTGTTGAGCCTAAACCGGGGAGAACATCACTGGTTATCCCTGCTTGTTGATAGTTTAGCGACAGAATCCGTGTTCCCCAAGATGAAAATCCCGCTAATACTAACTGATCTTGGCTGACTTGCAGTTGTACTGGTAATTGTTGAGTTTGGCTTTTTTCGCCCACGGTCCATTTCGCCTCAATTAACTGACTCGCGCTTAGTGAAAGCCCCAGCGAGCGCGGCGTGGGAAGAGTGACGCTAGTGCCACGACTTATCTCGACCTGTGGCGTTGAAATTTGTGGCTCTGACGCACAGGCGCTGAGCATCAGGCTCAGGATCAACACTAAAACAGAGTAACGGGTCTTCATTTTTTATCCTGATCGATGATGGCAAGGGGTGAGAGCAGCCAAGCGACAAAAATCCCACTGAGCACGGTAATACCAAAACTATGAATGGCGTGAGTTTGACTGAGTGCCAACAAACCAAATGACAGCAGTGTGGTCATGGCAGAGAGGCTAATGGCGAGCAGTGTACTCGGACTACGTGCTTTTTCAGCAAAAAATAGTGTGTAATCGATACCTATCCCAACGATGAGAATAAGCGCCAGCAAATTGAACAAATTGAGTGTCGAGCCAAGCGCGGAAGCCGTGGCTATCCCCGCTAAGCAGGCGATCACCGAAGGCAGCAGAATAAGTAGCGCATGTTTCCAACCATAACGCTTAGTCAGTAGAATGCCAATTAAGCTCACAGCCAGCAGCAGTAACTCCATCACTTTTAGTCGATACTCAGCAAACAATGTGGAAATTTCCTCGGCTTTGTTGAGGTAGCTAATGTCAGAATGGTCTTGGGCAAATGCTTTGACGCTTGCCAGCTGATGAATGCCATTTAGAACCACAATGGCAGCGACTTGTTGGTCAACCTGGCCAATGTAGAGAAAACGAACCGGCTCTGAAACCGGATGGGCGAGGTAGTCTTGCAGCGTCATAGGCGCAAGAGGTTGGGTTAAACTCGGTACGTTGCTCAGTTTTAGGGCGCTCGCCAACGCGGTGGCTTGCGTGTCGTAAAGCGTGGCAATTAACTGGTAATTATCAGACTGCGTCGCTTGCGATGGCAGATATTGAGCCAAACTCTGATAGTGGCTAACAACGCCACTCATTTGCCACTGCTCCAGTGTGCTTGAAAGTGATTCGAGTCGTTGCAGGAGTGCTTCATCATCCCTGGCGGTGACGACCAACATCTGTTGCGAAGACGTAACGCCACTGATTTGAGCGATTCGTTGTTCTTGTTGTTTCAACTCAGTTGGCATGGCCTGTAGCTGGTGAATGTCGTCGTCATAATGGAGCGCGCTCAGCGGCAGTAGGCTGATACCTAAGACCAGCACTGGCAAGCCCAACTTGATCCATTTGCCCGACCATAACGTCAGCCATCGCTGAGACAAAGTGTGGCCTGGTAATGGACGACTTGCACTTGGCTTTACGGCCAGAACCGGGTACCAAGCGACCACCGTGGCGTAGGCGGCAATCAAACCGACGGACGAGAAGAGTGCCAGTTGCTGTAAACCTGGAAACGGGGCAATCAACATGCCTAAGTAGCCGATTAAACTGGTCACAAGTCCCATGGTAATGGCCGCAAAAATATGCTTGAGCCCTTGGCGGCTATCCCACTGATTACCAGCCGCTAACCGTTCTGTCAGGTAGTGGAAGGCATAGTCAATCGAGACGCCAATCAGGCTGGCACCAAACACCAGACTAAACAAGTGGACAGTGCCGAACAGCCAAGTGGTGATCGCGAGGGCGGATAACAACCCGACCCCGATAGAGAGCAGCGCTAATATCAGCGGTACTGGACTTCGAAATACGGCAATGATCAATATCACCACACCAAGCAGTGAAAACAAACCGATAGTGCTAATTTCTGATTTGGCACTTTGGGTGCCAAATTCGGCATAAAACAGGACACCAGTATGATCAATATCGGCTTGATATTGTTGGCGAATGGCTTGCTCAATATCGTTTATTGTAGTGACACCTTGCTGGGCATGGAAGCTGTATGGTGAATCATGCAAGGTGGCGCTGATCAGCAAATATTGTTGACCTTGATATTCAGCTGACAAGAAACCGTTGTTGATGGTAAAGGCGGAGTTGAGCGCAGTGAGCTGGGATAAGTAATCACGAAATAACAAAAAAGGGTCACTGATTAGCTCTTTGCCAGTCACACCTGAAAATGGGTTGTAAATGGACTGGATAACGTACTGGGTTTGTTGTTGTGGGCTTGTCGTTAAACGTGCTCGCTGTTCGGGCGTTAGCTGCTGAAAACGGTGTTGGAAATAATAACTGGCCCACTGATTTTGCTGCTCAGAATTAATTTTACCCACCACATCACTAAACAGCCCGCTATCGACCAAGGACCGCTCAAGCTGAGCGGCGGCTGAATAGAGGGATGGTTGGTTGTTGGCGCTAACCATAAACACGACTTTATCGCTCAAGTTATTGGCGACAGTTTCAAAAGCTTGCTCTGCAACGGGGCTTTGTTGATTTTTTGGCAATAACTTAAGGATGTTGGTTTCAATCGGCGATTGTGGCGATGTTAGCCATTGGTTCGACAGCAAAGCGATAAACAACAATACCAGCGAAAGCCACGCTAGGGCGATCTTGTGCTTGATCGTGACACGATTAGAAGCTGAATTGGGCTTGTTCAGCATCAGTTAAAGTCTCTGGTTGATGAGTTTGATTCGAGAATTGAATTTCCGTTTTGTCACCACGAATCTCTTGCAAGGTCAGCGCGTCGACTTGTTGTTGGCCGTTTAAGGTAATCGATGAAAATACGACATTAAGCGGTGCTTGACGAGGTGTTAGGATTAAGCGCCAGCCTTGTGGACTGCTACTAAAATCAAGATCGAACTGCGTTTTTAGCGTATCCGTGTCGCCGTGAAAAACAGCCAGAAATACCCGACTAAAATAGAATGCCATCGGGTTATCCTCAGCCTTGATCACTTGCGGCACTTGATCGGCGAACGTCTGGCGCAGCTTATCTTGGGTCAGAACCAGATTGACAGCAAAGGGGCTGTGTTGTTGCCACAACAAACCTTGCTGTTTACTTAAGGTAAACTCACCCTGTGAAGAGAGCGGCTGTGCAAACATTTCAAGATGGCGACGTTGGGTGAATTCGCCACGTATAACACTGTGTTGCGCCAGTTGGGATTCAAGCTCATCAAGGTTGCTCACCTTACCCCAACAAAGTGGAGACAGGGCGAGTAGGGTGAAGAATAGGCGTGCTTTCATTCGCTCAATCTCCCGTACTTGTGCCACTGCTCAACTTTATCGATAAACACCTTCGGTGAAGCAAAACACATCTCTTGCTGTTTGATTGATACCGCGACTTGAGTGGTGTGGGCTTTGCACATTCGTTGGCCGCTTTCGGCGTCATAAATGATGTAGTCAACGCGCAGGCGGTTTTCCCATTCAGTGAGCTTGGCACAGACGCGAATGGTGTGGTTAAACGCAATCGCTTTGACATACTTAACCCGAGTGTCAATGATTGGCCACATATAGCCAGAGTCATTCATTGCCAAATAGCCATATTCAATTTTATCCATCAGTACGCGGCGCGCTTCCTCAAAAAAGCGAAAGTAGTTACCGTGATAGATAACACCCATCGGATCGGCATCTTGGAATGAGGTGATTAATGTCACCTCAGATTCAAGTGGGAATTGAGTCTCTTGTTGCATTAGGCCTCCGGATAAAGCGGCCAATGGCGCTGCTGGATATGCGCAATGAAATGGCGTAAATCGTGCTCAAGTGGGCGATCTTCTACAACAAACTCAAACTCGCTTAAAACGGCATCACGAATCGCCTTTAAGCTTTCACTCATGTGGTGTTCATCAAGCTCATTGTGGCGGCGACGAATTTCAATGGCTTGGACGCTTGCCAGTAAAGATGCTGCTGCGACCTGCTCTGTGAGCTCTAAAACGCGTAAACAGTCACGGGCAGCGATGGTGCCCATGCTCACTTTGTCTTGATTGTGGCACTCGGTTGAGCGTGAAAAAACACTTGCCGGCATGGTGTTCTTTAGGGCTTCTGCGGTCCAAGCTGAAATACCAATTTGTACGGCTTTAAAACCGTGATTGATCGGCTTTCGTTCACCTTCAGCGCCAGTTAAATTAAACGGCAAGCCGTTGTTGAATTTGTAATCCATCAGCTGCGCCATTTGACGATCCAAGAGGTCTGCTAGATTCGCTATTCCTGTTTTTAGCGTATCCATCGCCATGGCAATATGACCCCCATAGAAATGGCCGCCATGTAAAACACGTTCATTGTCGCCATCGATAATTGGATTGTCATTGGCGCTGTTGAGCTCGTTTTCAATCATTGAACGTAGCCATGGTAGCGAGTCTTGTACCACACCAATGACATGAGGGGCGCAGCGCAGAGAATAGCGATCTTGCAAACGGTCACTGTTGCGTGGTGGTCGTTCGGCTTTTAAATCATCGCGTAGCCAAGCCGCGACTTGCTGCTGACCTGGGTGAGGTTTAACCGCAAACAAGGCTTCATCGAAATGGAAATCGTTGCCGTGCATACCGACTGAAACCAACGCGGTGATCTTGGTACACAGCTGAGCAAGGTACTCGGCACGTTTATAGGCTAAACAGGCGAGCGCCGTCATTACTGAGGTACCATTCATCAGCGCTAAGCCCTCTTTAGGTTTTAGCTGAATGGGCTCAATACCAAGCTTGGCAAATACCTCGGCGGTTGGGTGCATTTCATCTTGATAGATCACCTCTCGCTCGCCAATCAATACTGCCGCTAGGTAAGACAGGGGGGTTAAATCACCACTTGCTCCCACCGATCCTTCTTGCGGGATGCGTGGGGCAATGTCTTGATTAATCAGTGTCACAATCTGATTAAGTAGATCGTGGGTCACGCCTGATACCCCTTGTGCAAGTGAACATAAGCGTGTTGCCAACACGGCGCGAGACTGTTGATGAGTCAGCACGTCGCCTAAACCGCAGCCGTGAAAGCGGGTTAAATGCAGTGGCAGCTCATCGACCAAGTTGGGCGGAATGGCCACCGTGCATGAGTCACCGTAACCCGTTGTCACGCCATAAATTACGCCTTCTTCTTGGAGTAATCGTTCAAGAAACGCCACACCACGATCAATTTTGGCGGTAAAGTCGGGTGAACTATTGAGATGAGCGTTGGCACCTTGGGCAATGGCCACAACGTCTTCAATGGTGAGCGCTTGGGCGCCAAAAGTGATGGTGTTGTTATTTTGCATCGTCATCTTGCTGATTACTTAAAGTCCAGAAATTGAAAAAATTATACCACTGTAGCGGGGCTTGCAGGGTGTAGTGTTCAAGACGGTTCGCGTAGTCCTGTACGACTTGCGCTAGCGCTTGTTGGCGCGTTTGACGAGGTAGAACGATTTGGTCGCTAAAATGCTCGAAATAGACATTAAAATGCGGCTTTTTGCGCGAGTCATCACGTAAGCCAAATAGAAGGTAAACGGGCGCTTTTAATACTGAAGCTAACATAAAGGGGCCTTGCGGAAACGGCGCCGCTTGACCTAAAAAGTTGGCCCACACCGACCGGCTCTCTTTACTGGTCGAGGTGCGATCGCCGACGATGACTACCCACTCGCCCTGTTCGATTTTTTGTTGGAGTAAAATCGCGGTGTCTGGGCCCATGGAGCTGACTTGGATCAGGTTGAGCTCTGAATTTGGGTTAACCGCTTTCATCACGCGATTAAAACGTTCGGCATGTTCGGTAAACACTAAAGCATTAATTTTGACATCGGCGTGCCTGCGGCCCAACGCGCGACACAGCTCGATATTACCTAGGTGAGATCCCAGCAGCACCACGCCTTGCTGTTGCTCGACCATAGATTGAAAATGTTCTTGGCCATGAATCGTGAGATTATCAACACTAAAATCGCCTTTCCAAGCAGCCAGTTTATCGAGCATAGTGTGACCAAACGACAGTAGGTGGTGGTAACTGTCGAGCTTGGCTGGCAAGTGCAGCGAGTTTTCCTGTGCGTATTTCTTTAACTGATTCAGATAGAGTTGTGACGCTTGTTTGGCCTCTTTGCCGGTAAGATGGTAGTAACCAATCACGACCTTGAGAATTTGATTAAAGACTGCCCGCCCTAGTACGCTGTAAACCGCCAGCATCAGTTTAATGCCCAAGATCGTGCCTTGCTCTTGACGTTTTGACCAATGTGCGTTGCTCTGTTGTGCTCGGCGGCGGTTACGAGCCACTAGCTTAGGGATTCTTGGTAACATGGCGAAAAACAACTTGGTATGCATCCAACTGATTTTGACGTTATCCCACAATGCATCAAAGTGGGAAATGCCACCTTGTGGGTAAATGACCCGTGTTTCGACAAACTCAATCTCGACCTCTTCCCAATACATCCGCACTAAGATCTCGATATCGAAATCCATTCGAGTGCCGATAGCATACTTATCAAGCACGGCGACCGTTTTGGCTACTGGGTAAGCACGAAAACCACACATGCTGTCTTTAATCGTCAGTGAGAGCGTCTCTATCCATACCCAGATATGCGTTGCGTAGCGCCCGTAGAGTCGCGCTTTAGGTACGCTGTCATCATAGACAGGTTGGCCTGAGATCAAGTGGGTCGGGCAGGCTTGCGAACGCGCAATCAGTTTTGGTAAAGCATCGATATCATGTTGACCGTCAGCATCAATTTGGATGACATGGCTGTACCCAAGCTGGTGGGCATGGCGGATACCTGTCATTACGGCGCCACCTTTACCTTGGTTTTCGGGCAAGGTAATCAAAGTGATCGACTCAAGTTCCGTTAAGGTGTGCAACGCTTGTTTAGTTTCGCTATTACTGCCGTCATCAACCACGATAAAAGGTAAGTTAAAAGGTTTGAGAGATGACACCACGTCGGCAATCGTGCTGCCGTGGTTATAACAGGGGATAAGGAAACAGGCTTGATAATCATTCACGTTAACCACCTAATTTCATTTTGCCCGATGAGTGGGTGACTAACCGCTGCGCTTGTTGTGAGCTATATTTGAACGTCAGTTTCTGTTTGTCGCTATCCCAATTGAGGTCGAGAGTGACTTCGGCATTTGGCAAGATAGGTTCTTGAAACTTAATCACTTCCATACCTTTGAACTTTTTAGGCGTGTTTAAGTAGCGAATTGCGTAATGCAGCGCCCAATCGATTTGGGTCACACCTGGCAACAACGGAAAGTGCGTAAAGTGGCCGCGAAAATCGAGAATATCCGCATCCACTTTAAAGCTGAGTGTCGCCTGATCTTTAACGGTTTGCGCCTTAAGCAGCGTGGGTTTTCTTTTTTCCATGTCGTTATTCATTATTCTGCTTGGAAATGTTGTTCTATTTCAGCCACCAGGCGTTTGCCTTGGCTGTTGAGTGGTATTTCACCGACAATGCGATATTTACGTGGAATAGCAATGGGTTCTAACCAGCCGCGTAGCGCCTGACGCAGTGCGAGCCAAAATTTCCCTTTGCCTAGCTCAGCCAGTTGTGCTTCACCTAAAGTGGTCACAACGATGACGGCGCAAAGTGACAGTCGGTTGCCATCCATCATGGCGACCACCGCGCTTTCTTCAATCCACTCTAACTGTTCAAGGCGTTTTTCCACTTCAACCAGAGAGACGCGCTTCTCTTCAATTTTAATGATGCGATCAGTACGGCCTTTCAGATCAAAGTGGACTGTATCATGGAAGTGACAGGCATCGGCAGTTTGATACCAATTGTTGCCATCAATATGTTCGGCACGCAAACGTAAGCATTGTTCACGGTTAAGGTCAGCTTCAATACTAGGAAATAAGCGCCACGGTGTAGCCGCAGTCTGCTGTTGACGATAGGCAATACCGCCAGTTTCCGTGCTACCGAACACCTCAATTGGCAAGTGGCCAAACAGTGTCTGACTATGTTGCGCTGCGTTAGTGCTTAGTGGACCTCCAGAGGAAAACAGGCAACGAAGAGGTGCACTGTTGTGCTCTTCGGATAAGCGTTTTAATAGCGCAGGACTACTGATCAGCACGCAATCTTGGTGTGCACGATGTGTCACTTGCTCAGGAAACTCTAAATTGTGAATCGCAAAAGGGCGACCTGCACACAGAGGCCATAACAAGCGAAACAGTAAGCCATAAATATGTTGATGAGAGACGGTACTCTCGATTCGTGACCCGGCCATCTTCTCTCCCCACAAGGACTCTAGAAGGCAAATCTCACTGTTGAGCTGTTGTAAGCTCTTGCTAATGGCTTTGGCTTTACCACTTGAACCAGAGGTAAAGAGAGTGAGTTCAATCGACTCGGTGGATAATGCCGTCCATGCAAATTCGCCACTTAACTTGCATTGGGCCAGCGAGTCTTGATTGATCAGCACGCGGTTGATTTGATCGGCAGGAGCAATGACATTATCGTGCAACAACACATCATAATGAGCGCTAAGTTCCCGCACGGCTTCAGGTTGATAGTTTCCGGGCAAAACAATCACTTTTCCTGCATAACAGCTGGCAAAAAAATGTACAGCAAATAAGTAGCTGTTGCCAAAACAGAGCGCGACTCGTTGCCCTGACTGTAATCGCAGGAATTGTGCCTGACTGGCGACGTGTTGTTGGAATTGTGGCCATGCAATTTGGCTGTGATGATCGAACGCGACAATCGATGATGAATCACGTGGTGCTTGCATTAAGCTTGCAAGGCAAGAAAAGGAATCCATCATCGGGTTATTGGTCCTTACGAATAAACTGGCGCACAATCCACTCAATCGCAAACAGAGCACCAGCCAACAGGTAGCTGATTAGGCCATTATACAACGTCCACAACTCGAGCGAGTGAAAGCAGGTGTACAGGGCAAACAGGCCATTGAAAACAAAAAATAGACACCACACAGCGGTCACTTTTCGCGTGTAGGCGACGCCGCTTGCAGGTAGGTCGGGCTGTTGCAATCTTGCTAATCGTTCAATGATGGTTTGCGACTGCTTGAAGCTTGACGCAAAGACAATCAGCATGGCGAGGTTGACCACCACGGGGTAAAAGGTCAGCCAGCCGTACTGTTTGAAAGCCATGCCTAAAGCCACCAGTGAGATGCCAGTGATCGCACTTATCCGAGCAACATACTTAAGTTCTTTAAGTTGGGAACGTTGCACAGAGAATAGGCGGACTCCCAAGGCGGCGATGAGTAGTATCCCCACCATGGAAAGGCCATATTGTTCGATACCAAAGTAAACGGCGAACGGATAGGCAAGCAGCACCACTGCAGACAAAACTGTCAGCAATTGGCGCATTAGGCTTCCTTGAGAAGCTCGGTAACCGCGTTAACGACGTCGTCAACGGTTCGCACTGCGCTAAATTCGGCAGGCTTAATTTTTTTGCCCGTCGCATTTTGTAGGTGAACGACTAAGTCCACCGCATCAATACTGTCGAGGTCAAGGTCTTGATAAAGGTGCGCCTCAGGTACAATGTCTGCAGCGTCAATTTCAAATAATTCTTCAAGCGCGTCTTTAACTTGCTCAAATACTTGCTCTTTATTTACATCTGTCATGAAAGTACCTACGGATTATTCCCCAGTTTGTGCAGAAATATAGTTGGCCAGATTACTAACCGAAGCAAAGTGCTGACGAGTATTTGAATCATCGGCATCAATGACAATGTTATATTTCTTTTTGATCGCCAAACCTAGCTCTAGTGCATCAATAGAATCCAATCCTAGACCATCACCAAATAGCGGTGCATCCGTTTCAATATCGTCAATGGTTAAATCTTCGAGATTGAGGGCGTCAATAATAAGTTGCTTGATTTCGTTATGTAGTTTTTCCACTTGGGCCTACTTTTAGTTCTGTATTTTCTGGAAACAATGTCTTAGCCAGATGCTGTTGTAAACGGCGAGCCGCAATTGTTGGAGACGTAGTTTGCTCTATAAATGGCTCCACCTCAACTTTATCCTTAACTTCAACAAGGAAAAAAGGCTTAATCGTCGGGACTTGATACCACTTTTTCTCTTTTGTGAGAAAACTCGGAGAAACGCTGATATGAATGAGGCGTAAATCGCGGCGAGTACGCACGGCGATTTGTGCTGAGCCCCGCTGCAATTTTGGCGTCACGCCAGGAGTGGTGCGGGTACCTTCAGGAAAGACCAGCAGCACATTACCTTGTTCAAAGCGGTGTTCACACAGCGATAACAGGTCATCCGGTGCTTCGTTAGGAATGTAACCAGCCGCTTTAACAATATGTTTCATAAACGGGTTGGCCCAAATTGCTGACTTGACCAAACAGTCACAGCGTTCAAGCTGCGAAGCGATAAGAACGTAATCGATAAGGCTAGGGTGATTGGCCACGATCAGACAGTTGCGGTCTTGCTTTAACAAATCGGCACCGATGATTTTATAATCGATTGCGCCAGTGAACTTCATCAGTCGGCAAAACAGATCAAATGAGCGCTGAATTGCCCCTTGAACGCGATACTCTCTTTGCGTTTGATTGCGTGTCACCACTTTGATGGCTGGTACCACGATGAAACTAAGAAATAATCCGCCGAGTCCAAAGACGCTAAAACAGAATCCAGTAGCCAACACACGCCAATATCGATTGATCATAGTTGTTGCTGCCATGTCCAAGTGTGTTGTGGTGCCCGAATCTGAAATTGTGACTGGTTGAGCAAGTAGTGACGAAGAAACGCTAACCCTTGAGGCAGGGCCGTTGGGTCAAATTCGTGGCTTGCGTGCTGGGTTAAGGTAAATTGTTCACCGTGTGAGAGCAGCAAACCTAGCCCGTAGCCTTGGTAATCTTGTTGTTCAAATTGTTGATAGTCGTCTGGTAAAGGTTCATCAAAATCAATGACTAGTACTTTACTTTGTGGGTAGCTGTTTAAGTAGAGCCAAGCCTCGAGAATCGCACTTTGAAAGGTGTTTTCAGCGGCGGCAATCGAGGTCAACGGAATGGCTTTTTTGGTCGCGATTGTGGCAAGCCCTGCTGCGGTATTGTGTACCGATTGAGAAAATGCCATTGGTGAGGCATCTTCACCACGTAATATATCGTTGACCAAGGCAACGCTGCGTTGTAGCTCACCATGTCGACTGGCAAAAACTAGATAATCAACAGGGTGCTGATTTAACAACTCAATCGTGGTTTGCACCGCAAGTTTGCTGAGTTGGCTCATGCGGCGACGCATCATGGCGGGAATGGCGCTAGCATCGCACTTACCTTCGCTAGGCCACTGCAAACTATTTGCCCACGTTTCCCACTCATGAGACAGTGATAGTCCGGTAGAATGCGCAAGCCATGCGTCGATGTTGAATGAAAGTTTGATATCTGAATTTGACATAGCTAATTGAATTGTTGTGATTACAGCGAAATACTATTACAGATTTAAATACTCCCCTCTTAGGAAATATAAATATGTCACCATTAAAGTTACTTAGCTCATTAATCTTAGCTTTATTACTCGTTGGTTGTGGGCGTGTTCAGCCTGTAATGAACGTTGAGGATACTCCAGTTACTTATAATCTTCAAAGTAAACAAGTAAAGATGGCAATTATGCAGGCTGCGACCAAACGTGGGTGGATTGTTACTGAAGTCAATCCTGGTGAGTTGTTGGCCAAACTTCAAGTTCGCTCGCACTATGCAGAAGTGAAAATTCCATTTAATGACAAATATTACTCGATTCTTTATCTCAACTCAGTAAATCTAAAATCATCTGATGGCAAAATTCACCGCAATTACAACCGTTGGGTAAATAACCTCAATGTTGATATTAAGCGTCAGTTGGCCTTAACCGCCTCTGGGCAGTAATTGAATAGATAATAGTTAGGTTTTTCGTGGTTCAAGAAAATACAGATCCATTTAACGCGTTAGAAGCAAAAACAGAAGCACAAAAGCTCTCGTTTGCGCCGATCGTGTTTCATACTGCGCGCACTCTGCGCGACCTCGGTATTTTATCAGCGCTCGACAAGTTCGGTGAGCAGGGATTAAGTGCCGCTGAAATTGCCCAGCAAACGGGTGTCTCTGAATATGGGGTAAAGGTGCTGCTCGACATGGCGATCAGCGCTGATATTGTTTTGTGGCGCAAGCCTAATTATGTGTTAGCCAACCTTGGCTTTTTTCTTCTTCACGATGGCATGACCAAAGCCAATATGGATTTCACTGCGGATGTTTGCTACGCCGCGATGATGCATTTGACTGAGGCCATCGTCGAGGGAAAACCGGCTGGTTTGAAGGAGCTTGGCAACTGGGAAACCATCTATCAAGGTCTCTCTCAGCTTCCCGCTCAAGCGAAGCAGAGTTGGTTTGAATTTGATCATTTCTACTCTGACCGTTCGTTTCCCGTCTTATTAAAAGAAGTGTTTAAAAACCAACCAAAAACCTTAGTGGATATTGGCGGCAATACTGGTAAATGGGCAGTGCAATGTTGTGGTCATGACAGCGACGTTAATGTCACTATTGTTGATTTACCGCAACAGCTTGAAATAGCGATGAAAAATGCGGCCGAGCAAGGTTTTGCGCAGCGTGTGCATCCATTCCCTGCGAATATGCTTGATAAATCTCAAGTGCTCCCACAACAGGCCGATGTGTGGTGGATGAGCCAGTTTCTTGACTGTTTTTCACCAATGGAAATCCTCAGCATTCTCAAACGTGTCAAAGTGCAATTGCGCCAAGGGGACGTGGTTTATATCCTAGAACTGTTTTGGGACGCGCAGAAATACCCTGCCGCTTCGTATAGTCTGAACGCTACCTCGCTTTACTTTACCTGCTTGGCCAACGGCAACAGCCGATTCTATCGCAGCGAAGACTTCCTAGAGATCGTTGCCGAAGCTGGCTTGGTGGTTGAAACACGCACAGATAACATCGGTCTTGGCCATACTTTATTAAAGTTAATATCACAATAAGCCGACCTTGATGCGGTGAGCAAACAAAGAAATAATAAAATGAATAAACAAGTTACCCAAGTTGTTGTGGTTGGTGCAGGCCCTTCTGGCTCAACCGTTTCTGCCCTGATTCATGCACAGAATATTGATGTCATAGTGATTGAAAAGTCGCAATTTCCGCGCTTTTCGATCGGTGAAAGTTTATTGCCAGCTTGCATGGAAGTGATCGAGCAAGCAGGCATGCTCGACGCCATCAACCATTGCGGTTTTCAATATAAAGATGGTGCGGCGTTTCGTCGCAATGGGGTTTATACCCAATTCAATTTTAACGACAAATTTACCGCAGGGCCGGGAACAACGTTTCAGGTACAGCGCGGTCAGTTTGATAAAGCCTTAGCCGATAGTGCCGCCGAGCAAGGGGTTGAAATTCGCTATCAGCATGAATTGAAGTCGCTTGAGTTTGTTGGCGATCGCTCTGTGCTGACGGTGTGTGATGAGCAAGGGGAGACGTATCAAATTGAGGCCGATTACGTGCTCGATGCGAGTGGCTTTGGACGTGTTCTTCCACGAATGTTGAATCTTGAAGAGCCGTCTTGCCTGCCACCACGCAAAGCGATTTTTACCCACATTGTCGATAATATTTCTGCGCAGGATATCGAGTATGACCGCAATAAGATCCTGATCTCGGTTCATCCAGATAATCATGATGTTTGGTATTGGTTAATTCCGTTTTCTAACGGCGTCTGTTCCTTCGGTGTGGTGGGTGAGCCCGAATTCTTTGAGCGCTACTCAGACGACAAAATTACCGCACTTAAACAGCTCGCCAATGAAGAGCCGGGCTTAGCTAAGCTACTTGCTCATGCCCAGTACCCAAATCCGGCTGGGGAGCTTGGTGGCTACTCTGCAAACGTTAAACATTTAGCTACCCAGCATTATGCGCTGCTTGGTAATGCGGGCGAATTTTTAGACCCAGTCTTCTCATCTGGGGTGACGATTGCGATGAAATCGGCTCAATATGCGGCCGAATGCGTGGTACGTCAGCTTAAGGGGGAGTCCGTCGATTGGGATAAGGAGTATGCGCAGCCCTTGATGGTGGGAGTAAACACCTTTAGAACTTATGTGGAAGGTTGGTATAACGGCCGCTTACAGGATGTGATCTTTTATCAAACGCCTAACCCGAAAATAAAGCAGATGATTTCGTCAATTCTTGCTGGCTACGCGTGGGATACCAATAATCCATACGTTAAAAATAGCGAGCAGAGATTAGCGACACTGGCTGAGTTTGTGCGCGAGGATCTCAGTCGCTAACGTTTGGTTTAACTTAAGGGGTTATGTTGGCGAAATCGGCTTTTTTTGCTCATACTTTTCTAGAGAACGAAGGAAGGTGACGCATGAAAAACCAACTTGACCCAGGTAAAATTCTGCAAGCTTACGAAACCGTGATGTCGAATGGAACCCCGACAGATCTAGGAAGAATCTATCAAGGAATCGAAGCCTTTGCCGATTATGATGGCTATAACGTTTATATGCGTGGTAACGGCGTTGAGTTAAAAGTCGGTTTTCACAATACTTACCATCTTGACTACGACCAAGAGCATCAAAAAGAGAGCTTTTTGAAAAAGGTCGCGACGTTGGCCAAGTAACTCAAATGAGAAAAAGCCCCAACCACTTAGGTGCTTGGGGCTTTTTGCTTAAACTTCTTCTACTAAATTCTCATCTTCTGAGTAATCTTCGCCAAGGGCGTCTGGTTTACTACGACCGTTCAGAGTGTGGAATCGTTTTCGTCCACGTGCGAGTTGGGTATATTTAAGCCACACTCGCTCAAGCTTAGACTTGGCTTTACCCGGGTTAGATAACGCTTTTACGAAATGTTTTTCTTCCGCGTTTTCAGGGGTCAACTCTCCAGACTCTAAGCCGAGCATGGTATCGCCATAAAGGGTTAGTATTTCTTCCTCTCCAAGCGTAAAATCACCTGATTTGGCGAAACCGCGCGGAAATTTAGTGTTGTCGTAAAAACGTTTTTTGCCATGACGGAATTGGGTGTCTGACATTTCGGTAGCCTCTGTATGCCTACGTGGTTAATCTAGATCGAAAGTTAGGCGTAAATTAACCAAAAGAAAAACAAAAAATTTCTATCTTCACTATTGAATAAATTTATTGATTTTACATAACACTTTGGTGAATTTAAGATTAAAAAAATTACTCAATTTGCTATCTTTCGAAAGCCTACTGGCAGAGGAAAAGCCATGGACGTAAAAGTCTTTAGAACCTTTCTAGAACTGGCTCAGGTCAGACATTTTGGCAAAGCAGCCGAGAACCTATATATCACTCAGGCGGCCGTCAGCGCGCGCATCAAGCAGCTAGAGAGCTACTTCGATACTCAACTGTTTATTCGCGATCGCAATAACATCAAGTTGACCTCATCAGGAGAGCGCTTGATCAGTTACGCCGAAGTGATGGTGAGCACTCTTCAGCAGGCCAAAATGGAGCTTTCTCTTGAAAATGGTAAAGGATTGCAACTGACACTCGGTGGAACCCCTAATGTGTGGGATGCGTATCTGCAAAACTGTTTGTCTTTAGTCACCGATGAGTTCGATGGCTATGGTTTTATCGCTGAAATTATGGGCCGAGAGGCGTTGACGCGTAATTTGCAAGAGCGCACCTTAGATATGGCATTTGCGTTTGATCAAATCAAAGCCGACGAATTGCACTGTAAAAAGGTCGCCGATGTGGTGTTAACTTTGGTTTCGACCAAGCCGGACTGCTTAGAATCGGTATTTACAGGCAGGTATGTCTATGTTGACTGGGGAACCAAATTTGCCTCAGAGCATGCAGAGCGTCACGCTAAGGTTCCAGCGCCTTACCTGCGTACTTCAAATGCACGTATCGCTTTGGATTTCATCCTTGAAAAAGGAGGGAGTGCTTACTTACCTACGCCGTTAGTTGAACCATTTATCGTCAGTGGTCAGTTATACGAAGTGAGTGAAGTGCCAGCGTGGTGTCGCCCAATCTACTTGAGCTATCGTAAAGCCAGTACATCGATTGAGGCAATTAGACAAGTAGAAGAGATGGCGAAAACGATCGATCCTGTCAGCGGGTACAGTTTTCAGCAAATGGCTGATTCAGTCAGTGAAGAGTAATCACCCTTTCCTAATTTGCCTATTTTGAATGAAACAATACAACAAGCCTCACTGCAGTGAGGCTTGTTCGTCTTGGGTCTTAAACCAAGTCTTTGAGTTGTTTGGCGGCTTCTTCACGAGCGGCTTGAGCTGGCTCATCACCCATGTTTAGCGCTTCAGCGTAAACAAATTCAACATCCGTTAGGCCGATAAAGCCCAGCATTGTGGTTAGGTAGCTCTCGATGGAGTTGCGCGGCGAATCTTTGTGTAGACCACCACGGGTAGTGACCACGATCACTTTTTTATTCTCAATCAGACCGACTGGGCCATTTTCGGTGTAAGTGAAGGTCACGCCAGCACGGGCAATCATATCGAACCAGTTTTTCAACTGAGTTGGAACCATAAAGTTATACATTGGCGCGCCAATCACCACTTGATCGACCGCTTTAAGTTCATCAATCAGCTGATCAGACAGGGCTAGAATTGCTTTTTGCTCGTCGCTGAGGTTTTCGCCACCACGCAATGCGGTCGCAACGTCCATATCCAACACAGGCAGCGAGTTCTCCGCTAGGTCGCGTTCAATAATACCGTTTTTTCCTTCTAGCACCTGATCAATCAAAAGTGTTGACTGAGAATGTGGGCCAAGGATGCTTGATTTTAGGACAAGAGTGTTCTTCATAATGCTGCCTCACTGATTGGTTTGCTGCATGCAAACCTATTCGTTTATGTTGCAAACACTATAAGGGACAGCAGCGTCGGTGAGAATCGGCAGATTTCGAGCGTAATGTTCAAGTTTTTCGAATGAGTACTGATTTGCTTCGAATAAGCATCAGTATTGGCGGGTACGGCAATATGAAGCAACCCAAGTAGGGCTGCTTCGTTAGCGTTAGAGGTTCATTAAACTTTCTATCGACTCCTCAATGGACAACTGGTGATAAGACCGGACTGCTGAGCCGTCGAAGGCATCAATTAAGATTCTGTCGATATTTGCCGAACCATGTTGATCAATAATGCTTAGCGTTTGTTCGACATTATTACACGTCATAGTGAGATCATCTTTAAGCACAATAGTGCAAGAGTGCAGGTTCATAGCCAACTTCCTTATTATTTTTTAATCTGCATTGCTAACTTTAGAACAAGCATCACACTTGGCAACTACGATTTAGTTCCGAAAATGGCTAGTAATTAACATCAGAGAAATTAGACTTCAAATAACACCTTGAAGAGTATTGGAAAAAGCATGAGCCACGGATTTGCTAAATTGTCGCAAAAAGATTGCCATACTGCGCGAATGGCACGTGATAGTCGTTTTGATGGCCGATTTTATGTCGCGGTCAAGACCACCGGTATTTTTTGTCGACCGATTTGTCCGGCTAACTTGCCAAAAGAACAAAACGTAGAGTATTTCTATGACAAAGCACAAGCTCTTCAAGCGGGTTATCGACCTTGCTTGCGTTGTCGCCCTGATAGCGCGCCAAACTCGTGGGCGTGGAAAGGTGTCGAAGTGACGTTTCAACGCGCAGTACGTATGATTGAGCAAGGGGAATTACAGGCCAGTACTCTTGAGCAGCTTTGCTTGCGTTTAGGTATTTCGGATCGCTATCTACGCAAACTGTTTGCCCATTATTTAGGGATGTCACCCAAGCAATACGCGCTTTACTATCAATTGATGTTTGCCAAACAGTTGCTCCACAATAGCCAGCTGTCGATCACGGATATTGCATTGGCGAGCGGTTTTAACAGTCTACGCCGCTTTAATGATGCGTTTAAGAAAGTGATGAAGCTTTCTCCATCGCAGGTGCGTAAAAACACGCCTGATGATGTCCAAACCAACTTTGTCGATTTAGCATACCGTGGGGCACTTGACTGGCAACATATGCTGGATTTTTATCGTCTGCGGGCTATTCGCGGGCTAGAAACAGTCAGTGAAACGCACTACCAGCGCTATGTAGAGCTTAACGGTCAACAAGCTTGGTTTTCTATTGGTCACGCTAAGCCGGGCATAATGCGGGTGGAATTTCAGCTCGATGATATCTCCCAGCTTAGAGAGTTAGTTAATCGGCTGCGGCGCATGTTCGATTTAGACACAGATGTTGCGGTGATAGAACAACATTTGCGCAGTCTGGAGCCGAGTCTGGTTAAGCGATCTGGTATTCGTATTCCCGGTGTTTGGAATACGTGGGAAGCGGGAGTACGCGCGATCCTAGGACAGCAAGTGTCAATCAAAGCGGCAATTGGTCAACTCAACTTATTAGTCGAAACATTACAACCTGATCACGTCAGCCATTTTCCTACACCGCTTGAAGTGGCGAATGGTGATTTATCCTTTTTGCGAATGCCTCAGAGTCGCAAGCAGACCTTAGCCCGTTTTGCCGATTTCGTTGTCACACAACCTGATGCGGATCCGAGCGATTGGCTGGCGCTGAAGGGAATCGGCCCGTGGACAGTTAATTACGCAAAATTACGCGGGGTGAGTGAGCCAAACTGTTTCTTAGAGGGCGATTTAGTCGTGAAAAAAACGCTGCAACAGTTTTCCCATCTTTCTTCGTTATCTGTCGCACCTTGGGGCAGCTACGCAACATTTCATTGCTGGAGTCACGCATGACCTATTACACGTATTATACATCGCCACTGGGTAAAGTGACCCTTCAAGCGAATGCTCAAGGACTGTTAGGGGTTTGGTTTGAAACTCAGACGACACAACCTGATTGCTTAGGAGAGTACAGTGAGGATCATCCTATTCTTAATCAAGCAATTAAACAGCTGCAAGAGTACTTTACAGGACAACGTCGGCACTTTACTCTATCGATAGCGGCTGTAGGAACGCCTTTCCAGCAACAAGTTTGGCAAGCGTTAACCACGATTCCTTATGGTCAGACTTGGAGTTACCAAGATATTGCTGATGCAATTGGTAACCCTAAAGCGGTGCGAGCGGTAGGGTTAGCCAATGGTAAAAATCCTGTTTCAATCATCGTCCCTTGCCACCGAGTGATTGGTAAAAACGGTAAATTAACCGGATACGCTGGAGGCGTAGAGCGAAAAGCGCAGTTACTCGCTCTTGAAAAAACGGAGTAATCGAATGGTAAAACCGCGTTTGATCGCAATGATAGCTTTTTGCAGTGTTGTGATCGCTGTTAGTGGCTGCTCAGAAGAAGAAACCAAGCGCCTGTTTAACCGTGAGACGTATTCTTTTGTCGGCGTCTATGACAATCTCTACAATGACGATCGTCTAGAGTTTAGCAATGCTCAGGTTACCATCATCAAAGCACAAGGGCTTGATATCAGTAAGCCTTTTGAGGTGAATGACAACTTTTTAACTATCCAAATGCGCAACAGTTCTAAAGAGAAACGTGAAGATATCGTGATGCGTATTCATGGCGATAATGAACTACTGACTTGCAGTGTGTGCGCCAAATATCAGCTTGCCAGCACTTGGCAAAAGCGCGATTTCACGCCTTCGCCATAGCTTTTTCTAAGTCATCAGTTTTTAAGTTATCGTTTTTGTTTAAGTAAATAGAGCGCCGTTCAACATCAGATGCACGGCAATGCTGACTGCGTACCCGATAGCGATCACTGGCGTCCATTTTAAGTGACCAAAGAAGGTATATTTTCCGTGCGCCGCCCCCATTAAAGCAACACCCGCAGCAGAGCCAATAGACAGCAAACTTCCCCCGACACCTGCGGTTAAAGTCACTAGTAGCCAGTTACCCATATCCATTGAGGGATCCATGGTTAACACCGCAAACATCACCGGGATGTTGTCGACAATCGCAGACAAGATCCCGACCATCACATTGGCCCAGATGGGATCCCACTGTGTATACATCACCTCAGAAATAAGCCCGAGGTAGCCAAGCAAGCTTAATCCGCCGACGCACATGACGACGCCGTAGAAAAACAGCAACGTATCCCACTCGGCATGAGAGACTCGTCTAAATACATCAAATGGCACGACTGAACCCAAGCGTTTTAGAGCGAAGTCATCTCGGTTCTCAATCGCTTTAGCGGCTTTTTTATGTAATGACGTTTTGAGTGTTTTACGCAAAAAATAACCGAAGAACTGTAAGTAAGCCAAGCCCATCATCATCCCCATGACCGGAGGGAAATGCACCACTGCGTGGAAAGCGACCGCAGTGGCAATGGTAAGAATGAACAAGCCGACAATACGTCTGGCACCGCGTTTGAGCTCGACATGCTGGTGGACAACGTCAGGTTTGGTGTTGGGGATAAACACCGACATGATCATTGCAGGAACTAAATAGTTGAATACCGATGGTATAAATAACGGCATAAACTCGGAAAAAGAGACGTGACCCGCTTGCCATACCATTAGCGTGGTAATGTCACCAAAGGGACTGAAGGCGCCTCCTGCATTGGCTGCAATGACAATATTAATACAAGCAAGATTGATAAACTTCGTATTATCCCCCGCTACTTTCATCACTACGGCGCACATTAATAGGGCCGTCGTAAGGTTGTCGGCAATCGGGGAAATAAAGAAGGCTAAGATGCCTGTTAGCCAAAATAAGCTTTTGAAGTTAAAACCTTTGCCAACCATCCACGCTTGCAATGCATCAAACAAACGTCGCTCTTCCATCGCGTTGATATAAGTCATTGCCACCAGTAAAAACAGCAGTAACTCTGCGTATTCGAGCAAGTTATGCTCGAGCGCAATTTGGGCGATTTCAATTTGGTCATGTTGTGAATAAACATAACCAATCATTGCCCAGATTAAACCTGCGGCCAGTAGCACTGGTTTGGATTTTTTCAGTTGTAAGTACTCTTCGAGCATCACTAAGCTATAAGCGATAGCAAAGATGATTAACGCAGCATAACCTGTGGTTGATTGCGTCAGAGGCAAGACTTGGCTAGTAGAGGACGCCGCGAGAGTTGAAAATGGCAATAATAGTAAAAGGGCAACAAAAAGGGGCCACTGCAGTTTCATACTTTCACTCCTTTGAAAGTGAATTGTTATTATGCTGTGACTATTTTAGAGCTGAAACCGTATGTTATGTGTGAGTTAGGTTGGATCTGTTTGAAATTCAGGCAATTAATTAATGGCGGAGTGCGTTAAATGTGCAGTTGGCAACAATATTCACGGCGATAGCTTTGACCGTGCGAGGGGATTTTTACGCCAATCAGGCGCTTCACCGCTGGTGTAAACCGTTAAACAAAGTTGAGAATGATGGCGGGTGATGGCAACCCCCACCACTCCCTCTAAACGTAGCCATTGATCTTGCCTTTTTGCTTGTAGTTTGGCCAATTGTGATAGCGTCATAAAACGAGAGAGCCCAACGTGAAGCTGGGCGTAAAATGTATATTAGAAGTTAACGGTTGATGTGTTGCTACACAGGCTGCTGCTGGCTTCACATACTTGATAGGTGTAACTGCCAGCCCCCTTGTTATTGGTACTATCGGTGTAGCTATTTCCACTGATGCCCGTTGCAATCTCAACCCCATCGATCTTGACATCAAATGCACTGGCCTCGCTTCCTATCCATGACAAATCAATATTGTGTAAGCCTTTCACTTTATAGCCTGAAGTCGTGAGCGCGAATTCATTACTTGGCGGTGGTGGCGCCGCTTGCGCATCAATGCTCACCGCAAAGCGTGACAATACTGGCCCAATCGGAGAACCAATGGTGTAATTCGATGAACCTGCGAATAATAGCGCGACCGGATTGTTGCCATTTTGAGTGACGATGAGTGAGCCAGAGTCGCCGCCAGCACTAAATGTCCCAGGGGTGATCACCACTTGGCCAACAAAAGTCGCGAGTTTCGTGCAGCTGATCGTGCCTTCATAGCAGACGTTGACGGTGGCATTGATCGCATTGACGCTACCTTGGGTAAAGCCAGTCGTGCGACCATACTTTTTAACCGCTAAGTCAGGTGATGCGGAAACAACGCTTTGAGAAGGCGTTCCATAACCATCAGAAGGCGTTGACGTTGAGAGTGAACCGGCATCGCTCAGTGCTAAAGCGGCGTCCATAATATTGGCCGAGCCATCAAACAAAATGGGTTCATAGTCGACGAGTGTGGCGTAGGTATCGCCATTTTCAACCCCACCATCATAAGGGCCTGGCTGTAGAATGTTCTCAGGCACAGTGGTGTCGTTGGAGTTGGCAAACACGTGATTGTTACTCAGTGCATACACATAGGTGCCATCGGTGACTCTCGCACCTATGGTGCCAGCGGTAATTGCTGGATGTCCAGTTGACACTCCGATAGGGACGGGACGTGGAAACCTTGCGCTAGGGTCAATGCTCGGTTCTGGTTCAGCAAAGCACTCGGCAGGGCGTTGTTCTGGCGGGCCACCACAAGTGGGTGGGGCAAACGCATAAAACGCGCCGCTATACACCGCTTTGACGGTAACACCATCTAAAGATTGCGGCATACCTTTTGTCGTCGGTGAAGTGCTAAACACCACAATGATCCCTTGACCACTGTTATCAACAGCTAGGCCATGGCCGGCAACGTCTTCGGTCTGCAACAGTGTTTGGCTATATTTCTGCTGCGCTGCGGCCGCGACAGATAAGCCAGGAGGAATATCAAAATTTGGAGCGGCTAAAGACACCACTGACCAAAGCGCACCGCTTAGCAGTACAACAAGTAACCTAAACCTACGATTGAACCACATAATCAAATCCCAATAATTGCTATTGATGAATTTGTTAATTATGGTCGTTGTTGGTTACATTTGCGTAGTGACTGAAAGGAAAAAATCGGTGTGGATAAGCAAAGCCATTGAGTAGAAACAACAAACCCGAGAAAGTCTTTCTCGGGTTTGGCTTAAGCTAGTGAAATTTAGGCTTCAGAACGTTTCAAATGAACTTCTTCTTCTTTAACGCCGCCATCGGATCATTAAAGCGCGCTTCATCTAGGGCACCTTCCGACTTGGCAACAATGACAGTGACTGCGCTGTCGCCAGTAATGTTGACTGCGGTACGAATCATATCCAATAGACGGTCAACACCCATGATAAGAGCAATACCTTCCAGTGGTAGACCCACTTGGTTGAGTACCATGGCAAGCATGACCAAACCCACACCTGGAACGCCTGCTGTACCAATAGAAGCGAGGGTTGCAGTCATGATCACCATTAGGTAATCGCCCATGGTCAAATCAATGTTAAACGCCTGTGCGATAAATGCGGTTGCGACACCTTGCATGATCGCAGTACCGTCCATATTGACTGTCGCACCTAATGGAACAGTGAATGAAGCGACACGGTTTTCAACACCCATGCGGTTCTTCGCCGTTTCCATCGTAACTGGAATCGTCGCGTTAGAAGAGGCGGTTGAAAATGCGAACATCACTGCATCTTCCATCTTTTTCAAGAAGGTGATTGGGCTTAAACCAGTAAAGCCTTTTAGCATTAGGCTGTAGGTCACCAAACCGTGTAGTACCAGTGTTCCCGCCAGCACCAAGAAGTATTCTGCCAGATTGACGATTGCACCCAAGCCGAGGCCAGTAAACAGTTTTGCCATTAAGAAGAACACACCGTAAGGTGCTAGGTGCATCAGAATCGCGACTAACTTCATGATCACTTCGTTCAGATCTGAGAAGAAAGAGGCAATGCGCTCGCCAGGTTTTCCTGCGGCGCTAATCGCAATACCAAACAGAACGGCGAACACAATCACTTGTAACGTTTTTCCTTCAGCCATCGCGCTGATCGGGTTAGTTGGGAACATGTCGATGATGACCTGACCCAGTGACGGTGCATTAGCCGATGAGAATGAACTTGCGGCAGTGAGGTCTGCGCCAGCACCCGGTTGGAATACGTGTCCCATCGTCAGTGCTAGTGTAATCGCAACAGCGGTCGTTGCAATGTAGAAGCCTAGCGTTTTACCGCCCATTCGGCCGAGTGTTGAGAGATCTTTCAGTGAGCTTGTACCACAAACCAGTGACACAAACACAAGAGGAACAACAAGCATTTTTAAACTTGCGACGAAAACTTTTCCGCCAACTTCGAACAATCCATTGACAATATATGCATCGACAAATCCGTTGTCTGCAAATAGGCTGCGAATCGCAAAGCCTGTCAAGATACCTGCTACCATACCGATGATGACACGGGTGGTTAGCGACTTTGGTTTCTTGGTATTCATAGTGAACACTCCTTATAGTTATGCACCTTGAGTTCAATTCAAGGCGAGCAGGAGGTTAGCAGGCGAAGTAGAAAATCAAAAAGCAAATTCATCAAGTTCGCGTTCAGATGTGACTTCCATCACGCTGTTTTTGCAGCTATTAACACTGCATTAACTATATTTGGTGGTTTTTACATCTAAATATTTTATTTTTTAACATCGTAAATGCTGGTTATTAAAACTTTTACGTTTCTTATTACATGAGAAACTAAGTGCACATAATAATGTTCGGCACAAATAAGTGCATATATAATCACTGATTATTCACTATTAAGTAACAACATCGTGCTTATAGCTGTTGTTCTATCGGCAATATACCTGAGAACCATGCGCCAATTCTTCTCCACATACTGGCATCAGGCTCCGAGTGGTAGGTGATACCGTTAGACACGTCTTGCCAGGCGACATCATTATCAATGTTCACTATTTTATACGCATTTTCTTCAAGCGCGGCGGTCAGTGAGGCGGTTGTTTGAGCAACATATTCCGGCTGTTCAATCACAGCGGCCATCTCGGTATTGAGTTGCCCTGAACGTGGATCCCAATTCATTGACCCCACAACCAGAACATGATTGTCGACCAGCACCACCTTGGCATGCAAGCTTGAGTGACTGCTGCCGGTAATACTCCATTTACTTTGAAGATCCGCTGAGGATTTTACCTCCCACAGAGTGACGCCTCCTTCGACCAACGACTGACGATATTTGCTATACCAGCCATGGACGGCAAACACATCGTTAGACGCAAGGCTATTGGTCACTATGGTCACATCAATCCCACGCTGTGCAGCGGCAATCAACGCCTTGGTGCCAGATTCGGTGGGGACAAAATATGGGGAAATAACCACAATTGAGTGATCAACCGTCTTGAGTAACTCGGCAAGGTTATCAACTAGTTGGCTTTTCTGGGTCGCGACCTTGTCCGGTGAGTCATACCAGATCTCTCCTTTTCCCCACCATAATTCAATCTCTCCTTGAGTGAGCTGTTGATAGAGAGGCAGTTGAGTAAAATCGTAACGGCCTTGAGTAAATTTTTGCTCAAGCTGGTGTTTTGCCACGGCTTGAGCAATCAATCGATCATCGGGTTGTTTGCCATCATCGACAATCCACTCGATGGGCACGGCGTAAAGACTGTTCCAATACAGGTCGAACTGATCCGCCGTTTGCTGCACGGCATCGCCATACAGTAATAGATCAAAGTCGCCAAACTCGACATTCGACTCAAAAGAAAAATACTCATTACCAATGTTTCTACCGCCAACAATACTGGCAACGCTATCAGCGGTTAACGACTTGTTGTGCATACGATGATTCAAACGTCCAAAATCACTGACCATGGCGAACAGTCGCGCGTCACGATATTGGTGAGGATTGAACAAGCGAATCTCAACATTTGGGTGAGCATTGAGCGCGGCCATATGGTGATCGTTACGCTTTTGCATATCATCAAGCAGCAATCGGACTCGGACACCGCGTTGTGCTGCTTGGTATAAACGCCAACTTAATAGGTGGCTCGTTTCATCGCTGCGGTAAATATAGTACTGCAGGTCGAGCGAGCTTTGCGCAGATTCGATTAATGCCAGTCTGGCTAAGAGGGCATCTTCACCCTGACCAAGAGGTAAGAATCCTGTCAAGCTAGCATCTGAATGGGGAAGTTGTTCAAAATAGTTCGCTAGTGCGGAACCCGATTGATAGCCAACGTGCCAAGAGACGATTTTTTGATCTTGGTTGCTTGGCGAGATCGCCGCGCAACCTGAAAGCCATACTGCATAGGCCAAAATAACAATAAAACGAGCCAATGTTGCTAACCTCAATGTGCGTTTATCGTGAGTTAATTATCTGATTATATGATGATTGGCGAGTGATACCACTAAACAACTCAATAAGTGGATTGGTTTTGTCAAAACATTCGATTATGTTAGAGACAAATACTCACAATAAGACAAGTTATGAATACCGCTTTACTGGGAATGTTTATTCCAACCTTCTTTTTTGTCTCGATTACTCCCGGCATGTGTATGACGCTCGCACTGACCTTAGGCATGAGTATCGGTTATCGCCGTGCGCTATGGATGATGGCGGGTGAGTTGGTCGGTGTCGGTTTGGTGGCTGTGGCTGCTGTGCTTGGCATTGCCGCCGTGATGCTCAATTATCCATGGCTATTTGTCGCCCTTAAGTTTATTGGCGGCGGTTACTTATTTTACCTTGGTGTACAAATGTGGCGCTCAAGGGGCAAACTGGCGATCAATCTAGAAGAGCAAACCGAAATTTCACACAGCGACTGGGATCTAGTGGTGCAGGGGTTTGTTACGGCGATCGCGAATCCGAAAGGGTGGGCATTTATGATTTCATTGTTGCCGCCTTTTATTGATCAAAGCAGTGATTTAGCGCCTCAACTGGTGGTACTTGTGTCGATCATTTTACTGTTCGAGTTTATCTGTATGACACTGTATGCGACAGGAGGTAAGGGGCTTAAGCGCCTATTAGGGCAATCGCAAAACGTTCGGCTAATGAATCGAATTGCCGGATCGTTAATGATGGGGGTCGGTGTATGGCTGTTGACCAGTTAGCAATGAAGATGTTCGACAAGATGAAAGCCAGCTTACTCGAAGTACTCGATTTCCAATCCAGAGTGTGGGTGGTCAATGTCTTTAGTGGCGAAGGTAAGGGGGAGTCCTTTGTCGTCAACGAAGACAGTTTCAGCGAACCTTTTCAGTGGATGAAACGCAAAGGGTATTCGCCAGCAATGCTTGTTCAAGTTGAAGCAATGCGATGCTCGCAAGTGAAAGAATTCGAATTGATGCACGTAAAACACCGCTTAATGCGAGTTAAATAAGGAGTTCACCATGATTAAAACAACCACTTCTGTCGTTGAAGGGCGACCGGTCCAAGATTACTTAGGTGTCGTGGTCGGTGAGGCGATTCTCGGCGCGAATATTTTTAAAGATATGTTTGGCGCCATTCGTGATGTCGTCGGCGGCCGCTCCGGTTCTTACGAGCGTGAAATGGGCCGTGCACGTGAAATTGCCTTTCAAGAGATGGAAGCGAGTGCCCGTGATCTAGGGGCTGACGGTATCGTGGGTATCGATATTGATTACGAAGTGATTGGCAGTGGCGGTAGCATGATGATGGTGAGTGTCAGTGGAACCGCAGTCAAATTCAAATAACACTGTTCGGCGATGATAAATTGCGGTCTAATGACCGCAATATAGCGAATTAGAGAGGAAGTGAGTTTGAATAAAATATGGGTTGATGCGGATGCGTGTCCCGTTGTGGTAAGGGATATTTTGTTTCGCGCTGCCGAGCGTACTGGGGTTGAAGTGGCCTTGGTTGCTAACCAATTTATCCGTACTCCAGCGTTCGCCAAAATTACCATGCTGCAAGTTGAGTCAGGATTTGATGTCGCTGACAACGAAATTGTTCGCCGTTGTCAGGCGGGCGATTTGGTCATCACAAGCGACATCCCGTTAGCTGATGAAGTGATCACCAAAGGTGGCCACGCATTGAGTTCTCGTGGAGAAATGTTTACTAAAGAGAACATCAAATCTCGCCTTAATATCCGTGATTTCATGGACACCATGCGCAGCAGCGGCATTCAAACTGGTGGCCCTGCACCACTCAATCAAGCCGATCGTCAGCAATTTGCCAACCATCTTGATAAGTGGTTAGTGCATTGGCAGCGTGCGCAAAAATAGGGCGTTGATATGGCATTGGTAAACCAACTCTCTTTGTTTATTGATGTGGTGCAGCAGGGCTCGTTTACTAAGGCGGCCGCGCTGCATGATATGGACAACTCCTCGTTATCTAAACAGATAAAAAAGCTAGAGGCGCAGTTAGGGGTTCAACTGCTTAATCGCTCGACGCGATCGTTTTCACTCACGCCTGCCGGAGAGGAAATTTTACAGCAGGCTTACAGCTTAGTCGGAACCTTGGATCAGGTTCAATCGATAGCCGATTCCTATCAAGCGGAGCCGAAAGGACGTATCCGGGTTACTGCTCCCTATCATGTAGGCCAGAATCATTTACAACCTGTGATCAGTCAGTTCATGCGCCGCTATCCTGATGTTGAAATAGAACTGCTGCTTGACGATAAGCGATCCGATATTATTTCAGACCATTTTGATGTCGCTTTCCGATTGGGTAGGTTGGATGACTCTAGCTTGATTGCCAAGAAAGTCGCCGATATTCGTGCGGTGATCTTAGCTTCCACGGCGTTCATTGAGCAGTACGGTGAACCTAAAACCCCTGAGCAGTTAATCAAGTTGCCCTCGGTGTTATATAGTAATCGTTCGCTGATAGTCGATACTGTCCATCTGAGTGAGCAACCGCACCAGCGCAACACACTACCGTATAAAATGCGCGGAAAGTACAAAGTCAACGATGTTCAGACCCTTTTATCGGCGGTACAAGATGGCTTGGGCTATGTCACCATCTCTTCTTCCAATCTCTGTTGCTCAATCGAAGAGATGCAGTTAATGCCACTGCTGACCAACCACACGTTATGCAATCGCGGCTTAGCACTTTACGCCTTATATCCGCACCGCAAACAGACCGCTTTGGTCAAAGAGTTTATCTCGGCCGTGCAGCAATACATAGGCACTCCGCCGATTTGGGAACAAAACATTCCTGGTTTCAATCACTTTTATCGAGCCCCTTAGATTCGTTGCAAACTTGCATAAATTTCATGTCAGTAAGTGCGATAGATCGCTTTCAAAATCTGCTTTCATTGCTATGGTTAAAAAACGTCCAAATAGGAATGTCCAGTAACAAGAAGGTGCCGATATGCTTGGTGAAGACCACTCACTGTTAAAAGAGTTTCCAGAATACAAACAGACCATCATCACACTGGCTAAAAGTGATGATAACTTTGATAGTTTGATGAGGGAGTACAACGATCTCGACAAAAACATTCGCAAACTCGAGATGCGTGACTCGCCCATTAGTGACCAAGAAATGCTGTTGATGAAACACAACCGAGCAGAAATGAAAGACAGGCTTCATCACTACTTGGTTGCCAAGTAGTACCTAATTTTGCTTATGATCATGCCCTCATATTATGGATAAGCATCCATCACTCGCTAGATGCTTATCTCGTCTTTTTGTTCGTGTCACTTAACGCTGTTTTTTGCTCCGTTATGTTGGCAACACAGGTTTGGTTTTTCAAGCCTTGATCCATGCGAATAGCCTATATCGCCTCAAGCCCTTCGCGCTAGTTTGAGTGGGTTGAACGATTAAACCAATCCCGACTAAAAACAAGCCTGATGCGATAATCTGACCAACGGATAACGATTCATCATACATCAGGTAGCCGCTGATAAGTGCAAACACTGGGACAAGCAATGATAAAGGTGCCGTTGTACTTAACGGGTACTTAATCAGCATGATATTCCACACCCAGTACCCGAACAAAGTGGTTGGATAGGCCTGAAAAACCACCGCTAAAGTCGTATTCCAATCCCAAAGTTCAAATGCTTGCCATATTACCTGTTCACCATGTAGAGAGGTTGCCAACACAACCAGTGGTACAGGTGCAAACAGCATCCCCCAAACATTAAAGGCAAATGCCTCACGGGTGTTAGACTTCTTGACGATCACCCCCATTAAAGTCCAACTGCAGGCGGCGATCACAATTAATACTATCCCGTTGACAGTGATATTGCCGGTAGTGGCTGAGACCAAAATTACCAATGCGGTTAGCGCGGTGGCAGCGCCAATTAATTTACTGATCGACGTTTGTTCTTTAAATAGTAATACTCCGACGGTCATACCGATAAGTACTTTGCCCGAAAGTAATACAGAGGCCATGCCAGATGATAAACCCGCAGAAATTGACCACGATGCCATTCCCCACACGCCAACACCAAACACCACGCCATAGCTTACTAGGTAACGCCAAGCGACGTTTGGTTTAGCAATCAAGAAAATAGCCGGGAATACCGCAAGGGTAAATCGAGCTGCGGTCACCAGCAGCGGGTGAACATGAGTCACACCCATTTTTATCATCGAAAAGTTAAACCCCCAAATTGCCATGACACTAATCGCTAGCAGCAAGTCCTTTCTATTCATCTTTGTTCTCCTCTGTTTCGATTGATTATCTCTTGAGCAATGCAATGGATACAGATACAATTTTTGAAACTAAAACCAGTACAATTTGATGGACAGACACGAATGAGCATCTATCAAAATCTTGCGAGTCAATTTATACAAGCGATAGAGAGCGGCAAGAGAAAAGAAGGGAGCAGAATGCCTTCACTGCGCCAGTTAGCACAGCAACAGGCAGTGAGCATGTCAACCGTTGTTAGTTGCTATCAAGAATTAGAGTCACAAGGCTGGATCCACTCTCGGCCACAAGCGGGTTATTTTGTTTCGTCGAGAAAACCAACTCATACTACGCCGCAGTGGGTCCAGTTTGACAGCCAAGTGTCTAACGTTAAGTTAAGCGCGCCAACCTATTGCGTGGCCCGCGGCCCGCTTGGGGTGTCGAGTACTTCGCTCGATGAACAGTCTATTACTGAATTAGAGCGAAGTTTTCGTCGTGCGATAAAGAGAATGAGCAATCGGCTTAGCCATTATCCTGATGTGCAGGGTGAACCGATGCTAAGGCAAGCGCTCTGTGCGCATTTTGCTAAGGTAGATCTGCATTTCTGCGCACAAGATATGGTGATTACAGCAGGGTGCATGTCGGCGATTAAAGTAGCATTAGAGTCTTGTACCAAGCCGGGCGATACGATTGCAATTAGCTCGCCATGTTTCAATGGGACTTTGCAACTGCTTGGTCAAATGTCACGCAAAATCATCGAGATCCCTTCCTTTGAAGAGGGCATCGATTTAGCCCAGTTAGAGCACCACCTTAAAGCCAAGCGCGTCGACGCGGCGATTTTTTGTACCTCACATATGAATCCACAGGGGATCAATATGTCTGCGAGTCAGAAACAAACGCTGGCTCACCTAGCGAATCAATATCGGATACCCGTCATTGAAGATGATGTTTATTTAGAGCTTTCTCACTCTTCCCACACACCATTGCCAGCCAAATATTATGATAAAGACGGCTATGTTCTGTGGTGCGGTTCGGTATCAAAAAGTCTTTCACCAAGCTATCGTTTGGGGTGGTGTTTACCAGGGCGATTTTTAGAAAACTACACAAAGCAGTTTGCGTTGCCAAGCTATGGCGTTGCCATGCCAATTCAACTTGCGGTCGCGGACTTTATTGATTCTGGTCAGTATGCAAAGCATATTAGGCGCAGAAGCCATCAACTGTTGCGCTTAAAACAGCAATATATTGATTATCTCACTACGCATTTGCCAGATACGGTTAAGATCAGTAATCCACAGGGTGGCATGGTGCTTTGGTTACAAATTTCGTGTTTGAACCGTGAAGCCTTTGCTAAAAGCATCAGTATGCTAGGTATTGATATCAGACTTGGGGAGCTGTTTAGTAGTCTAGAACTTTATACTGACTGCTTACGGATCAACTTTGGTTACCCGCTCGAAGGCCAAGCCAAGCAAGAGTTGGATAGGGTTATTGAACTCATTGAGTGCCATTCACAATACGACACTGAGTTTACTCTTTGATAATCAAACAAAGCATTTGTGTTTCATTGCATCTAGTTAACGCTTTCAATAGCGTCACGTTATCCAATGGACGATAGCTCAAAATCATTAATGCTTGGTTTTATATCACAAATTTTATCCAACAAAGTAAACTTATTGCATATTATTTGTGCCCAGTTCACGCTTGTAACATATCAAACCTATTTTTAATAACTGTCACATATTTACAACAACAATGTAAAGCATATGCTCTAGATTCGAGCCACCAAACAAAATCAAACAAGGATAACGTAATGAATCTTAAGCAGTGTTCTATCGCTTTAGCCTCTCTGATGGCAAACGCAGTTTTTGCTGATACCGATGTTTACCTCACCAACAACTCGGCACAGCCCTTGATCATTCAAGTTAGTCAGGAAGGTTCTGATTTTCTCAAATATGGCGAAGAGTGGCAGCAACATACAGAAACCCTTGGCCCTTGGGAAACCAAACCGGTGTTGAGTTTTAATCGCTGGGAAGGGGTTAAGTCGGGTGAGACGTACCGTTTTAATACGGTGGTTTCAAACTCCATTGGTGAAAGCGTTACTTTGCAGCAAGTGATGAAAGGGCATTGGTACAATTCAACACTTGAGCATGGTGTCTCAGCGGCGGATGTGGCCCTGTCGCTGCACAATGATCGCAACGTCCACCGCTTTACTAGCCAAGCGTTTGGCGAACGCCGTGCCGAACTTGCTTTTAAATCGATGAAGACGGCGCGCTATGACGACCTGCATTACACTATTACGCCGCAAAAAAACGATGAGACGGTTGAGCAAGATGCCAACACGCTAAAAATGATGACTTATAACATTTGGGCACTTCCTGCGATTGCTTTACACATTGGAGAACGCTTTGATTTGATTCCTGATTATGTCAAAGGTTACGACGTGCTTGTGCTGCAAGAGGTGTTTGCCAGTGGGCGAGCAGCTTTTTTACGTGAGTTAGCTAAAGAGTACCCATATCAGACAACCATGCTCGACAAAGACGGATTTAATATTTACGACGGTGGCGTGATGATTGTTAGCCGTTACCCGATTGTTAATCAAGCGCAATATGTTTTTCCAGACTGTACCGGTACTGACTGTTTTGCTGACAAAGGCGTGAATTATGCAGAAGTGATCAAAGGGGGAGTGGCATACCATGTTTTTGCCACTCATACGGCGTCTTACGATACTGATACCGCGCGCGATTATCGTCAACGCCAATTCAAACAGATGCGTCAACTTGCTCAATCACTCGATATTCCCCACAGTGAAAGCGTGGTCTACAGCGGCGATTTTAACGTTAACAAACTTAAGTTCCCTAGCGATTACCAACAGATGATCGCTAACTTAAGCGCGGTTGAGCCAAGTTACTCTGGCTACAGCGCTTCAACGTTTGATCCACGCATCAACGACTTTGCCGGAGAAGTGACGTCAGGGGAAGAAAACGTTGAGTATTTAGATTACGTGATGGTTAGTAATGAGTACCGGATTGCATCATCAAGTGACAATCGAGTTGATGTACCGCGTTCCACCGATGAGCGTCTGTGGACACACTACAATCTATCGGATCACTTTCCTGTTACTGCGGTGATTAAGTAATGTTTCGCCTCTTGTTAATCTTAATGCTCGTCTTTTTGGCGAGCATTGTCGGTTGGTTAGCCTTCGGGCCAGATAACCCGTTGCCGTCAGTCGAGAGCAATGTGGCTCGCGCTGATTCTTCTCAAGTTTCGTTAAGCCAGAGTGTGCTTTTCAAGCAAGTATCATCAAAGCGAAAGGTTGCCTCACAAGACACGGCAGATTCATCTGTGACACCACAGGGACGAGCACTACAGCAGCAACTGGAGACGTTTTGGCTGACGTGTCAAAGCGAGCAAAATTGCCAAGCCCAATTGGCACAGTTGAGCTCGTCACTGTCTGATCAAGACTACGACTTAGTGGCGAATTACCCAGAGTTAAAGCAGCAGTGGCAATACAGTATCGGCTCTATGGAGCTAAATCAGTTTGCGACACTGGCGGAAAAAGTGGCACAAGTGAAGCGGCAGGCTGAAATGGTGTGGGGGCTAGAGTCAAGCCGAGTTCTGGCTGACGAGTTTACACTCTACGATTTCTCCTTAGAGGCGCAATCTCTTATATCGCAACCTGCTGAGGAGTATGTGCAGCAATACCAACAGCTGATTGAACGCTGGCAAGCTAATGAGGCCACGCTGAGTCTCACAAGCGATGTTGCTAGGTTTGAGAAAGCGCTAACTTTGCTTCCATCAAGCTATACGTTAGCGCAAAGACAGCAGGTGGTTGAGCAGTTATCGTCTCTCTATCTGACGCCTACACAGGTGAGCGATATTCTTGCTCGCCAGCAGCAAGTTGCCACGCAAGAGCAACAGGTGATGGACTACCAGAGTCAGCTCTCTGAGCTTAAGTTTTTATTAAGTTCTCAACGCACAACAACTTTCGCTCAGATGAGTGATTCGCAATGGCAAGCCTACTACCAACAGCAGATTGATCAGTTTCGTATTGAGTTTTTTAGTATTAACTAATTGTTAAATAAGTGTTTAATGGAAACGATTGCTTGATGGGTTAGGGGACATATTTCTGAATCAGAGTCTAAAACGCAACTGTTGTTATTTTAGTCATTTCATTGATGTTTGTTATAAAGCGCCAGCAAATTATTATTAAAAACAGGGTGTTAATAATGAAACAACGTCAATGGGTGCTTGTCAAAGTTGCGGGTGCTTGTCTACTGAGTGGCTTGAGTAGTTACGCTCACGCTAACGTACAATGTGATTATCAAGATTTAACTCATAACCAAGCTTGGATAGAGCGTGTCGCTGGTGCCGAACAAACGTGCTACCAATCTTGGTTTAATGCGCCATCAGAAGCGGCTTTGACGCTATATAGCGAAGCATCACTGGCTCCGCTGGTTCAGCGTTTGTCTGCAGAAGTAGACCAGTACCGGGCCGAAAAAGGGCAAGCGCAACGTATTGCCAATATGAGTGAGCTGCTTAAAGCGGCCTATTACGCTCGCTACGCGACTCAAAATCAGTATGGCTATTTCAGTGAGCCGTTCAGTCGTTCTATCGCTCAGCTCTCAGATCGCTTTATTCGTTCAGGTTACGCCACCAACTTAGGTCCTGAACAGGTACAGGCGATGTCTTCCATTACTCTGCTGGTGGATAGTGTTAAACAACTGCCCATTACGATGGATTCAATGATCTCTTTGCTCGACTCGTTTAACCGTCAAAGCAGCGAAAACCTGCGCTATGTTGACGGATTGAACAATCTATTCCGAGCTATGAATGGGCATGTGGTACGAGATGAGTTTTACGCGGAATTAGTACGTAACCCAGAGTATGTGCAACGCTTGAAGCGTTTTGTCGACAACAACTTATGGGCGCTTGGCACAGATGCCGAGTTTTTGGTTTATAACGCAGTGCGTGAAACTGGCCGCTTGTTGGCAGGGCGAAACACTCAGCTGAATCAGCAAGTCATGCCGTTTCTAGAGCATATTTTGAGCCGTTACCCGCTTGGTTCTGAGCAAGAAAAGCTGTGGGTCGGAGCAGCGGAAATGGTGGCACACTATGCACCAGACAAAGCGCGCGAACTGAACATTGCAGCGAGTAAAGCGCAGTTAGAACAGCGTTTATTGGCACATCGATTTGAATGCAACGGTGCTGCGATTATTCGCTCGCAGAATCTGACTCAACAACAAGCTCAGCATGCGTGTGACATCCTCAATGACAAAGAAGCGGACTTCCATCAAGTGGTGAATTCAGGCCAGATTCCTGTCGCAGATGATAACAACAGTCAGGTTGAAGTTGTGGTGTGGCAAGACAACGCTGCCTACACCACCTATTCAAATTTTTTGTTCGGTAATAGCACCGATAATGGCGGTCAGTATCTTGAAGGAAACCCCAACCAACCTGCCAACGTGGCGCGCTTTTTAGCTTACCGTTATGCGAGCGATGAGTTGGCGATCCTTAACTTAGAGCATGAATACGTTCATTACCTTGACGGCCGCTTTAATCTGTATGGGGGGTTCAATGACACGCTGAGTGAGGGCCATATTGTCTGGTGGCTAGAGGGCTTTGCTGAGTACATGCATTACCAGAAAGATTATCAGGCTGCGCTTGAACTCATCGGCTCGCAAAATTTATCGCTGAGTGAGGTGTTTGTCACCAACTATCAGCACGATGTGAATCGTATTTATCGCTGGGGCTATTTAGCGGTGCGCTTTATGTTCGAAAAGCACCCTAGTGAAGTTGATACTCTTTTGCAGTATGCAAGAGCTGGAAACTACCTAGAGTGGGCTGAAGAGGTGACTTCATTAGGTGTTGCCCTTGACCAAGAATTTTCTGATTGGTTGGATATAGTAGCGAAAGATTCATCTGGTAATGGTGCAGATGATATTGATCAACCTAACGTGGAGCAGATCACAAGCCTTGCGCTTAATCATACACAAAGCTTTTCAGCTCAAGCTTACCAGGAACACCTTTTCTATGTAGATGTCCCTGAAGGTACTGAACAGTTTAATGTATCAATCACTGGTGATGGTGATGCCGATCTGTATGCTAGTTACCAAAACGTTGCTCATTATTATGATTACCAAACTTCTCATTTTGGACTGGGTAGTGACGAAGTGATTGAATTTCAAACTCAAGCAAATGGGTTAGTTGCACCGGGGCGTTATTATTTCAGTTTGACGGCACGTGAATCGTTCCGAGCTGTTGAGGTGAAGACCTACGCTAAGAGTAAAAGTGTTCAACAAACCGATGAGCGCACACCTATTGTTGTGGAAAATAGTCAGGCGAATGTATTGACTATCAATCAAATTCGGTACGCTGGTTTGTATGTCAATAGACCGGGTATCGTGCGAGTCTGGTTAACAGGAAAGCAAGCAGACCAAAGTCCAGTCAGTATGTTTGTTGGATTAGAAGGGTGGGCATCAATGCAGCAATATGACTTTTCCACACAAGGTCAGGGAATAAATCAATACCTTGAATTTGAGGTTGAAAAACCGGGTTATGTGCACTTTACCCTGTCAGCACAGCAACCAAATAGTGTGGTTGAGTTATTTACGGCTTACTAATCGACAAGACCTATGACTAAGGTGCTAACTTTAGTGCCTTAGTTTATTATATTTTAAGTGTCAAATTATTAATTTTAAAATTTTAAATTTACGAGTTAAGCAATATTAAATACCAAGAAAGAAATGTTATACAGTGATCTTGAGCAAGAATTTTGTTTAGAAACTAATCATTTTTCTTCCTCTCATCAATGAAGCTGATTAGGTTGTAAAGGTAAGAGCAAAAGCTCTACTACTGATAATTATTACAACAAGGAACGTTTAATGCGACCGAATCTTTCCATCAGCTTAATGCTTACAACGGCAGTGGTTGGTTTTCAAGCCAATGCAAATTCTATCGATCTCCAATCTTTAGACACAGCGTCTAAAGTGGAGCGAATCAGCCAGCAAAAACAACAGTTGGCACTTCAGTTCAGTCAGCGATACCAAAGTTTGGAATCGAGCTTAAAAAATCGGATTACAGAGCAACACCTCTCTGCGTCTATCTCTGATATTCAAGCGGTTCAACCCTACTCGGCGTTTAGTCGTCAGCTACAAAAAGCCGATCAAAATTACCGATCTATGAAAGGAGTCGATGATTTTACGGATTCTTTGATTGAATTACGTATCGCTGATGTCTCTATGATCGAAAAATGGCAACAAGGCGAGAGCCCATTGTTCGCGTTTGAGCCTGCTGGTGATGACTCAAACTGGCAATACATTGAGGCGTACGATATCTACGGTCAGCTTCACCAGCTTGATGTCTATCAACTGCCTGATGTACCAGTATTGGTTGTCGACAGCAACGGCGCCAAAGAACTGCGCGCTGGTCTTCAAGCGATGCAGGCTGAAATGCAGCGTTTAGGCCTGCAAACGAACCTGACCATCGATGAGCCGGAGGTGAAAACGAAAAGCAATCAAGTCCGTCGTTCAGTGATGTCTGAAGATATCCAACCTTTGAGCACTACCCAGTTGACTAAAATCCGTCTAAATGACGACCAAGAACCTTGGATCTCGGGTAAAGCTGAAGTTTATGCGATCATCACTGGTGTTGACCCAAGCCGCGCCGAACCACAAATCGATCTCGTCGAAATGCCATACCTCGACTATGATGGCCAAGATTACTACCCAGGGCAGACCATCATCTTGTGGCCTCGTTACCGTTGGGGCGCGGTCGATATGATTTTGATGGAGCAAGATGATGGCACAGATTATAAAGAGTTAGCTAAACTCTTGATCAGTGCCGCTGGCGAGATCTTGAAAATGATCCCAGACCCAGAAGTGCAAGGCTATGCGATCATCGCCCAAATCACAGGTAAGATCATCGATGTTATTCCTGATGGCGTTCTCACCAATGACGATGATTATGTAGACGTTTATTACACGCTAATGCAAAACACGCCCTATATTGACCGCCCGGGCGCCGGGGGAAATGCCACTGCGACTTTTAAGCCAGTGACGATTGAGCCAACTGAGTAAATGAAATAGAAAATGGGATCGCAAGATCCCATTGTTACTTAGACGTTGGTTAATATTTAGTCTTGTCTTAACCAGACTACCGCTACGCGAGAATGACGTTAGTGACGCTGGGTTTTATGCTTGGTATAGCGTAAACGCTTAGCCGCATACATTCGTTTGTCGGCGAGATCGATTAAGTTATCGATTTCCAGTCCGTCGCTTGGGATTAATGCGTAGCCGCAACTGGTATTGAGCTTGATGGTTTGGTTTTCAAAATGCAGCGGTGCTACCAAGTTTGATTCAAGGTTGTAAACAAAAGTCTCGACGTCTTTCACTTGGTTGATTGGAGAGAGGATAACACCGAACTCATCGCCCCCCAATCTCGCGACGGTATTGGATACGTCAGTGACTTGTTGAACGCGTTGGGCAAACTCTTTAATCACGGCATCTCCGGCGCGGTGCCCATGGTTGTCGTTAATCTTCTTCAGTCCGTCCAAGTCACTAATAACAACAGCGGACTGCTGATCAAACTTTTGGCACTGAGCAACAGTAGTGCGAAATCGATCCATAAACAGCGCCCTATTGGCGAGCCCGGTCATGTCGTCGTGAGTGGCTTTAATGAATAGTGCATCGCGGTCATATTTTTCACACAAAGACATCATCGCAGCCACCATGATGGCGAGTTTATCTAGTAAGAATATGTCTGGTTGGGTAAATTTATGCGCTTGAGAAGAGGCGGCTTTGAGCACCCCAATAGTTTTGCCTTGGTAGGTTAACGGCAGCACAACCATGGCACGAATCCCCATCTTACGGCAGGCCGCTTTATCAACCCTAGTATCCATTTCTGAATCGGGGCAGGTTAAAATCTCACCAGAGGTAATACACATTCCAGATAAGCTTGAGCCAATACTAAGCCGCAGGCCAAGGCTTTTGGCCGCGATCCCAGAGGCTGCGCGGTAGACCATCGCATCTTGTTCAGCCAGTTCAATTACAGCGCCGTCTGAGTCAACTAGGGATAAAGTCCTCTCGACAACAAATTGCATGATCATGCCGAGATCAAGCCCCAGTTTCACTATCTCTGACTGGATATTGATGACTTGTATCAGTTTCTCATGTGACGGCATACATTCCTCAAATAGATCCATCTAGATTGAACACCAATATGAGTATGAGACCGCTCAGTCGCAACGCTCAACCCAACTCTCAAATGCCCCCTAATCTAAATAAAAATATTGATGACGCACAGTTATAAATATAGTTCCATCAATAGTAAGCGCAATAATCAGCGGCAAGTAAGCCCACACTAAAGCATGATCAATTGTAAATGTATTTAACCAAAATGATGCTGCGCGGTACGTGCTAAGCCCGCGGTGACAGACCCAAAGTAGTCACCTGTGACCATTTCAATGCCGGGTAATTGCTGTTCAATCAGTGCACGCAGCATCGGCGAGCGAGCACTGCCCCCGGTGACATACACGACATCGGGTTTGGTTTCTGATTGGAGTAATACTTCATCAATCAGTTGACTTATCTTGAGGCAGGTACTCTCGATGGCTTGGGCAAAATCGCTACGGTTACACTCAATCATGAGTTTTTCGTCGCGCAGGACAATGTGTTCAATTGCGTTGTCTGCACTCGATAGTGCAATTTTCATGAGCTCAGCACCACGGACTAACTGATGACCTAAACGGTTCTGATAGACTTCTAATAAGCGTGCCAGTTGCTGTGGCTGCTTGGCCTCTTTATGCAAGTCGCGAAGGGCCATGCGGTTACTTGCTGCATAAAAATCACCCTGAGCGGTAACACTATTGATCGCCACCGGATTCCAAAATTGGGTCAATGGCATTGCGCGGCCACTAAACAGCTCGCTACCTCGGCCAAAATACGGAGTAATCTGCTGAAAAGCGACATTAATATCGAGGTCGTTTCCGCCGACACGGCAACCGGAGTGAGCGATTAAGTCATCGCTTCGATCACTTTTTTTCGCGCGCTCTGGGCCCATTTTTAAGAGTGAACAGTCGGTTGTACCACCACCAATATCGACGACCAACACTAACTTATCTTTGGTCAGAGTTGCTTCAAAATCTACTCCTGCAGCGACGGGCTCAAATTGGTAGCTTACCTGTTTAAAGCCCGCTCGTGTTGCTGCGGCATCCAGTATCGCGATTGCTTGTTGGTTGGCTTTGTCACCACCGGTTCCTTGAAAGTTCACGGGGCGGCCAATGACCGCGCTCTCGATCGATTGTGCGAGCTGTGTTTCTGCGCGGTTTTTGATATTGACCATCATGGCGCACACCAGATCTTCAAAAAAGCGTATCTGTGGTGCTTTGAGTCCCGTTGCGCCAAGAAAGGATTTCGGGCTTTTGACAAAATAGTGATCGTCAGGGTCACTCAAGTACTGCTTTAGTGCCGCATCACCGAATAAAATATCGCTCGGAGTGACATCAATACCTTCTTCATCGTTGAAGCGAATAGCGGCGCGAAGGAGCTGCTCACCGACGGCGTCACTGGGTTTGATATTGTGATGACGAAACAAGGACTCGGTAATGGACTCGCGAGTCGGTGCACAAATCGTGGAAGCAATATAAGTCTGCTCACCTTCTAACTGAACCAGCGTGGGCTGGTCATCTTTCATGACGGCAACTGAGCAGTTAGCGGTGCCATAGTCAAATCCGATGTACATATTTCGCTCCATTTCAAACCATAGTGAAAAAGGGGGAGCAAGTTTACCCACTTTAGGGACCGATTCAATACATAATTTGGTCGCTAAAAACAAGTAAGGATTAATCACATGTGGCACATGCCACTTAAGTGTTGTCAAAAATGTATCAGGTTAAAAATTAAACATTGTGTTTGTTTGCTATGCGCTATTAAAAAAACCAAGATAAACCGCGTCCAAGATAAACCGCGTCGTCTTGACTGATGCTGATAGCTTTTATTTGGGGTTGGTTCGCGATGGATGATGTGACTAGTGTGATCGCACCACTGTGCGACCTATTCTATACCCTTGCGACCTCCCTATTGTCTATATCCGTCTGAACGGCTGAGCGTTTTAACGAGGCAGTTAAGTTCCTCTATTCAAACAACCCCATTTTGGAGAACAATAATTATGGAAAAAGCAGTGACAAAGGAACATTCAAATGTCCCCTTTTTTAGGAGATATACAAAAGTATGTATGTCAAGGACAGTGAAAACCATCAACATCTTAATGATGTCTATATCTATTGCCCCTTCAGTGTTGGCTGATAGCCCTTCTATCACCTTTGCTGTGTCTGGAAAGATTGTCCCTAATAGTTGCACCGTAGAAGCTCCACAAGGTGGAGATTACGATTTCGGAGATATTTCCCACACTTTACTCAGCTCAAGTGAAACCAAGCTGCCGGCCAAAGCTCAAGCTTGGGAGATTTTGTGTGATGGTCAGACCTACTTAATGGTTAGCAGCGTTGATAATCAACAAGACAGCGTGACCTATAATTCTTACAACTCCTTTGGTCTGGGCTTTAATGGCGAGGGTAAGGTGGGCTACTACACTGCCCTCATAAGTGACCTCAGCGTTGATGGCCAACCTGCAAAAGCTGGAGGATATACGGGCAGTGCAGGCTATCCTGATTATTCTATCCATTCGCCCTCAGACCGAAGCTTCCATGTTTATGATGAGGTTTTCTTTCCCTCTAAGAATGGCATGTGGATCGCTTGGGCTGCGGCAAAAAACACCCTGTATGCGGGTCAAAAATTCTCTGCTGACATCACTATCCAACCAATATTGGCACAAGACAGCGATTTTGGTGATGTCACGACGGATGTGAGTCTACAAGGCTCTATGACAATGAATTTCTCTTTTGGTATTTAGTGAGGTAATTAATGAAAACTCTATTTATTACTCTTCCTTCCATGCTCCTGACCTCAGTTACTCTGGCTAGTACGCCGACCGCTGAGATTATAGTCAAGGGTATCGTTTCGGTTCCATCGTGCACGGTAGCTGCTGAGGATGGTCAAAGGTTTGATCTTGGCCAAATTTCGTTGTCAACACTTCAAGCTGACGTGGTTACCAAGGCTCTGACTATCAATTGTAGTGCAGAGACGTATATGTTGTTCAGCGCAGTGGACAACCGTGCTGGAACTGCAACTGCTAGCTCTAACACCTCATTTGGTTTCGGTACGCACAATGAGGAAAAAATCGGTACTTACCAAGTCAAGATTGACAACGCAATGGTCGATGGCGTTGATAAAAAATTAGCCTTTGACACTGATTCTTCTGGGTCGTTTACTCCGTCACAAGAGCAGTGGTTAGATACGAGACCTAACGCTTTTATTGGTTGGTCTGACACGAGTAACACCTTGAGCGTGGGGAAAACTTTTACAGCAGACCTGTCGGTACACCCTAGCTTTGCGAGGCTTGAAGCCGCGGCGGAAAATATTGATCTAAATGGGTCATTTACGATGAACTTTCGTTTTGGTATCTGAATATGTTGAATAAAACAAAGGAGTTGAAACTTATGAAAATGCTTTTTTTTCCAAGCTTACTCATTATTGCAGGCTCTGCCATGGCCGCTCCCGCACCGAATTCAGAACTGACGGTTTCTGGGACAGTGAGGGCCCCTTCATGTACCGTGACTGCCAGCGAGGCAGGTGTATACAACTTTGGAGAGATTTCTTCTTCTCAGGTTGGAAGGGAAGATAAAAAACTGGGAACCGTAAAGCAAACCTACACGATTAACTGTGATGCGACCACTTATTTGACATTCAAAACGGTGGACAATCGCAGCGATTCTGTGACTTCGTCATCAACAACCAGGTTTGGTCTTGGTAAAAACGGAGACCAAGGGAATATAGGTTATTACACAGGTAGAGTTATAAACGCCTCTGTTGATGGGGATCTGTCTAAATTGATGCAGTCTGAAACTAGCAGTTTCAATGCTGTTGAAAGCGTGGTTCTAACCAATAGTTCTACCTATGTGACTGGCTGGGCAGAAGGGAGCAATAAGCTAAAGAGTGGCAGAAATTTTCAGGCAGATGTGGAAATTACTCCTTACTTGAGTAGAAGCTCTGATTTCGGGCCAATTGTGAGTAACGTTGAACTAGATGGTTCAGCTACCATGAACTTTGCCTTTAGTATTTAACACTAAAGTATTGATGTACAACAAACAGGAGGAGTTAATCTTCCTGTTTGATGAGAGGTTTCTTTAATGTTGAGGTTTAAACCTAAGGCAATATTGCCTTTTCTTTTGGCCACCCTTTTGGCTTTTCCTGTGTTAGCGACCAGTTTTAAGCTACAAACCAACACCGTCATTTTAGAGGCGGGTAAACAGGATGTCACCTTCAATGTGGCAAATACGGGACAGACTCCGATGCTTCTTTTGACGACTTTAGAAGACTTGCCGGGGGATGAAGCCTTCGCCGATAGGGTGTTGATTAACCCACCTGTAACCCGAGTCAATGCTGACAGTACGCAATACGTCACCTTTACTTTGCGCCCAGGCGATCCTATCGACCGAGAGTACCTGTTGAAAGTGGGATTTGAAGGGGTCGGCCAGCCACGAGCAAACAACATCAGTATTCCCGTTCGTCAGGAAATAGGGTTTCTTATTACACCCGATAACTGGGTACCTAGTGGCACTCCTTGGGAGGCTTTAACTCTGACCAGAAAATCCGATACGCTGATTCTGCATAACCCTTCTCGCCAAGTGGTTAGACTCATACCACAAGTTACGCTGGTAAAAACGGGTAAAACCGTTGGCTTTGGGCAGCCTTACCTTCGTCCCGGAGAGCGCGTGACTTTGCCTGACATTCCCATTGGTGCAGAGTCGCAAGGGTTAGTGCTCTCTCCATTGAGTCGTTATGGGTACAAACTCAAAGATGTCACATTTTGGGGGCAGTAGTGAGATAAGATGAAATGGATCATCATTGGAGGGATATTTATATGGGGATGGGCTTTTTCGCTAGTATATGCCAAAGAGGGGAAAGGCTTTGTAGTCTTTGATAAGGCTTTGTTGGAGAGTCGCGGTATTTCTTCAGATGTGGCAGACTTTTTTGCTACCGATAAAAAGTTTTATCCTGGGGACAACGCCGTTGAAGTGGTAATTAATAGTTCAATAAAGAAAAAAAGCGCTCTGTTTTTTCAATCTGATGGCACCTTGTGTTTTGACCAAGCCTTAGCGAAAGCACTGACTCTAAAATCCACTTATTTTGGGGATAGCTGCGCACCACCCTTATTGTTGGAGGTGCGTTATCTGCCAGACGAAAATGCTGTGCACCTAACATTGCCCAATGAATACATTGATACCTCAGACGCCCCTCTACCCTATGACACTGGAGGGGTGGCAGGGCTGATGAACTATCGAATCTATGGCAGTGTTTTTCAGTCGCAAACAGAGCGTATTCCTTCGTTGAATGGAGACTTAGAGCTGGGATTTAATGCCTATAACTGGGTTTTTAGAAGTCGTGAATACGTTAACTTTTATCGTAATGAGTGGTCGCTGAGCCATCAGGAGTTTTATTTGGCGACCGAGGTATTCGACAAAAGTACGTTGTTTCAAGTCGGCCAGCTTCAAGCCAAAAGTGATAGCTTTGGTGGTGTGGGGTTTACTGGTATGCAATGGTCATCTACCAACTATTCCTTGCCATCTCAGCAATTGCTCATTCCTGTCGAAGGCACCGTCACAGAGCAATCTGTGGTGGAAATTTCGCAAGCCAATCGGGTGATATACACTACCATGGTGCCACCTGGTTCGTTCCGCATTGAACAGGTCTCTGGGATAACCTCGGGGCGGCCGTTGTCCGTGTCGATCAAAAACAGTCTTGGGGAAGTTGACACGTTTGAGGTGCCCACCATCGCCGAAGGAAAGCCGAGCACACAGGCGGCTAGTTTTAGCATTGCATTGGGCGCTTATGAAAGCGAGGAGGAAGGGGGGGGATCTCCCTTAGTGTTGGCTGAATATCGAGGGCCTTTTATAAATGGCATGGGGTTTGATTATTCCGCACTCTGGTTGGGCCATCAGCAGTACTTAGGGTATGCCGGGACGTTCCATTATTCAGGCGATCTTTGGAGTGGTTTTATAAAACAAAAATATTCGAATAATGAATTCAACGGATTAGGCTGGAGTTTAGAGACCAGTGTCAATACCAACTGGTGGGATAAGCGAGGCTCGGTAGGTGTAGTGCTTAATAAGTTCTCGCCAAATTACCGCAGCGAAAGTGATGTCGGTGATGCAACAGAAAGCGATAACAAGCCCGATTACTCTTACTCCTTGTCCGCGTCTTTGAGCCTGAATAATTACGGCAGTATTTCTATGTATCACAACAAAAGCGTTCAATACAATGATGATGCCATCACCACCTACGGACTAAGTTACAGTAAGTCGTTCAATATAGCGAACTTGTCGGTTAATCTGCAATCACGCCATAGCGAAGAGGGAGAGAAGGACGAATCTGTTTATGTCACCGTTCAGGTGCCTTTAGGCCCAAGAGAAACGGCTTCTTGGAACACGAATTATACCGCAAGCCAGTGGTATAATAGGCTATCTTATCGCAATCAGCTTGACGACGGTCAATGGTCGCTAGACTACAGTCGAAGCGGTGACAGCGATAATGTCGCCACTTCTTACAGCACTCAAAAAGGATTGGGTAGTGTTTCTGTTGGGGGGAGTGTTTCGGATAATCATACTTATTCCTCCCATGTCAGTTTGAATGGTGGTGTCGTGTTGGCCAAAAAGGAGTTGATTGCTTCTTCAGCACCTATTGGGGAAACCTTTGCCGTGGTGTCTATCGACGATACTAAAGATATTGTTTTATCTGGGGGAGGGGCGCAACAGGTAACGAATGAGTCCGGCCTAGCAGTAATAAACCGTATTCCTGCTTATCAGGATACTGTGATTCAGGTAGTGCCCAGCTCTATTCCAGATAACGTTAAATTAAACTCTATCAAAAAAAATGTTCAGCTTTCCTATGGCTCGGTGGGCTTTCATCAGTTTGAAGCCTCACATCACCATTCGGTCGTCTTGTCGGTCCAGACGGAAAAAGGAGAGAGACCGAAACTGGGGGCTTTAGTTAGTACTCTTGAGGGGGAATACATTACTACCGTTATTGGTCAGGGACTTGTTTTACTTGAGGATGACGCTATTACGTTCCCTCTTTTAATTAAGATGGGGTCCCAAGCGCATTGCCGAATTGATGCGCCAGATTTTGCTCAAAATCAAGATGCATCTAGTTATGAAACCTCGGTGATATGTCATGAATAAAGAGAGACCGATGATGGGCTGTAATGTGTGGGTTGTGGTCTGTTTGAGTGCGTTGCCTATGGTTACCTTTGCCTCAGAGTGGTTTGGGGAAATGGAACTGGGAGTGTTAGCTGTTCAGAGCAATAAGGTGTATGAGTTCGTGTCTCGTCCATTTTTAGGGCTAGGACTAGGTAAAGCCATAAGTGATTCACTGAGTGTGGGAGTAGGCTATACTTTTTTTGCAACGCAGGATCCAGAGATGGAAGAGTTAGAAGCTGACTTGTATAGTGTGAGCGCCACTTATCATCGAACGCAATCTAGGTTTGGTTATTACGGTCGTCTGGGTGTGACTTATTGGACTTCTACTTCGTGGCACGGGGCTGAACAGGGTGTGTCTCCACTTCTTGAAACGGGCGTGAGTTACGCTTTTACCGATGATCTCGCTGCTCACCTTGGTTATCGTCTGACTCCTGGTGTAGGCGATACGTTTGATGTGCACCAAGGGATACTTGGTGTTCATTATTATTTTGGTCGGCCTGACTCTGCATCTCCGACGGAGCACCTCACCTCCTTGAATGTGGAGAGTACAACTACACCTCCACCAGAGCCGCTTTCTCCGGCGAAGGTGGAGAAGGCTACATTAGCTGAGATGATTCGTGATGTTAAATGGCTGCTACCCCCTTTTGAGTTTGACCATGTCAACCTATCCTTCGCTCATCATCAGGCTCTTAACCAACTGGTTAGTGGGTTAAAACAGGGTGAGCAGGCTAAGATTAGGATCGTCGGCTATACGGATGAAGTGGGTTCCACTCGTTACAACCAGCGTTTGTCGGAGCGGCGTGCCGAATCGGTGAGACAAGCATTGGTAGATAAAGGGCTGCCCAATGCATGGATCACTACTGAAGGGAGAGGTGAACAACTGCCAGTATTTTCTAACCATACACTAGGAGCATACCATCATAGTCGTCGACGCGTTGAGATCGTTATTCAACAGTTTCAGTGTGACCAGGTATGCCCAGCTATTCTTAAAGGGGACGAGAGTGATGAATAAACATTCTGGATTGCTAGGTTTATCCTATCGGTAAGTTTTCGTTACCATGCTCTGCGCTTATTGTGCGCTACTATTTGTCTTGTCGTTGCTAAATAAATTGTTGGTCGATATTAAATATTTGTCGATATTGATCTCATCAATCTGCGCTGGCTTTAGGTATTGCTGGGCATAAATAAGATAGACTTTTTCTTGGATGAATAACTTAAACAGCCTGCTATCTAGATGATTGTCTTTAACCATATTATGCAAAATATCGAGCGCGGCACTGATGGTCTTAGGTTGTTTATACGGTCGATCAGATGCAGTCAGAGCCTCAAATACATCAGCAATTGCCAGTACGCGCTCGGGTATCGAAAGATCCTGCGCTGATAGTTTGCGTGGGTAACCTGTGCCCTTAAGGGTTTCATGGTGAGTGGTCGCGTAACGCGGTACCCGCTCAAGATCTGGTGGGAATGGGATGTTATTGAGCATTTTGATACCGCTAATCATATGCTCATTGATCTTAAATCGTTCTTCTACCGTTAGTGTGCCACGGCGAATCGTTAGGTTATAGATTTCACCTAGATTGTACATGTGCTCTGGAATTTCCATATCAATTCCTAGATCAGGGGCAAGCTGATAGTCTCTCTCGCGTTTAATAAGGTGAGAGAGCTTATCGCTGAGCAGAGTTTCAAGCTTGTTTTTGCATAGTGGTTGGCGTTGATAACGTTCGAGCTCATTCGAAGATAAGCCTAAGCTGTCATCAAAATATTTATACCAAGTCTGTTGGCCAATCGTGACGATTTTTTTGATGCTTTCATCACTCATAAACTCACCACCGATATTGGCTTGAGCGATAAATTCAAATTGTTGACTAAGTGTGCTAAAGCGCTCGGATAACGTTTTTTCTGCTTCTTCATCGCTTATTGTGCCATTTAGCTGACTTTCTAGCGCCGCGATTTTCTCATCGCGCCACAGCACCTCAAAACGCGTACGAATTTCATGGATGCGGTTGTAGTTAGTTTCAAGCTTGGTCGCTTTGTCGACCACATATTCGGGTGTGGTGATCTTACCGCAATCATGCAGCCAAGCGGCAACTTCAAACTCACGCCATTCAGCACGAGTCTTAAAACTAAAACCATCGAACTCAGTGCTATCACTATTTTGTACCTTTTCCATCAACATCATGGCTAAATCAGGAACACGCATACAGTGGCTACCAGTATAAGGCGATTTTTCATCGATGGCATCGGCAACCAACTTAATAAAGGAGTCGACAAATAGCTGTTGTTCTTTCTCGTAAGCATGGAGTGCTGTAGCCATAGAGCACATGGAATCAGAAAGCTGGTGAGTCTCTTTTATACGGCTAGGAATGAGTTCGATCTGGTGGTAACGACGCTGTGCAATCAGCTTTGATTGGCGTTCTATTTCTTTAATTGGTCGCACTACGGGAATCGCTAATACCCATACTACTGGTAGCAGTAGAAACAATATAATCAAAGAGTAGGATAGAAAGTAGTAAATACGTTGATTGACGGAATCTAATATTTGTTGTTTTTTGATTAAAATTGCAACGATTTGTTGTTCTGATGTGGCAAGCTTTTCTAAGAATAAGTAGAAGTGTTCACCATTAAGTGTGATCTCTTGGATCGTTCCGTGATTCTGAGCCGCTTTACTCAGTTCGATCAGCGATTCGTAAGGAATATGGGTGTAAATAGGACGCTCTCTCATCCACTTATTTCGTAAGTACTGCTGGCCTTTTTCATCAGTGATACTGTCTAAAGCCTGCGAAATGATCGGAAGCAGATCGGCGTGTAAAGGTTTAACTTTTAAACTGAAAGTATCATTGAGGATCTGTGCTGAAATCGGCATCACGGATGAATTTTTAATCGCGAGGGTTGATATTTTCTTATCTAAAACCAGAGCATTATCAAGCACGGCATCGATAATTCCTTGATTAAGTTCTTCTAGAGCTGCGCTCAAAGTCGGGTATTCATTGAATTGGGCTAGTGGTAAGGCTTGTTTAAACTGATTGAGAATAGTCCAACCTTCGAGTACACCCACTTTCAATGCTTGAGTTTGCTGCAACGTTTCAATATTGGTGTCATTGTTGGTGACAGCAAGCGCGTAAGGTAAAGAATACATAGGTAGTAGGAGATTAGGATTGGGTCGTTCAGAATGACTGCCAGTGGCGACAGAGTGAAGTAGGTCGATGTGTCCTTGATCAAATTGTTGCACTAGCTTTTCCCAGTCCAAACCATTGATATAATTGAACTTTAAGCCAGTTTTTAAACTAATTAAATTCATCAGGTCGATCGCATATCCGTACGGATGGCCGGAGACCGCGAAATCGATCGGCTCCCAATCAAGTTGGCTTGAAACTGTTAATGGTGGTGTTCTGTTGATAAGCGTTTTTTGCGCCTCGGTCAAATTCAATGATTGAGTCACAGGAAGGTCTTGATCGATCTTGATGTCTTGATTAGTTGCGACTAGGCGACCATCCTCTAGGAAGAGGTAAGCTTCGAACGATTTTTCAGACATAATGGCCTGATCGTTACGTTTTAAGTAAGACTGAATGGTAGGAAGTGTGTAGTCGAGACCAACAACAAGATTAGTGTTTTGGATTCGTTTTGAGTAGGTCTGCCCACTAATATTTAGGTGGTTGAATAGGTAAGGTTCGGTTTTGTTCACTGTATCGACACGGGCGTCTTGAAACCATGGACGTAGCGAGGGAATTAAATTGCTTTTAACGGTCATGCTGCGTGTTAGTTTTAATGCATTATCGTAGAAGTAGAGGGTCTTGTTGCGACCTTCGCTAGTAGTGTAGTGGTCGACAACAAGCCAATTCTCATCGGTTTCACTTGCAATTTTTCTTTGGCTGGCTTTGGCATTAAGGTTGATGACTTGAAATAGATTCTCTTGATCATCTGCAAGGTAGGTGCTGTAGATATTGTCGTCGTATGACAATATGGTTGTAAATAATTTCAGTAACTGATCTTGATCTTTGATGGAGATATCAAAGATGTCGAATGATAAAGCGGCTTTATCTATCAGACCGACAGCCGTTTTATCCAGTTGTAGCAACTGCGTTTTTATGTGACTTGAAATGTTGTGGTATTTGAGCAGTGTGTTATCGAGCTCTGACTTTTTATAAAAGTAATATTGCAGCGAAACGGCAACAGCGATGGTGGTGGCGGTGACCAATACAAATAATGTCCCGAGGGCGACACGGATGGTCACTTTTTTACCTTTAAGCTTCATAGTTTCGCTCGATTGTCCTCTCAATTTATCCGTGACTATATGAACTTGTATGAACTATGTAAAAGTAAATAAGCAGTGATTGAGAGCCGTTGTCAGACTTAATACATATTTGCAGCTGCACTAACTAATCATAACTATTAGTAAATTGTGTGTTCTCTTGCCTACTTTGCAATAAGGGCATATCTCCTATTTAGAGCGAGAGTTAAAAATAAAAGGTTTTATGCCGTTCGATCTCGATAATCAATTTTTCTTTTCAGGATAAATATAATTTGTTTTCAATTATTTAACGTTTGCTCAATGATGCGCCTAATCCCAGCATGGTGCTGGCTTTGTTTTGGATAAGCAAACTATGAAATCATTGATTAAGGGCTTGATGGTAACCACGCTGGCATTTAGTTCTTTTTCCTATGCTGAAAAGACAGTACTCAATGTCTATGCGTGGGGTGGCTATTTACCGGAAGCCTCGCTAAAAGCTTTTGAGAAACAACAAAATGTGGTCATCAACTACACCACGTTTGAAAATAACGAATCTATGTACACTAAGCTTAAGCTAGTCAAAGGCGGTGGTTACGATGTGGTGTTTGCGTCGGCTTATTTTATCGACAAAATGGCGCGTGAAGGGTTGTTATCTGAACTAGACCACAAACAAATTCCTAATATGCAAGACACGATGGATGGCTTGCTTGGCCAAGCACACGACTCACAAAACCGCTATTCACTTCCTTATATCTGGGGTGTGACAGGCATCAGCTACAACCAGCAAATGGTCGATGTGCCGATCACCCGTTGGGCTGATCTTTGGGATGTAAAATACGCTCAGCAAGTGATGCTGATTGACGATATCCGTGATGTGTTTGGCATGGCGCTCAAACTGAAAGGCTTTAGCATCAACAGTCAAAATGAGGATGAAATCAAAGCCGCGTATGACTCGTTAGTCGATCTACAAGAGAATGTCTTGCTCTATAATTCAGATGCACCGCAAATGCCGTTTTTGTCTGGTGACGCTGTAGTTGGTATGCAGTGGAATGGAAATGCCTATCAAGGTCAAGTAGAGATGGCAGAATTGCAGTTTGTGATGCCACAAGAGGGAGCGATACTGTGGATGGATAACTTCACCATTCCATCGGGCAGTAAAAACAAAGCTTTGGCTCATCAATTTATTAACTTTATGTACCAAGCTGACAATCAGGCGGAAATCGTCAAGAGTTTAGGTTATGCATCGGCAACCAAAGCCGGACGAGCCTTGTTACCTGATGCATTAAAAAATAACCCGACCATTTTCCCCGCCGAGCAAGATGTCAAAAACGGTGAGTTTATCAATGATGTCGGCCCACAAGCGCTGGCTATTTACGAAAAATATTGGCAACGATTAAGAACCCAATAGTCAAATAACCAAAGGAGTGCAGTGCGCTCCTTTTTCATGTCAATGGTTGACTCGTTTTAGTGGTTCGCCCAACTCGAACTGACGACGAAATTTAGACGGGGTCATTTGTTTAACCGCTCTAAACTGGCGATTAAAGTTGGATAGATTTTGAAATCCTGATTTTTCTGCTACCAAAGAAACGGGGTTATTGGTATTCACCAGTAACTCACACGCCTTACCGATTCGATACTGTTTAAGATGATCAGAAAAACTCACCCCATAATGCTTTTCGAAAAGACGATAGGCTGAGCTTTCACTAAGGTGGAGCGACTGGCACAAATCGGAAATTTTGATCGAACGATGATAATTTTGTTCAATGAAACGTGACGCCAGCTCGACTTTTCGATGGGCGTCTTTGTCGTCAGTTAATTGGTTGAGACGATAAGGTGTCGATGAAATCTTTTCGGTGTTGAGGTCATCACTGAGGTGAATTAACACCTCCATCAAGCGAACGGCTTGATGGTGTCGCGGTAAATCTTCAATATTAATTAATGCTTGAGCAACGGTTTCGGCGGTGCCTTGAGAAAATTTAAGCCCATATGCGGCCTGTTCCAGTACTCGCCTAAGATGACGGGCTTCTGGAATGGCTGCTTGTAATCTTTCAACCCAATGCTGTTTAAACCATATTACGATTGAGCGATGCTCTTTTTCTTTGGTGGCAGAAATGGTGCCTTTAATCAAATGGGGTAGACCTGGGCCGTATAACAACAGGGTATTTCGCCTCACTTTACCAATCGCATCGCCCGCTAGGTAATGACCTGTAAAAACATCATCGTCATCAAGATAGAGCACTAACTCATACTCAGCGTGGTAGTGCCAAGGGCAAGAGAACGTCTGCTTGTTCACTTGGCAGCGATAGTCGCGTACCAGCCAATCGTAGTTGGGCGTGCTGAGCACATTCTCGATAAATGGTTTCATATCAATTCCAAGCTAAATGAGGCGATAGATTAATGTTACTACTTCTTTTCTGTCAAAGAGTTCTTATATATTGAATGATTAGTATCAGAGTTGGCTCGAATAACATCATTTCATCATAATGAGTTTGGTTAGACTAGCGGCAATAAATCATTGTTCAATAGTCGATAAAAGAGGGGCTAAAATGTACAAAGATAAAACTGCCATGTTGTTTGTTTTTACCGCATTTGTTGCTGGCTTATGTGGTGCATTTTTTTACCCGCTTTCTAGTTTATTTATCGTTGAAGAGCTAGGCGCAGAACCAACTAAGCTGAGCCTATACATGTTTTTGTCTGTGGTAAGTTCGGTGGTTGTTTCACAACTATTGGCGGCGAAATCAGACCGCAGTTGGTCACGAAAATCGATTTTATTGGCTGCACTTTTTTGCTATTTAATTACGGTCGTCAGTTTTACCGTGGTGCGTGATTATTGGACGGCGGTTATGATTGCCACCGTATTTGGTAGTGTCAGTGGGGCGTCTTTTGGCCAATTGTTTGCGCTAGGTCGTGAGTACGCTGATAAACATGCCAGTGACAGCACCACCTTTCTTTCGACTATGCGCGCTGGCATTGCCATCGCTTGGGTATTTGGGCCTCCTTTGGCGTTTATTCTCAAGGCAAGCTTTGGTTTTAACGCTTCGTTTATGGTTTCGGCGGCGATAGTGACGGTAGGTATTGGCGTGGTCGTGCTGTTTTTACCCAATGCTAGTTCACCTAATCACAGCGTTAAAGTTCAAGGTGATCAAGCGTCCCAATCGTCAGCTGTGCAATCGAGTCACAACAATGGCCTAATTGCGCTGTACTGCTTGGCGTTGGTAGCGGCGTTTTCGGCCAATAATCTCTATATCACAAGCATGCCGCTTTACCTCTCACAAGAACTCCAAGTTAACCCTAACTGGCTTGGTTTTCTATTTGGCGCTGGCGCGTTGTGTGAAATTCCAGTGATGTTATGGGCGGGTAAATTGGCACAGAAACTCGGCACCATCAAACTGATGACGATGGCGGTGGTCAGCGGTATCGTGTTTTATTGCATCATGTTAACCAGCACTTCGTTTATCGCCATGCTGGGTGCGCAGCTGCTCAATGGTTTCTTTATTGGTGTTTGCGCCACCCTAGGTATGGTGGTACTGCAAGATATGATGCGCGATAGACTGGGCACAGCTTCGACGCTTTTTTCCAGTATGCTTAGTCTGAGTATGTTGGTTTCAAGCTTGTCGATTGGCATAGTGGCGCAAATGTTTAACTATTACAGCACCTTATATGTGTCACTTGGTGGTTCAGCGTTGGCGGTAATTTTATTAATGGTGTTTTCATTGAAAACGCGTGTTGATACTCCTTTGCGTAACGCAGCGGTTTAAGGGGGCTTGAGTCAGTAGCTGTCACTGCGCCGCTCTGGGCGCGCAGTGACAGGTTAGATGAGCGAGACTGGCTAGCGGATATCAATGATAGATTCGTCAGCGTCAGGATTTTCATTCTCTGGCGCAACAAGAGGCAGAGTGAGAGTAAAGCGGCAGCCCTGACCTAATTCACTGGTGACTTTTATCTCTCCACCCAGTAATCCCGTGACTAAGTTGTAAACAATGTTTAGCCCTAAGCCTGAGCCTCCTTGGCCAAGTCGAGTGGTAAAGAAAGGATCAAAGACTTTGTTAAGGTGTTCATTGGCAATTCCTAGCCCATTGTCGGTGACGGTGATCACCGCATGTTGCTGCTCTAATGACCCTTTGATTTCAATCTGACGCTGCTCATGATCGGTGAAGGCATGTACTAAGGCATTTGACAGCAAGTTCATCAGCACTTGAGTGAGTGGACCCGGGTAACTATCCATTTTTATTTTGTGTTGGCAGGCTTCGCTTAAGGTGATGTTACTGCGTGATAAGTTGGGCGACATGGTGATCCTAAGTTCGTGGAGGATCTCATCAAGTTCAAAGGTTCGACGCTGATAACTGGATTGATCGACTGCCACTTGTTTGAAGCTTGAAATCAGCTCTGCCGCGCGTCTGAGATTACGTTCAATACTGTCCGCGGATTGACCACTTTGTTCTATATAGTTATCGAGCACCGACCGGCGCAATCCCTCTTTGGTCGATTCGACAAACTCTCGGTTAAAGTCTTTCAAACTGCTAGCAACCACTATCGCATTGCCGATAGGGGTATTGAGTTCATGGGCAATGCCCGCGACCAGTGAGCCCAGTCCTGAGAGTTTCTCTGATCGCACCAATTCTTCTTGGGTTGCCTTTAATATATCAAGTGCTTGTTTGAGCTCTTGAGTACGTTCTTCAACCCGTTGCTCGAGATCCTCGGTTTGTTGTTTGGTTTTTTCAAGGTAGTCACGTCGATCTTTTTCTGTGTTGGCAGCGCGCTCAAACCAGTATGACCATCTATCTGGAATATCGGGGAGCACCAGCGTTTTGTTGCTAGGTAACTCTTCGACAAACTGAGCTAATCGGAGTGCGGGCTGGCTAAAGTTCCAATGTTGATAAAGCACCACAAATAGCAATAGTAAGGTGAAAGCGGTTGCCATAATTAAGTTGGGCATAATAATGGTGAAGATGTGCGATCCTAACTGCGCATCAGTAATTTCTAACACCAATCGCCAAGGGGTATTAGGCAGTTGATATGAGCTCCAGTAACCTTGTGCGCTGCTGTGTAAGGTCGCGTGGTCCACTTGATGAGCTTCACCTTGTGCAACTAACGTCAACACGCCTTGTTGCTTCACGGCTTCGGTCGTGTTTTGCAGTGTGCCCTTACTATCACCAATCACCAACCCTTGCTCATCGACAATCACCAAGCGTGCGATATCGAGTGGACGCTCGGTCAAAATGGTATCTAATACCTTAAGCGTAATATCGGTACCTACTGCGCCGACAAAAACACCATCAACATAGACAGGCGCTAGCAGAGAAATCATCATGCCTTTGCCACCCGCATCCATGTAAGGTGTGGTCCATACCTGGTCACGTTGTGGATTGGCTTCAGGCTTAATCAGGTCGAGAGGGTAGGTGCCGCCCGCCTGATAAATAATATCGAGTGCTTGGTCCATGTCACTCGCTTCGGTAGCTTGCAGTAAGTCTTTATAGCTCAACCAAGGATAAAGATAGCTCAGTGCTTGTTTGGCATCGTAGTAATAACTCCACTGGAAATCGTTATGCTGGGCGTGGGTGGCGACGATTTCAGGAACCATCGTCAGTAGAGCGCGTTGGTCAAACGAGTAATCTCGACTGTTGGAACGAACGTAAAGCTGACCAATGTGATTTTTAAGTTGATCTGGAAGGTTTTCCCACGGCGCATTTTTTGGTGAACCAAGGGTGTTTTTACTAAGAAACTCAAGGGCGGACTGACTTGGAGTAAGATCTGGATATTGATAGGCGCTTTCTATCGCGTTGCGCATTTTTCCAACATGGTTGATAGAAACAGAGATGGTTTTGTTGAGCGCCAACATGGTCTCTAGTGCTTGATGTCGGAGCTTGCTTACCTCCTGAGTTCGAATCTCTTTACTCAAATAGAGCGCGTTGCCCAAGGTCAGTAAGATAATCAAAACCAGTGCGCCGTAAATCATCAATCTGTGGCGAGTGATCAGCGCTTTTGAGCTCATATGAGCCGAATTTTGTGAGTACATAGTATCGTTGGAGTGACCTGAATCTTTCATCTTGCACTTCGTCCCTAGTCAATATCCAGTGGTGTACTGGCAAAGCGGATCAACTGGTCCATCACCATGGCTCTTGCGAACAGCCAACCTTGTCCCTCTTCACATTGGAAGGCTTTAAGTTGTTCTAGTTGAGTCTGGTTTTCGATGCCTTCAGCGGTGATTTCCATGCCTAAGGTTTGGCCCAAGTTGACGATCATTTTGGCGATGCTGTCGTCCTGGCCTATCGAGTCGACAAAGGTTCGATCGATTTTTAGCCGAGTCGCGGGTAGGCTATGCAACATACTTAAAGATGAAAAACCAGTACCAAAATCATCAATGGCAATCTTACAGCCTAACTGGCGTACTTGGTCTAGCACCTGGCAAATTTCAGATAAGTTTTTCGCCGCCACTGTCTCGGTGATTTCAAGCTCAATGCAGTGAGGATTAATTTGATGGCGTTGAAAGGCGCTTTGCAGCAAGGGTACAAAATTGCTCTCTTCAAGTTGCGCCGGAGAAACATTAATGGCCATCGTGAGCTCAGAATAGCCAGCCTGCTGGAGCTGCTTAAACTCTTGGCAAGTGCGTTCGATAACAAAAGCGCCAATGCTGACCATCAATCCAGATTGTTCTGCGAGGGGAATGAACTGATCAGGTGGAATCAATTGACCGTCTTTGTTGCGCCAACGTAGCAAGGCTTCCACTCCAGTTAGCTCTAAGGTTGAGAGTTTATATTTTGGCTGATACATCATAAACAAGGCGTGGTCATTGAGTGCCTGTTTTAATTCGGTCAGCAATTGCATGCGGTCACGCGCATCTTGGCCCATTCCTGCCGAGAAGCACACCGTTGAACCACGATGATGCAGTTTGGCTTGTTTGAGGGCCAATTGCGCATCTTTATAACGTGCTGATGAGTTAAAGTCTTGGCAAGGCAAGTCAACCAGCCCGATGCTAACGGTAATCTTAAATGGTTGCTCATCAACTAAAAGGCTTTGCTCGAACAGCGATAGGATCTGTTCGCTAATCACCTCTTTGGCTGAACCAACCATAGCAAAAACATCACTACCAACGCGGGCCAAGAAACAACTGGGGAAATAATGTTGTAAGCGAGCGGCCACTGAACCAAGTAGACCGTCACCGGTGGCGTGGCCGAAACTGTCATTGAAGGCAGAAAAGTCGTCGATATCGATTAACGCCAGCCGGCCGCAATCTTGGTCGTGTTTGGGAGTATATTGAAAATTACGTAAGCTATTAAGGTTGGGAATATTGAGCAAAGGATCGTTAAAGGCCTTTTCTTCAAGGCGGTTGTACAAAATAACGTTATCAAACCCGACCGAAAGGTTAGCACAAAACACTTCGAGTAAGTGTCGGTCAATACTTTCTAATGGCCGGTTAATGTCTACATAAGCTGCGATACCACGACCTTGCTCAGTAGAAAAGTAGAGCGTTAATCCGCTTTCTAACAGGCTGGTCTTTTGCTCCAAACAACGCAGAATGGAATGACGAATCGTCTCTGAATCTATACTTTCGAGCGGGGTGTGAACAAATCGGCTGTAGCGCCCTGATGCCGCAATAATTTGTGGACTCAAAAACGACTCATCACTATCTAGGTTTTCTTGCGCGCAAATCAGCCCATCAGGTTCAATTTGGATGATGGCACTAATTTGTTTAACGGCGCCTTCGGCGAACATTCGCATTCCATGAAGGTTGGCCAACTCAGTGCTGGCTTTGACGACTTTCTCAAGCCCCTGACGCATGATTTGCTGACTGCGGATCTGTTTATAAGCTCGAATAGCACTGGTTAAAATAGTAAATAAGCGAATACGAGTTAGCTCGGGTTTGGTTCGGTAGTCGTTAATATCGTAACGTTGGATGGTTTCCATTTCGGGAGCATAACCCGGTTGACCAGTACGTAAGATAATTCGGATCGCGTGCATGTCGAGTTTTTCACGAATGGCTTCAACCAAATCGAGCCCGGCTGTGTCGGTTTCCATCACCACATCCAACAAGATGACGCCAATATCTTTTTCAGACTGCAATAGTTGCTCTGCTTGAGCTGCCGAATACGCATGGATCAGTTCAAGCGGACGATCTTCAATGATCAAATTTTTCAGTGCTAATTTGGTTGCGTGATGAACTTCAGCGTCGTCATCCACAACCAAGATTCGCCAATTGTGGCTGGGAAGTGTTGTGACACTTGACCTTGAGTCATCTTCAATGATGGCCATCAAATCATCAGATTCGTTGTGCTTATTGTTCATCGCTCCCTCATATTGTGGAGTATGGCTAAGTTAAAAGCTTAGTCACAGATCGGCAGAGTTGCGAAGAACAGAAAGTATTTTGAGACAGGCAGTTACACTAAGGTAGATAGGATGACAGCCAAGTGCCGTGAACACTTGGCTAATTATCGTTTTAAGCGAGCTTTAAATCGTATTGCTGACGGTACGCGACCATATCTTCAATCGTCAGTACTGGCATATTATGCAGTTTGCCAAATGCAATAATCTCTGGGGTTTTCGCCATGCTACCGTCTGGGTTTGTCACTTCGCACAAAACGCCCGCAGGTTGTAATCCGGCCATTTGCATCAAATCGATAGTCCCTTCAGTGTGACCTCGACGAGTGAGCACACCACCTTTACGTGCACGCAGAGGGAATACATGCCCTGGACGAGCAAGGTCAGACGCTTTTGCCGTTGGGTTAGCGGCCGTTTTAATCGTGGTGACTCGATCTTGCGCAGAGACGCCAGTGGTCACGCCAATTTTTGCTTCAATCGACACGGTAAATGCGGTTTGATTGGCACTGTTATTGTTGGTAACCATCGGCACCAACTCAAGACGATCGGCTTGCTCTTCTGGTAGACAAAGACAAACAATGCCACTGCATTCGCGGATCATTAGCGCCATTTGTTCCGTGGTTAAAGACTCAACAGAATAAATAATGTCGCCTTCGTTCTCTCGATCTTCATCGTCGAGCAACAGGACGCCTCGGCCTTGTTTTAATGCATTGAGTGCGTTTTCAACGCGAATGATTGGGTCGCCAAATTCGGCAAGTAGAGATGACTGATTCATGGTTAACTCCTAAATATCACCAGAACCAGGGCATACATGAGCACTGGGGTAGATAACCCCAGCCAAAACGAAATACACCACGGCACGCAGGGCGTGATGGTGTGTTTTCATTCTCTCTCATCCGGACTATAACCGTCGGCTCTGGGTTTGCACCAGATCTGCTGACCTCGACGAATCGAGCGCTCGCGGGCTCACCCCTATATGTTGGTGGGGAATACCGCCGGTGGGGAATTGCGCCCCGCCCTGAGAATAAATTAAACGTTTGCTAATAAAGCCGTCTGATTTTATCGGCTTTGAGAGGAAAATCAATAACTCGCTGACAGGGTGACTCACACATTCAGTAATCAATATGCATCGGTGGATGTAAAACTGGCCAGCATGAGTTGAAACCAATAAAGACAATCACCTGAATGTAATTAACAGAGTGTTATTTGATAATTTAATATTATCAAATTAATAATAATCAATAATTTTATTTAATTATCTGGACTACTTATACTCTCCTCATCGAAACAAGCATTGCAGCAAAAACTGAATTTTTAGGAGTGTATTATGAAAATGAATCATATTGGTATCTTAGTTGGTGATATGGACAAAGCCGTTGAGTTTTACACTCAGGTGCTCGGTTTGAAAGTCGTCATGGGTAACACTAAGGTGGTTGAAGAGCGCGAATCGGCGATCGGTAGAATGTGTATTGCGGTCTTTGGTGAAGGCTTCAAAGGCTTTAACATTGCCCATCTTGTGACAACCGATGGCATTGGTGTCGAGTTGTTTGAGATGAAAGATCGTGCAGAGCGCCATGAAGTTGACTTTAAACGTCTGGGCATTTTCCACTTCTGTTTAGAAACTGACGACTTTGAAGGTGTGATGGCGAAAACAGAGCAGTTCGGCGGTAAAGTGCGCATGGATATTATGCGCTACCACCCTGAAGATGACAGTAAGCCGCAGAAAATGGTTTACCTAGAAGACCCGTTCGGCAACCTGTTTGAGCTTTACTCGCATACTTACGAAGAGACGTACGCTTCTGAGTACGAATAAGCAACCAAGCGTTGAATTAAGGGAGCTGGCGAAAGTCAGCTCCCTTTTTATGTCGAAACCCTTTTGCGCTCAATCAGTGCTAGCGACAGTAGAGCAATTGGTATTCATCTCATACTCATTATAAACCCTGCATTGTGCGGAAACGATCGCAATCGTGTTGGATAGTTCTTATTCAACGTGAAATTTATTTGTGGCTCCAAAATATGAACCTATATTCATATTGCGAGTGTAAGACAGCACCGCTTCTAATCACATTGTAAAGGGAAATATTATGAGCTTTAGTGTAGTTAATCAGGTATCAAGTCGTATCAACAATATTGAGATCAACAAGTCTTCACCAAGTAAATTAAGTATCAACTATGCCACTTCAGTAACTAAAACGTTGGAAGGTGTCACTTTCAAAAATTATTCGATTGCGGTATTTGGTGGTCTAACCAGTCCTGTTGGACGTGCTCCTATTTATACTCAGCATAATGTTGTTGCGTCACTTGAGGGCCACATTGAGGTGGAAGTTCCAAGCTGCAACTTCCTATCAGGTGAATACACTGTTGCACTTTGTGTCGGAAGTGATCCTGAGCGTACGATTTGTTCTTACAACCACTTAAACCATGGATCGGTGGTTGCTCCTTTAAACTGTTCTATGTCTTTGGTCGAGCCTATTAGTCAAACACAAACGGGCTTTAAATTAAAAGTTCAGTACAGCCTTCTCGAGGGAATGAATCCCAAGGTTAATGGCGATACATTATGCTTATATGATATCACTGGTAACGAGATCGCACCGGCTGGATTCCATAGAATGGAATTAAGTCAATATGCGGGCTATTGCGAGTTTGAGGTAGATAGCCTGTACGCTGGCGAGCAACTAACGATAGGCTACTATCTTGGTAACATTCTCGGCGCATGTGCTGCTCACGAGACTGTTCTTATTGATAGCTTAAATTAAGTTAGATAATTATATAATGGTATTTAGCTCTAATATCAGTTTAAGCCTAGGCACTGTCTAGGCTTGTACATTCTTCAGTGCCTCGCCACTCATACACATGCAATTCCTGTGACGCATCAATCAAGGTCATCAGGTCATAAAATAATCTTGTACTAGCAAGCTATTAAAACAAGCATTCTCTAATCAAAATTATCCGCAGACTAGTTGCTAGTAGTACTGTGAATCTTGACTATACGAGAATGAATAAACTAGTATTTGCCTATCACTTCTTCAGGAGATTACGCCAACATGAACAACTAAGCCTGTCATCCATTTTTCATTTTTTTGGACTTACAGGGTTAGTAGGCGTAGCTCACTCTCCGATATTTCTTTACAAGTACATTTTGGTTACTTTAATCGCTCAGATAAGCGTGCGTATTTGCATTGATTTCATCTTTGTTAACTGTCTAGCTGCGGCTGTTGTCCCTGTCATACAGGAGGCAAAGTATGCCAGTATTACAGGCCCACAATATTAGTCATCAATTTGATAACGGCGAGATCCTGTTTCAACAATTATCATGTTCCATGATTAAGAATCGTATTGGACTGGTTGGTCGCAATGGTGTTGGTAAATCGATATTTGCGGCGATTTTAAGTGGTGAAAAAACGCCATCGAGTGGAACTGTCACGTTACCTAATTCATTCTCGGTATATCGCCAGCAACCATCTCAGTTGTTATCTGGCGAACTTTCTATTGCCCAGTTCTTGGGTAAAGAGCAAGTGCTTGAAGCGATAAAGCAGGTTGAATCAGGTGATTGTTCACAGCATTGGTTTGATGTAATCGGCGAGCAATGGGGTTTGCCGATATTACTTACTCAGCAACTTGAAGAGATCGGCTTACCACCAGATGCAGATTTTCCTTGCACTCAACTCAGTGGTGGACAATTAGCGCGATTACAACTGTGGCAGTTGTTTGAGAGTGAGGTTGAGTTACTGATTTTAGATGAGCCCTCCAATCATCTTGATGTTGATGCAAGGCAGTGGTTACTTGAATCAATGCGAGCGTTCAAAGGTGCGATTTTACTTATTAGCCATGACCGAGTGTTACTGCGTGAAATGGAAGAAATTTGGGAGCTTTCTGGACTTGGGTTACAAGTGTTTGGTGGGAGTTACGATTTCTATACCGAACAAAAACGTACCGAGTTACAAGCAGTAGATCGACAACTTGCCAGCGTAGATAAGCAGAGGAAAAAGTTGGAAATGCAAGCTCAGAGAAACCGTGAAAAGGCCGATCAGAGAGCCGCACAAGGCATTAAATTACGCAAAGAGGGGAGTCAGCCCAAAATCCTACTTGATGGCAAAAAAGATAAAGCGACCGCTCGCGCTTCTAATCGCAATAAAAACGAGCAACGTCGTCAAGCTCACTTACTTGATAAAGAGCAGTTATTGAAGACAAGAAAAGAACAACTGAAAGGACAAAAGCTTCACTTGGAACACAACCCAAGCCGCTTACGCAAAGTGATTTCAATGTTTGAAGCTGTATTGCCTTTTGGTCCTACTAAGCCTATCTCACTGCAAGTATATGCCAATGATAAGATACATCTCACAGGTAACAATGGTAGTGGTAAATCAACCCTGCTGAAAACACTATTGGGAGAGATTTCGCTTCAGCAAGGGGAGCTGCAACTGAATACGCCATTGTATTATCTTGACCAGAATTTTGGTGTCATTCGAGCGAAATTATCGATACTAGATAACTTGATACAACAGTGCCGCGGTATCAAAGAGAGTGATGCCAGAACATTACTCGCAGGTATTGGTTTTCGTCGTGACAGTGTATTTCGTCTTGGCAGCATGCTTAGCGGCGGGGAGAAGATGAAGTTAGCCATGCTTATTGTCAGTCATCAGCCTGAGCAACCTTTGTTACTACTCGATGAGCCAGATAACCATCTCGACCTAGACTCGAAAATAATGCTGGCACAGGCTCTATGTGATTATCGCGGTGGTTTTATTCTCGTAAGCCATGATCATGATTTTGCTTGTGAATCAGGAGTCCAGATACAAGTCACCATGTAACTTGCCTAGAATGTCTAGCGGAGCATAAATGGGGTAACATGACGTTGCCCCAAAATGAGTTATAGCCATGCATTGTGTCGAGAAAAGTTAGTCGAATTGGCTGAAGAAAAACTAATAGTACAACCTATTTATGTAGACTTTCACGTTAGTTGATTCAGTTTATTTTAACTAGGTTACAAAAAGTATACTAATTGCAATCGACCTTCAGGTAACTAATATATACCGCAAAGTCTTAATGGCGCAGAGGTCACTTGTGTATGTAATCTATTTTTGCTGTGTAATTAACTATGAGTAACATACTTATCAGCAATGACTGCAAGTCATCGCCTTTCTCAGAAGGTAAGCGTGATCTTATCTGATGGATAAAGCGGTAGGTTCAGCTCGTGCAGTGACCACGCACAGTGACCGTCTTCGGTAAATTCAATCCAACTGATATGTAGTGCTACTATGACATAGAAAGTAAATCAAATAGCTGTGGTTCAGACACTAAGTGAAACCGAAGCGACCTAGTTTCCTAATTGGCGAGGCTGTATGAAAGCAAAAGTTGAAGTTGACCAAAAAGGGCGCAAGAGCGTTGTTGATGCCTGTAACGAGCCTTGTGCGATAGAAAAAGGTATGAGGATTTTAGGTTCAAAATGGAAGGGCTCAATTATCTACCACCTGAAAGATGGTCCAGTGAGATTCAATGACCTTTCAAGAATGTTGGGCGGTGCAAGTAAGAAGATGGTCGACCAGCGTCTAAAAGAACTAGAAAGTGAAAACATGGTAATACGTCGTGTACTTAATGAAAAACCACTGGCAGTCAGTTATGAACTCACCGAGTTTGGACACAGTGCGTTAACAATTCTCGATGAGTTGAGAAAATGGTCTGAAAACAACAACGTGCAGCTTAAATAGCGTGAGCAACATTGATCAATACCTATCTGTAACGAAACAAGGCAACCAACACGGTTACCTTGTTGTCTTTAGAACTGGAGGTTCAGTAGTCTAGAGTGCCACGGATGGGGTAGTGGTTCTCTGGGTTACGAATCCATGCTAAACCTCGGGTCAGTGCTCCAAGCTCTGGTCTGACAAACGGGTTATTGGATAGATCAACCACGTGTAAGTTGCCGTGTTCATTGACGACAAACAACCCCGGTTCTGCAAAGTTATGGTCGGTTTCGGCTTCGGAGCGTGGTAGCGATATATAAAGCCCTAGAGTCTTCATTTGTTGCTCAGTAAGACCATAGGCGATTGGAAAACTGACATCGAGCTTTTCTAGGTGTTGCTCCAATTGTTGTTTCGAGTCAGCAGAGACAGCCAGAATATCGACGCCCGCCTCATTAAAGGCTTGTTTATACGTCTCTATTTCATGGAGGTATTTGGTGCAAAGTGGACAATGTTTACCACGATAGACAAACACCGCTTGCCATGTTGCATCACCTATAGATTGGCCTAGCTTGACTTTCGTTCCATCCAGCTTTGTTGCCTCTAATGTAGGAAAAGCGTCACCCGCTTTGAGTTTTTGTGAGTATGTCATCTCAGCTCCTAGGATTGAAGTCACAACTAATTAGAAAAAAGATAAGACACTAAAAAACAAGTTGCAAATAGTATACTTTTAGTAACTTAGCTTTGATTCGTCTGAGCCATTAACTCAGTTAAGATCTGTTTGTAACCTTCCACTGGATGTGCACCAGAAACAGCATGTTCTCTGTTGAAAATCACCGTTGGCACACTCGATACGCCCATATTTTGCCACTGCTGCTCTGTGCTACGAATTGAGCTTCGTCGCTGCACATCATCTAGCCAGCGCATTCCTTCTTCAGGGTCTAGGCCTACAGAGATGAGCTCTTGCTTTAGAATCTCACGGTCAGAGACGTCTTTCTGTTCACTGAAAAATGCGGTAAATAAACGTATCTTTAGCTCAGTCTGCTTGCCCAAGATTTTGGCGTAATCGAGCAAAAGGTGTGCGTCAAACGTATTCACCATCTTCATGTCATCAAAGTAGTTAAACTTGAAGCCATGTTCAGCGCCAATGCTGGCGATACGAATGCGCGCGTTGTTACTTTCCTCTGCGGTACTGCCATATTTACGAGCAACGTGATCTCGAAGGTTTTCACCTTCAGCAGGCATATCCGGGTTCAATTCAAAAGGCTGCCACTCGATCTCGATGCGATCTTCAATGCCGAGTTGTTTGATCGACTCGGTTAAATGGTTGTATCCGATGATGCACCATGGGCAGACAACATCACTAATAATATCGAGCTTAATTGTATTATTCATATGGGGCCCCTACTCAAAGCACTGTGCTCACGCGGCAAACAGTGCTTTAAGTTGTGTTTGCTTGTTCTTGACTGAGTTTAACGCTCGCTAGGATGCGTCCACGCAAACTTCTGGAATGACGCATCGGTTTCAGTATGTGCCAGTGCATTAGTGTAGTTTGAGATAAGCTTAGCAGACAAGCCAGTCAGCACTTCCAGCGCTTGACGTTTGGTAAAACCAGCGTCTAGGAATGCTTGCAGTTTTTCATCACCGATATGGCCACGGTTATCAAGCAGTGCTTTGGTAAAATCATGCAGTATTTGCAGCTTCGCATCAGGGATGGCGGTACCTTCACGTAATGCTTCAATCACCTCATCTGGCATTTTGTCCGCCTTCATCATCCATGTATGACCAGGAATACAGTAGTGACAGTTATTTTCAAAGTTAGCGGTCATAAAGACCACTTGTTGCTCCAATGGACTGAACGTTGTGTTTTTCATGAACAGGTCAAAGACCGAGTTGTATGCTTCGTAGGTTGCCGGGGCTTCAGCAAGAACCGCGTGCAGGTTTGGCAGCATACCGAAGCCTTTTATTGACTGAGTTACTAGTGCTTTAGACGCTTCTTGGGCCGTTTCTGCATTGTAGTAAGTAAATTCAGTGCTCATGACTAACTCCTTAGAAGTGTGCGTCTAGGTGCGCTTCAAAGCGAGCGAAATCACTTTCGATGTCACCGTTTTTCATAACGTCGTAGCAAGCAAAGGTTGGCAGTGCAGACATACCAAAGAAGCGGAAGTTTGCGTGCATGTGGAACATCAAGTCATCCACACTACGACCTTGGAACAGGTATTCGCTATCATCATTAAATGACTCTTCTGGTGCATTGAATGTGAAAGACAGCATGTATTTTGTATTGGTACGAGTGCCGCCTGTTCCATAATTTTTCTTTGGCTCTTCCGGGGTTCTGCCATCAAAGGCACATAGCGCACCACCCATCCCAGCTGTGAAGACATCATCCATGTATTTCTTGAAAGACCATGGGATGGTCATCCAGTTGACAGGTGACTGAAGGATCACTCGGTCTGCCCACTCAAAGTTCGCTAGTTGCTCGTCAACTACGATGTCATCTTGCATTGTCACTACGCGAACTTCGTGGTCCTTTGATTCCAACCGGGTACGCGCTTTATCAACTAAAGCCGCATTGAGTTTGCCTTCAGAAAATGGAGATGGTTCGTGTGCATTAATGATTAGAACGTTACTCATGATATTAACCCTTCAATATTTGACTGTTTTACAAAGCGAACAATGATTTCGCTGTCTTGCGGTTTATTATGGTTACCTACATTTTTAGTGCAATTAGTTAACTTTTAGTAACCACCCCGAAGAACTGTTGAAATCATACTAAGTTATTGTTTGATTATGTTTTATTTTTTGTTTGGCGCGGGTATATGAGGGAGGGCGGTTAAAGGTTACCAAAAGTATACTAGTTGATTAATGTCGTGTGGCTACCACAATATTGGACACCCTCCTAATGCTGTGCCGATGATTTTTCTGAACTTACTAACACGGTTCCTCCGATCTGCTGACTAGCCAGTTCACCCCTAGTAGACATAAACTGCTTTAATCAAACCGGACACTTTGATAATGGAATATAACCTGTATTGGATGAGTGAAGTTGGCCAACTACATGTAGGCTGGCCACATGGTTTCAATACTAGATGTAATCCGAAAAATTAGAATGTTCGAAAGGTCTAACTCGAAATTGTCCAATTATGAGTTTTCGCGTCAGCAGTTTGTTTGTGATCACCAAGTGATTAACTCAGATTTCTCCTTTGTGTGCCAGAGCAAGTTTTAGGGCGCTTCTTTTGTCATGAGTTGACCAATTTTCTAATCACAGAATATGCACTTAGTTTGTTGGTCTAGATTTCAAGCTCAATGGCTGATCGCGAACAATAACGTGAGTCTTAACATTGGTCACTTTTTTCCAATTTGTGCTCGTGCTAGCATCTGAGCTTAACTACTACTTAGGGTACAAACATGTCATCAGACCATTACGGAACCAGTGCTAATTACGCACGTAAAGAATCTGGTTATAGAGAGAAAGCACTAAAACTATATCCTTGGGTATGCGGAAGGTGTGCTAGAGAGTTTGTATATTCAAATCTGCGCGAATTAACCGTTCACCACAAAGATCATGACCACACAAATAACCCCGAAGATGGTAGCAACTGGGAATTGTTATGTCTCTATTGCCACGATAATGAGCATAGTAAATACCTAGAACATGAACGCTATGGTAGTGAAATCAAGCCTGGTGAAGACGAACACCAAGGGGCGACATACAATCCATTTGCTGATTTAGCAAAGATGATAAAGAAGTGATTGTAAAGTAATCAGCTCAGGCGATTTGAGGTTTGTGCTCTAAAAATCTCGTTGCTATTGAAGGCCTCATTGAGGCCTTTTTGCAAGCCGTTATGCTATCGTTTTGTCAGCCCTTTGCTGTTCAAGTAGGGCAGAATATGAGGGCGAGATTCTCCAGCGAGCTTACTTGTGACTTCTTGTGACCATGTACTTTGCTTTTGATTGCTAGAGCGGCTTGCGTAGTAGTCTTGCATGGCTTGATCGTAGGCTTGAATAGCCTCAAGGTTGAGCGCTTGATACTGGTTTTCATGCACAATAACATTGGCTGGAAGTCGCGGTTTCACCTCTGGGTTTTGGTCTGGGTGGCCTAGGCACATGCCAAACAGAATCGCGGTGTGATTAGGTAATCCGAGTAGTTCATCCACCTGCGCGGCATTGTTTCTTAGACCGCCAATATAGACGCCACCTAACCCCATCGATTCTGCTGCTAACAAGCAGTTTTGAGCCATGATGCCAGAATCCACCGCACCGATAAGTGTCAACTCTGTGAAATCCACTTGCACATCAGGTTTAATGGTCGCGTGGCGTTGATAATCGATACAAAATACCAAGAACTCTGCCGCACTTTCCACATACGCTTGATTACCAGCGTACTGTGCCAATTGTTTACGCTTTTCGTTGTCCGTTACCCGGATAATCGACACAACCTGCAACATACTAGAAGAAGAAGCCGCCAAGCCAGCCTGAATGATGGTTTGTAACTGTTCATACTCAATCGGCTCAGGACTGAACTTACGAATGGAGCAATGGCCGAGAATGGTTTCTATTGTACTGTTCATGATGGAACAACATCCTTTTTTGAATTTGAAAGGGTGACGAATTCACCATAACGGTATTTAGCGATAGGGTAAATCTAAAAGCCGCATAAATCTAACTAGTTGGCCGCGAGCTATAGATAGAAAGCTGCTTAATAAGTAGGCGTAGGGGAGTAATAAAGATTGAGACTAAACTGGTGGTAATTCAGTCTGTAAAAGTACGATCGCAATACTTGAGATTATCCGCAACAAAATCGTTAACTCAGAAACTCCCAACACTGAGCTAGCTTTCGTAGTTAGCTCAGTGTTGGACAAAAATTGAGTATAAGCACTGGCGATTTTTTGATGGTTAGCCAATAAAGCTGATTGACTATCAGCTTTGGTCTTTATCCATGAGTGTTGGCTCTACTTTCAGACTAGAACTCCATAAGTACTGCTCAGTGTCATTGGCATCACGATCATAAATTTTAACCGCCCAATACTGTCCTGCTTCTGCTAACAGAGCCCAAGTTACTGTCCAGCCATCATTGTCAAACGTAATATCTAAATACCCATCTTGAGTAATGAGCCACGATATAGCTTCGTCTCCCTTGCTACCTACAAACATCCCACTGCCATCTTGATTGAATGTGTAGACCCTTGTTTTGCCTTTCTTGTTTGTTCGGGTAACTGTCTTACCTTCAATCATGTCTTCAGTGAAAATCTCGAAGCCACCACAATCCATTATCGACTGTTTATATGCATCCCAGCTACTTGACTTATCATCAGCATCATCGCCGACTCTACAAACGTTTTTAACCAGTGCCGATTCTTCGGTGGTCATTGATGTAGACTGGCACCCAGCCAGTACCAATGCACCAACTAACGTTAATCCAATATAATGTTTCATACTTATTATCCTCATCGTTGTCGTTTGCACCATAAATTACGATAGTATCAATTATTTTTTATGCAAACTTTTGCATTGGAGTTTTGTTAGATTAATCCGGTGACACACTGATTTTCGGCCTAACTTGGCCTATCCAAGTGACAATTGAAGAGGCGTTATTTCCGATGTAATGAGGATCATGTAGCACTCCATAAAAGCCATGAATGAAATTCGTCGACAAATTGGATGGAGTACGTGTTGTTAAATGTGACCGCTTGTGGCGCATCAGCAGGCTATATACACCAACATTTCAACGATTGTGACCAACGATTGTTTGATTGGAGGAAATGGTTATACCGACATCTATCTGCATTGTGCGGTTGCAAAATGGTGAATCTGAAATACAATACACTGTATATAAACACAGTGTATCACTATATGAAAGTCATCCCTATTTTTGCCCATGCTGGTATAACTGGCTTCGAAAGCCCTGCTGAGGAATATACTCAGCTAGCATTAGATCTAGACCAGATACTGATTGAACACCCTTGTGCTACCTTTCTTGGCTATGCGTGCGGTGATTCGATGCAAGGTGTCGGTATTTTTGATAAAGATTTACTCATCGTCGACCGCTCGTTAAATGTACAAGATCACGACATCATAGTGGCGAACCTCAATGGAGAGTTTATTTGTAAACAGATCGATGTAAAACGCCGTTTACTCCTCTCTGCCAATGAGCGATATCAACCTGTACCCATCGATGAATTTGACCAGTTCTCCCTTGAAGGGATCGTCACTCGCTCTATTCGTTGCCACCGAGTCAGTCAATTATTGAGAACAAGCTAATGTTTGCTCTGGTTGATGCTAACTCGTTTTACTGCAGCGCTGAGCAAGTTTTCCGCCCCGATTGGCGTGGAAAACCCATCATCGTCTTGTCCAATAATGACGGTTGTGTCGTGGCCGCCAACAGACAAGCTCAAGAGGCTGGCGTTGAGAAGTTTAAACCCTATTTTCAAGTTAAGGCACTTTGTGAACAGCAAGGGGTTATTGCTCTCTCATCTAACTATGAGCTGTACGCTGACTTATCAGCAAAAATGATGCAGGTGATTGGCCGATTTGCACCAGAGCAACACATATACAGTATCGATGAGTCTTTTCTCTCGCTTGAACGCAGCTATCCAGCCATTCGTTGTTTCAAAGAACACGGAATAAAATTAAGGCGAGCCGTGTGGCGTGAGTGTCGTTTACCCGTATGTGTTGGGTTTGGGGAGACATTGACACTGGCCAAAGTGGCTAATCATGCTGCGAAAAAGATACAGGGCTACAATGGTGTGTGTGTGCTAGATAGTGAACGAGAGCGTAAGGCTGTTTTAGAACAACTGCATGTCGCAGACGTATGGGGCATTGGCCGAAAACTGACTCATCGCTTGGTCATGATGGGCATTGATACCGCACTCAAGCTTGCCAATTATCCACCTGCTCTGATCAGAAGAGAGTTTAACGTAGAAGTTGAGCGTACGGTACGCGAACTTAATGGGCAAAAGTGTAAAGGTTGGGATACGGTCAGGGCGGATAAAAAACAGATTTTCTCTACTCGCAGTGCGGGGCAGAGAATTATCGAACTTGAGTCGTTACAACAGGCGTTGTGCAAACACGCCAATATTGCTTCCCTTAAGGCGCGTAAGCAAAAGTCACTTTGTCGGGTTATGCTCTGTTTCGCGAATAGCTCGCCATTTGACACGACTCCCGTTGCGCGTAGAGCCGTTCATCGCTTTGCTTATCCTACTGCCGATGTTACTCACATAACTCAAGTGGCTTCTCGGCTGGCAGAGCAGTTATTTCAGCAGGATGTGAGGTTTTATAAGATTGGCGTTGGGCTGATTGACTTAGTTGATGGGCAGTATGAACAGCCCGATTTATTCAACCTCACCCCGAATAACCCTAAACTAATCAATGTATATGACATGCTAAATAATAGGTTTGGGAGTGATGCTATCTTCCTAGCGGCGCAAGGTATATCTCAAAAATGGGCAATGCGGCGTGAAATGTCGTCGCCTCAGTACACAACCCGCTGGCAAGAGCTACCAAACATAAAGTGTTGATGGTGTGGATAAATTCTTGTCCAGATGTCGGTTTCTAATGATAGGTAAGTGGTTAGCCATAGAGTTTAACCCTGTTCATCAATGTGCCTGTCCATTACTGGTGGGTGACGACAACAATCATGGTACTCATTGCATCTAATGACGTAATATAGCCAGCTTCTCCATTAATACTTCTCGTTTGAATGGCTTAGGAATATAGTCATCCATCCCACTCTTGTAGCAATTTTGAATATCATCATCGAGCACTGCAGCAGTGAGAGCAATAATGGGGGTTCGTTTGAGATCTTGCTGTTGCTCGAACGCCCTAATTGCTTTGGTTGCTTCAAACCCATCTAACACTGGCATTACACAATCCATCAGTATAAGACCAATATTCTCATGGTCCTGCTCGAATATCTCGACGGCCTCTTGGCCATTGTTAGCGATGACGAAATCAATTGACTGTTTTTGAAGGTTAAGAGTTACAACTTGCTGGTTCACTCTGTTATCGTCAACCACTAATACCTTGAAGGCACTTTGGCTCTTCGTGGTAGCTCTTGGCTGCGAAGCCTCGACATTACGCAAGTCACGAAGTGTCTTCAAAAGTCGTTGACCAAATAGAGGACTCGTGAGGAAAGCAGAAACCTCGAGATCGTTTGTATCAACGAGATGCCTGTTATCACAAATAAAAACCAAGTCCTGTTGAGAAAATTTACGTTTCAGTGCTTGGTACTGAGTATGATCGTCAAATAATACCACCGTATCTTCAGGGATAACGGTCGTTTCAATTTTGCCATTCGCCAGCGTCATGGTTTCGATGCTGTAACGAGTCAGGTCAGACTCCAGAAGGGGGTTCGGGCTGTCTGAGAAGTAACAAGTTGCGACGTGTATGTCATTGCTCATTTGATGGCTATCTTTCTCAAATTCAAGTTCAAACCTGAATTCGCTGCCGAGTCCCTTTACCGATATCAGCTCAACTTTACCCCCCATCATGGCTACCATCTTTGAACAGATAGAGAGGCCTAAACCGGTACCACCGTAGTCTTTTGATGTGGTCACGTGCTCTTGTTTGAACTCTTCAAACACTTGCTGCTGCTTCGTTTCATCGATGCCAATGCCAGTATCTTTAACTGAAAAGCTGATAGTCACTGTACTGTCGGTCTGGCTAGTAAGTTGAAGCGAAAAGGTGATACATCCTATCTCCGTAAATTTGATTGCATTTGAAGCCAGATTCATCAGCGTTTGGCGAAGTTTTTGCTCATCCGCCTTGATATAGTCAGGTAGTTTTGGGTCAAGATCTATGTGTATATCTAACGACTTCTGCTGAGCTTTTGGAGCGATAAGGGCTGCGGTGTCGAAAATAGTTTCTTTGATCGCGGTGGTATGAAGGCAAATCTCTATATGACCGGACTCTATTTTTGATAGGTCCAAGATGTCATTAATCAGCATCAACAAGGTTTGCGAAGAGGCGTTGATTGTTGCTAGGTAATCTTTTTGTATTGCACTTAACCGTGAGTCTCTGAGAATCTCAGTCATGCCTATAATGCCATTAAGTGGTGTGCGGATCTCATGAGACATATTTGTCAAAAAGGCACTTTTAGCTTGATTGGCTTTTTGCTCATGCTCACGGGCATCAATCAGCTGTTGTTCCAGTCTTGAGGTTTGGCGAGTGACATAAAACAATATCAGCAGAATGGATGCGACGAGCAGAATCAATGCGAGGAAACGATAATTTTCATACATCGCGACTTGGTTGTTAACGTGGACAGGCAAAACATTGAAAAGCGTATTTAAAGTCTCCTCCAACTGATGAATGGTCGTCCTTAGCTCTCCTAGCTGACCTTGGTTGTGTGAATAGCCAAACTGTTCATAAGCGCCACGCAGGGCATAAAAGGCGAGCCGAAACTCTTGGAAATGACGAGATAGCTCAACGTTTGCACCATCATTGATAATCTGCAACTGCATCTGCTCTAAACTACGTTCAATTTTCGCTAATACACTTGGGTTAAAATCAGAGAAAAACTGATACATCAGATCTTGTGCAGAAAGCACCATAACGTTGAGTTGTTTTGACTCTTCGTCAATGAGAATTCGCTCAAAAGCCAATGTTTTGTTCTTGAGGTTGTCGATCAAACCTTTGTTATCAGTGGTTCCGTATATAAGTAGTACCACATCCGCTAACTGGTAAAAACGTTGGACATAGCTATCTAGATAATTCAACGCTTGCTGACCGTCATAATCCGACTCGATACCAGAACTCGCGATGTTGGCATTTATGCGCTCAAACTGACTTAAAATATGCTGATAGGCTTGTTCCATCTCCTCAAGGTATTCTTTATCAACCCTCGCAATAAAATCTTTCTCGTGGCGGCGCATCATTAACATCGAGTTGGATGCCGCTAAAATATCGTTTTGGAATTCGACAAGTTTATTCTTCGTTTGAACCAAAGCTCGATCGGTATAGAAGAATATGACGAGTAGCGAAACAATCGTCAAAGCGCCGATGATCAACGTTTTTCGAATTGTTTTTGTTTGAGTTGATTGTGTATTCACCTTGATTTCATTCCCTGCGGTGTCATTCACCCTGCCTTATTCAGTGTAAACTAAAAATGAAATGGTATGGCATTGTTGATTTATAAATCAGGTTTTTAGCGAAGGCTTCTCCTCGCTAATATTCCGTTAGTAAGGTGGCGAGATGTTTGGTGATTGAGCAATAATGTCGGGCAGTCGTTGTAGAGAATTTGAGCTGACGTAGGTCTTAAGATGAACCATTGGCCTTGATTAGGGAGAAAAAAATAGACAAACCGGAGTTTGTCTATTTTTATTACGTTGCCCCAATATTTGGGCACAAAGTGATAATTACTCTTCGTAGTTATCGATACTTGGGCACGAACAGATCAGGTTGCGGTCGCCGTAGACGTTATCGACGCGGTTAACCGTTGGCCAGTACTTCCAAGATTTAGTTGCAACCGATGGGAAGCAGCCAGTCTCGCGAGAATATGGGCGATCCCATTCCTCTTTTGCAAGATCCACTTGAGTGTGCGGTGCTTTGACTAATGGATTGTTGTCCAGTGGCCATTCACCCTCTTTGACTTTGCGCATCTCATCACGAATCGCGATCATCGCCTCACAGAAGCGGTCTAGCTCTTCAAGATCTTCTGACTCTGTCGGTTCAACCATTAGAGTACCCGCAACTGGGAACGACATGGTTGGCGCGTGGAAACCGTAATCCATCAAGCGCTTAGCGATATCTTCCTCACTGATCCCGGTCTCTTCTTTTAGCGGACGAATATCAATAATACATTCGTGCGCGACGCGGCCGTTTTTACCACGGTAAAGAACCGGATAGTGCGGACGCAGACGCTCCATCACGTAGTTGGCGTTAAGAATCGCCACTTTGGTTGCGTCTGTCAGGCCAGCTTCACCCATCATGGCAATATAAGCCCACGAGATAGGCAAAATTGATGCACTGCCAAGGTCGGCTGCAGCAACGGCAAACGCTTCGCCTTCAACACCGTTCTCGATGTGTCCTGGTAGGAATGGCGCTAGGTGAGATTTAACACCGATAGGTCCCATGCCAGGGCCGCCGCCGCCGTGCGGGATACAGAAAGTCTTGTGCAAGTTAAGGTGCGATACGTCAGAGCCAATAAAGCCAGGCGATGTCAAACCAACCTGAGCGTTCATGTTGGCACCGTCAAGGTAAACTTGGCCGCCAGCGGCGTGAACCATTTCACACACTTCTTTGACTTGCTCTTCATATACACCGTGTGTCGAAGGGTAAGTGATCATGATGCTAGAAAGGTTTTCAGCGTGCTTTTCAATTTTCGCTGCCAGATCGTTGATGTCGATGTTGCCTTCGTCATCACATTTCACCACGACGACTTTCATTGACACCATAGACGCCGTTGCAGGGTTAGTACCGTGCGCTGAGCTTGGGATCAAACAGACGTTACGATGACCTTCACCACGGCTTTCATGATAGCGTTGAATGGCGATAAGACCTGCGTACTCGCCTGATGCGCCCGAGTTTGGTTGCAATGAGAATGCATCGTAGCCTGTGATTTCACACAGCTTCTCTTTAAGATCTTTGGCAAGTGCTGCGTAACCTGCGGCTTGATCTGCTGGAGCAAACGGGTGAATAGAGCCAAATTCTGGCCAAGTCACAGGGATCATTTCAGCAGCAGCGTTAAGCTTCATGGTACAGCTGCCTAGTGGGATCATACCGTGTGTCAGTGAGAAATCTTTATTCTCAAGCTGCTTAAGGTAACGCATCATTTGCGTTTCGCTGTGGTGCGTATTGAACACAGGGTGCGTCAGGTATTTCGACGTGCGGCGTAGTGACTCTGGAATCGCGGCAAATTCGTTGGCAGCGATTTCTGAAGAGAGTGCAGAGACGTCTTGCTTCACGCCAAAGACGGCAAATAGTGCCTTGATGTCGTCAGTCGTGGTTGTTTCGTCAAAACTTACCCCTAATTTGCCATCAAGCTTGCGAAGGTTAAGGTCCGCCGCTTGTGCTTTGGCGTATAGCGCTTCAGTTTGGTCAGCCGAGTTTATCGTGATGGTATCAAAGAAGCTGTTGTGCGCCAGCTCAAAGCCTGACTTAGTCAGACCTGCTGCTAGGATCGCCGTCATATGATGGGTACGACGAGCAATCGTACGTAGGCCTTCTGCGCCGTGGTAGACCGCGTAGAATGAAGCCATATTGGCCAGTAGCGCCTGCGCAGTACAGATATTCGACGTCGCTTTTTCGCGGCGGATGTGCTGCTCACGGGTTTGCATCGCCATACGGAGTGCTTGGTTGCCATGCGAGTCAATCGAAACACCAATCACACGACCAGGCATAGTACGTTTATGCTTATCACGCGTTGCCATAAAGGCGGCGTGTGGGCCACCGTAGCCCATCGGTACACCAAAGCGTTGTGCTGAGCCAATCACCACATCGGCGCCCATTTCACCGGCTGGCTTAAGCAGTGCTGAGGCCAGTAAATCTGTTGCAACAGTAACCAGTGTTTTGTTGGCTTGCGCTTGGGCAATGAGGTCGGTTAGATCACGAACTTCACCCGTTGTACCTGGGTATTGGACTAAAGCACCAAAGGCATCTTGCTCTGGTAGCGAGTCTAGTGAGCCAACGACAACGTCAAAGCCAATGTATTTTGCGCGAGTTTTGACCACTTCGATGGTTTGTGCGTGCACATCATCAGCAACGAAGAACACCTTGCTCTTGCTCTTACCTGCACGTTTACAGAGTGTCATCGCTTCGGCAGCGGCCGTTGCTTCATCAAGCAGTGATGCATTGGCAATATCCATTGCCGTTAAGTCCATCACCATTTGTTGGAAATTAAGCAGTGACTCTAAGCGGCCTTGTGAAATTTCCGGTTGGTAAGGCGTGTACGCGGTGTACCAACCTGGATTTTCTAGTACATTGCGCAAAATGACATTAGGTGTGAAGGTGTTGTAATAACCTTGACCAATGAAAGTACGCTTAACTTGGTTTTGGTTGGCGAACTGTTTCATCGCAACCAACATGTCCGCTTCGCTCTTTGCTTCGGCAAGCGTCATGGGTTGTTCAAGGCGAATTTGCGCCGGAACCGTTTCGTCAATTAGGGCATCGAGGCTTGTCGCCTGGATGGCGGCCAACATTTTCTGTTGATCAGATTGGTTTGGTCCGTTGTGGCGAGCAACAAACTCATTTTGTGTGCTGAGGCTTTGAAGTAATTCAGTCATTGTCCTTTACCTACTCCGTGTTCGGCTTATGGCTATCGTTACTGATATCTCTGGTTATACGTCCGAACTTAGAAAAAAAGCTGCCACCCAAAGTGGGGGGCAGCTTTCCGATTGTTCCTAATTACTCGTCTTCGATTGAGCTTAGGTACTCTTCTGCGTCTTTTAGATTGTCGAGTTCAGATGGGTCAGCCATCTTCACTTTAACAATCCAGCCGCCTTCATAAGGTTCTTCGTTAATAAGCTCTGGGCTATCTTCTAGTTCTTCGTTGATCTCTACAATTTCACCAGTAATAGGTGCGTAGATATCTGAAGCGGCTTTAACAGACTCAACCAGTGAGAAGCTATCACCGGCTTCTATCTCGCTTTCAACTTCTGGAAGGTCAACGAAAACGACGTCACCAAGCATCTCTTGTGCATGTTCTGAAATACCGATCGTTACCGTACCGTCACCGTTGTCACGTACCCACTCGTGGCTATCTGCAAACTTCAGTGTGTTGTCCATTGCTTATTCTCCAAAAATAACTTTGATTAAATTGTTTATTGGTAAAGAGGGAAGCGAGCACACAATAGTTTCACTTCTTTGCGAACGCGTTGCTCGACAGCTTCGTTGCCTTCAGGGTTTTCAACTAACCCATCCAGAACGTCGCCAATCCAATTACCGATAAGTTTGAATTCTTCAGCGCCAAAGCCGCGGCTTGTTCCCGCAGGCGACCCTAAACGGATGCCTGATGTAATCATAGGTTTCTCTGAATCGAACGGGATGCCGTTTTTGTTACATGTGATCCCTGCACGCTCTAATGCTTCTTCGGTCTGATTACCTTTCAAGCCCTTAGGGCGAAGGTCAACCAACATTAGGTGCGTATCTGTTCCGCCAGTCACAATGTCACAACCGCGAGTTTGCAATACTTCAGCGAGAACTTTTGCGTTGTTGATCACTGAATCAATATAAGTTGAAAATTCAGGGCCAAGCGCTTCGCCAAAGGCAACGGCTTTAGCGGCGATAACGTGCATTAGTGGGCCACCTTGCAGACCAGGGAACACGGCGGAATTAATTTTCTTGATGATGTCTTCGTGGTTAGTCAGGATCATGCCGCCACGAGGGCCACGCAACGTTTTGTGTGTTGTTGTAGTAACAACGTGTGCGTGTGGCAGTGGGCTTGGGTGCGCACCGGTGGCAATCAAACCTGCGATGTGCGCCATATCGACCATTAAGATGGCATCGACTTCGTCGGCAATGGCGCGAAACTTAGCAAAATCAATAATACGAGGGATCGCACTGCCGCCTGCAATGATCATTTTCGGCTTGTGTTCTAAAGCCAGAGCGCGCACGTCATCGTAGTTGATTTCTAGTGTTTCGCGATCAACACCATATTGAATGGCATTAAACCATTTACCCGATAGGGCAGGGCGTGCACCGTGAGTTAAATGGCCACCTGCATCAAGCGACATTCCCAAGATGGTATCGCCCGGTTGTAGTAGTGCCAGTTTCACCGCACCATTGGCTTGCGCGCCAGAATGAGATTGAACATTTGCGTATTCACACTTAAATAATCGCTTAGCGCGCTCAATGGCGATCGCTTCAACCGTATCAACGTGTTCACAACCTCCGTAATAACGACGGCCAGGGTAACCTTCTGCATACTTGTTGGTTAGGCAAGTGCCTTGGGCTTGCATTACCGCTTTAGAGACAATGTTCTCTGAAGCGATAAGCTCGATTTGTTCGTTCTGACGAGTGAACTCGGCCTGAATTCCGGCGAAAACAGCGTCGTCTGTAGCAGCAAGGTTAGTAGAGAAAAAATTCTCTAGACTGTGATTTTGAAACGGTTTGTTCATGGTAGATGACCTTCCATTCGTGCCGGCGAGCTTATTATGTGCTTTAGTGATTCTCGTCGGCTCTGCGTTTATTACTGTTCTTATCTACGTAAGAGCAGGGTGAATTTCTGTACCCCAAAATGGTGGGGAAAGCCGATTCCAATCGTTAAAATACCCAACGTTTGGCGTCGGAAATCGCATCTCTACAACTAACAAGTTGGTAACATAGCGGTTGTCGTAACAACAATCAATAAAAAATTTCCTATTGGAAACAAGGTTTCTATTTTTGTTAGCGAGAGCACGGTTTATTTGTTGTTCGTACCTTTCCTCTACTATGCGCTTGGTGCACAATGAAAATCACACAGGATGTAGCTACATATTTAAGAGGGAAGCATGCCCGAAGATATCTATGACGAGTACCCGTCATTGACTCTGGCAAAAGAGTCTATTGATGAAAATATCGAGCCACTGAAACTAGGGCCACGTATAAAAGAGATTCGTAGCAAGTTAGGGATCACCCTTGAAGAGGCCAGTCAGCGTACCGGACTCGCTCGCTCAACGTTAAGCAAAATCGAAAACGAACAAATTTCCCCAACGTTTCAAGCAATGCAGAAACTTGCGATGGGTCTGCAGATAGATATGCCACAACTCTTTGAACCACCAAGAAAAAAAGTGGCGACAGGGCGCAGGGATATTACTAAGTCAGACCAAGGAAAGCCGCATCCGACGCCAACGTATGAACATGAACTGTTGGCGACACAGCTTTCAAATAAAAAAATGATGCCGTTCAAAAGCCAAGTGCATGCCCGCAATTTTGAAGAGTACAGTGATTGGGTTCGTCATGACGGTGAAGAGTTTTTGTTGATCCTATCTGGCTCGGTTATGTTCTACTCAGAGTTCTATGAACCGGTTGAAATGAACCAAGGTGACAGCGTTTATTATGACGCGAATATGGGTCATATGTTGGTTTCAACCAGTGAGAAAGATGCCCATATTCTGTGGGTGACGGCTAAATAATCATCGGATTCGTTGATTTCCGATAGTGGAAGCAACCGTTTGCTTTTGTAACTTAAATCAGTAAAATAGCGCCGTCTTGGTTGAATTGAAGCCAAGGCGGCGCTTATTTTTGTCTGTGATGAATGTGAATATGATGTTAAACATCACATTTTGAATGCTTCTCAACGCGTTGATCGTGCAAATTATCTCCACTCGTGTTTATTATTGGAAACAAGGTTTCCTTGCATGGAAAACGAACCTGATTAAACGGAGACAACAATGACTCAAGAACTACTTAAAACCCCTTTGCATGCATTGCACATTGAAGCCGGTGCGAAGATGGTTCCTTTCGCAGGCTACGATATGCCTGTTCAATATAAGTTGGGTGTCAAGAAAGAGCACTTGCATACTCGTGATGCCGCTGGCCTATTTGATGTGTCACATATGGGGCAGTTACGTCTACACGGTGCCGGCGCGGCCGCGTTTCTTGAGTCTCTAGTTCCTGTCGACATTATCGATCTGCCAAATGGAAATCAGCGTTATGCCTTCTTTACCAATGAGCAAGGCGGCATTATGGATGACCTTATGGTGGCCAACTTAGGTGACCATCTGTTTGTGGTTGTGAACGCCGCTTGTAAAGACCAAGATATCCAGCACCTAGAAGCACACCTTCCAGCAGGTGTTGAACTTGAGATCATTGATGATCGCGCCCTGCTTGCTCTGCAAGGACCGAAAGCGGTGGACGTGCTTAAGCGTTTTAATGCTGATGTCGCAGACATGGTGTTTATGGATGTTAAAAAGCTCGAGCTACTGGGTGTGGAGTGTATTATCAGCCGCAGCGGTTACACGGGTGAAGATGGTTATGAAATTTCAGTGCCGAACACACACGCTGAACAGTTAGCGCAACAACTCACGGCAGAACAAGAAGTCGAGTGGATTGGTTTGGGCGCACGCGATTCATTGCGTCTGGAATGTGGCTTGTGCCTGTATGGTCATGACTTAGACACAACCACCACGCCTGTCGAGGCGAGCCTACTATGGGGTATTCAAAAAGTACGCCGCATTGGTGGTGAGCGCGAAGCTGGCTTCCCTGGCGCTGATATCATTCTTAACCAAATTGAAACTAAGGATGTATCACGTAAGCGCGTTGGCCTAGTTGGTCAAACCAAAGCACCAGTCCGTGAAGGTACAGAGCTGTTTGACGCACAAGATAACAAAATCGGCGTTGTCACCAGTGGTACTGCAGGTCCAAATGCGGGCAAACCCGTGTCCATGGCATATGTTCGCGCCGATTTAGCCGCCATTGGGACCGAGCTTTTTGCTGATGTACGTGGTAAAAAGCTACCGATGACGGTTGAGAAAATGCCATTTGTGCCACAGCGCTATTATCGTGGCTAGTCAGCAGCGGCGAAACGGTATATAAATAGTAAACCTCTCTAATTTGAGAGGTTTTTTTTGTAAAAGAATAAATAATCAATGGTTAGTTTATCACGACAGTAATTTGAACTATCTATTATTGCGCCACGTAAACTAAACTTAAAATGGAACTTGTCATTAGGATGTTGGTATGAGTAGGTTAGTATCTCTGATGTTGTTATGCTTATTATCATTTGGCGCGAATGCCGTTGATATCAAGCCCTACATCGTTAATGGCTCGACGGCGAACATCTCTAATTATCCCTCCTTTGCCAGTCTTTTTTATCGCAATGGTAATAGCTATAGCACATCAGCCTACTGCGGTGCGACTATGATTAATTCGCAATATGTATTGACGGCCGCGCACTGCATTTATAATGACAATAATCTCATGCTCTATACGGTGGTAGCGCCTCAGCTCGAAGACGAAAGCAACTTCCTCTCCAATCAGCAAGCCAAAGCGCAGGCTTTTTACTACCCAGACAATTATGTTAATTCTGAGCTAGAGCGGTGGCCAAACGATATCGCCATCATCAAACTAGAAACGCCTCTGGTCATTTCGAATTACTCTTACCTCATTAACACCACGGTGAATAATTCTTTCGCGACCAACGATGATTATAAAGCCGTTGGACATGGCTACACTGAGGAAGGCGTAGAGGGTGGCACACAACTGCTGCAAACCTCTCTTACTTACGTTGACACTGCCACTTGTCAAAGTGTGTTTGGCAGTCAGATTTCATCAAGCCAACTCTGTTTTGACGGAGCACTAGGTAGCACCTACAAAAATGCGACCTGCAGTGGAGATTCGGGGGGCCCTGTCTATTGGTATAGCGGGGGGCAATACATCCAAATCGGTATCACCAGTTTTGGCCCCGCCACCTGTGGAGACAGCAGTATAAATGTCACCTCGGTGTTTACCGATGTGTATGATTACCAAAGCTGGATATTGCGTGTTGTCAACGGCTTAGAAACGCCTAAAGCTTATGTAGAGGTGCGTGATGGTACACGCGTACTGATCAATAATGATACTGGTGGCGCTCAATCGTCGGTTGCTCAATCTGGTGGCGGTGGTGGCTCTCTACCTACGTCGACGCTGGTGGTGCTAGTGCTTATTGCGTACCAGCGTTTTCGCTATCGTTTACACGTTAGTATGTAATTTATCACTCTTCTTACAAATGAGAATAACAGCTTAAATTCATGAAATTTATCTATGTTTTCGCTAATTTGCTACGAAAAGCGCTAATCAACCTGTTGACTATTCCTCACTAAACGATAGGTTTAACCCGAAGTTTCTTTTCGCAGGGTTAACGTTATGGCTAGCAATGACATCTACAAAGTCACACTCATTTCTGATGTGAGTATGCAATCTAAATTATTAAAAGATTCATTGGAAAAAGGGCTTAATTTACATGTGAGTATCGTGACAGCAGATTCGCTGCAAAATAGCGTATCAGGAGACTCAGTGTTAGGCGACTTAGTGCTTATTGATTATCACTATCTTGATGAGAGCAAGTTTGAGAGTTACAACTTCGCCAAAGGGCAAAGCCAATCTTCGGTTAAGGAGATCGTGTTTAATTGCCCAGCTGACGCACCATCAAGTGAGTTGTTTAAGTGGCGCAATTTGGTTGGGGTGTTTTATCTCGATGATGAATTGCCTCTGCTGCTTAAGGGCATGGAAAAAGTCATGCAAGACGAGATGTGGCTGTCACGCAAGGTTGCCCAAGATTATATCGAACATTTCCGCTGCGCAAATACAGTGACGACGTCGAAAGCCTATGCCAACCTCACTAAGCGCGAGAAGGAAATTATGCGTTTGTTAGGCCATGGTGCGTCTAACATTGAAATTGCTGATGAATTGTTTGTCAGTGAAAACACCGTCAAAACCCACCTCCACAATATCTTCAAGAAAATTAACGCGAAAAATCGTTTGCAAGCCTTGCTGTGGGCGAACAACAATATTTCACTTGAAGAGCGCGTCTAACCGTCGCGATAGCTCACATAGCTAACAAGGTCTGGTATTTTGCCAGACCTTGTTATTCACTCAGCGATCAGAAAATGCAGTGTTTGGCGTAGCTGGTTGCTTCGTTACTGCTCCAGTCGCCTTTAGGTTTGTCTTCCAAACTATTGCACCACGGCTCACTACCGACCGCATCTAACAAAACACAATGTTTAGCATAGTCCATTGCTCCCTGAGCACTCCATTCACTCTTGGTGGTATCTGCCATTTTATCGCACCAAGCTTGTGTACCGATCTCATCTTGACATGCGCTGAGTAGCACAAGTGCGCTAAGTGACCATAGCGTTTTCATCATTGTCGTATTCCTAAAGTGGTTTGGTTCAACTATACCAATATTTGATAAAAAGTCTGTTTGGCGGGGGTAAAAATGGCTATTTTACTTGCTGATGAATTTGTCACTTGGTGATAGGGATCACTGAGTAAAAGAGAGTTTATCAGTGTAAAAAGATCCATTTCACATTCTTGTTATTGACCGCTCGCATATTTGGAGTCAGCCATTATTATTTCATCGAAACGTTTCGATGAGTTGTTTCCTACGAATAAAAAGTACTTTTTGAAGCGCTCATGGTTAAACAAACGTCTATTTTTTAAGGTCGATGAGATGAAAAAACACACCCTACTAAATTCAGAGCTGTCCTATTTGGTGGCCACTCTGGGTCACACCGATGAAATCACGATCTGTGATGCAGGTTTACCGATCCCTGAACAGGTTCAGCGCATTGACTTAGCATTAACTCATGGGGTGCCTTCATTTCTTGAAACGGTAAGAGTGATTCTGTCTGAGTCACAGATAGAGGGAGTGATCATCGCACAAGAGTTTAAAACGGTCAGCCCGACTCATCACGATGCGCTGATTCGAGAACTTGCGCTAGAGAGTGAGTCAATCGGTAAAGAGATCGCGATTCATTACGTTTCTCACGACGAATTTAAACATCGCAGTGCGCAAAGCCGAGCCATTGTCCGCACCGGTGAATGCACGCCGTATGCGAACGTTATATTTCAAGCTGGCGTTGTTTTCTAAACGAAGCAACAGGAAGGAAGCATTATGACTCAAGCCATATTACAACTAAGTGAGATTGAGAAAGCTTTTCCCGGTGTTAAGGCGCTAGATAAAGCGAGCCTGAATGTTTACCCAGGCCGTGTCATGGCGCTGATGGGCGAAAATGGTGCAGGTAAGTCGACCTTAATGAAAGTGTTGACGGGCATTTATACTCTAGATGCAGGCTCGATCCACTACCTAAGTGAACCTGCGGCGTTTAAAGGTCCGCGTGACTCGCAGCAAGCGGGCATCAGTATTATCCATCAGGAACTGAACCTAATTCCCGAGTTGACCATCGCCGAGAACATTTTCTTAGGCCGTGAATTCACCAATGCATTTGGTGGGATTCAGTGGCAAAAAATGTACGCAGAAGCCGATAAGTTGCTCGCTAGGCTGAACGTGAAACACAGTTCAAAAACCCTGTTAGGTGACTTGAGCTTGGGCGAACAGCAGATGGTCGAAATTGCCAAAGCGCTGTCGTTCAAGTCAAAAGTGATCATCATGGATGAGCCTACGGACGCACTGACAGACACTGAAACAGAGTCTTTGTTTAACGTTATTCACGAGTTGCGCGCGCAGGGGTGTGGCATTGTTTACATCTCGCACCGATTAAAAGAAATATTCCAAATCTGCGATGACATCACTGTGCTGCGCGATGGCAAGTTCATTGGTCAATGCCTTGTCAGTGACACTGATGAAGATGGCCTGATTGAGATGATGGTGGGGCGTAAACTTGATGAGCAGTACCCACGCATTGATGTGCGCCATGGCGATACGTGTCTTGAAGTGGTTGGCCTGACTGGGTCGGGTGTTCATGATGTGAGTTTCACTCTCAAACGTGGTGAGATCTTGGGTGTGTCTGGCTTGATGGGCGCAGGACGTACTGAACTGATGAAAGTGATTTACGGCGCACTGCCAAGTGAGCGAGGTGTGATTAACCTCGACAATAAAACCATTAACCCTATCTCTCCTCAAGATGGATTAGCCAACGGCATCGCCTATATTTCGGAAGACCGCAAAGGTGAAGGTCTGGTGCTTGGCTTGTCGGTTAAAGACAACATGTCGCTATGCGCTTTAGACAAGCTGACCAAGGGTGGCCGAATTCAGCATGATCAAGAAGCGATCGCGGTCGAAGACTTCATTAAGCTGTTTAATATCAAAACGCCAACTCGTGAGCAGATCATCGGTAACTTGTCGGGGGGGAACCAACAAAAAGTTGCGATCGCGAAAGGTTTGATGACCAAACCCAAAGTGTTGATTTTAGATGAGCCAACGCGCGGTGTTGATGTTGGAGCGAAGAAAGAAATCTATCAATTGATCAATAAATTTAAAGCCGATGGCATGAGCATTATTCTGGTTTCATCGGAAATGCCTGAAGTGCTAGGTATGAGTGACCGCATCATGGTGATGCATGAAGGTCGAATCAGTGGTGTATTTGACGCCAAAGACGCGGATCAAGAAACACTTCTTGCTTGTGCCGTAGGAAAAAAAATTAACGAGGAAGCAGCATGAGTATCGATACCATGAGCAAATCAAGCCCAACCCACAACAAAAAGCTGCTTAGTAAAGAGTGGCTAATTGAGCAAAAGTCGTTGATTGCGTTACTTTTGTTAATTGCTGTTGTCTCATTTTTGAACCCCAATTTTTTTACGCTCGATAATATCCTCAACATTTTGCGTCAAACATCGGTCAACGCGATCATTGCGGTGGGGATGACATTGGTCATTTTAACCGCTGGTATTGATTTAAGTGTCGGCTCGGTGCTGGCATTGTGTGGCGCTTTTGCCGCGAGTTTGATCGGGCTTGAAGTACCAGTGTTGATAGCGGTGCCGACCGCGCTGATTGCCGGTGCTGCTCTTGGTGCCATCAGCGGTATCATAATTGCCAAAGGCAAAGTGCAAGCTTTCATTGCTACGTTAGTGACCATGACCCTGCTACGCGGTGTGACTATGGTCTACACTGATGGTCGACCTATTTCAACAGGCTTTACTGACACGGCTGACGCGTTCGCCTGGTTCGGTACTGGTTATGCGTTAGGTATTCCCGTTCCTGTCTGGATGATGGTGATTGTGTTTGCTGCGGTTTGGTATTTACTCAATCACACCCGTTTTGGCCGTTACGTCTATGCGTTAGGCGGTAACGAATCGGCAACGCGTCTATCGGGCATCAATGTGGATCGTGTCAAAATTGGTGTCTACGCAATTTGTGGTTTACTAGCGGCACTTGCGGGCATCATTGTGACTTCACGTCTGTCTTCAGCGCAACCAACGGCTGGTATGGGCTATGAGCTTGATGCTATCGCTGCGGTGGTACTTGGCGGTACCAGTTTGATGGGGGGTAAAGGTCGCATTATGGGAACCTTGATCGGTGCACTGATTATTGGTTTCCTCAACAACGCCCTGAACCTACTCGATGTTTCCTCCTACTTCCAAATGATCGCAAAAGCAGTGGTTATCTTACTGGCGGTATTGGTAGACAACAAAAACAAGTAAAACATAACAAAACTAAAACGGGTCAAGTGAGGTTACTTGACCCACCCTACACAAGACACAAGGACTGAGAAAATGAAAAAACTCGCAACTCTTATCTCTGCGGCACTACTTTCTTCAACTGTTTCTGTTTCGGCGCAAGCGCAAGATACGATGGCTATCGTACTGTCAACGCTAAACAACCCATTTTTTGTCACGATGAAAGATGGCGCAGAGGCGAAAGCGAAAGAACTTGGTTATGAGCTTATTGTACTTGATTCACAAAATGACCCGAGCAAAGAACTTTCGAACATCGAAGATCTGACAGTTCGTGGTGTGAAAGCCATTTTGATTAACCCAACAGATTCTGACGCTGTGTCTAATGCGATTCGTATGGCAAACCGCTCAAACATTCCTGTACTGACTTTAGACCGTGGTGCCAGCCGTGGTGAAGTTGTCAGTCATATCGCATCTGACAACGTGGTTGGTGGCGAAATGGCGGGTAACTACATTGTTGAAAAAGTCGGCATGAAAGCGAAAGTCATTCAACTGGAAGGTATCGCAGGAACCTCAGCGGCACGTGAGCGTGGTGAAGGTTTCATGAACGCGGTTAAAGGCAGCGAGATGGATGTGCTAGCCAGCCAACCTGCTGATTTTGACCGTACCAAAGGTCTTAACGTGATGGAAAACCTACTGGCGGCCAACCCAGATGTCCAAGCAGTCTTCGCACAAAACGATGAGATGGCATTGGGCGCACTGCGCGCAGTACAAGCGTCGGGCAAAGATGTGATGATTGTTGGCTTTGATGGTACCGACGACGGTATTGCAGCCGTTAAACGTGGCAAATTATCAGCGACCATTGCTCAGCAACCAGACCTGATTGGTGCGCTAGGCATTGAAACGGCTGACCAAGTGCTTAAAGGCATGGCAGTAGAAGAGTACATCCCAGTACCTCTTAAAGTGATTACTGAGTAAGCCATAATTTGTCCTCCTTGCCGTTTTAATTTGTGATTTCGGTAAGGAGGGCCAATAGCCATGTGTTTTGTCGCAGAGCACATCACTATTTCTCCTGTTCACATCTATTGGGCTCAATCGAGCCGAGGACAACCTTATGAATAAGTTAGTGGTTTTAGGTAGTGTTAACGCTGACCATGTTCTGCAAGTGCCTTCTTTCCCTCGCCCAGGCGAGACGTTGCATGGTCGTAACTATCAAGTTATTCCGGGTGGTAAAGGTGCCAATCAAGCAGTTGCGGCGGCGCGATTAAACGCCGATGCCGGTTTTATTGCCTGTGTGGGTGATGACGCGTTTGGCATCAACATTCGTGAAAATTTCAAAATGGATAACATCAATATCGCGGGTGTGAAAATGGTGCCCAATTGCCCAACAGGGATTGCGATGATCCAGGTATCAGATAGCGGTGAAAACAGCATTTGCATTTCAGCAGAAGCGAACGCCAAGCTGACGGCTGAGACTCTTGAGCCTGACTTAGAGTCGATTCGCCAAGCCAAGTACTTGTTGATGCAGCTTGAAACGCCGATGTGTGGCATTGAAAAGGCCGCACAAGTGGCAAAGCAAGCGCGTACCAACGTGATTCTAAACCCAGCCCCCGCGCATACCTTGTCTGACGCACTTCTCGCTTGCGTAGATGTGATTACGCCCAATGAAACCGAAGCCGAAGTGCTAACGGGGATCACGGTCAGTGATAATGACAGTGCGCAACAAGCGGCGAATGCACTGCATCAAAAAGGCATTGAAATCGTGATGATTACGCTTGGCGCAAAAGGGGTGTGGCTTAGCCAGAACGGTCGTGGTCAATTGATTGAAGGTTTTAAGGTTGATGTGACAGACACCACCGCAGCGGGCGATACTTTTAATGGGGCATTGGTCACTGGTTTACTTGAGGATTTGCCTTTAGAATCAGCAATTAAGTTTGCTCATGCTGCTGCGGCTATCTCGGTGACGCGTTTTGGGGCTCAAACCTCAATCCCATCACGTCAAGAAGTCGATGCGTTTTTAGCTGAGCACAGTTAACTGACAGCACATATGCGGAGTAAGTAACATGGCGACAATGAAAGATATTGCGAGACTGGCGCAAGTCTCGACCTCTACGGTGAGCCATGTCATCAATAAATCTCGTTTTGTCAGTGAAGAGATTTCTCAGCGAGTAAACCAAGCGGCTCAGGAGCTAAACTATCGTCCTTCAGCGTTGGCGCGCAGTTTAAAAGTGAATCGTACCAAAACGATTGGTATGTTGGTGACCACTTCAACCAACCCATTTTTTGGCGAAGTGGTCAAAGGGGTTGAACGTAGTTGTTATCAGCAAGGTTACAATCTTATTCTGTGCAATACCGAAGGTGATAACCTCCGGATGCGTGAGTCAATCAATACCTTGCTGCAAAAGCGGGTCGATGGATTGATTTTGATGTGTTCCTCGCTTGAGGGCGAACGTATCGAAGTATTTGAACAATACCCTGACATCCCTGTGGTGGTGATGGATTGGGGACCAATGTTGTTTACCAGTGACAAAATTCAAGATAACTCGTTGCGTGGTGGTTATTTGGCCGCCAAACACCTGATTGATAACGGCCACACAGATATTGGCTGTATTACTGGGCCGTTGGTCAAGCATCAGGCTCAAATGCGCTACGAGGGTTACAAACGCGCGTTAAATGAGGTCGGACTAAACTTCAATTCAGATTGGATCATTGAATCTGATTTTGAATGTGAAGGTGGCTACGAAGCGTTCAATAAAATGTATCAAAATGGACCGTTACCGAGCGCTGTCTTCGTTTGTAACGACATGATGGCATTGGGTGTTATCAACGCGGCCAATGAGAAAGGGGTTGCTATCCCGGAACAGCTTTCGATTATTGGCTATGATGATATCCATATTGCCAAATTTATGACTCCCTCACTCACCACCATTCACCAACCTAAGTATCGCCTCGGTAAAGCGGCAGTTGAAGCGGTGTTAAAAAAGCTGGCGGATGCGCTGTGTGAAGCGCAGATTGTTCAATTAGAACCGACTTTAGTTGAGCGCTCGACCGTCAAGCGTTTGAATACTGCAAACGGCGCGAAATAGGCCGCCACCCTCTATCACTTATTCATCGTCTAAGTCAGTTGGCAGGGTGCGCGGTAAAGTAAAGGTAAAGTGAACCCCGTTGTTTGGCTGTGAATCAAAGTGCAATTGCCCTTTAAGTTTTTTATGTACCAAATTGAACACCAAATTCAATCCTAATCCTGAACCGCCCATGCCTCGTTTACTGGTATAAAAAGGTTCAAAAATCTTTTGATGGAGTGATGCGTCAACGCCAGCGCCATTGTCACGGTATTCGACGATAACGTCTTCATCTTGCTGTCTTAGTTCAATTACAATCTTGGGTTCGTTTTGGTGTTCAAACGCATGATTAATGCTGTTCATGATTAGGTTCGAAATCACCTGAGTTAGTACGCCCGACAAGCTACTCATGGTTATTGACGTATCGCCCTCAATACGTGGTATGACGGGCACTTTGCGTGTCTCTGGGTGAAGGCTAGCCAACAGTGCGTCGAGAACTTGATAGACGTTAAAATTGCTGCGACTTTCAGACACTTGATCAACCGCGGTTTGCTTAAAGTCGCGTACCAGTTTTGCGGCGCGATTGAGGTTGTGCTCTAACATCGAATGGCTTTCACTCAGTGTTGCCATTAACGATTCAAATTGATCACTGGTCAGCGTTTGTGTAGCAAAAGCGTGTTTCGCTTGATTGACGGTCTCTTGAATCACTGAGGTGGCGGTCACCGCGATGCCGAGAGGGGTGTTGACCTCATGGGCAACGCCTGCAACTAAGCCTCCGAGGGCGGCGAGCTTTTCAGATTCGATCAGTTTGTCTTGGGTGCGCTGCAGTTGTTCCATACTCTGTTTTAGATCCAATGTCCGTACCGCCACCGTATGTTCGAGTGATTGATTGAATTGCTCTAGCTCGATTTGGGTTAGCTTAAGCTCAGTAATATTGAGCGCGGTACCGCGAAAGCCGATGAAATGGCTGTTGTCAAAACGGGCCTTGGCTTGAAATAACAGGTAGTGCGTGATGCTGTTCAGGGTCAAACTCACTTCACAACGACTAAAGTCACCTTGGCGCGCTAAATATTGCAGTAATGCTTCACAATCAGCGAGGGCAGGGATCGATCTCAGTTGTGGCTTGGTGTCGGGCTGAACTTCTAGCGCTTCTTGCATGCTTTCAGAGCAGTAAACTAACTCACCTAACGCATTGGTTTCCCACAACCAATCGGAAGAGATGTGGGCGAACTCGTGGAACCTCTCTCGTTCTTGCTTAATGCTGTTATAAAGCAGTGTGACATTTTGTGTGATTTTGTTGGTCTCATCTCCAAGCCAATCAAGTTCATCCTGCTTCTCGGTTATCCAGGCATGATGCTCAAGGGTTAAAGGCTCCTTAGGGTGACGAGGGTTGTATTTTCTTAGGTATTGAGCGATAGCAAAAATTCGTTGGTTGACGCTTTTGTGAAAGACCATAAGCACCAGATAACAGACAAGCAGTGTTTTGGCTGCGTTTAAAAACAGAGTGTAAATTGCCTGCGTGATAAGGTAGTCGTATATTTCCTTCGCGTCGGTTTGAATAAAAATGGTTCCGATTGACTCGACGAGAGAAGAGTTGGGGTGGTGATAGAGTAAGGTATATTGTTGTGTAATCGCATGTTCAGTAACGGATTGGCCTGACTCAAATTGGTAATCATCACTGGTGACACGTAAATAGTCGAGTTTCGGTAGATTGACTAAACCATCGAGTTCTTGTTGTAGCGTGACAAGATCAAAATTCCACAGTGCAGAGGCTATCAAGGGTGCGTGAATATCGCGTACTTCCAGTTGCCGTTGTTCGACGGCACCGAACTCATGAGTATAGTCCCACGAAAGTTGTAATAACGTAGTAAAGACAGTGATGGCGCCACTGAGCAAAACCATGATTAAGATAATACGCCGCCCTATGCGGCTATAGAGTGGATTATCATGGCAATCTTCAATGTCTTTGCTGCGGCTCATAAATTTCCTCGTTTTTATCAGTATAGTCATTAAACAAATATTGAGTGCGCTCAGAGTTGGAGAGTTACGCTAAGCCAACTACACTCAACTCATACCTTAGTGGGAGCGGTGCGATGCGTTGGATCTGGATATGGCTGTTATTTGCGTCACCGGTTTGGGCGACAAAAGTACTTTTAATAGAAAGCTATCACTCGGAGTACCCGTGGGACGCTAGCTATGTTCAAGGGTTGACCGAAACCCTTGAACCAGGTGTGGAGCTGATGACCTATCAAATGGACACCAAACGGCTTCCTGTAGAAAAACACCAAGCTCAAGCTGACAAAGCCTTTGCGGTCTACCAACAGTACCAGCCAGAGATTGTGATTTTGGGCGATGACAACGCATTGAATTACCTATTGCCGAAGTTGTATCAACAACCTATCTCTATTGTTTTTCTTGGAATTAATGCCAACCCGCGAGCGTTATTGACGCAATATCGCGGTCAAGCGAAGGTGACGGGAGTATTAGAGCGACCATCGTTTGTCAAATCTCTGGGTGAACTTCGCCGCCTATTTGCTAGTGAGTCGTTTGCGGTTCGAATTTTGTTTGATTCTGGTGTGACGTCGAAGATTGCTAAAGACTATATAGAAAAGCAGTACCGTTTAATTAAAAACAATCTGGGGATTGACGTTGATATTGAAGCGATAGAAACGATGGCACAATGGCAGCAGCAAGTCCTTAATGCAAAACAAGCAGGTTTCAGTGTCATTATTGTCGGCTTGTATCAAACACTCGTCGATGAAGAGGGCAATAATGTGGCTGCTACAGAGGTCATCTCATGGACGAACCGCCATTCACCGTTACCGATTTTTGCTTTCTGGGATTTTGCAGTAGGAGAGAATAAAGCGGCTGGTGGTGTGGTTTTATTTGGGCGTAGTCAGGGTGTACGCGCTGCTAATCTCGTCAATGAGATCATTCAAACCGGGCACGAACCGATTATTCCTATCGTGACGGATAATCAAGGGCAAGCGATCTATTCGCGCAAAGAATTCCAGCGATGGGGATTGAATATGCCTTACCATTGGCAAGCGATTGAGTAGTTTGCGGGTAATTTGATTGAAGAAAAGCAGAACTTTGAAGTAACGCGGTCTATTCGATTTACAAACTTTTGCTTTACAGTTAAAAAGAACAAAAGTATCAGCGACTATTGACGATAATATGTTGTGATCAAACTAAGAAAGAAGAATTATGAGCGGATCAAGTAGTACGATATTGACGGAGAGTGGTACCAATGAGCTAGAAATCATTGAGTTTCACCTAGTGAAAGAGCTTGCTGATGGAAGCAAAAAAACCTGTTATTACGGAATAAATGTCGCCAAGGTACGTGAAGTCATTCAGGTCCCTGAAACGACAGATTATCCGAATGCGCAGCCACATATGGTGGGGGTTTTTTCTTCGCGAGATGTCTTAACGCCTTTAGTCGATTTGGCAGGTTGGCTCGACGTTCCGACCAACAAAGACTTAAAACGTAAGTTTGTGATCGTGACCGATTTTAACAACATGACCAACGGTTTTCTTATCGATAGCATAAGCCGTATCCACCGTATCTCGTGGAACGATGTTGAATCGCCAAGCCAATTCTTAGAAGCGGGTGAGCAAGATTGTGTTGTCGCTGTTGTCCGTAAAGATGGCAACCTGATCATGATTCTGGATTTCGAGAAGATCATTGCCGACATCAACCCAGAATTGAGTATGGAAAAATACGATGTGACCGTCGACAAATCGGTAGATTTGAATCAGCGTATGATCACTAAACGTAACGCGAAGACGGTAATGGTGGTTGATGACTCAGCATTCATTCGTTCAATGATCCAAGACACTTTAAGTTCTGCAGGTTACAACGTTATCGCGTGTAAAGATGGTGGTGAAGCACACGACAAATTGATGAGCCTTATTGAAGTGGCAAAAGAAGAGAATATGCCAATCAGTGAGTTTATTGACGGTGTGGTTACGGACGTTGAGATGCCACGCATGGATGGTATGCACTTAGTGAAACGTCTGCGTGAAAGTGACGCTTATTCGGTAATGCCTATCGTCATGTTTTCATCATTGATGAGTGAAGATAACCGTACCAAAGCCTTAGCGTTGGGTGCTAACGATACGATTACCAAACCAGAGATTGGCCGAATGGTAACCTTAATGGATAAGTACATCTTTGCTAAAAACGAATAAATTTGTTTCCACCATAAAAAAAGGATACGCACTGCGTATCCTTTTTTGTTTGTCTATGCTTGAAGCTTAAGCTTCAGTAGTGCGACGACCATGACCACGTTCGCCACGGAAGTTGCCACGGTTGTCACCGCCGCGGTTACGGTCGAAACGACGTTCACCATCGCGACCAGCGCCACCTTCACGTTTACCGCGGTAACCACCTTCACTACGACCACCTTCACGGCCGCCACTACGGAAACCACTTTCACGACGGCCACGAGGCTCGCGGAAATCATCAAAGTCACAGACAACAGCGTCGACTTGCTTTTGACGAATACGTAGTTTGCGCAGTTTACCTGCAGTTTCAGAAGACATTGCTTTTGGTAGCTGAACGTAAGTTTCACCTTGTGCAAGTTTAATTGCACCGATAGAACCTTTAGTTAGACCAAGTTCGTTCGCTAGTGCGCCAACGATATCTTTAACTTGAACGCCTTGCTCGCGACCAACTTGCAACTGGTAAGTATCCCAGTCTTGGTTGTTGGTGCTACGACCACCTTCACGACGGCCACCTTCACGACCATCACGACCAGTTTCACGACGGTCTTTGCGACGTAGCTTATCACGCTCAATGGCTTCAATCATTGGGTCTTCGCCAACATAGAATAGTGGGCGCTTACCTTGCTGACGTTTAAGTAGAATCGCAGCGAGTGTCGCGGCGTCTAGCTCTAGAGACTCTTGCAGTTTTTCAACCAGCGTAGAGAATTTCTCTAATGCTTTGTGTTCTTTTTCAGTTTCTAGCTCAGCACCAAGTTTAGCTAAGCGTGACTCTGCCACTTTGTCACGGTGTGGAAGTTGAATCTCTTCCATTGATGACTTAGTTACACGTTCGATAGTACGAAGCATACGCAGTTGGTTAGGACGAACCAAAAGGATCGCTTTACCTTTACGTCCTGCACGACCAGTACGGCCGATACGGTGGATGTAAGACTCAACATCGAATGGAATATCGTAGTTAAATACGTGTGTAATACGTGCAACATCAAGACCACGAGCAACAACGTCAGTCGCGACTAAGATGTCGATAACACCTTGTTTGATGTGATCAACAGTGCGCTCACGCAGTGATTGTGGAATGTCACCGTGCAGTGCTGATGCTTTAAAGCCACGTGCAGATAGCCAATCGGCTAGGCGCTCGGTATCTTGGCGAGTACGTACGAATACGATTGACGCGTCAGTTTCTTCAGTTTCTAGCAGACGTGACATTGCTTCGTCTTTCTCTACGCCTTTTACAACCCAAAATTGCTGTATAACTTTATCTACCGTGTGGTTTTTACCCGCCACGTCGACAGTCTCAGGGTCACGCAAAAAGCGCTCAACAATCTTTTTCAGCATTGGAGGCATAGTTGCAGAGAATAAAACGCGCTGTGCAGAAGCTGGAGAGTGCTCCATGATAGCAGTTACGTCATCAACGAAACCCATGTTAAGCATTTCGTCTGCTTCATCTAGAACGAAAGTATTCACTTCATCTAGGTGCAGGCGGTCACGATTAATAAGGTCTTGAACACGGCCAGGGGTACCAACAATAATTTGCGCACCATTCTTTAGTGCACGCATTTGATCAACGATTGATGCACCACCGTAAATCTCAAGAACTTTAAGTCCTGAGATGTTTCGGCCAAGGTTCTTGATTTCTGCCGCAACTTGAATCGCAAGCTCACGAGTCGGAGCAAGAACGATAGCTTGTGGCTTACGCTGATTAAAGTCGATTTTGTTTAATAGCGGAAGAGAGAAGGCAGCAGTTTTACCTGTACCTGTTTGTGCTTTACCTAGTGCATCTTTACCAGCCAATAGATGCGGAATTGCAGCCGCTTGAATTGGTGTTGGTGAAACAAAGCCCATATCGTTAAGAGCGGAAAGGAGAGAGTCGTTAAGCGCTAAATCGCTAAACTGAATTACAGAATCTGTCATTGGGATCCTACTATATCTATGTCAACAAAAGGTCCCACGAGCTCTACCAATTCCAATACCAATCCAGTTAAGAGCTGATTCCGTTCAGATGCGGAAAAGTCGTAAATCGCATCAAGCCACTAGGGACGTAATTAAGGGTGCGGATTATTCCTTAAATACATAAAAAAAGCCAGAAAAAATTGAAATTCATCACAATTCTTCTTTGAATTGAGCTGTTCTGTTCACATTTTCGTCACCAAATCGTGGCATGTGGTTAAATAATCAGCATGTTAATTTGGTTGTTAAGCGATTGAATTGCCCGCCAATCACCAGATTGTGATACTTGCGCGCTAGCGAGCCCATAGTCGCGATGATATAGTGTGCGAAATTTTTTGGTTAGATACTGACTCGGATAAAACAAGATAGATGTTTCAAGATAACCCTCTACTGGCTCAACTTAAGCAGCAAATTCAAGAAACGCTTCCTAAAAAAGAAGGCACGATCAAAGCGACAGAGAAAGGCTTTGGTTTTCTCGAAGTGGACAACAAAAAAAGCTTCTTTATTCCGCCTCCCTACATGAAGAAATGTATGCATGGCGATAAAGTCCAAGCGATTATCCGCACTGAAAATGAGCGAGAAGTTGCTGAGCCAGAAACATTGTTAGAGCAAGGCCTAAATCGTTTTATCGGTCGTGTGAAGCTGTTGAAAGGTAAGCTCAATGTTTCGCCTGATCATCCGCAATTGAAAAAGTTGTCGCTAAAAGCAAAAACGCGCAAAGGCATCAAGAGTGATGATCTTAAAGAGGGAGACTGGGTTGTTGCACATCTTATTCGTCATCCGCTGAAAGGTGACGATGGCTTCTTTGTCGAAATTTCACAAAAGATTACTGACGCTGACGACAAAATTGCGCCTTGGTGGGTGACGTTAGCGCAGAACGACTTACCGAACAGTGAACCTGCTGGGATTGAAAATTGGCAAATTATCGATGACCCTGATCTGCAACGTATTGACCTGACTGATATTCCTTTTGTTACCATTGATGGTGAGTCAACCAAGGATATGGATGACGCGTTGTATGTGAAAAAAACGCAGTCAGGTGATTTCGAACTGACGGTTGCGATTGCGGATCCAACCGCTTATATCACTCCTGATAGCGAAATGGACAAAGTTGCGCGTGAACGTGGCTTTACGATTTATCTGCCGGGGCGCAATATTCCAATGTTGCCCCGTGACCTTGCCGATGAGTTGTGTTCATTAATGCAAGATCAAGTTCGTCCGGCGCTTTGCTGTACGGTCACCATTGATAAACAAGGCGTGATTGGCGACGACATTCGATTCTTTGCCGCGAACGTTAAATCGCATGCTCGCCTTGCTTATGATCATGTTTCAGATTGGCTCGAGCATGGCGAGTCACCGCAGTGGCAGCCGAGTGAAGAGATTGCGCAAATCGTCCGTGATTTGTATGACTTCTCGTTGGCACGAGCTAACTGGCGTGAAACGCACGCAGTGGTGTTCCCCGATCGTCCCGATTACCGCTTCGAATTAAGCGAAGATAATGACGTAGTGGCGATTCATGCGGAAACTCGTCGCAGTGCCAACCGTTTGGTCGAAGAGGCGATGATTACCGCCAACATCTGTGCTGGCCGTATTTTACGCAGCGCTTTTAACTCAGGCGTATTCAACACTCATGCAGGCTTCAAACCTGAGAAAATCGCCGAGGTGATCAGTTTCATCAACCCAGAAGGTGAGTTGCCTTTTACTGCTGATTCAGTTGCAACACTTGAAGGATTTGCCGAGCTGCGCCGTTGGTTGACTCAACAAGAAACCAGCTACCTTGATAACCGTATTCGTAAGTTCCAAAGCTACAGTGAAATTGGTAATCAGCCATTACCTCATTATGCGATGGGCCTTGATATTTACGCGACTTGGACATCACCGATCCGCAAATATGGCGATATGATCAACCATCGTATGCTTAAGGCACATATTTTGGGTAAAGCTCCAGTGCAAACGGCAGATGACAGTGTGGGAGAAGAGCTCGCGTTGCATCGTAAGCATCATAAAATGGCGGAACGTAATGTTGGTGATTGGCTTTACGCTCGTACATTGGCTGACGAGCCGAGCAAGCAAACTAAGTTTAACGGTGAGATCTTTGATATTAACCGTGCAGGTATGCGAATCCGTCTGGTGGAAAATGGTGCTGCAGCTTTTGTTCCGGGCACGTTGATTCTTGCAAACAAAGAACGTCTCGAGTGCAATAGCGATAATGGTACGGTCTCAATCGATAAAGAAGTCATCTATCGCCTTGGCGATGTGGTTGAAGTGGTGTTGACCGATGTTAACCAAGAAAACCGCAGTTTGGTTGCAAAGCCAACCCAAGTGTTTGATGAAGTAAAGTCTGACGACCAAACTTCAGCGGCGGCGGAATAATCGCTAACGGCACGAACAACAAGGGCGCTCATTGAGCGCCCTTGTCATTTCTGGTGTTAATCTGTCCAAAACATCGCTTTAGGATCTTTGGCTATTTCACGAGTAATAGCGGTCAAATCACTGCTTTGTGCCAGATAGGGGTAGGGCATCCACGCCTCTAGCTCGGTTTCATGAGGCATGAACAGTTGCCATTGATTCAGCTCGCCGTTCCACTCTACTTTCGCGACGGGGTTTGTGTAGTCGCAGTGGCTTGAATCGAGTAGAAAGTGCTGTTTAATAAATACGACACCGTTGTTTAGCACCTCGTAGCAAGCTTTACCAAGTTCGGCGGGCGTGCTTTGGTTGCGCTGCTTACAAATAAGCTGCGCTCTGCTTTCGACCTGTCTTTGTAGCAAACTTACCAGTCCCATAACGTTGTTCTTTCCGCACGTTGCAGTGATCGATATTGACCATATCTTTGTTTAACCATAGTAGATACAAGATCTAAGCATGTCTGTATCGGTTTTCACAAAAATGTCATCAAATCGACTTAACATAACCGCGGTTAACTACATTATCACAACGATTGGGAAAAAATTATGCTTCGTGTTGCGCTCGTTACACTTTTATCGACATCGCTACTCTCGGCGCCATTATGGGCTGAAGAGGTAAATGTGTCTGGTTCAACTTCAGTCGCTCGAGTTATGGATGTCTTAGCCGAACACTATAATCGTACTCAAAGTGATACATATGTAGCGGTGCAAGGTGTAGGTTCAAGCGCAGGGATTACGTTGGTTAAAAAAGGTGTTGCGGATATTGGCATGAGTTCTCGTTATTTGACCGAGAGTGAGCAAGATGAAACGCTGACCGTCACGCCAATTGCCTTTGATGGTTTGGCCGTGATTGTCAATAAGGGCAATCCGATTGAAAATATTACTCGTGAGCAGCTGTTTGATATCTATAAAGGTAAAGTGACCAACTGGAAGCAGTTAGGTGGTAATGATCAATCCATCGCCGTAGTGACTCGCGAAGCCTCTTCTGGGTCGCGTTATAGCTTTGAAAGCTTAATGGGCTTGACCAAAGTGCTTAATGACCGCTTAGTGTCAGACATCAACCCAGAGAATTTAGTGGTGAACAGCAACAGCATGGTTAAAACCATCGTTAACCATAATAAACAAGCGATTGGTTTTGTGTCGACAGGTTCAGTCGACAGGTCAATCAAAGCGATTGAATTTGAAGGCGTCAAAGCAAGCAGTAAGACGATCGCTAATGGCACCTACCAACTATCACGCCCATTTTTAGTGCTGTATAACACTGAAACTCTTGATCAGAACGTGCGCGGCTTTATTGACTACTTACAGAGCGAGAAAACGCGCGCATTAATTGAAGAGTATGGTTATACACCTATTCGTTAGTTAATTGATTAAACCTATAATGAACAAAGCCCAGCATTGACGCTGGGCTTGGTTTTATCATCATTTGTGGGTTATTCGAAATCAACACCGGCTTCTTGGTGTAAGCGGCGACACGCTTTACCATCGCTGTGGAACAAGTGACAGCGATGGGCCGGAATACCAACCGCAAGTTTATCGCCTGGTTCAACCGCTAAGGTGTCTGGCTGACGATAAATCATGTCAGCGTCAGCGGCATCAATGTGCAAGTAAACTTGTGTCTCGTTGCCAAGTTTCTCAACGATGTTAACGTCACCTTCGATGGTTGCATCGCCTTCGTTCGCAGGCAGCAGATGCTCAGGGCGAACACCTAATGACATACGCTCGCCGCGCGTAACTGTGGTGCCATCGACAGGTATCCAGAATGAGGTCCCGTTTGCTATCTGTACCATCACGCGCTCTTTCTCGACTGCTTCAATGAACACACTCATAAAGTTCATCTTTGGTGAGCCGATAAAGCCTGCGACGAAGCGATTCTGAGGGTAATGGTACAATTCGAGCGGTTTGCCGACCTGAGCAACGAACCCAGCATCTAAAACCACAATTTTGTCTGCCATGGTCATTGCTTCAACCTGATCATGGGTAACGTAGATCATGGTGCAGCCCAGTTTACGTTGAAGTCTGGTGATTTCTGAGCGCATCTGGACACGAAGCGCCGCATCAAGGTTTGATAGTGGTTCGTCGAGGAGGAATACGTCTGGTTGAGAAACCAGAGTACGACCGATAGCAACACGTTGACGTTGACCGCCAGATAGTGCCTTTGGCTGGCGTTCAAGAAGGTGGCTCAATTGCAGAACTTCTGCGGCTTGTTCAACACGCTTGTCAATTTCACCCTTACTGGCTTTGGCCAGTTTAAGACCAAACGACATGTTATCGTAAAGGTTTAAGTGCGGGTAAAGCGCATAAGACTGGAACACCATGCCGACACCACGCTTTGACGGCTCGACTTCGTTCATGCGCTCATTACCGATATAAAGATCACCGGATGTGATGTCTTCTAGGCCTGCAATACAACGCAGTAGTGTCGACTTACCACAGCCTGATGGACCGACGAATACAACGAATTCGCCCTCTTGGATCTCTAAATCAATGTTCTTGGAAATCAGTACGTCACCGTAAGCTTTAGATACATTTTTTAACGTGACACTCGCCATTTAGCTCGCCCTCGATCAATTTTTATAATTTACTGCCTATCATTATATGAATTATGGAGCAGGCAATAACAGTAGGAATTTGGTAAGGAATGGATTTAATTTTTCAAAGGGTAAGAAAATATGGGTGATGGAGCTTCTCACACCACCCACCAAGCCAAATTAAGTTTGCTTCCCCCATGTACTCAAGCTTCTCCCCCGAATGAATCAGTAACCTGAATACCTACGTGACTTGAGTACTTTAAGCAAACCCTGCGGCATTGTAACCAGTCACCATTACGTTGTGTTACTGGAAAGGGTTCTTACCATCCACTCTTGGATGTAGCTAGTTTGGAAAAATACGCCGCCTAAGACATCCTCCTAAGCAAAAAAAATGCAGGGGTAGTAGCAGGGGAGGAGCGATTTGAGGGAGTAGACTACATAGGGCGATCTAGCTCAAATATTTCTCTGTGTCTATGGTGCATTTGATCACATTAAGCGATTAATTTGTGATGCCGGTCGCCATCCTATAACGATGGGGATCACGAAAATAGTTCATAATAGCAAGGGCGTAGGGAGTAGGAGGATGAGTCTTTTGTCAGTTTGGCTGAGAATCACTGTTGAAATACGGCGAAACCTCAGGTTGCGCCCTACAACACAAATATAAAAAAGGATATCAACATGAAAAACGCCCTAAGCACAGTGGCACTTGGCACTCTCGTTGCCCTTGGCTCATTTGGTGCAAACGCTGCTATCGAAGAAGGTCAACTTACTATCTGGATTAATGGCGATAAAGGCTACAATGGACTCGCTGAAGTAGGTAAACAATTTGAAGAAGACACAGGCATTAAAGTGACGGTTGCTCACCCTGATGCACTTCAAGACAAGTTCCCACAAACAGCGTCGACTGGTGACGGTCCTGATATTGTGTTCTGGGCTCATGACCGCTTTGGTGGTTACGCAGAAGCAGGCCTGCTAGCTGAAATCAACCCATCGAAAGAACTAAAAGAGGGTATCGTTGACTTCGCTTGGGATGCAGTGAAGTACAACGGCAAGCTCATTGGTTACCCAGTCGCGGTTGAATCGCTATCACTTATCTACAACAAAGATCTTGTGCCAAATCCACCTAAGAGCTGGGAAGACGTCGCGGCGATTGATGCCAAGCTTAAAGCCGATGGCAAGTCTGCGATCATGTGGAACCTGAAAGAACCGTACTTCACATGGCCTTTGATGGCGGCTGACGGTGGTTATGCCTTCAAATATGGCGCAGCAGGCTACGATGTCAAAGATGCGGGTATTGCCACCGAAGGCGTCAAAGATGCAATGAACTTCGTTAAAGGTTTGGTTGATAAAGGCGTGATCTCTTCTGATATGGATTACTCAGTTTCTGAGTCTTCATTCAACCAAGGTAAGACCGCAATGACCATCAATGGTCCATGGGCTTGGGGTAACATCGAGAAGTCTGGCATCAACTATGGTGTGACGACACTGCCTAAATTTAACGGCCAATCTTCTAAGCCATTCGTTGGTGTTCTTACTGCTGGTATCAGCACAGCTTCACCAAATAAAGATCTTGCGGTTGAGTTCCTAGAGAATTACTTACTGACCAATGATGGTCTGCGTAAAGTGAACGACGACAAACCACTTGGCGCCGTTGCTCTAAACTCTTTCCAACGTGAGCTTGATGCCGATACACGCATCGCGGCAACAATGGATAACGCAATGAATGGCGAAATTATGCCAAACATCCCGCAGATGAATGCTTTCTGGGGCAGCGCGAAGAACGCAATCATCAACATCGTTGATGGCCGCCAATCAGTCAACGAAGCACTGGCTGACGCTGATAAACAAATGACTAAATAATTCTTTACCCTTTTAAGGAGGGGGTAACCCCTCCTTCATTTCTCTTTTTATATTATCGCTAGCAGGTTCTCATATGCAGTCAGTTCAAGGTACAGATGTTATGACATCACCCACAACGAGCTTGCCTTCAAGTAAAAGTGTCTTAGTTAAGTGGGGGCTTCTCGGCTCTATCGGTATTCTTAACGGTTACGCGACAATCTTAATGTATTCACGCGGTGAGATGGCCTTTGCCCTTCTTACCGTCATTCTTACTGCTTTGGCACTTTTTATCTTTGGTAGTAAAAAGACCTATGCCCATCGCTATATCTACCCGGGTATTGCGGGGATGATTTTGTTCATCCTATTCCCTTTGGCATACACCATTGGTCTTGCTTTCACAAACTACAGTGCAAAAAACCAACTCTCTTACGAACGAGCACAGACTGTGTTGCTTGATCGAACCTTTCAAAGTGGCAAAAGTTATCCTTTCACTTTGTATAACACCGAGCAAGGTCAACGTATTGCGATTCAAGATGGCGATCAGCTTTTAGCCACTGACGCCTTTGATCTAGCGACCCTTTCGCTCTCTGACCTTGATCTTGCGCCTGTAGACGGTATTGATGGTCAGAAAGAGACAATTAAGACCATCGTTCAAAACCGCCCGACGTTGTCTGAGCTGGATTTGCATTTACCAAACGGCGAAGACATTCGTATGAGTGGTCTACGTAAATTTGCCGCTGTCGTGCCACTGTATACCCTGCAAGACGACGGTGAATCACTCTACAACAACCGTACTCAAGAGCTGCTACGTCCTAATATTGATTCGGGCTTTTACCAACCTGTAGATGATAGCGGTCAGTTTGTGGGTGACACTGTCTCGCCCGGCTTTGTGGTTAACATCGGTAGCGATAACTTCGAGCGTGTATGGAAAGATGACGGCATTAAAGAACCGTTTATCAGTATCTTCATTTGGACGATTATCTTTTCGGCGGTGAGTGTGGCTCTGACCGTATTCATCGGCCTGATTCTGGCCAGCGTAGTGCAGTGGGAAGCGCTGAAAGGACGTGCTATCTATCGTGTGTTACTGATTCTGCCTTATGCCGTACCAGCGTTCATCTCTATTCTGATCTTTAAAGGTTTATTCAACCAAAGCTTTGGTGAAGTGAATATGGTTTTAGAAGGCCTGTTTGGCATTAGCCCTTCATGGTTCTCTGACCCTATTCTGGCGAAAAGCATGATCCTTATCGTCAATACTTGGCTGGGTTTCCCTTACATGATGATCCTGTGTATGGGGCTATTAAAAGCGATTCCTGATGATCTTTATGAAGCATCAGCGATTGATGGCTCGAACTTTATCTCGAACTTTACCAAGATCACCTTGCCATTGATGATTAAACCGTTAACACCTTTGTTGATTGCGGCCTTTGCTTTTAACTTCAACAACTTTGTTCTTATCCAGTTGCTGACTCAAGGTGGTCCAAACATGATTGGAACCTCAGAGCCTGCAGGCTACACCGACTTGCTTGTGAACTACACCTATCGCATTGCCTTTGAAGGCGCGGGTGGTCAAGACTTTGGTCTCGCAAGTGCAATCGCAACACTTATCTTCCTACTTGTAGGTGCGCTCGCGCTACTCAACCTACGTGTAACGAAAGTCGCTCAGGATTAAGGAAACGAAAATGGCAATGGTACAAGGTAACTCTTTAAAATACCGTGTGTGGGCTACTCATGTCGCTATGTGGGTGTTCCTATCACTGATTATCTTTCCACTACTGATGATTATCGCTATCTCGTTTCGTGAGGGTAACTTCGCTACGGGGAGCATCATCCCGGAAAATCCGTCTCTCGATCACTGGAAATTGGCACTCGGCTTCTCAATAACCAGCGCTGATGGCACGGTGACGCCACCACCATTTCCGGTACTGACTTGGTTATGGAACTCGATAAAAGTTGCGGGTATCTCATCGATTATGATCGTGTGTTTATCAACCACTTCTGCTTATGCGTTTGCGCGGATGAAGTTCAAGGGTAAAAACACCATCTTAAAAGCGATGATGATTTTTCAAATGTTCCCTGCCGTATTGGCGCTGGTTGCGCTTTACGCTCTGTTTGACAAGTTGGGTCAGTACATTCCGTTCTTGGGGTTAAATACTCATGGTGGACTGATCTTCTCGTACTTAGGCGGTATCGCTCTGCATGTATGGACAATCAAAGGTTACTTCGAAACCATCGATGGTTCACTAGAAGAAGCCGCTGCACTCGATGGTGCAACGCCTTGGCAAGCATTCAGATTGGTTCTACTGCCCCTATCAGTGCCTATCTTGGCGGTCGTCTTCATCCTGTCATTCATTATGGTTGTAGGTGAAGTTCCGGTAGCATCTCTACTGCTTTCTGATGTAGACTCTTATACATTAGCGGTTGGTATGCAGCAGTATTTGTACCCTCAGAACTACTTATGGGGTGACTTTGCAGCAGCAGCAGTGTTGTCTGCACTACCAATTACCGTCGTATTCTTACTTGCGCAGCGTTGGTTGGTCGGAGGATTAACCGCCGGCGGTGTGAAAGGGTAATAATAACGATAAGGGCGACCGCGAGGTCGCCCATTTTGTGTCTCTGCTTAACAATTTTGGTTTGGCCGCTGATCAGTTAAGTAGAGAGCAGACCTGGCGTTACGCATAGCTGGCTGTTAGCAAGATTCCTTACTATTTGACTACTAACAGTTTTTGTAACCAAAACCCGGCTTTGTCCCGGGTTTTTTTATGTCTGCAATTTGTGCTCAACAGAGTAGCAATTCCTTGCTGCAGGGCTAAATAGCGATGCAATTGTCCTGCGACTGACTATTCAATTATTAATGAAAGCGATCTTTATATTTCATTATATTGAGCGTGACATCATTAAAATCCAAGCTTTTAGCTACCTTGGCGACGCTTTGCGGCCCCCGAATAAGCTAAATGTAGAAAAATTACGACAAAATTGTGCGTGTTTAATTTATCACTATCCCTCTACTATCTTCGCTGTTGTAAAACCCAATGCTATGGACAACATTGGCTGCTTAAGGATGCGCAAATATTCTAATTATTCAATAAGATAGGCAGTAGATACGATGTTAAGAAAAACAGTTGTTGCGGTAGCACTTCTTACCGCATGTTCGATCGCAAACGCAAACCCGTATGTCGGTGGTTCTATTGGTCAAGCTAAATTCGACCACGCCAATGCATCATTAAACTCAGCAATAATGAGTGGTAGCGAAGCACTAGAAATGCAAGACGACTCTAGCTTGGCTGGCAAAATCTATGCAGGTTATCAATTCAACCAGTATTTTGCTCTAGAGGGCGCGATTGGTGGATACGATGCACTGGACGGCGATATTGTAACTGTCGGTGATATGAAGTTTGTAGCGTTTCAGCCTAAAGCTATCTTGCCATTGACTGATCGTTTCAGCCTTTATGCTAAAGCAGGCATCGCTTACTTCAATGCTGAGTTTAAGGTTAGTAATTCAGTCGTTGGCGCGTCAGGCTACACAACAATGTCTGATACCACCATGACAGGTATCTATGGTATTGGCGCTGAATTTGCGCTGACGGATAACCTCCACCTTGAGGCGACATGGGATTACATGAATCCTGAGCTCGAAGTTGTCAAGCTTGCTAGCGCAACGGCGACAATTGATGCAGATATTAACGTCTTCTCTCTAGGTTTAAGCTACCATTTCTAAGCGTTAATGCTGTTGGAGCTCTACCTTTAGGGCTCCTTATGCTATTTTAGCAGGTAGGTTATTCTAACGTGGAGTCGTTGTGAACGATGTTAATCTTAGATATCTTGAGCTACTAATCAAGCATTATCCCTCCAATACCGATTGTGCAGTTGGACTTGACGAACTAGAAACGGCACTGTGCACTTCAAGACGAAATGTCTCAACGGTGATGCGCAAACTGGCGCAACTGGAATGGATTAACTGGCGACCAGCCATTGGTCGCAGTAAAAGCAGTCAACTGACGATCAATAAATCCATGCAACAAGCGCTGACTCAAGTATTAATTCATGAGTTGGAAAAAGCGCATTTTAAATTGATTGCTAAACTTCTCGACCATTATGGTGCGGTGGCAGTGAGGGCGCTCAACATTGCAACAGAAGCGCTCAATCATTCTAACGAAGCCAATAATTCGGTACTTATTTCATCTTATCCTTGGATTAATACGGTTGATCCGGTCGAAACATTTCGGCTCTCAGAACTGCAAGTCGTCAAGAGCGTTTACGATGTACTGATTAAGCAAGATCGAGATGGTCATTTACATCCCGCACTGGCACATACTTGGGAAGTCGACACCAATACCATTACGTTTTGGCTGCGTCCTAATGTCTATCGTCATGATGGCGAGTTGTTAACCATTGACGATGTGATCTGGAGTCTTGAGCGCTTACGAACTTTCTCAGGTCCAGTACAAGAGCTCGGGCGTTGTATCGACCGTATATCAGCCCTTTCAGATCATTGCGTACAGATCACTCTTCATTATCCGAACTCGTTATTTTTGTATATGTTGTCAATGCCTAACGCTGCGATTGCTTGTCGAGAGACACGCTCATTTGGTGGAGGGTACACTTATCATATTGGTACAGGACCATACCGAATAGAGCAGTGGAATGGTGAAAAACTGTGCTTAAAAGCGCACACCGAATATTACTCCACAGGGGCTTTGCTTGAACGTGTGACTCTGTCTCATGACAGTGATGTGATTGAAAACACCCTCAGTTTTAACCAAGAGGTCGGTGAAATTGAGGTGGAGTCAATCAATGCTTTCTCTTACCTGACTTTTCATCCGCGAAAAGATAGCCAAATCAGTGTCGAGACTTGGCACAAACTGGCTGAAGTGATCCGTGAGCAAAAGTCTGTCTATGATCGCCAGAGCGCGGTGCAAGGGGTAGAGTTTCATCACGATACGAATCAGTTAGTTAGCGCAGATCCGCTGCCTAAGCTTGAAGGTCGAATTGTGATTGCTGAGCCTATCTGGACCATCCCAAGTTTAATTCGCAACACCAAATGGCTGCATCGATTAATTCGTTCCACTGGTTTGGAGCTAGAGGTGTTCATTGTCGATGACATTAGTCGACCTGAGATGGCGTCTCAGCATGCTGATCTGATGTTGATCGAAGAGATTATTGAGTCGCCAGTTGAGTATGGGATGTATGAATGGTTAAGTGTGGCGACAGGCCTCAGGTTTGCGTTGACACCATCACAAATGGAAGATCACCAAGCAAAAATCCGTGAGGCAGTCGGCAAAGACAAGCCATTGGTCGCGCTGCGAGAAATTGAAAGCGGCTTATACCAGAGTAAAACCTGCGTCGCGCTATTTTGTGGACAAGAAGAGGTAACGAAAGCTCAGCAAGTGCGTGGTGTACAGGTCAGAAAAAGCGGCTATAGCGACTTCTATCAGCTTTGGATTGCAAACAATTAAGCATAACGTCTATAACTCACGACTCGACGGCGCGCAGCCCAAATGCCTAAGTAGTACATACAGGCTTTCTTGCGAGAGTGCGACTTTACGAAATAGGTCGGCAAAAAGGTCATCGCCGCCAAAGCAAGTACGAATATAGTGATTAATCTGTTCGTCAGCGTAGCCTTCGACATACAGAGTCCGTACCCATTGGTATTCGACCGATTTTAGATTCGATAGGGTCGCTTCGGTCAACGTGGTATTGCCAAAAGCCAAGAGATTTTCCTTCAATGACGCGTTTGAGTGTGAGCGGATTTAAGCAAATCTAGATGAAGGAAAAATGACACTGGGTTGGGTTTGATTAAAATCGGAGCGGTATAGCTCCGATTTGGTACCAAGGTCGTTATTTAAGGTACTTAACGTGGGCTTCCATCTCTTCACCAATCTGTTTGCGCATATTCATCAAACGAATCGCGGAATCACGCAGAGCAATATCTTCTGGTGTTTGAGGAGTCCACTCAGGGATCTCGGTTGGTTTGCCGTGTTCATCCACCGCAACCATGATGACAATACAGTGAGTCGTGAGGCGATTTTTGAGCTTGGTCGGATCACTGGCCTGAACGTCAATCGCGATATGCATTGAAGTTCGACCGGTATAAATGACCTTGGCGCTGACTTCGACTAAGTTACCCACATGAATTGGTGCAACAAAACGAATTCCGCCAGCATACGCTGTAATACAGTATTTACCACTCCAAGCGGCGGCATTGGCGTAAGCGGCCAAATCTATCCACTTCATCACGGCGCCGCCGTGGACTTTGCCACCAAAATTGACATCGCTCGGCTCGGCAAGAAAGCGTAGTGTTATATCGCGTTTACCCGTACTCATCGGTTATTCCTAAGTTGTTATTGTTATCACTCTTTAATAACAAACCACTTACTGTGGCGCAACCTCTATTGATAACGATGGCTTTAGTTATAGCAAAAGGGCAGAAATGATGAGGCCTGAGTGGTCAAGCTTTGGCCGTTACACTCAAGCGAATGAGATCGTATGGCAAATCGATTCGCGCTTATTTTTTAGATACGTCTTCATATTCCCCTTCCAATACAGAGGCATCGTTTTGCTGAGAAAACGCAGTGCGTTGCATCTTGAGCGACTTCTCAATTTTTTTGCCTGTGATTAATGCGGCAATCGTCAATGGAATCGCTAGCATCAGACTGAAAAGAAGCGCGATAACGCCAACAAACAGAGCCAGAATAGTCGAAATAGTTTTATTCATAATCAATACCTCTTACGTTATGCACAAAGTAACAAAATGAAAATGAATCAAACATGAACGAGGAAGCAAAAAGGCCATCCTCACATAAATGAGGATGGCAATACGGGGGATTATTATAAGTATTATGTTGTGGAGTCTTGCTGCCGAAGATTAGCGCAGCGATATTTTATACACTGTTAAGCGCTATTTGGTTGGGTAAGTTTTGTAACGTACACCCATCATCTGTTCCATACAGTGGACCACCTGACAGCTATAGCCAAATTCATTATCGTACCAGATGTATAAAACGCAGCGGTTGTCTTGCGCGATGGTCGCCGCGCCGTCAACCACACCAGCAAAGCGCGATCCGACTAAGTCGGTTGACACCACTTCTGTCGATTCGGTGTAGTCGATTTGTGCAGACAGCTCAGACGTTAGCGCCATTTCTCTGAGGTAAGCATTAAGCGCTTCTTTATCAGTGCCTTTCTCAAGGTTGAGGTTGGCAATGGCCATAGAAACGTTAGGCGTTGGAACTCGAATCGCGTTACCCGTGAGTTTACCTGCAAGTTCAGGCAGCGCTTTCGCGACTGCTTTTGCTGCGCCAGTCTCGGTTAACACCATGTTTAACGATGCACTACGACCACGACGTTCACCTGAGTGGAAGTTATCAATCAGGTTTTGGTCGTTGGTGAATGAGTGCACGGTCTCAATGTGGCCAGACAGTACGCCAAACTTATCGTTAATCGCTTTAAGGATTGGGGTAATCGCGTTGGTCGTGCAGCTTGCCGCAGAGATAATGGTATCTTGAGGTTCAATAACCGCCTCATTGACGCCGAATACCACGTTCTTGATGTCGCCTTTGCCAGGAGCGGTGAGTAGCACTTTCTTCGCGCCTTGACACAATAAATGCTGGCTTAGGCCCTCTGCATCGCGCCATACACCGGTGTTATCAACCACAAGTGCATTGTTGATACCAAAGTGAGTGTAATTCACTTCTTCAGGTTTGTTGGCGTAGATAAACTGAATGTAGTTACCGTTGGCGATGATGGCTTTACGCTCTTCATCTACCACAATACTGCCGTTAAATTGTCCGTGAACCGAGTCACGACGAAGTAGGCTAGCACGTTTTTCTAAATCGCCTTTTTTTCCGCCTCGAACTACAACTGCACGTAAACGCAGCGGGTAACCCGGGCCTGACTTTTCAACCAATAAACGAGTCAGCAGGCGGCCAATGCGACCGAAGCCGTATAGCACGACATCACGAGGCTCAGTGACGGTTTCGCCGTTCATTGCTCCGATTAAAGCGCTGTGCAAAAAGTCTTTTACGCCGTGTTCGTCATCGCGGCCTTGCCAAAATTGATGTGCGAGTTGGCCAACATCAATACGACATGGAGAGAGCTCCATTTCGGTTAGGGCTTTAATCAAAGGCAGGGTTTGCTGAGGCGTTAGCGCGGTGCCAGTATAGCGGCGGGCTAAGCGATGCGTTTTAATGATGTCAATTGTCGCAGCGTTAACGAGAGTTTTACCAAAAAGTAGAACTTCAACGCCCTTATGACGATAAAGCTGGCTAAGAAGTGGAGAGATAGTTTCCGCAATCGTTTGGCTGGTTTGCCAATCTAGGAGATGTTTCTCTGGGCTCATTGTATGTTAGACCTTTCGCGTTTTGGGGGACTGACTCTACTTTGCATTTGTAGGGGTGCTGGTAGAGGGAATAAAATCTTGTGTTAATTTTGTAGTTTTTATGCGGCAGGATTGTAATGCCTAACATCTTATTCTGCTAGAAAAATTAATGTTCTTATCTTCTGCTGTTAAATGGGTTAATAGTGGCGATTGATACTGAAAAGTTACGTCTATTTATACTATTGACATTTTTTGATTAGAGGACTTAATTTTCGACTAAAAATACTTGAAGCACATTAATTATGTAACAGTTTGCCACGTTTAAAGATCGCAAAGCGATGTGGATCACTTGTTCTACTCAATTAGTGAACAAGAAAGCGCAATATTGAGTTCGACTTTAGAACAATAGTGAAAGAGGCAGTTGAAAGGCCATATGACGTTGATAGTAGACAAAAATCTCTGTCTTTAATGGTCAGTTTTGCCGATTAGTAACGCAAAAACTTGTCAATGGCGCAAGCGATGCGCCCAAGTAGAGGGATATGGTGGCACAATGGCTATGAAAAGAGTGATTAGGCGTATCAAGCAGCGCTGCGCAACAACGGGTGTCTTTTGGCGCGCAGCGGCAGTGACGCACTCGCTGGTGTTAACTAATATCGGCGAGAGGCAGCCAGTTTACTTTTACCCCGGCTTGAAGGAACATTTCTTGGCTAACTTTGATTTTATCTCCCCAGCGAGACAAAAAATCCGGTGTTTGTTCAGGGCAGTGCACTGCTGATATACCGGTTTGAATAATTTTTGCTGCGCAGTTTGGGCAGGGAAAGTGAGTCACCCAAATCTCGCAACCATCTAAGTCCCTTTTTGCAAAGAGAATGGCGTTCTCTTCAGCATGAAGGGTTTTTAGGTATTTCATTTCGCGATCGTCAGTCATTGCGCTATCTGAAATGCCGTGGGGATAGCCGTTAAAGCCGACAGAGACAATGCGGTTTTGCTTAGTAATGACAGCGCCAACTTGAGTGGAGGGATCTTTACTCCAAGAGCCAACAAGTTCTGCCATTTGGTAAAAGCGTTGCGCCCATTTAGAAATCATTCAATCTTCCTTTACGAGGTAGGGTAATAAGCCGTGTGATGTGGATGCGCTCATAATATCCTAATTTATGAATCGATAGTCCAGAAAAACTCGCATATTGCGCAACGGCAATTGACCGACTTGCGATGTCCAGTGTCCCTGATCACAATTTGCGTTGAACGAAAAATGACCGGATTTGGGATATTACCCTCAAAGCTTGTGAGAGATCTCTTACAAAGTCGTGAGCGATGTTAGAAAACAGGCCAAGAAAATAGCCAGATATAAATCATAACTATATGATTTATATTGGTTTGAGTGTTTATTACACAGTTTTCATAAAGTATTTTCTTGAAAATATGATTGTGAAAGTGACTCAATCGAATAATCTTAAGTGGTCAGCAAGGAGCAGACACGGAACAGGAAAGACCCACGGATAGGTCATCTTCAGGACGAAGATTCGATTATTCAGGATGAATAATTGGCATGGAAAGCGAAGGACATTGGCTGGACGCTAGTAACTAGGATGGTTACACAAGGAAAGGCAATGGACACTTAACGGACTAAGGCAACCTCTATCAGGATGATAGAATCAGGGACACCGCTTAAGGATTAAGTGATGCGAGTTAGTGAGGAACGCTAACAGGCTGGATTGCCAAGGACACCGCTAGGAAGGCGATGATAAGGAAAGTGCTGAAGGATTCAGCGTACTATCAAGGAATAGATGCAGGGAGCACCTATTTAGTAGCCGGATTGCTGCGAGTAAGAATAGACCCCACTAGGCGAGAGCTTAGTGGGGTTTTCTTTTGCGTGAAATGTATGGTTAATAGAGGCGATATCAGCGTCAGTGTGCCTTTTGGCTATCTGCTACTTTTTTCTATCTGTTCTGTTAACAGCAAAATAACGGCAAAAAAAAACCAACCTCAAGGAGTGAGATTGGCCGATATAGGTGTGAACAAAACAGAGTTCACTAACAACGTCAGTTGGCTAGGTGACCCTCGGCTTATTAAGGGTCATCTAATATATAGCAGTATATGTGCCAACTTTTATAGCGCTGTATTGCGTAGAATGTCGCCTTTTTTAGCTCTAATTAATTGCCTTGGTTGCATATTGGAATTGCAAAATGCAAAAGCTAGCAAAAATGCTAATGATGAATTTGTCGTTATTCGGTCTATATCATGACCAAGCTTGCGGTACCCAAGAAGGCAAAAAAACCAACCACATCGGTGACCGTGGTTAAGATAACCGACCCTGCTAACGCGGGATCGAGTTTAAGTTTATCAAGTGCTATAGGGATCAACACGCCAAATAAAGCCGCTGTAACAATGTTGACAATAATGGCGAGAGCAATGGTTGCGCCCAGAACGGCGGATTGAAACCATAAGCCCGCTAAACCACCAATGATCAACGCCCACAGTAAACCGTTAATTGAGCCGATGCCGATTTCGTTTTTCAACAGCGCCCAACGGTTGCCTGTGGTGATCTGGTTGAGCGCCATAGCGCGTATCATTAGGGTCAGTGTTTGGCTACCTGCAATGCCGCCCATCGATGCAACAATCGGCATCAGAACCGCCAGCGCGACGACTTGGGCAATCACATCTTCAAACAATCCAATGGTGACTGACGCTAAAATTGCGGTCATCAAGTTGATACCGAGCCAAACGCCACGTTTTTGTGAACTCTTCATCACCGGCGCGAATAGGTCATCCCCTTCGTCCATACCGGTCCCGGCCATGAGTCGGGCTTCGTAGATTTCGCGTTGAGTACTTAAGGCAAATTGCCAATCAACTTCTCCGATCAAAGTTTGGTCTTCATCCACCACGGGAATCGCAGCAAGTGACGAGTGTTCAAGGGGTTCGATACTTTCGGCAAGAGTTAATTTGGCATCTAAGGTCAGCACATTGTCGATGGCCAGATTACGTAAACGTTCATTGGGCGCAGCTCTTAGCAAATCGATGTAGCTAACAACGCCGCGAAACTGCTTCTGTTTATTGATCAAATAAATCTGCTGTGGAGCATCATAACTGTAACGCTCCATAAGGATGTTGGCTTTCTCAACCGAAATACTAAATGGTAGGGTGACCACTTTTCTCTCAGCCCAGCGACCGAGTTGATCATCCTCATATTGATTTGCCTGGTCATACAGCTCGAGTTCATCTTTTTCGACTAGATGGAGCGCTTCGTTGATGATCTCTTCAGGTAACGAGTCGGCCCATTCAATGAGCGATAAATTGTCGAGCTTTGCCAACGTCAGTTTTAGTTCGGTTTCTGACAGTTGGTCAATAATCGAGTGACGTACTTCAGCACGCGCTTCAGTCAGAACTTCAATGTGCAGTTCGAGGGGAAGGCTGCGCCAAAGTTTGACACGTTCTTCAATTGGGAAGGCTTCGAGCACCAAGGATACCGAGCCAGGATCTAAGCCTTGCTCGATAGCGTCGTTTAGAATCGTGGCATGTTGATCTTCGTCTGCCTTGCTAATCTGTCCAATGAGTGTTGAGAGATCCTGAAACTGACTCACAGAGTACCTCGATGTAGGAATATTTTTATAGATTACCGTTCAAGTTACTCTAAAGTAGCAGAAAAACAATACTCTATCGCTGCTCACTTTCAAGATATGGCATGACTAGACGGCGAATGTTTACTTTTGCACCGATTCGTGCGGCAAGTAGGTACATCCCTGCGATCTTACGGTGCAAGAACAGCGCGTCAGCTGGTGGTGTATGCCAGTAATCCTGTTCCATACTCAATATGGTGCCTGCCTCACGCAGTCTCTGAGCCAGTCCACTGGCTTTAAAGTCGTATTGCTTGTCTACCAGCATAGGCTCACAGGCCATGTGGACTAAGTTCAACACCGCTTGCCGCTGATGGGGCAAAATCGTTTGGCTGAAGAAGCCTATTTGTTCTAATGCGTGGTTTAAACCTTGCTCGTCATGATGAATTACACTTCTAAACGCCGCTTGATAGCCTGAACTAAAACGCTCGCTGTACTCACGGGTCGCGCCGAAGTCGAGTAGTCCAATTTGATGACTGGATTCAAGGTAGAGATAATTGGCAAAGTTAGGATCAGTTTGGACCATCTTAAATTCAAACAGCTCTTTGAATAACAGCTCCAGTAGGGCATGCATAACGAAATCACGAGTCTCTTGACTACTGTGTTGAATATTTTCGATGCTAGTGCCTTCGATAAAGCTCATCGCTAATATCGACTCTGCTGAGCTTTGAGGGTGCAGCTTAGGAACGACAAAGTGCGGGTGATCGGCTAAAGCCTGATGGTAGCGCGCCATATAGTTGGCCTCGCGTTGATAATCTGCTTCATCATGCAATTGCTTTTTGGCTTCTTCGAGTAGACTTTTATAGTCGACTGACTCCGGAATCAAACCGACGATTTTGAGTAGTGTCCCAACATTATCGACATCACTATCAATGCTTTTCTTAATTCCCGGGTACTGCACCTTAACCGCCAGTTTTTGCCCATCGTCACTGTACGCTTGATGTACTTGACCGATTGAGGCGCTGGCCACAGGCTTGAAATTAAACGCGACAAACTCGCTTTTCCAATCGAGGCCTAGGGCGTTTTCCATCACTTTGTTGAGTTGCTTGGCGGGCATTGGGTCTGCGCTTGAGCGAAGTCGCGCTAGAATCTGAGCCAGTTCGGGATCGAGAATGTCACCAGCATCCATCGATAACATCTGGCCGAGCTTCATTGCCGCTCCACGCAAATGGGCCAGTTGATCGGTTAAGCGCGCAATGTTTTGTGGCGTAAGTAAAAGATCGCGCGCTATGGGCCGCTTGCCTTGTGCCAGTTGTTTGCTTCCTTCGCTGATCACATTGCCTGCGACACGGGTGGCGAGTGAGGCAAATTTGCCCAATCTCGACAGTCTGTGTGTGGGTAAGCTGCGCTCTTTGGTTGACATAGATATTCTCCCTATTCACTGACTTAGTATACGGAAAAGCCATCGGCTTGATATCAAACCAAGAATAAAAAAGCGTCATCATGACGGCGCTACAGCCAGATAGGCGTTAGCGCCTCGGTGTTAGGTTGTTGATTAAAGCATCGCCACGTTTGCTTGCTGAAAGCTTTAAATCATGCTGTTATTAATAAATATGTAAACACTCAAGGAAGCGCTATGTGCCGTTGGTTGGCCTATCAAGGCAGCCCGATTTATCTCGACCAATTAGTCTATGAGCCAGAGCACTCGCTGGTGCACCAAAGTCTTGATGCGCGCAAAGCCGTTACTCGGGTCAACGCGGATGGTTTTGGCCTCGGTTGGTATACCGAACGTACAACACCCGGGCAGTTTCATGACGTGTTGCCTGCTTGGGGGGATGAGAATCTGCGCTCTCTGACTCACCATATTTGTTCACACCGTTTTATGGTGCATGTGCGCTCATCAACGGGCACCCAAGTCTCGCGCTCAAACTGCCACCCATTTATTATCGATAACTGGATGTTTCTTCACAACGGTCAAATCGGTGGTTTTGATCAGCTACGCTACCTGCTTGAGCGTCAATTATGCGAAGTGCAATTTTTGCAACGTAAAGGCACCACAGACAGTGAATTGATTTTTATGTTGATGTTACAAAATGGCTTACGTGACAATCCGATCAAGGCGATACAAACCACCTTGCGAGACATTGTACAGTTGATGCAAACTCAAGCTATTGAGGATCCGCTCAAAGCGTCAATCTGTATCTCAGATGGAACACAGTTCTGGGTGATTCGTTACAGCTCTAGTGGTGATGCGCCAACCGTGTTTATCAAACAACGTGGCTCAGACATCGTGCTTGCGTCTGAGCCATTAGAGCCCGGAGGTGAGTGGCGAAAGATTGATGCGCAGACCATTGTTACGATTTGTGGTGACAAGGTCGTCAGTATCGCTGTTTAGCTCTGCTTGGCCGTCCGCCATCTTTCCCAAGGCAGGTTGAGCAGGCTGAAGACGATGACTGCGTATAGCATTGACCAACCAAGGCATAAGAATACCGCGCTGCATAGCACTAATGATACGCCAGCGAGTTTACGGCTAAATCCGCTCAACAGTTTATACGCCGCGAGCATTGCCAATAGGTAGACTAGCACGAATATGCCGTTGGCCAATTTAAGGAAGAACTCAAGATCCAATCCTGATAATTCTCCCGCGACACAAGACAGTGCCACTACCGCGCCAACGGTGAGTGTGGCGTTAGCCGGGACACCACGTATTGATAATCGTGCCAAACCACCGCTTGGTTTGTAGTCGCGCGCTTGAGCCCACAGCATCCGTGACAGGCTTTGAGTGTAGAGGTTGACGCTGGCAAAGCAGGCAGCAAACCCAATCACGCTGATCAGTGCTTTAAACTGAGCGCCAAACAGCTGCTCAGAGATCCAAGGGATTGAGGTACTGTCGAAAGCAGCACTGCCATAAGCGCCCATTTTTAGGATGATGACTGAGCAAACCCAGTAGGTTGCGCCCGCAATGAAGCAACCAATAATAATCGCAATGGGAAAATCTCGCTGGGGATTCTTAAACTCTTCGCCCATATGAGCAAAGGCTTCGATGCCGACAAAACACCAAAACATGACACCGAGCGCTAATCCTATTGACCAGATACCGTCAGAGGTAAGCGCCGGCAACGCCAAGTCTGCTTGGCTAACGTCACCGCGCCACCAAAATGCGGCAATTAAGGCGAAAATCGCTAACGCGACAACGGTTTGCAACTGACCTGAAGATTTCGCCCCAGCGAGGTTGACGGCCACCAGTAGCGCAACCGTTACTATCTGAGCAAATAAAGACGAGTTTAGACTCGCTGGTAACAGTTGCTGCAAGAAACCAGCCGCGAGCGCGATAGCAGCCGGAACGCCGACTGGGATAACGCTTAAAAACAGCCATGCGACACTTTTTTCTAAGCGTGCGTTAAAGGCTTTACGAACAAAAAAAGCCGTGCCACCAGCGCTTGGGTAGCGTTTACCAAGTTGGGCAAAAGTAAGCGCAATTGGGCAGATCGCAATGAAGAGTACCAACCACGCCCACAGCGAGAAGCGACCAGCAATGCCCGCCACTATCGCGGGCACCATAAACAGACCTGTCCCAAGTAGGGTCGTCGATAACTGACCAATCCCAGATAGTAAGGTGATGTCTTGTTTTAACTCACTCATGATGCGCTCCCTGCACCTTATGCTATTTTTCGGATAGCTTATCCCAAGCCGCGGGTGGATGCAGTAGTCATTTCGTCACAGATGCGCGTCAAATTGTCGGTTTACAGGCAATGTCGCGCTATTGTGGCGACTTTCCAGCGCCGCATTTTTGTGTCACATTGCATTGAACCAACAGGATAAGTTGGCAACAGGAAGCAAAAATGGACAAGTTCGACCAACAGATAATCAAACTGTTAACGTTCAACGCACGAGCGAGTGTGAGCGAGATTGCGCGTCAGGTAAGTTTGTCGCGCAGCGCAGTGACGGCTCGCATTCAAAAGCTTGAACATGAAAAAGTAATTTTGGGCTATCACGCTGATATTGCTCAGCAAAGTGCTAAAGACCCGATCAAAGCCTACTTGGCATTAAAATTTGATATGTCGAGTTCGACGCATTACTGTGAGACTTATGCAGGACGCATCTACCAAATTGATGGCGTGAAGTGGTGTCATGCCATCAGTGGCGAAACCGATATGATGCTATACGTCGAAGTCGCAAGCATGGCGCGTTTGAATGCGATTCGTGATGAGTTACAACAAATCCCTGAACTGCGCCATTTAATGACCCACACGGTCTTGACGGAATTCTTTAATACCTTAAATCATGCTCAATAATATTAATCTCAATTTACTGCGTTCACTGCATGTGTTGTTAGAAGAGTGCCATGTAAGCCATGCGGCGCAACGGCTCAATTTAACTCAGTCAGCGGTGAGTCGTCAGCTTGCGCAGTTACGTGAATTATGCGCAGACCCTCTGTTAGTCCGCAGTGGTAACCAGTTGGTTCCAACCCCGCGAGCGCTGGAAATGCAGCACAAACTGCGTGTGCTGCTAGAACAATTTGAGCAGCTTCTCGCCGACACCTCATTTGAACCGGCGTTATGGCAGCAAGAGTATGTTATTTCATCGAGTGACTATGTTGCGCAATATATCCTGCCAGATCTGGTTGCGGTTATGGTTGAGCAAGCGCCGCAAGTGAATATTGCTTATCGGCTTTGGCAGCCAGACTTTCTTGCTTCGTTTGAACAAACGGGTATTCACCTTGCGTCAACCATGCTCGCGCAGCCTCCAGAGTCGTTGAGTAGTGTCCAAATTGGTCAAGACAGCTCGGTTTGTTTGATGCGTGCAGGGCATCCACTTGATAGTGATGAAGCTCTGAGTTGCCGACGTTTGACGGCATTTTCTCACCTTAAAGTGACGGGTGGCGGCGATAAAGACAGCAACGCCGACATGGGGTTAAAACATGCGGGCTATCAGCGCCGCATAGCACTTAAAGTACCGTTTTTCTCTGCTGCGGTTAATGCTTTGATCAGTAGTGATTATCTAATGATAGTCCCCGAGCATATTGCCCGTAATCTGGCGAGAAATTACCCACTCACCTATCGAGAGTTGCCTTTTGCTAGCGAGCCACACTGTTACTGGTTGATGTGGCACCCTAAATACGATCAAGATAAAGCGCACCATTGGATGCGTGACAAGGTATTGGCTGCAATGCGCACCTCACCTTATTCAATTGGTATGATTTAAAATCATTACTCAAATGAGTAACTTTGATTTCAAATCATTTTGCTAGTGGATTATGTTGAAGTCACTGACTTACACATTAAGCATCATGATTTAAAGGATTGATCGCATGACTCTCACTATCTGGTTTTCACTGTTTACTATCTGCTTGTTGGGCGCCATGTCTCCGGGGCCAAGCCTGGCGATGATCGCCAAGCACAGCCTCGCGGGTGGTCGTCTTAACGGGCTGGCGACCGCGTGGGCTCACGCTTTTGGCATCGGCATCTATGCGTTTGTCACCTTAATTGGTTTGGCGGTTGTGTTGCAACAGTCGCCACTGCTGTTTAAAACCATCAGTTATGCTGGTGCCGCGTATCTTGCGTACCTCGGTTACAATGCGTTGCGTTCTAAAGGTGGGGTGGCAGAACGATTAGAGTCTGGTCGAAAAACCACGGTGTGGCAATCTGCTCGCGAAGGTTTTTTGATTTCTCTGCTCAGTCCGAAAATTGCGCTGTTCTTTATCGCGCTGTTCAGTCAATTTGTCGCGGTTGGGGATAGCATCGCGGCAAAAGGGCTAATTGTTGTCACTCCCTTCGTGGTTGATGGCTTGTGGTACACCTTAATTACTTTTTTGCTTTCCAGTCCAAGATTAATTGATAAAATTCGCTCTAAAGCGCTAATCATCGATCGTTTATCTGGTGTCGTCCTGATTTTGCTCGCTGTGCGAGTCGTCTGGACGGTGTAGTAACGGTCAGACTCATCACCTCAATCGTGATGAGCTAGGGAGAAAATAGAATGATAAAACTGGCGGTTATCGGTACCAATTGGATTACCGATCAATTTGTTCAAGCGGCGCTTAAGTCGGGTAAATACCAACTGACCGGAGTTTACTCGCGTCGTCTTGAGAGTGCGCAAGAGTTTGCCAGTAAGTATGACTCACCAACCTTGTTTGATGATGTGCAGGCATTAGCCGACTCTGACAGGGTCGATACCGTCTACATCGCTAGTCCTAACGTACTGCACGCGCCGCAAGCGATGCAAATGATGCGCGCGGGCAAACATGTTATTGTTGAAAAACCAATGGCGGCCAATTATCAACTGGCGCAGCAGATGTTTGAGGTCGCGCGTGAAAATAACGTACTGTTATTTGAAGCGTTTATGTCGCCACATTTGCCGAACTTTAAACGTCTCAAGCAGTCGTTAAACTCTATTGGTAAAGTGCGTAAAGCGTTGATCAGCTATTGCCAATATTCATCACGTTACGGGAAATATTTGGCCGGAGAAAACCCGAATACCTTTAACCCCGATTTTGCCAATGGTTCAATTATGGACATCGGCTTTTACTGTTTAAGCTCGGCGGTGGAGATATTCGGTGAACCGACATCGGTTCAGGCACAAGCGCAGTTACTTGATTCTGGTGTCGATGGTAGCGGTAGTGTGATATTGAATTACGACGGTTTTGAAGTGGTTCTGCAACATTCGAAAACCAGCGATTCATATTTGCCGAGTGAGATCCAAGGCGAAGATGGCGCATTGTTGATTGAGATGATCTCAATCGCGAAATCGATCACCAAATACACCCGTGGCAGCAATATAGGCATTGATCTGAGCGTCAAACAAGAGTCAAATCCAATGTACTATGAGGCGTTGGAATTTGCCGTTCAACATCAAAATAAAGCGATGAACGACAGTTGTACTCAGCGCTCGCTAATCGTGGCTAAGTTACTAGAAGAGATTCGTCGTCAAACTGGGGTGGTATTCCCAACCGATACACCGCAATCAAAATAACGAGAGAGAAAAGATGCAAGCTGAAGTCAAATGGGTCGAAGAATTTAAATTTTTAGGGCAATCACAATCGGGCCATTCAGTCGTTATGGACGGCAATGGGGGTGCCACGGCGCCAAGCCCAATGGAGATGGTGCTGATGGCGGCAGGTGGTTGCAGTTCGGTGGATGTGGTTGATGGCTTGAAAGAAGCAGGACAAGTCGTCACTGGCTGTGTTGCTAAGCTGACCACCGAGCGCCGCGAAACCGCGCCACGTATTTTTACGTTAGTGAATATTCATTTTGAAGTGACAGGTGACAATTTATCACCTGAGGTAGTTGCTCAAGTGGCTGCAGATTCCTTAGAAAAATACTGCTCGGTGTGTTTAATGCTCGGCAAAGGCGTTGAGATGACGCACAGTTGGGAAATTATTTAAGTTAATCACGTATCATTGGAGCCGGGCGCTGCGTCCGGCTTTTTTATTGGGCGATAATAATGTTCAAAAGCTCACATAAGTTTACCCTTGCTGGCATCGCGGCGATCTTACTCTGGAGTAGCGTGATGGGATTCGCGCGAGCCGTCACCGAAATGCTTGGCCCAGTTGGCGGCGCAGCATCAATTTATACCGTCGCATCTGTGTTTCTTGTGCTAGTAATGGGCGTGCCTAAATGGCGTCTCTACTCACTACGCTATGTATTGATTGGCGGCGGCCTGTTCGTCGCCTATGAGATCTGTCTTGCGCTGGCGTTAGCCATGGCCAACTCACGTCAACAAGCGGTAGAGATGCTGGTGATCAATTACCTATGGCCGGCGCTGACCGTGCTGCTTGCGGTATTAAGCAGTGGCAAAAAAAACAGCGTGTTGGTTTACCCAAGTATCGCGTTAGCGTTTTTTGGTGTGGCATGGAGCATCACTGGCGAGCAAGGTCTGACGCTGGCTCAAATTGCTGCCAATGTGGCGACGAACCCCGTGACTTATGCGATGGCGTTTGTCGGGGCGTTTTTGTGGGCGATCTACTGTAATTTAACCAAACGCATCTCGAATGGACAAAATGCGATCACGCTGTTCTTCATCATGACGGCGATTACGCTATGGATAAAGTATGCGTTAAGTGGCGAAACAGGCATGACGCTTAACCTAGAGTCGGGCACGTTACTGCTGATTTCTGGTATTGCGATGGGCAGTGGCTATGCATTGTGGAACTACGCCATTATTGGTGGCAACATGCTGCTGTTGGCGACGTTGTCATACTTTACCCCTGTGCTTTCTACGGTGATTTCCTCATTTATCCTTGGCTTGGTATTGACTCAGAGCTTTATTGAAGGCGTTGTCATGGTCACGGTGGGATCATTAATGTGCTGGTGGGTAACCCGAGAAAGGGCCTAAGTCGTTGGCCTTGATGTCCTTTTTCTACTCAGTATCAATCTTCTACTCAGTATCAAGTTACCATTCAATATCGATCGGTGTGCCCATCGTCACCAACGTTAACAGTTCATCCATCTGTTGATTGGTAATGGCGATGCAGCCATCCGTCCAATCAAAGCTTTGTACAAAGTTGGCTGGGCGAACTTCACCATTTTTCAGCCCATGAATTTTGATATCGCCACCAGGGTTGAGGTTGAGCCGCATGGCATAATCGATATCGGCTTGGTTGGGGTAGTTGATATGAATCGAGCGATAGAAGTCGGAGTCTTCGAGAACAAAGTCTAAAGTGTAACGGCCTTCTGGTGTGCGCTGGTCGCCTTCACGTATTTTGTGTCCTTTGGGTTGTTTACCAAGGGCAATACGATACTCTTTGATCACCTGATGATTTTCAATCAGATACATCCGACGCTTTGATTTATCCACTTTAATCAAATCAACTTGGGCCTGAGCACAAACGCTCAGGGCTAAAGCGGATATTGGCAGCCATTTACGCACAACTTGTTCCTTTGCAAGGTTATGGTTTTATTCTAATCGATCATCACTAAAACGATAAATATCGCGGCATATTGGTCGGTCAAGTATCACCATACAATTATGCAAATTGTTGCTTCTATCATATCCCGACAAGTTGCAAAAAGTGAAATGCGAGTCACTTAACAGCTGCTGATAAATACATTTGATTGCATACCTTGAGCTGATATTTTTAGTCATGTCATAGTACTTAGGTTTAGTTGCGCGGTATGTTTTCACGGATGTTACTCAAGGATATTTTGTCAGCCAGAAACCAACGTTTCTTGGCCAATGCGTTATTTCAGTATCTTGACGATGCATTAAAGCCTAAACATATGGCGATTTTTTCAGAACCTAAATCGGATCCAGTGGCGCCGTTTCTTTTTAGCTACGGTCAACCTGCTCAACTTGAACATTATCCAGACACCTTTTGGGCTTGGGTCTCACAGTTTGATACCTCTGATGGCCTGATTCCACTCGCGATGAATACCTGCCAATGGCGTTATCGCACTGTGATGGGCGCGCACAGTTATGTGTTTATGCTCGACAATCATCCAGAAAAGCGCATTTATCTGGTGGTCGAGAGCCTCAACGCCGCTGAACTAGATAAACTCAATCATAATCATCAGCTTGATACGCTGCAGATTATCGCCGCGCGCTGGCAGTGCGTGCGCGCTGAAATAGAGGCTGCGAAAGAGTTTAAACAGCGTGATATTAAAGAAGCGAAATATCTTGATGTGATTAAGCAGCGCGAGCTGTTTATTGACAATATGAAGTTAGTGCAAGAGGTCGCGGTCGAGATCTCCAATCCTGCTAATCTCGATCAACTATTTCGTCTCTCAATTGAAGTGATTCGCGATAAATTAGGTTTTGATCGCGCCTCCTTTATGTTGCTTGATATCAAAAAACGCTGCTTTAACGGTACTTATGGCACCAATGAACAAGGTCAGACCGTCAGTGAACATCACACCCAATTTGATTTACACCAATTAGAAGAGGGCTACATTAACGCGCTTTTTGAAGGTAAAGAAAGCTTAGTTGTGCTTGAAGATGCGCCGCTCTATACGGCAGGCAACGTCGTTGGCCAAGGTTGGAATGCAATGCTTATTTTACGTGATGGTGATGAAGTAATTGGCTGGATTGCGATGGATAACTATATCCATCGCACGCCGATTACTACCTATCAAAAGCAGATGCTTGAGTCATTTGGATCCTTGCTCGCGCAAATCTACATCCGTAAACGTCAAGAGCAAAACGTACGTATGCTCCACACCAGCATGGTCGAGTTGTCACGTTGTATGACGGTCAGTGAAGTGTGTAAATCTGCGGTGACGTTTGCAATCAATCGCTTGGGCATCGATCGCTTTGCGGTTTTTTTAACCGATAAAGAGTGTTCTCATATGCAAGGTACTTGGGGCACCGACATACAAGGTAATGTGGTTGATGAATCTTATTACCGCTCTGATACGGTTGACCGCTCGATTGTCAATGCCGCGCGCATCAGTCCCAATGATGTGGTATTTGAAGAGTCTGTTCCCATCTATCATGATTTCCATATTGTTGGCTTTGGTTGGACAGCAATGACGATGTTGGTCAACAATAGTGATGAGCCGATTGCGTTTATCGCGGCCGATAACTTACTCAAGCGAACTCCGTTGACCCATCAGCTTCGAGAAATGATTCGCATGTTTGCCTCCAATTTGACCGAAGTTTTACTGCGAACGCGCGCCCAAGAAGCGATTCACGAACTGAACGAAAACCTAGAGCAAGAGGTTAAAGCGCGCACCCGAGAGTTACAAAAGGCCAATGAGCAACTTGAAACCCTGTCTAAACTTGATCCATTAACTCGCTTAGGCAATCGCCGCATGCTTGAGTCGTTGTTAGAAGATTTTTGTGACGATCAACAGCCAGCAATTCGATGCTATGGATTGATCTTGGTCGATATTGATTTCTTCGGTTTGTACAACAATCACTATGGTCACTTGCAAGGTGATATTGCCCTGATGCGAGTTGGCAGTGTGTTGGAGCGTCATGCCAATGGTGAACAAGAAGTGTTTTGTCGAATTGGCGGTGAAGAGTTTGCTTTGCTGGTCGTGGCGCAAGAAGCGCCAAATGTTGCTGAACTTTCCGAGAGTATCCGCTTTAGCATCGAACAAGAAAATATTTTGCATGAACAGAGCGAAATTCATCGTGCGCTGACGGTCTCGGTCGGTTATTCGGTGATTGAGGTCAATCAACGCGACTTTAATTTTGATGCTCTTTTCAACGCGGCCGATCAATCTTTGTATCAAGCTAAACGCACCGGACGCAATCAAGTGGTTGGTTCAGTGTCTTTACTCGAATCTAGCGCATAAAAAAGCCAGCGCAAGCGCTGGCAAATGGATCAAACACAATGATAGAGAGATTATTGCGAAATAGGTTGAGTCGCTTGTTGGAGCCATGCTTTTTCTTCGGGATTTAAGCCTTCTGTTAAGAGATACATACACTGTTGATGGTAATCGTTTAACCAATCGATTTCTTCGTTCGATAGCATATCGACCTTGAGCATGTTTGTCGCAATAGGCGCTAAAGTTATGGTTTCAAAACCATAGAAGGTACCAAATTCGTTTTTTTCAATCTCAACAACTTGCATCATATTTTCGATGCGGATTCCATACTTACCTTCACGATAAACACCGGGCTCATTGGTAATGACCATTCCGGGAACAAGTGCCACTTCTGCCGGGTTTTGTGAGAAATTTTGTGGGCCTTCATGAACGTTTAAGCACATTCCAACACCATGTCCTGTGCCACATTTGTAATCAATACCATTTTGCCACAAGACACCACGCGCCATGATATCGAGATTCGAACCAGTAGCGCCTTTTAAGAAGCGAGTTTGAGTGAGTCTTATCACTGCTTTGAGCACTAATGTATAATCTCGGCGCTCTGTATCACTTGGACTCCCGAAGTGGAAAGTGCGCGTGATGTCGGTTGTCCCGCTTAAAAACTGGCCCCCAGAATCGACTAAGAAAAATTCACTTTCATTGATTTGAGAATTGCTATTTTTATTAGCTGCGTAGTGCATTTTAGCGCCATGTTTACCAAACCCTGCAATGGTTCGGAAACTATCACTAATGTATCCTGGTTGTTGTTTCCGAAATGCCATCAAACATTGTTCAGCTGAAAGTTCAGTGACTTTCCCACCTGGTACCTGTTGTTGTAGCCAATACATAAATTTCACCATTGCAATGCCATCATAACGTAGTGTTTCTTTCATATTCCTAAGTTCGATGGGATTTTTAACTGCTTTTAGTTGAGTCACAATACAAGGTAGATTCATAAGGGATATTTCTTTTTTAATCCCATTGACCAGCAAGCTGTCAGTATTTTTGGCGTTGTAAATAACTTTACTGTGGTTTTCTATTAAGTTCAGAGCTTCGTGAACGTGTTCATACTGATGAAGATGGACACCATTTTTTAACAGCTCATCAGACACCTCGGTGTTGATTTTGTGGGTGTTAATAAATAGGCGACAATGCTCTTGGCTAATTAACAAGTACGCTTCACTTACAGGACTGTAATCTGTGTCACCACCACGAATGTTTAATGTCCACATAACGTCGTCAAGCGTTGAGATAAGTAATGCTTGAGCGTGTTGTTCAGATAAGTACTTGCGTAGTTTTTGTATTTTATCGCTAGTATTGACACCTGCATATTGAGAGCTATGGTTAAATACTTTAGCGTTAGGACGTGGTGGGCGATTGTGCCAAATTGGCGAAATTAGGTCGTGTTCTAATACTATTTCAATCCCTTTCGTTAAAAAAGCCTGCTTAAGTTCCAGATAGAATTCTTGACTAATACTACGGCCATCAACTCCAACGCGAGCTTGATTTGGTAAAGTGTCTGCTAACCATTGTGGAATGGTGGGGGTTTCTACCAATTTAGCCTTAAACAAATCAAGCCCTGATCCTTGCAACTGCTCCTCGGCCTGAATGAAGTAGCGGCCATCAGTCCATAGTCCACCACCATTAGATATGATGACGGCAGTGCCAACTGAACCTGTGAAACCAGAAATCCATTCTCGAGCGAGCCAGTGAGAAGCGGAATACTCGCTAGTGTGAGGGTCGTAATTTGTGACGATATAAGCATCGATCTTTTGATTGGCCATGCCTTCTCGTAATGCCGATAAACGTTCAGCGATTGAATTATTGGTCATTTAAAGGTTTCCTAATTGGTTATGAGAGCAGAATATTTGATGTTTGAGGTTGCCACTTCGAGTAGGTGGCTGATTAGCACATAGATCGCTTGATTTTGGGCAGCGAGTTCGAAAGACACAGCCACTTGGTGGATTGAGGGGTGAAGGCAGATCTCCTGGCAATAATTGAATTTCTCGCTTTCGAGCTAGGGTTGGGTTTGCGATTGGCACGGCAGACAGCAATGCTTGAGTGTATGGGTGCTGTGCGTTATCAAACACTTGGTTATAAATGCCAAGCTCCATCGGTTTACCCAAATACATCACCATCACTCGGTCGCTGATATGACGAACCACACTAAGGTCATGAGCTATCATCACTAAGGTTAGTGCCATTTCTTGTTTTAGGTCATCAAGAAGGTTGATAACCTGAGCTTGAATAGAGACATCTAAGGCACTGACAGGCTCATCGCACACGACTAGGTCTGGCTTTAAAATTAACGCGCGAGCTATGCCGACACGTTGACATTGCCCTCCTGAAAATTCGTGTGGGTATCGGTTACGCTGACTAGCCAGTAATCCGACTTTATCCATCATTTTGATGACGCGTTGCTCGATTTCTTTACGGCTTAATTGAGCCTCATGAGTTCGCAAAGGCTCGGCAATACATTCTGAAATCGTCAAACGAGGGTTTAAGCTAGCGGATGGATCTTGGAAGATCATTTGAAATTCTCGACGTCGGCTTGCTAACTCACGCTTGTTAAATGCACGCATGTCTTGACCACGCCAAACTAAGCTACCTTCGGTCGGTTCAATCAGACGTAATAAGGCACGGGCAAGCGTAGATTTACCACAGCCGGATTCCCCTACAATGCCCAATGTTTCGCCTCTATATATATTCAAATCGATACCATCAACGGCTTTTACGATCTTACGTTTACTTGGCACTATGTGTTTGTTGATTGCAAAGTGTACTTTTAAATCTTGTGCTGAAAGTAAAACTTCAGGAGTGTTTGACTGTGAATGACGTTTTAGCTGAGTATTCATTTCCAACTCCTATGCGATGCGATTGATTGGGGTAACGGTGTCTGCCTGATTGATGTGGCAGGCAAGGGCTTGGGTATTGGAAATTGATTTGAAAGGTGGCATAACAGCGCTGCATTCTGTGCGGTATTCACTGCAGCGTTCACGGAAAGGACAGCCTTTTCTATTGACTAATGCACTTGGCGGATTACCCGGAATGGTGGGAAGCCTGTCCATGTCTTTGGTGATGGATGGAATAGCTTGTAATAACCCACGAGTGTATGGATGTGCGGGGTGAGCAAATAGGCTATCAGTATCAGCTTGTTCCATTTTTTTGCCGCCATACATCACTAATACTCGGTCACAACTTTCGGCTACGACACCCATATCGTGGGTGATCAGTAAGATTGCGGTATTAAATTCCGCCTGTAACTCACGCAGTAGGGCAAGAATTTGAGCTTGTACAGTTACATCCAAAGCGGTGGTTGGCTCATCAGCAATGAGAAGTTCTGGCCTACATAGCAATGCCATCGCAATCATGACTCGCTGGCGCATCCCACCAGATAATTGATGTGGATATTGGTTCATACGAGGAGTTGCAGAAGGAATTCGCACCGCATCTAGCATTTGAATGGCCTGTATATCGGCTTCAGCCCGACTCATACTTTTGTGGATCATTAAAACTTCGGATAGTTGCTTTCCTATCTTCATAAAAGGGTTAAGTGACGTCATTGGATCTTGGAAAATCATGCCAATTTTTTCAGCTCGAATATGATTGAGCTGCTTTTTTGACATGGTGAGTAGGTTCTCACCTTTAAAGTTAGCGGTGCCCGAGACTATTCCGTTATCAGCGGTCAATCCCATTAAGGCAAAAACAGACTGGCTTTTTCCTGATCCAGACTCACCAACAAGACCAAGCGTTTCACCCTTTTCGATGGTATAAGAAAGATCCGTGACGGCTTGTACAACGCCGTCGGCGGTATTGAAACGAACATTCATGTTTTCGATCGATAGAATACTCATTACTGCTCCTTAGCGATCTTTTGGGTCAAGGGCATCACGTAACCCGTCACCGATGAAGTTAAAACAAAATAGAGTGGAGACTAAAAAAGCCGATGGGAACAACAACTGCCAAAGTGCAATGTCAATGGTTTTAGCGCCTTCAGAAATAAGGATTCCCCAGCTGGTATCGGGTGGTTGAACGCCAAGGCCTAAAAAGCTTAGAAATGATTCAAACATAATAAAGCCAGGTACCATCAAAGAAGCGTAAACCATCACGATGCCAAGAACATTCGGTAACACATGTCGGCGCACGATAGTCACACGAGATACGCCAATAGAGTGGGCGGCTTCGATAAATTCACGTTTTTTAATACTGAATGTCACTCCTCTGACGACGCGAGCGATCCCCAACCACGACACCATGCCTATCACAACAAAAATGAGGTAAATATTGTTACCAAACAGGGTGACAAATAAGATCACCATGAACATAAATGGAACCGAGTCGAGAACTTCGATGATTCGCATCATCACACTATCGATCATTCCACCGAGGTACCCTGACAAACTTCCCCAAATCGTACCAATCACAACGGCCACAAGTGCCCCCATAAAACCGACCATGATCGATAATCGACCGCCTTGCATCGTGCGTGCAAAAATATCTTGGCCGAGATCATCTGTACCGAAATAATGACCTGAACTAATTGATGGTTTACCAAGTTCGTAAGGATCCATTACGACATTCCAATCAATCTCATCATGACTGAATGCGGCCAGATTCGGTCCAAATGTGATACACAAAATGATAAACATAAGCACATAGACTGAAGTCATCGCCGCGCGGTTTTGTTTGAATCGTGCCCAAGCGTCTTGCCATAAGCTACGTCCTTCGACTGCTTCGATGTGATCTGTCATAGAATCAGTGAAGTCTTGAGCGTTAATTTTTTTAGTTAACATATCGCCATATCCTTATACACGAATACGAGGATCGATAATGGTGTACAGTAAATCGACCACGAGATTGAAAAAGATGGTGAGTGACGCAACGATTAGGGTAATTCCCATCACCAATCCGTAATCACGGTTTAGAGCGCCAGAGACGAAGTGTTGCCCCATGCCACCTGTGCTAAAGAAAATATCAATGATCACCGACCCCGTAACGACGGCGACAAAACTTGGTCCTAGTATCGCGATGATTGGGATCAGTGATGGGCGTAACGCATGATGAAAAAGGATGTACGTTGTTGATAGTCCCTTCGACTTTGCCGTTCTAATATACGGCTGATTGAGGGTTTCAATCATGGCGCCGCGCATGACACGAGCGATGCTCGCTATCGATCCAATCGCCAAGCTCAATACTGGCAAAACGAGAAAACGCAACGATCCACCTTCCCAGCCTCCTGCAGGCAGAAGGCCAAAATGGATTGAAAAAATAGTCACAAGAACGGGGGCCAAAACGAACGCAGGAATTACTACGCCCGTCATGGAAAGTGCCATCAGTAGATAGTCGAGTTTACTGTTTCTTTTTAAAGCCGCAATAGTACCCAGTACCATTCCTGTTGGAACAGCAATACAAAATGAAATGACGCCTAGCACTGCAGAAACAGGCCAAGATTGTGCGACCAGCTGGGTGACACTGAAGTCTTGATAGACAAAACTTGGGCCTAAATCACCGCGGAAAAAATTTGAGATATAGATAAAAAATTGGATGAGAAATGGTTCATTAAGATGAAACTTAGCTTCGATATTAGCTCGAACAACTTCAGGCATGGGTCTTTCCATGTCGAAAGGCCCACCCGGCGCGATGTGCATCAACCAAAATGAAACCAGAGCAATAAACAGTAGTGTAGGTACCGCGATGAGTAAGCGGCGCAAAATATACAACAACATGAAATGTTCCCTATATAAATGATGTTTTGTATCTATTTTTAGTGATACAAACCGCATCAACTGCTTCCTATGCGCGCTCAACCTACCTAGTTATTTCTAGGAAGGAGAGCGCTTTGCTATTTAGTGGGCTTTTACGTAGACGTTTTTACGGTAGTACGAAGATTCAGGGTTAGTGCGTTCGTAGCCACCGATATGAGGCTTAATTAAGTACTGGTCGTTGCCGTTTCGGTATACGGGAATAATCGCCATATCTTCAATAAGAAGCTGCTCAGCCGCGATATATTCTTGCGAAGGGTCACTTAGACTTTTTGACTCAGACATTAAGCGATCGTATTCAGGGTTGTTATAAAACGAGTCGTTGTACTCACCCGTTGAGACGAAAATGTCCAACCAAGTCGAAGCCTCGTTATAGTCAGCTGTCCAACCGCCACGACTAATGTTGCCTGGATCTTTTAGTGCGTAAAACACCTTAGGTTCAAGTTGAGTGATCTCTACTTGAGCGCCAAGTACACTTTTCCACATTCCGACGAGAGCGGTCGCCATCTTTACGTCTTTGGAAAAGGTTGGAATGGTAAAAGTAAGCTTGATTGGGTTACTTCGGCTGTACCCTGCATCAGCGAGGAGTTTCTGTGCGGTTGCGTTACGCTGCTGTTGTGTCCACGTGGCGAATTCTGGCGTGTGTGAGGTAAAACCATCGGTTTGAGGTGGTACTAACGTGTACATTGGAATACCGCCATTTTTGACAATGGCTTTAGTAAGGACATCACGGTCAATGGCATATGACAGCGCCTTACGAACGCGAACATCTTTAGTCGGTCCTTTGGCAGTATTGAGGTAATAGAATGTTGAACCAAGTGAGGCGCTGGTATTGGCGACTTGCTCTGGAAGTTGTTTAAGAAGTTTGGATTTCTGCGCTGCTGGAATGAACAATGCCTGATCGATGTCGCCAGCAAGGTAGCGGTTAAGCGATACGTTAGCGTCACCAATAGGTAACCAAGTGACTTTTTCTATGATGACATTGTCAGCATTCCAGTAGTTTGGATTTTTTATCATTACCATTTTTTCATTAACTTTCCATTCGGATACGATAAACGCGCCATTGGTGACAATGTATTGTGGTTGAGTCCATTGACTCGCATATGTCTCAACTGTGGTTTGATGGACGGGGGCGAGCACTGGATGGCTAAGAAGTTTGATAAAAAATGGTACGGGCTTTTCCAGCGTGACTTCAAATGTTAAATCGTCAATGGCTTTAACTCCTAGTTCCGTTGCGGAGACTTGCCCAGCCATGATTTTTGCGGAATTTTTAATTCCCGGAATAGCAGCAAACCAGGCATATGGAGAAGCGGTTTCAGGGTTAATCAAGCGCTGCCAGCTATAGACAAAATCGTGTGCGGTGAGTGGTTCGCCGTTCGACCAACGTGATTGACGTAAAGTAAAGGTATAAACCGTGTTGTTGTCGTTCACTTTCCAACTTTTAGCGATACCGGGGATTGTCCGGCCAAGTTTGTCTTGTACTGTTAGTCCTTCAAATAGGTCTCGGCCTAAATTGAATGCTGGCTCAGCAGCTTGTTTGGCAGGATCGATAGACGTCACTTCTGCTCCGTTGTTTAACACGATTTCCTGGGTTTTGGCCAGTTCAGTTCCGGCAGGATATGGTTTCGCGGTGGCAGCGTGAGTCGTCATTACTGCGGTGAACGCCACCAATAGTGTGCTTCTGAATAAGTGCTGATATGCTTTCATGGCTTCCTCTGTGATTTCCGTTTCTGGGCTTTTTTTAGGTTATCGTTCAGGTCAATAAAAACTGTATATTGTATAAAACCCGCCATCAACGACTATTAACATTTTTGTAACACAGTGGCAAAAATAGAGACTACAGGTATTAAAAACTGATACTTATAAGTTTGGTCTGCGTTTCTGAAGGAGTGCGCTACGCCCTATTGATTGCATTTATAGGCAGCAGATGATGAAAAAGCAGCGTTAGAATAAGCTTGAAGTATTTGGTAAAAGACAATTTATACTGATTCAATTAATGGCAAAATTTGTTGTCAGCAATGGCATCAATTGTGTTTTGGTTGAGTAGGTAGGGGACATGTCAATTTCGAGGAAATTGGTCGGATACTAGCTTAAGTAAGCTTCCGTCAATTTCAGGTAAATCATCCGAGAAGAGAATTTGTTCGCCAGGTGTGTAGCGGAGTAAAACGTTTGTATAATTACCAGTGTCATTACTGCAGTTGCTCACATGAAACGCATGGAGCTTTTTATCAAATTCGGTTTCTAGCTGCAAACGTTGCGCTTCAGTAAGTCGAACTCTACCTTGACATACTTGAGGGGGCGTATCATGGGCTATTGAAGCCTGCTGAAAACGTTGTCTAAATAGCGAATCAAGTGGTGTGCCCTGCTCCATGATGAAACGGCGCTCAGAGCGATAAGATATCTCGTCACAGTCCGCTTCGATATAGCCAAGAATTTCAGCGATACTCAGATAGCATCGTAGGCTTGCGTAAGATAGCTGGTATTTTTCAGCAACCTGTTTGGGCGTGAGTTTCAGCGAGGTCACCATGTAGATAAAGTCGAGTAAATGAGGATACTCTACAAAGAGTGCATTTTGCTCGTCAGAAATAAACTCTTCACCGCTGTGTTGTAGTTGTCTTGCCAGTTGTGAAAGTTCGACCAGATCCGTACGAGCATAGCTAGCATACATCAGGATTTTATCGATGCTCAGTGAAGGACTGCGCAAATGACGCTTGATTGTTGACAGAGGTACACCTGTTTTTTCAGATAGTTCACTGTAGCAAAGTCCTTGCTCTTTCAATTTTTGTCGAATAGCGGCGAGTAAAAATTTTGGTCCTATATCCATGCTTACTCCAATTTACCGTGTGAAATAGAGACCTAAGTATCGGAGGCTATGCTTATCTATACATCGGCAAACTGATGGTGAACTTAGGTCTGAATCAAATTATTCTGCGGAGTTTTGTCTGGCTAACAACAAGTCGCGAATTGCGGCACCAGCCTCCAGAATATGTTTTTTTAAAAGGTATTTTGCACCCTCGATATCACGATTTTCGCACATCTCAAACAGTGCAAGATGTTCCTTTTCTGCTTTTTCAATTCCTGTAGTGAACAGAAGTTGCAAACGAATATATCGGTCGCATTTGGTATTTAGGTTGTAAATGACATCCATAGTTTCAGGCATATTGGCAGGAGCGTATAAGGCTCTGTGAAAGTCATAGTTGTAATTGCTCCACTCTTCAATTTCAGCACCACTTTTCAATACAGCATCGAATTGTTCACGAATTTGACGAGCGTTCTCAAGGTCAGTGCTAGTCATTTTTTGAATAGCATGCTCTAAAATATGACACTCTACGACGGCACGTAATTCAAATAGTTCATCGATTTTGTCAGGAGATAGCTCCGTAACAGTGGCACCTTTATGCGGCTCAAAACTGACCAAGCCTTGTGCTTCAAGCTGCACTAGAGCTTCACGGACAGGAATACGGCTGACGTTGAATTCGGCAGCAAGCGCATCTTGTCTAAGGGGTTGACCAGTTTTTAACTCGCCTTTAAGGATTAATGAACGGATCGCTTCTTCTACGACTTGAGTTCGAGTTTTAAAAACAGGTTTTTGTGACATCCAGGTCTCCGAGCTTACAAGAGTATTTTATCCAATATACCATTTTTGCCATGGATTGAGGTTTCGATCCACTGGTTGATGAGTGTTTTTAGGTGTTAATCAAAACAAAGGCACCAACTGGTACCTTTTTATTCTATTCATTTAAAATGACGGTATTCAATAGCCAATACTACTCGCGATTATTTATTTCAACAACGCCGTCAATTGTGCGGGTGACGTTGAGTGGATTACTCTGCTTTAGAGTATCAGGGAGCAGTTCGTCAGGGAGAGATTGGTAAGCCACCGGGCGCAACCAACGTTTGATCGCTTGGGTACCTACCGATGTGCTAGCTGGCATCGTTGAAGCGGGATATGGCCCACCATGAACCATAGCATGGCTTACTTCAACACCCGTTGGCCAACCATTAAATACGATTCGACCTGCCATATTTTCGAGCACAGGAAGCAATTGTTTTGCTAGGTTATAATCTGCCTTATTGGCCTGCAATGTAGCGGTTAGGCTTCCTGAAAGATGGTGGCTAAGTTCAAGCATGTCTTGGAAGTTATCACAAGAAACTACGATAGATTGAGGGCCGAAAATCTCTTCTTGCCACTGAGGGTTGTCTCTCCATGCCTGGCTGGTGGTTTCGAATAAACATGTTTCTACACCAAATTCAGGCGAAGATTTGATCAGTTGAATGGACTCATCCGCACCGCGAAAATCTATTTGAGACAAGTACTGCTGCTTGATTCCACTAGTAAGTAGTGTATGGCCATCCTGTGCTTGAATCTCTGTGCGTATGGTAGAAAGAAATGAATCACAAGCTTCACTTTTAATGACAAAAACTACCCCAGGCTTGGTACAAAATTGACCACTGCCCATTGTCATCGATTGTACAAATTGCTTAGCGAGTGAATCACCTTCGGCGACCATTTTATTGGGTAAGATAAACACCGGATTTGCCGCGCCTAATTCTCCATAAAATGGAATAGGTTCAGGGCGAGATTGTGCTAAGTCGAATAAAGCTCGCCCACCATGTATTGAGCCCGTGAAACCAACGGCCTTGATGATTGGATGTTGGACAAGCGCTTGTCCCAATTCATGACTTGTCCCTTGTAGTAAAGTAAATACGGACTGGGGCAATTGACAAAGTTCAAGTGCATTAGCAAAGCATGAGGCTACTATATCGCTAGTTCCGGGGTGAGCTGGGTGTCCTTTAACAATAACGGGACAACCCGCAGCGAGGGCAGATGCAGTATCTCCGCCAGCGGTTGAAAAAGCTAAGGGGAAGTTAGACGCACCAAATACAGCAACTGGCCCTAGAGCAATATTGTGGCGACGGAGATCAGGTTTCGCCAGTGGCTGCCTATCCGGAATAGGCGTATCAAGAATGACATCTTGCCACCAGCCAAGCGTAGCAACTTCTGCAAAGAGGCGTAGCTGTGCTGTCGTTCGGCTTAACTCTCCATTAAGTCGTGCTTCAGGCAATGCAGATTCGAGTTGAGCACGTTTCACAATGTTTTCGCGCTCTGCTTCTAAACAATCAGCGATAGTATTGAGTAATGATGCACGTTTGGCAGGTGAAGTGCGCCTAAATTGCTCCGATATCTCCAAGGCTGAGGTCGCCGCAAAATCTACATCAGATGAACCTTGCTGAGGAAACTCACCGTTGAGGTACTGTTCTGTTGCGGGGTCAATAGCGTTAAAGGTTTCTTTGGTCATTTGTATCATCCTATTTTAATTCGAATCCGTATGCATATGGATCTTCATCATCGACCCATATGGTGTTGTGTCCGTATACTTGAGCCCAACCTTCGATGCTTGGCAGTATCGCTTCTCGACCTTCAATTTCTGTCACTGACTCGATACGACCTTTGAATAAACTGCCAATAATGCTTTCGTGAATAAAATCCTCACCCGTTTTGAGTTTTCCTTTGGCGAACCACTGAGCCATGCGCGCGCTAGTGCCTGTACCACATGGCGATCTGTCCAAGGCTTTCTCTCCATAAAAAACGGCATTTTTAGCGGTGGCTTCGGGTTTGGTTGGAGTGCCGGTCCATAGCACATGAGTTACGCCACAAACGGTAGGGTCGAGTGGATGAACACATTTGACAGCATCTGACACTGCACGGCGAACTTTAGGGCTCAACATGAGGATTTCATCGGAACTGTAGTGCTCAAGACCGAGATAATTTTCTTGTGGATCAACGATAACGTAATAGTTTCCGCCATAAGAGACGTCGACACTGATTTCGCCTAACCCTTCGACATAGACTTTTACATCACGGTGGGCTAAATATGCAGGAACATTGAAAATCTTAACGGAAGTGACTTTGTCACCTTTTGTTTGGTAGTGCACCTCGATCTGTCCTGCAGGAACATCTAAGATTAAGCGGCCAGCTTCTTTCGGGGTAATTAACTTATGTTCTAACGCAGAAGTCACCGTCCCTATGGTCCCATGACCACACATAGGTAAGCAGCCACTCGTTTCAATAAATAGGATTGAGGCATCTGCATTGTCACTACATGGTGCCATCACCACAGAACCAGACATCATAGCGTGCCCACGAGGTTCAAACATTAGTGCTTGGCGTATCCAATCGTAATTTTCAAGAAAGAATTGACGCTTTTCACTCATCGTATTGCCTTCTAGTGGGGGGACACCTCCTGCCACCAGACGTACCGGATTTCCGCAGGTATGCGCATCAATACAAAAAAAAGTCCCTTGTCTCATTTTTTTGTTCCTTGCATAAGAAATTGATTGAACTAGGTTGAATGAATGTTAACGTAGTGTAAAGTATATTTTATACAATTTTGTTAATGAAGTGTGATGAGGAGCAAAACAAATGTTGATTGAAAAGTCATCAAAGGGCTGTTCGGTAGCCGTAGTAGGCGCGGGCATAATTGGATTGTGCTCGGCGTTGAAACTGCAATTAGAAGGCTATCAAGTGACCGTATTTGACCCTTCTGGCGCTGGTTCAAAATGTTCTAGAGGGAATGCTGGCCACTTTGCTACGGAACAAATATTTCCATTGGCTAACCCTGGCTTAATTCCTCAATTGCCTAAAATGCTACTCTCACCGAATAGCCCTGTTTCGATACGATTTAGAGATCTGCACAAGACGGCTAATTGGATGTTGCGCTTCTTGTCAAAGGCTAGATACAAACCAACAACTCACGCAACTCAAGCTCTGACTAAATTGAATAGCCGTGCTATGGGAAGCTGGAAAAAGTTATTAGATGATGTTGAGCTTAGCCATCTAATTAGTTCTACAGGCTCCTTGTTGGTGTTTGAAAATGAGCAACTCTTTGAGCGTTATCAATCGACACTGAATGCAATGACAAATAATGGTGTGAGCTGGGAAGTTTGGCACAAAGAGCAACTGAAAAGTCGAATGCCTAACCTAGCAAATTCAGTTAAGTTCGGTGTGTTCTTCCCTGATACATCTCACACCTCAGATCCTTATGAAATGTGCCTTGAGCTGAAGTCTGCGTTTTTGAGTTGTGGTGGAAAATGGCGAGAAGAGAAGGTTGAAAATGTGCAGGAAAAAGTAAGTAGAAGCGTTGTTGTTACCGATAAGGCTGAATATGGCTTTGATAAAGCCGTGTTAGCAACAGGCGCACAATCAGTACCATTAATTAAAAGGATAATGAACATAAAAGTGCCGTTGCAAGCGGAGCGCGGCTATCACTTAATGGTGACAAAAAACCGTGAATTTTTGCCTTTCCCAGTCAGTTCTGCTGACAGAAAGTTCATCATGACACCAATGAAAAGTGGCTTAAGACTGGCGGGCACAGTGGAGTATGCGGCAATAGATTCGCCTCCAAATATGAAACGAGCAAGTATGCTAAAGGAACTGGCGAACGGTCTACTCAGTGAGCCTATTTCTGACGATGACTTTGGTGAGAAGTGGATGGGAAATCGCCCGTCACTGCCAGATTCATTGCCAGTAATCGATCAAACTGAAAAGGGTAGAATATTGTTCGCATTTGGTCATCAGCACCTTGGGCTTACACAGGCGGCCATTACGGCTGAATTGATCACCAAGATGGTTAATGGCGATGAGACACAGATAGATTTGTCTCCCTATCGTTTAATGAGATTTAGCTAAAAAAATTTAAAATATAATATTGTATAAAATATACAGTCGTATTATGTTAATAAAAAGTTAACCAAAAGGGTATCTAAAGCAGTATTCAGATACACTCGAAAACCAACAAAAGGAGCTACACACCATGTCAAGAATGACAATCGCGCCACTAACATTATTGGTTTCAGGAATGTTATTTGGAACAGCTGCCAACGCTGAAGATAAATTAACCGTTGTGTCTTGGGGAGGCGCATTTACGAAAAGCCAGGTAGAGGCTTACCATAAACCATTTACTGCGGAATCTGGTGTTGAACTGATTTCAGAAGATTTCAGTGGTGGTCTTGCGGAGATTAAAGCACAGGTTGAAGCCAATAAAGTGCGATGGGATTTAGTATCACTAGACAAGCCCGATATTGTTCGTGGTTGTGCAGAAGGATTACTTGAACCATTAGATCCAAGCATTCTTCCTGCAGGGGCGGATGGTACACCCGCAAAAGATGATTTCATCGATGGAGCAATCCATGAGTGTGCAGTGAACACGATTGTGGTTTCTACAGTACTGACGGTAAATGATGATGCCTTTAAAGGAAAAACGCAGCCAAGCAAACTTGTTGATCTATTTGACTTGGAGGCATTTCCTGGCCGTCGTGCGCTGCAAAAAATGCCCCAAGGTAATCTAGAGTGGGCACTGATTGCCGATGGTGTTAAACCAGAGCAAGTTTACGACATGTTAGAAACAACAGAAGGTCGTCATCGCGCATTTGAGAAACTCGACACCATCAAGTCTCAAGTCATTTGGTGGACAACTGGCGCACAGCCACCACAAATGTTGGCGGATAAAGAGGTAGTGATGGCGTCAGCGTTTAATGGTCGTATACACAGTGCGACCACTGAGGAGGGCCAACCGTTTCGTATCATTTGGGATTACCAGTTGGGTTACATGAATGGTTGGGCAATTCCTAAGGGGAGTCCTAACACGAAACTAGCGTTGGACTTTATTAAGTTCTCTTCAGGAACAAAACCGCTAGCAGATCAAGCTAAGTACGTTGCTTATGGTCCTACTCGTAAATCTTCATCTGCTCAAATTAGTCCTAGAATCTTAGCGAGCCTGCCAACCGCACCAAACAACTTTAAAACGGCCTTCTTAATTGATGACGCTTGGTGGTCGGATTATGCCGATGAACTTAATGAAGAATTCAATACTTGGCTGTTGAATTAACCATGATCTTAAACGTCCCCAAAGAAGAATCAAACTTTTGCTTTGGGGCGATTTGATACTTACTGATGAAACGAAATGACCTTGCAGTAGGAGAGACAGAGATAATGTTGAATTTAGATGCCAAGCAAATTGTTGATTGCTTAACGATGGATGGGCTTATTCATACTATGCGTGCCAGTTACCAGATTCCGGCCACCACTCCGCAGCGTCGAGTGATGCCATTGGCCGAATCGGGCTATGAGGCATTTGCTTTACTGCCCGCATGGAATGAACATTTAATTACGGTAAAAGCGTTTACATATTTTCCTGAAAATCATCTTGAGGAAAAAGATAGTCTGGCATCTAAGATATTGGCGTTTGACCGCCGTAATGGCGAACCTTTAGCTTTACTTGATGGAAAGGTGCTGACTTATTGGCGAACAGCGGCCGCATCCGCGTTAGCTGCTGATTATCTATCGCGCCGTGACTCTCAACAGTTACTGATCTGCGGAACGGGAAACTTAGCACCCTATATCGCTTGGGCGTACGCCGCAGTAAGGCCTTTAACCAAGGTCGTTGTATGGGGAAGAGATGTGCAGAAAGCAAAGCGCTGTGTTGACGCGATTATCTCTGGCAAGGAATATCAAAACTTACCCGTTGATCGACAATATACGGTGGAAGTGACCATGGATATAGACCAAGCAGTTTCTGATGCCGATATTGTCTCTTGTGTGACTGGTGCGACTTCCGCTCTTTTTTCTAGCGCAAGTGTTATGGAGGGGACTCATATCGATTTGATCGGCAATCACGATAAAGATAAGCGCGAATGTGATAGCGAACTTGTTCAGCGCTCTCAGGTATATGTTGATAGCAAAATTAATGTGTTAGCAGAAGCAGGCGATCTGTTGATCCCAATCGCGGAAAACGTCTTCAAGCAAGAACAGATTCAAGGCGAGTTACCCGACTTGTGCGCTGCTCGAAATAGCGGAAGAAAGTGTGCTGATGCTATTACCTTGTATAAGTCAGTCGGTAGTGCATTAGCAGATTTAATCGCCGTACAACATGTCTTATTCAATTATTCACAACAACAGTAAGAATATTGTTATACAAGTCTATTTTTAAAAGCACATTATTTCCAATAGCGCGCTTTGAAAATAGCGAGTTTTATAAACTCCGTAATACCTCAGCTTGAACAGTGTTAATTGCTGAGTTTTTTATCGCAAAATAAATTGCATACAATATACAAAAGGAAAGTTACCGATGAAAGTAGATTGGAAAGGTGTATACCCAGCAGTGAGCACACAGTTTCGCTCAGACCAAACCATTGATTTAGATGCGACTCAAACAGTAATTGATAACCAAATAAATGATGGTGTTAACGGAATCATATGTCTTGGTACTGTCGGTGAAAACTGCGCTCTTTATCCGGAAGAAAAGCGTCAAGTGCTTAAAGCGGCGCACGAAGTAGTTTCTGGGCGGGTACCTTTAATTGCGGGGACGGCGGAATCCATTACTTCAGCGGCTGTCAATTACATGCAAGATGCGAACAAAATAGGTATTGACGGATGTATGGTGATGCCGCCTATGGTGTATCGCACATCCGACACTGAAACCGTGGACTATTACAGAGCACTGGCCAATGCTACTCCAGATATGCCAATCATGATTTACAACAACCCTGTTTCTTACGGTGTAGATGTAAACCTTGAAATTATGAGCCAACTGGCGGAATTTGAAAATATCGTCGCAGTTAAAGAGTCGACCACAGATACTCGCCGCATTACAGAGCTATACAACCGCTTTGATGACCGTTTTACTGTGTTTAGTGGTGTCGACGATATTGCTTTGGAATCTTTAATGTTAGGTGCGACAGGGTGGATCTCGGGTCTGACGAATGCGTTTCCCGCAGAATCTGTCGCGATTTATAAGCTTGCAAGTCAAGGTCGATACGCAGAAGCTCTTGAAATTTACCGCTGGTTCTTACCGCTGCTACGGTTAGATACGATTCCGACATTAGTTCAGTGTATCAAGCTTGCAGAGCAGGTTTGTGGTCGAGGCTCGGAGCAGGTACGTGAACCACGTCAAAACCTCAAAGGTGAAGCGCGTTCACAAGTTATTACAATGGTAGAACAAGCCATTGCAACTCGACCGGATTTGTCGAAATACAATCTGTAATTGAATCATCTTAGCTAAGTTATTTAAGTCCGCTGTTATTCGAACTCGGCAACAGCGCGGTTGAAGAGGCGACGGCAATATGCGCCTCTTTAATTTTTTTATACCAATCATAAAAATTGAATTCACATTATTAAACAGGTAACACGACCGTTTTGACTAATTGTTGTGGGAAGACTGACTCAAGGGAATCTCAATTAGGTTTATTTATCCGGATCGGCTTGCTTAATTAAGTGACGAAAAAGGGACGACACATGAACAAAAGCAACAAGGAATACGTGAAATTTCAACACGTGCAAAAAACTTATGATGGTGAAAATTTGGTAGTAAAAGATTTCAATCTAGCCATCGCACCGGGAGAGTTCGTTACAATGCTTGGGCCATCAGGATCAGGTAAAACCACGTGTTTAATGATACTTGCAGGGTTTGAGACGGCAACTCGTGGTGAGATTTTCATCGATGGGGTCCCCGTTAATAATTTGGCGCCGCATAAGCGTGATATTGGGATGGTATTTCAAAACTATGCTTTGTTTCCACATATGACGATAGCCGAGAATCTCGCCTTCCCCCTCAAGGTTCGTCAATTAAGTCAACAAGAGGTTGAGCAAAAAGTCATGGCGGCTTTGGATATGGTTGAGCTAACGCAAGTGGCGTCTCGTTATCCTAAACAGCTTTCGGGAGGGCAACAACAACGAGTAGCATTAGCCAGAGCTTTGGTGTTTGAACCTAAATTGGTTTTGATGGATGAGCCGTTAGGAGCACTTGACAAGCAGCTACGTGAACAAATGCAGATGGAAATTAAACACCTCCATGAGAAGCTTGGAATCACAATATTGTATGTCACTCACGATCAAGATGAAGCTTTAACCATGTCTGACCGTATTGCTGTGTTTAACAATGGTACGGTGCAGCAACTAGCGACCCCAACAGAATTATACGAATCACCAAGTAATGCTTTTGTTGCTCAGTTTATCGGTGAAAATAATCAAATTCACGGTTTGGTCAGTGATACTCATGCGACACATTGTGCTGTAACGGTAGGGCAGCAAAGCGTTATCGCTAAACCTGTCGCCGTGAGTACTGCAGGGGATGCGACTACATTATCGATTCGTCCTGAAAAAATCACCCTTTCACCAATACAAGAACAATGCGAGAACGTGTTCATAGGTCATGTGCGCGAAATGATTTATCACGGAGATCATCATCGATTAGTTGTGTCGGTAAAAGACATAGGTGATTTGATCGTCAAAGTACCGAACGATAGTCGAGATATCCAGCCACTAAAATTGGGCGCGAAGTGCAATATCGGTTGGCATCGCGGCGATTGTCATGCCCTTGACTCGACGCTTCTCTTAACACCAGAGCCACAAGCGGTAATAAGTGTTGTTGACCGAGACACTAATAAGCAGGGAGTGGAAGTATGAGTAGGGAACTTACTTGGCTTGGATCTGTGGTATCACTTCAGAAAAAAATCAACAAAAAAAATGGCGATTTAAAAGCACAGTTGGCTCGAGCGGAACGTCGAAAACAAAAACGAGCACTATTATTGGTGTTGCCTTTGGTCGCGTTTATCTGTTTAACCTTCGCCTTTCCTATTATTGAAATGCTTTATCGGAGCGTAGATAACAATGCCGTCCCTAAGGGCTTCCCACAAACGGTCGTTGCGATAAAAAAATGGAATTTCCAAGGTCTGCCAGATGCAGCTACTCAGCAAGTACTCGCGCAAGAATTATTAGAAAGGTACCAAGACAAAACCCTCCCCAAGTTGGCGAGTAGACTTAACATTGAAGTGTCGGGAATGCGTAGCCTGCTTATGAAAACAGGTCGAAAACTGGCAAAATTGGATAGCGTCGCGATTAATGATACCGCGCTCACCAAGACACAGCGGCCAGTAGAGTTATCGACGTTGGATAAACGCTGGGCACAGCCTAAGTATTGGGCGGCGATTAAGAACCTAAGTGGCTCTTATACATTGAGCTATTATTTAGCTGCGCTAGATATGAGGTTTGACGACCAAGGGAAAGTTGCCCAGCAGCCCGATACTCGTCAAGTGTACGTCGATCTGTTTTCAAAAACCTTTGGAATGTCGCTGGCTATTACTGTGATTTGCCTAGCGATGGCTTACCCCGTGGCCTACCTATTGGCTAACCTGCCAGACAAACAAGCCAATTTGTTGTTGATAGTGGTGTTGCTGCCATTTTGGACGTCACTTCTTGTAAGAACCACATCTTGGATTGTGTTGTTACAAAACCAAGGTGTTGTTAATGATCTGATTCTGTGGCTAGGGCTAAGTACAGAAAGGATTCAAATGATGCACAATACTTTCGGTACCATTGTCGCCATGGTCCACATCCTTTTGCCATTCATGATTTTACCTATTTATAGCGTAATGAAAGGAATCAGCCCTACATATTTTCGGGCGGCTTGCTCTCTTGGCGCGACACCTAGTATTGCTTTTATTAAGGTTTACATGCCCCTCACAATACCGGGAATTGGTGCTGGCGCGTTGTTGACATTTATCTTGTCTATAGGTTTTTACATCACTCCTGCTTTGGTTGGAGGAAGAAGTGGGCAAATGATTTCAAATATGATTGCTTATCATATGCAAACCTCTTTGAATTGGGGGATGGCTGCGGCGCTAGGCGGTTTGTTGTTAGCTGTGGTATTGGGGCTGTTTTATCTGTTTAATCGAGTCGTTGGAATCAATAATATCAAGGTTGGAGGTTAGTTATGGCTTTACCTGCATATTGCACTAGAGGGGAGCGAATGGCTTATTACGCTTACCTGACACTTTGTAGTTTGGTATTTTTCTTTTTAATTGCACCCATTTTAATCATCATACCTTTATCTTTTAATGCCACACCATATTTTACCTTTACAGAAGGAATGCTGAGCTTAGACCCTGATGCCTATTCTGTACGTTGGTATCAGGATATGTTCTCTAACAGCCAGTGGTTAAACGCCTTAAAGAACAGTACGATAATTGCGTTAGCAGCGACATTAGTCGCGACATTTTTAGGCACGTTGGCGGCGATGGGGTTATCGTCCAGTAAACTGCCAATGCGGAATGCCATTATGGCTTTGCTCATTTCCCCAATGATAGTACCTGTGATTATTTCAGCCGCCGCGATGTATTTCTTTTACACCCGACTTGAATTGTCGCAAACCTTCGTAGGGATTATTCTCGCTCACGCGGCTTTGGGTACACCATTCGTTGTTATAACAGTTACTGCGACATTAAGCGGCTTTGACCAAAGTTTGGTGCGCGCAGCGTATAGCCTAGGCGCAAACCCTGTTTATACCTTCCGTCATGTTACTTTCCCTTTAATTCGTCCAGGCATGATTTCTGGAGGTTTGTTTGCATTTGGTACCTCATTTGATGAAGTCGTTGTCGCGCTATTTATTACAGGTACTGAGCAACGAACAGTGCCAAGGCAAATGTGGTCTGGGATAAGAGAGCAAATCAGCCCAACTATTTTGGCTGTAGCGAGTTTACTTATCTTGATGTCGGTATTGCTGTTGCTTACGTTGGAGATGTTAAGAAGGCGAAACGTGCGGATAAGAGGAATAGTCGAGTAGTTCATACTTGTGACTTGATGGGCCCTGAAGCGATTTGGTGTTAGTTCGAGTAAATACATCTTCCCGTGTTGTGGTGAATAAGAATTGCGCAAGTATTCTTATTCACCACTTTTCATTTTTGTGGCACGCTAATTTTATCAATTTGCTATTTACCAATAGTTTATCGCTAGTTCAGCCTTAATCACTTAGCAAACTACTTTTAGTGCGAACTAACGATTAATACCCGAAGTCTTACATTCTGATACTTGATAATTTAAATGTTAACAAGTTGTTTCTTACTGCGTTTTCCATCCATACAGTGAAGTCAGCTATTACAAATGTGATGAGCGGTGGTGATGCCAAGTCGTGATATCAATATATCGGCATCTAGAAACAATCTGACATAGAAGAATTAAGATGGAACTTAAGAAATTATCAATTGCAGTGGCTAGTTTTTTAATTAGCGCAAATGCACATGCTGCAAGCCAACCGACACCTCAAGTGCTTGACCGATCGTTACAGCATGATCACAAACTTGAGCATGGTGTGGAAAATCAGACTCCTGAATATTCCCCAACTAAACAAACACTTCAACAGCCTCAACCCGTAATGCGAGCATTAACCTCAACCTTAGCAGAAGGCGTTGCGGTGGTATGTGATGTGGAAGCGTTTGCGACTTCCTCTAGTAGCGCTCTGATAGCGGCGATTACGACGCAAGGGGCTAACTGCGTAAACGAGCTGTTTTCGGCGGAAAGTCAAGTGCAGGAACTGGCGTTTGAGTCGACTAATATGTTCAATGTGGCTAAGCATGTGACGACTTTGGCGGCGGGCTACGCAGGGGGTGGGAGCGATGACCTAGAAGCACTGTTCCTATATTTACGTGCTGGCTACTATGCGGAGTTTTACAACTCTAATCTTGATTTTACGACTTCGGTGCAGCCTGCAGTGAAAGAAGCGGTAGATGCGTTCGTGAGCAATAGCCACTTCTACGACAACAATGATCGTCATGGCGCTGTATTAAATGAAGTCATCATTACCATGGACAGCGCTGGGCTACAACATGCGTACTTTAATGAAATAACCCAATGGTTAACCCGCTGGAACTCTGAGTATGCGCAAAGCTGGTATATGCGGGGTGCGGTGAACGGTGTGTTCACGGTGCTGTTTGGTGGGCAGTGGAATAATGAGTTTGTTGCAACTATTGCTAATCACTCTGAATTAGCCAAAGCGCTAGGGGATTTTGCCCTTAATCAATCCACCATTGGGGCGGATGATGAATTTATGGCAGCAAACGCTGGTAGGGAGTTGGGGCGTCTATCCAAATACCCAAGTGCTGATTTTCAAAATGTGGTGAAGGAGAATCTAACCAAGATATTTGGCCAATATGAAATGTATGGATTCGGTGACAGTATCTGGCTTGGGGCTGCTGATACGACAAGTTATTATGGCGAATGTTCAGATTATGGTATTTGTAATTTTGAAACCGATCTTAAAAAGCTCGTACTATCACAAAATTACATCTGTAGCCCGACGGTTAGAATTCTATCACAAGGCATGACAGCGGCTCAGCACCAAGCCGCCTGCGACAAAATGGGATACGAAGAAACCTATTTTCATGGTGTGCTCGAAACGGGTAACCAACCCGTGGCGGATGACCATAATACTCAGCTACAAGTGAATATCTTCGACTCAAGTTCGGATTACGGAAAATACGCAGGGCCAATCTTTGATATAAATACCAATAACGGTGGTATGTATTTAGAAGGTACTCCATCTAGTCAGGGAAATATGCCTAATTTCATTGCTTACGAAGCCTCGTATGCTAATGCTGATCACTTTGTATGGAACTTAGAGCATGAATACGTCCATTACTTAGATGGAAGGTTTGACATGTATGGTGGGTTTAGTCATCCAACAGAGAAAGTTGTCTGGTGGAGTGAAGGTGTTGCTGAATATGTCGCGAATGAGAACAATAATCAACGTGCATTAGAAACCATACTCGACGGCTCTACATATACACTTGGTGAGATCTTTGAAACCACCTACGACGGATTTGATGTCGATCGAATCTATCGTTGGGGTTATTTAGCGGTGAGATTCATGTTTGAACGTCATCAAGACGATGTGAATCTAATGCTCGTCGAAACTCGTCGTGGTAATTGGACAAATTACAAAGCGATTATCAACGGTTGGGCGGTTCAATATCAAAGTGAATTTGAGCAGTGGCAGCAAGAGTTAGTGAATGGAGGAGGTAATCTTCAACCAATCGCAAGTATAACCGCAGTGAGCGGGGCAAAAGTTAATGAGACCATTTCATTTAGCAGCGCAGACAGTAAAGACCAAGACGGAGAGATTGTCAGCTATTTGTGGGACTTCGGTGACGGTTCGACAAGTACGCAGGCCAACCCAACCCATCAATTCAGCAAGGCGGGGACTTATACGGTCAGTTTAATGGTGACAGACGATGATGAAGCTAGTGATAGTGTGGTTGTTAGTATTGAGATTAGCCAGCAAGGAGACAATATAAACCTGCCGACTGACTGTGCAGTTAGAAGTAAAATCAGCGCAGGGCGATTGACCCCAGGTGTACCAGAGTGTTTGGCAACGCAATCAGAAATATGGTTAAGCATTGCAGAAGTTAATGAACATCAATCGATGTTTATTACTACGGCGAATGGGACGGGTGATCTTAAGATTGAATACAGCAATTATGGTTGGCCAAATACTGAAAGTTCAAACTTACACGGTTGGTCCAATAATGCAGGCAATGGAGAGTGTATTGCTCTCAACTATCAAAGCAATTATTGGGGGTATATAAAAATTTCAGGGGAGTTCGAGAACGCTGCAATCGTAGTTGATTTCGATACGCAAAGTTGTCGCTAATTACAGTCAACATAATCTTAGAGTATCAGTAAAACGTTGAAGAGCCGATTGTGTGCAAATCGACCATCGTGAAAACGGTGGTCGATTTTTTGATGGGAGGACATAAAGAAATGTATTGGGAGCGCATTGTAAGCAGGTATAAAGGCTAACCAATTTTTCACAAGTGATTACCGTAAGCTTATCAGCAGAAGATATTGACCTTAGCGTTTTTTATAATGGCGCAAGGGTGGCGTCTTTTTTACGCTTCGGTTTACTTCGTTCCCCACGTTTGATCAGCTTAATCAGCGGTTTGGCTTGCCACGGCTGCTGCTTAGCGCCAAAGCGATGTTGGTTCATGGTCGCGATGTGCTGTTTGATCTCGGTGAGTAGTTCCGGATCCAGATGTTGATGCGCTTCTAACCACGAGTTGAGTAGCAAGTTTGCGCGCACGAAATCTTGTTGATTAAGTGCATTGATCAGTGATGGATCGGCGTCGTGAGTGTGGTCTAACTCAGTGACGGCGCGATGTGCAGACGGTTTCTTTAAGTAAAGCAGTACCGTTGCAACCCACAGCAAAGCAAAAAATGCCGTTAAGTAGGGCCAAAAACCCGCTTGATAGACCGTCACGGTTTCGGTTTGTGGCGTCGCTGGCATAGCAGGGAGAAGCGCGCCAATGTTGGCGTCATTTCCTGCGGCGACATTGAGCTTGAGTCCGTTTATCTGTGCGGTTTGCGGCTGTTTATTCGCGCTATCCCACCAATCTAGAGTGAGTGAGTCCATCGCGATTTGACCGGTTTTTTGCGGGAGCAACACGTGTTTAAGCGTCATACGTGTCGTGCCATCGGCAAGCTGACTGAACTGAGGCTTTTGCTGATAAACGCGCAATGCATCGGAGTAGTCTGCCGCCAGCTCGGGAAAACGTTCAGCGGGTAATCCACTAATATCTAACGTAATTTCTCGACTGATTGACTCGCCGACTCGCGTATCATACGTATCGGTCGGGTTGATGTTGTTTCCTGCCGAATCGAGCCAACGTTGAGAAAGAGAAAGTTTTGCTGCAGGTAGCCACTCGCCTTGATATTGCTCAGGTATTGGCAGCACGGTGAGGGTAAAGGTGTCTGCTGGAGTATTGGCAGAGACGAGTTTGGTCGTACCACGACGATCGTCGCCATAGATAATGTTGCCAGTAAAGCCAATGCCACGAACCGTATATTGACCCACTTTATCGGCAGTGACACGATAGTTTTGGTCGACGACGGTCACTTCAACACCATCAACAACGCTTTGATATTGATTTGGCTCACCTAGCGCGGTGAGTGATACGCCATCGGCGCTCGGCGGGGCAATGCGTGCGTTTTGCAGTCGGCGAGGGTCGGTTTTGACAATCAAGCGCGTGGTTAATGTGGTGCTTTCGTTTGGGTAAAGCTCGCGTTTTTCAAGTTGGCTTTGTAGCTCAACCAGATCGCTTAATACAGGCTCGTTACTGTCCATCGTGACTTGAATGGTGATCGGCTGTGATTGGGCATTATCAATAGTAAACGCCGGAATCGTCGCCTCGCCTAAGCGTTGTGCGGCCAGACTAATATTCCATTCACTACGCGTATTTCGATCACCATTGATGATATTGACTGAGCTACCAAAACTCGGCCGGCCGACATAAAAATTCTGTTCGAGTGAGCTTAGATCGATGGCGTCTGAAGCGACTTTCTTATCAACCACGATGCGCAGTTGAAATACTTCATTTTTGACGACCTTATTTTTGCTCACTGTGGCAACAACCGTGGTCGCCCAAGTATGGGAGCTCACGATAAATAGTGTGGCTGCAAGGAGTCTGGCAGCGAAGCGTTTGAGCAGTTTCATGCTTACCATTTTTTACCTGTATCGTTAGGTGGTTGTTTCTGTTTAGCTTGAAGCAGCAGTTGGGCGCGCAGCAAACGGCTTGGGTCTCGCGCATCTTCGACTTGCTGTAACTTACGTAATTCTGGATCTAGTGTTGGAGATTGAGATTGAGATTGAGATTGAGATTGAGCGGTTTCAGCGTTTGGCTCATTTTCATTTTCTCCTTCCCCTTCCTTATCGCCTTGAGTTTGCTCAGAGGCGGCCGCTTCCTGCTCATTTTGACCTGAAGTTTGCTGCAGATTATCTTGATCAGTCTGCGATGACTGTGATTGACTTTGCTGTTGGTCATGTGGCTCATCGTCGGCCTGTGGCTGATCATTATCTGTTTGAGATTGTGACCTATTACTCGCCTGCGTATCGGCATCTGAATCACCCGATGAGGATGAATTTTGCTCTTGACCTTGTTCATCAGACTGGTCATTTTGTTGCTGTTGCTGTTGCTGTTGCTGTTGCTGTTGCTGTTGCTGTTGCTGTTGCTGTTGCTGTTGCTGTTGCTGTTGCTGTTGCTGTTGTGCCTGTTTAACAACGTCTAGATTGTGCTTTGCATCTTGATGATCGGGCTTTTGCGCCAGAATGTCTTGATACAACGCTTGCGCTTTATCTAATTGGCCATCTTGCGCATAGGCGTTGGCGAGATTATAGCGACTGTCGATGTCATTGGCGTTTTGCAGTGCTTCGATCGCGGCTTTGAAATTGCCAGCTTGATAGTGCGCGGCGGCTTGCCAACGTTTATCTGTAAACTGCTCAGCCGCTTGTTGATGTTGTCCTGACTGATACAACTGCCACGCCTGCTGATCTTGATTGAGCCAAGCAGAAGCCATTACAGGCGTTGGGTTAAACAACGGCAAAGTAAACAATGCTAGGCTGAACAGCAGCCCACGTCTAAATAGCCCTAGCGCCGCGATTAACAACAGTGGCAGCAACCAGTAACCTTGATTAACGCGTTCGGTTAAGCTTGGGTTGCTTGATGCGTTTGCTGCTTGTTCGACATTTTGCGTACGAGCAATGATTTGTTCGACATCACGATTAGTCACTTGCACCGGAATAAAGCTACCGCCAACTTGGCTGGTGAGCGAGCGCATATTATCAAAGTTTGATTTGGCTACCACAGGTTGACCATTATCTTTGGTCATTAATGAGCCATTACCTAGCGGTATTGGTGCGCCGCTGCGGGAGCCAATGCCCAGTAGGGTCAAGCGCCATGAAGAATCGCTAAGTAAGTTAACGATGTCGTCACGTTCTTGATCATCAAGATCATCGGCAATCAGAATAATATCCCCTGCAGCTAGGCCAGTATTTTTCATCATCTCGATGGCAAGCGCCACACCACGCGCCGCATCCGCGCCGGGGTAGGGCATCAACTCTGGTGATAAGGTGGGCAACAGATTTATGATGGTCTGGCTATCATGGGTCATGGGCGTGACACGATACGCATCTCCAGCATAGGCAACCAGTCCTGTGCTGCCTTCTTGCCAACCGTTGAGCATGTCGGTCAATTTAAAGCGTGCTTGAGTCAGACGGTTTGGCTTGATGTCGTTGGCGTACATCGACATAGACATATCAAGCACAATCACGCGCGCACTGGTGTTGGAGAAACTCGGGCGTGATTGCTCGCTAGCACTTGGCCCGGCAAGCGCTACGATGGCGATGATCCCACTTAACGCAATCACGCTGCGCAGCGTCGAAGATTGAGGAGTCGTGGTGCGGTTCATCGCTTGGGTAAGGTGCGGCGCAATAAGGCTTTTGCTGCGGCGAGTTTTACCTAGCCATAACATCAACCCGATCCACGGGATCAGTGCGGCGAACCACTCAGGATAGAGAAAAGTAAAATTAGACACTGTTCCTCCTAAGGATCACGATTGAGGTTAATAAAATCAATGCGATAGCCAAAGCTAGGCCAAACCACTCTTGTTGTGGACGCCAAGTTTGGGTCGCTTGGCTAATCGGCTCTAGGCTATTAATGGTGTCGTAGATTGTGGCCAGTTCATCGGCGTTTCGTGCGCGGAAATACTGGCCGCCCGTCAACTTCGCGATCTCAATTAAGCTTTTCTCATCCAAATCTTGCGCGGTATTGACTTTACGCGTCATGAAAAACTCTTTCACCATCATCTCACCTGCGCCAACGCCGATGGTGTAGATGGTGGCGTTGTACTTGTTGGCTATTTTGGCCGCTTCAATAGGGTCAAGCACGCCAGAGGTGTTGCTCCCATCACTGAGTAAGACCATGACTCTTTGCGGAGCATCGCTGTCGATGAAGGTTTTGGTCGCCAGCCCGATGCCTTCACCAATGGCCGTTTTATCGCCAATAAGGCGCAGCACTAAGCTGTCGACTTGCTCTGAAATGGCGGCGCGATCTAAGGTTAACGGGCTCTGAAGATAGGCGTGGTCAGCAAACAACACTAAACCAAGCCGATCGCCTTGGCGCTGCTGAGCAAAATCACTTACGACGTGTTTCATTGCGCTCAGACGATCAATATAGTCATCGCCTTGGCGCATATCTTGTTGACTCATTGAGTACGACAAATCGAGTACCAGCATTAAATCTCGATGTTTAGGCTGGGTCGTAACGGGTTCTCCATACCAAACTGGTCTGGCGCATGCTATCACTAACGCTAACCAAAATAGACCAGACAGCACTTTGACCGTTAGGTGGCGCGGCAGTGATAATTGAGCGTTTTGCGGTACGTAGGCAAGGTGAACTTTCGCCACCTTTTTAAGTGGCGGCGTGACACGATAAATAATCATCGGCAGTGGCAGCATAATAAAAGCCCACCACCAAACGAAGCTAAGATTAGCCACGTTTTACTCTCCTTTTCTTCGGTGGTAGTGCTTGTTCGACCCAATCACTACAATGTTGCACCAATTCAGTTGCGTTATTGACTGGCTGTTTACTGTATAAGGCGTGTTGCCAATGGTCATAGTTGTCGACAAAGCACGGTGTGGTGAGATGGCGATCAAGAAAGACATACCACTCTTTGCCCGTCAACTGAGCGATCTCTTCGCGGGGGAAGTAACACAGTGCGGCCTGACGAACTAACTCAATCGCCTCAGACGGTTTTTGACCACGAGCGAGTAGACGCAAGGCGGCTTTTTTCGGTGCCAAGCGTTTTTTATTCCAACGGACTAATAGGCCGATGATAAGCACAGTAAAAATAACCCCAGCTACCAAGGCCCACCATCCCCAGGCTAAAGGTAACCACGCAGGTGGCTCTGGTAGGTGAAGTGCGTTCAGGGGCAGAAATGAAGATTGACTCTCTGTGCTCATAATTAAAATCCGTGTAATTGTTTTATTAGCGGTATATCGCTGCTTAGAGTTGAAAACGAGATGCCCATTTTCAGTGCCAGCTGTTTTAGGTAAGTTTGTTGTTGTTCAAAGGCTTGAGCGATACCGTGTCGAGTCTGCTTCGCGGCAAAATCAAGCCAATGGCTTCCTTGCTCACTGGCCACGAGCTCGTTGCCTCGAAAATCGGTATTGCCCAATTCCAGTGGGTCGGTAATTTGAACCATGCGGACTTGGTTATGCTGATTTAATCGGCTGAGTGTGGACTCATCTTGTTGGTTAAAGCGAGAGAAATCGCTCAATAAAATGATCTCGCTCCCTTTTGGACAGAGTCGATTGAGCGATTGTAAACCGTGACTAAAGGGTTGAAGTTGTGATCTGTGCTCGTTAAGGCCCTCGTTATGCTGGCTGACCAAGGATTGAATCAGCGTCAGCGCGCCTTGAGTTCTGGCGCTCGGTTTCAGCTCAATCCGCTTGGTTCCAGTATCGATGACAGCGCCGATTCGATCCCGTTGAGCGACACTTAGCCAAGTAATTAAGCTTGCCATATGCGCCATTTGCACTGACTTAAACATCAATGTTGAGCCAAAATACATACTGGGTGAGAGATCAAGCAGCAACACAATGGGTTTTTCGCGCTCTTCACAAAACAGTTTCGTGTGCGGTTTTCCGGTGCGCGCAGTGACACGCCAGTCAATCGCTCGGACATCGTCTCCTGCTTGATACTGACGCACTTCGTTAAAGTCCATCCCGCGGCCTAATTGACGGCTATGATGTTGCCCTAGCATTTGCGACCACAGGCTTTTTCCCGGCGGCAACCAGTGAACGGACTGCTGCTTATAATTGATCAACTCATCAAGGGATAAGTTGACTCCGTCACTGTGCGGCGGCAAGGCACTCGCTACTTCGCCCATCTTATGCGCTACCTACCAACGAAAGCAGTTTGGTGATGACTTGGTTTGGCTTAATCCCCTCTGCTTGAGCATGATAGCTAAGCAGTAAACGGTGACGTAGCACAGGAAAGGCCATCGCCTGAACATCTTGAGGACTCACATAGTCGCGCCCATCAAGCCATGCGTATGCACGTGCACAGCGATCCAGTGCAATGGTCGCTCTTGGACTGACACCCATTTCTAACCATTGCGCTAGTTCTGGGCTGTATTGCTGCGGTTGGCGGGTGGCCATAACGATGCGAATAATATACTGCTCAATGCTTTCTGCCATATGAATATCGAGCGCAGACTGCCTTGCCGCAAAGATCGCTTCTTGACTGAGTACTGGCGGCGTTTGGTGTTGCTGACCTTTTGCTTCGCCACGGTTAAGGCGCAGAATGTCGAGTTCGCTTTGTGCATCCGGGTAATCGACATCAAGGTGAAGTAAGAAGCGATCCAATTGCGCTTCTGGGAGCGGGTAGGTGCCCTCTTGCTCAATCGGGTTTTGAGTTGCCATCACCAAAAACAGCTCGGGCAATGGGTAAGTTTGACGCCCAGCGGTGATCTGTTTTTCAGCCATGGCTTCAAGCATCGCCGCTTGCACTTTTGCCGGTGCGCGGTTGATCTCATCGGCTAAGATCAGCGAGTTGAAAATCGGGCCCGCTTGAAAGGTAAATTCACCACTCTCGGGGCGGAAAATATCGGTACCGGTTAAATCGGCGGGCAGCAAATCTGGTGTGAACTGAATACGGTGAAAGTCACCTTCAATACAATCGGCCAGTGATTTAACCGCGCGCGTTTTGGCAAGCCCTGGTGGCCCTTCAACCAAAATATGTCCATCGGCCAACAGGGCGACGAGCAATTGATTCACCAGCTCACCCTGACCAATAATCTGGCTATTAAGATAGTCACGCAGTTGCTGTAGAGCTTGTGAATTCATGATTGTCGTTCTCCTCATTTTTTCACTTAGTGGCTATCAGGAACCAAAAAGTTCCCCCACATTTCCTTGCTTAAGTCAGACTGCGGTAAATATCGTCAGCGATATTCGCCATCATCGACACAAGTGCAATCATTTCAGTACGTTAAAATATGGGGTTAAAAATCGCAGATCCAATGCTTCAATGTTGAAATCTTGGCTTTCTTGACCTTTATTTGTTATTGGAGCGGTCGATAAATAAATTTGTATTATGTCATTAAGAAATCATTGGCCGTGCCGATACATCAGTTGGATTGCACAACTTCGAAGACTTGCTGCAGGTTAAGGCGAGTTAATCCATCTTTGACACAATACCTAAAAGCTTGAAAAGGCAAACAGAATGAAACTGAATTCAATCAGCATAAAACAGAAAGTGGTTGCAGGCATCACCTTTGCGGTACTCGCCTCAACCATCATCGTTGGGGTTATGGCTCAACGTCAGGCTCGTACGGTGCTTGAAGATCGATTAATCAACTTAGAAGTGCCCGCCACACTTACTTCAATCAGTGGTCAAATAGACGATGAAGTGCGTCAGCTGTTAGCGGCGGCTAAACAACTAGCCGACAACGAGTTCATCAAGCAGGCCATCGATACCACCACTATTTCGCCAGAGGCTGAAGCGCGTCTGATTAAGCAACTTAATAATATGCGTGCCCAGTACCAACTGAATGATGCGTCGGTTGCCAACCGAGACACCGCGTACTACTGGAACCAAAATGGCTTTTTACGTCAGTTGAATCAACAACAAGACGGCTGGTTTTTTGGTTTTAAACAGTCCGGCAACGCGACCTCAGTGAGCATTTTCCAAGAAGCCAATGGCGATGTAAAAATGTTCACCAACTATCAAAACCTCAATGGCATGTCGATGTCTGGTTTATCAAAATCGATGGATGACATGGTGGCCCTGCTGAATGGTTTTCAAATTGAAGAGACCGGTTTTGTCTTTTTGGCCGATGGCCAAGGGCAGGTACAAATTCACCGTGATAGCAGCAAAGCGAAATCAACGCTGTCCAAGTTGTTTGGCAGCAATACGTCTACCTTACTCGATAAGTCAGATTTCAACTTGATTGATGCTGTGTATGAAGGCCGAGACGTATTAGTGGCAAGCAGCTATATTCCCTCGATGAACTGGTTTGTTGTTGGGGTTATTCCGGTTGATGAGGTTTTCTCAGAACTCAACCAAGTGGCAAAACAGATGATGATCACTACGATCGTGGTCGCTGGGCTGTTTATTATTATGGGCATCTTCCTTGCCAATGGTATTGCACGTCCGATTCGAGCGATTGCCGAGCGTTTTGCTGATTTAGGCAAAGGTGATGGTGACTTGTCACAACGCATTGAGATCAAAGGACAAGACGAAATAGGCCAATTGTCTGAAGGCTTTAACGGTTTTATTGAGAAAATTCATCAATCAATGAAAGAGGTTGCTTCGACCAGTAGTGCCTTGCAGTCAGCAGCTGATGGCGTCTCGAGCAAGTCTCATACTACATACAACAACAGCCAGATTCAGCGTGACCAAACCATCCAAGTGGTGGCTGCGATTAACCAAATGGGTGCCACCATCAGTGAGATTGCCAGCAACGCTGCAACAGCAGCAGAAACCGCGTCTCAGGCATCGGATAACACTCAAGATGGCCAAAATGTGGTCAGCAAAGCCAAAGAGGCGATCAGTCGCTTGGCAGTTGATATTGAAAATACCGGTCAAGTGGTTGAGCAATTAGCTTCGACGACTCAAGAAATTGGTTCAATTCTTGATGTTATTCGCGACATTTCAGAGCAAACCAACTTGTTAGCACTCAACGCGGCCATTGAAGCGGCGCGCGCGGGTGAGCAAGGTCGCGGCTTTGCGGTCGTGGCCGATGAAGTTCGTAACCTTGCCAGTCGCACCGCTGATTCAACCGAAGAGATCCAGAAGATGATCAACCAGCTTCAAGGTGACGCGAAAGACGCCGTTTCAGCGATGGAAGCGGGTAAAAGTGTTACCGGTGAAGGGGTATCGGCTTCCGACGAGGCGGTTGAAGTCTTGGTGCGTATTTCAGAGCGTATCCACGATATTTCGGATCGCAATACCCAAGTTGCGACTGCAACCGAAGAGCAGTCTACGGTGGTGCACACCATCAACCAAAATATTGAAGAGATCAACGCTATCAACGAGGTTACCACCGGCACAGCTGAAGAACTCGCGGCGGCAAGCTCGGAGCTTAAAGAGTTGTCTGAACGCCTTGACCGTATGGTGGGCAGTTTCAAACTGTAAAGCGTGACCTAAACTGGCATAACTGGGGCTAAGTGGGTAAACTTAGCCCCAGTTATTTTGTAAATAGGGTAAGTGAGATCATGAGCGATTTCGAGAAAGAGCTTGAGCAGATGTCTCAGGAAATGGGTGATGAGCCTGAAGTGGCGCTACCATCGCTTGAAGAACAGAAGACAATTGCACAAGAGCTGAAAAAACTTGAAGCACAAGGCAAACTGACACCGGAAGTGCTTGAGCAATATTTTGGCAAGTTTCACACAAAAGCGAATACGCCAATCCATTAAGCGCATTAGACACCGCTTTAAGGTCGCGTATGCGGCCTTTTTATCGCCTTGGAGCGTGTTATGTTTATAGTTTATCGTCTGATTAAGTTAGCGATCATTTGTGCGCTGTTCTTTACCATTTATGACTTTATCGCCTTTGGTGAGATTACCTGGGTTGAGCGTTTATTGAGTCAACTGTCTTAACGTGACGTTATTTGCGTTGCAAACAAAACAGCCACCAAGCGGTGGCTGTTTTGTTTTTATGCGCTTACGCTATTTAACCGTCCACGCAATCGTCTCACCGGCGCGAATCGGCACTACAACATCTTGACCAAATGGCATAGTGTCAGCCACAGACCATGCCTGCTTGCTTAATGTGACGCTGTCACGGTTGCGTTCAATGCCGTAGAAGTCTGGGCCATTATGACTGGCAAAGGCTTCGAGATTGTCCAGCTTGCCTTCTTGATCAAACACCTCAGTATAAAGCTCTAGGGCGGCGTGAGCGGTGTAAGACCCCGCACAACCACAAGCGGCTTCTTTCATGCCTTTAGAGTGTGGCGCAGAGTCGGTACCCAAGAAGAATTTGTGACTGCCGCTGGTGGCAGCTTCAATCAGCGCTTGCTGGTGGGTATTGCGCTTGAGGATCGGCAAACAGTAGAAATGAGGCTTAATACCGCCAACCAGCATGTGGTTGCGGTTGTAAAGCAAGTGATGCGCGGTAATTGTCGCGGCGACGTTGTCGTTAGCGTTTTTCACGAAGTTTGCAGCATCGGCGGTGGTGATATGCTCAAGCACAATTTTTAAATTCGGGAAGTCATTGACGATTGGCGCAAGCACTGTGTCTAAGAAGGCTTTTTCACGATCAAAGATATCGACATCGTGAGTGGTTACTTCGCCGTGAACCAATAGCAGCATGCCAACTTCTTGCATCGCTTCGAAAACAGGGTAGATGTTTTTCGCTGACGTCACACCTGAGTCTGAGTTGGTGGTCGCCCCTGCGGGGTAGAGCTTGGCCGCGACAACGGCACCTGAGGCTTTCGCCTTGCGAATCTCATCTGGCGTAGTGTTGTCGGTAAGATAAAGCGCCATCAGAGGCTGAAATTGTTCGCTTGGCTTTTCGGCCATAATACGATCGCGATAGGCCAGTGCCATCTCGGTGGTGGTAACGGGTGGGACCGTATTGGGCATGATTAGCGCGCGTCCGTTGTAGCGGCTAATATCACGAACGGTATCCTTAAGAACCTCGCCGTCACGTAAGTGAACATGCCAGTCATCAGGACGTGTGATTGTAAGTGTTGTCATTGTTGCTCCCACCATAAATTGAGTGATCCGATTGGAGCCTAAACAGGGCGAAAGCTGAAAAAGCAAACGCTTACGTTTAGGCGACAGGATGATAGAGCAAACGCGGGTCTATTTCACCCTTTTTATTGTGAGTAACCTTTTATTGCTAGAGGGATTCGCTCAGCGCACGGTTAACCACAGTGCGTGGATAGAGCCCGGGACAAAGAAGATCAAGGTCAAGATAAGGTTGAGCAAAAAATCTTTACCTAGTCCTTTATCAAGAAAAACCGCCACAGGGGGAAGAAAAATACACAGCAGAATCATAATAAGTTTATTCATAGTCGCTCCGAGCGTTTGAGTTCAACGAGTAGTTTGCTTGATTGAGGAGACTCATTGTCAGAATCAAGCCAAAGCCTTCATTATAGATGGCTTTCTTTCACCAAAGGGGATTGATTAACGCTGTTTATCACCATTGAGAAAGACATTTTCACTCATCATATCGCTCAGTTTTAAAGCAACAAAGTGAATAAAATCAAACGAATTTGGGTATACTGGAGCGACAATAATCACAAGCTTAGGATTAGCAATGTCAGCACCACTTCTCTCTCAACTTAATGTTTATCCGGTTAAATCGGTCGGCGGCATCTCTCTTTCTACCGCTTGGGTCGAAAAGCAGGGGTTAATGTTTGATCGCCGTTTTATGCTGGCTCTGGCCGACGGTTCTATGGTGACGGCAAGAAAATACCCACAAATGGTCAAGGTGCAATCAACCTTAACTTTCGATGGGTTGATTTTCACGGCTTCTGGCCATGTGCCTTTGCGTATCCGCTATCCGGAGTTTAAACTTCAGCAAACATCGGCGCAGGTATGGAATGATAGATTTACTGCTTATACCACCACCGACGAAGCGGATGACTGGTTCAGTGCGGTATTAGGTCAACGGGTTGAATTACTGTTTACTGGCGAGCAGTCGAATCGCGTTCGAGAGAAATTAGGCCATAATGTCAGTTTTGCTGATGGTTATCCGTTACTTGTGATCAGCGAAGGGTCGTTACAAGAGCTCAATCGTCGTAGTCCAGAGCGGCATTCGATGGATCAGTTTCGTACCAATCTAGTGGTGACAAATAGCGAACCTTTTGCCGAAGATAGCTGGAAACGTATTCGCATTGGCGATGTTGAATTTGAAGCGGTCAAGCCTTGTGAGCGTTGTATCTTAACCACGGTGGATGTCAAAACGGGCCAGTTTCGACCGACCAAAGAGCCATTAAAGACATTATCGCAATTTCGAGCCAATGAACGTGGTGGGGTATTCTTTGGCCAAAACCTGATCGCTTTGAATGAGGGGATGATTCGTCAAGGTGATACGGTTGAAGTGTTGGAGTATAAAGACAAAGAGTTTTATCCCGACAACAGCCCAATAAAAATTGCCTTGACGTGTGTCGAGCGCGAAGAGATTGCGCGAGACTTTGTCACATTTTGGCTTGAGCCAGCGCATGGTGAAGTGCCAAGCTATCAACCCGGCCAACATCTGCCTATCTCAATTGACCTCAAAGGCGAAACGATTGGTCGCCGCTACACGCTCTCTTCTAGCCCTTCTCGTCCCGGTCGTTTGGCGATCTCGGTCAAGCGTATTGATGGCGGTCGCGTTTCCAATTGGTTGCTCGATAACTTAAGTCTTGGGGATACGCTCACTTGCGAGCAGCCCAATGGCAGTTTCCATCTTAGTGACAATCACCATCATTCCCCGTTATTGTTGCTGTCAGCTGGCAGTGGTGTCACTCCGATGTTGTCTATGCTGCGTTATTTGGCTGATCATCAACAGATTGATGATGTGGTGTTTTATCATCAGTGCCGCAGTGTTGAAGACATTCCCTGCCGCGCAGAGTTAGACGCGTTACGTAAGCAACACCCTGGCCTGACAGTATTAATTTCGTTATCTCAGGCGCCCATCGATTGGTTTGGTCTCAAGGGACGCTTTACATTGTCGCATCTTAAACAGATCAAAGATGTCGAGCAGCGTCAGGTGTTCGTTTGTGGCCCGGATGGCTTTATGCAAAAAGCCAAAAACCTCTTATTAAAGAAAGGTCTACCTGAAGAAAACTACCATCAAGAAGCGTTTGGTGTCAGTGTCGCGACGGCGCAGCCATTAGCCTCGGTGACCATCAGTGTTAACGGCCAAGCATTTAGCGGTGATAATCAAAAGACCTTACTTGAACAAGCTGAAGATGCAGGCATTGCGATTGCTAACAGTTGTCGAGCGGGGCTTTGCGGCGCGTGCAAGGTAACGATAGAGTCGGGCCGAGTCCATCAACCAGAGGTGCCTGCTCTGCAAGAGATTGAGCGTAATAGTGGTCAAGTGTTGGCCTGCTGCTGCGTACCTGAAACCGATATTGATGTGATGGTTTAGCCTATGTCATCGATGTCAGCGTTTTCGTGCTGGCATCGACGACAGAGTCTCTAGAGGCTTATCGGCAACGCCTTAGGCCGCTTGTCTAATCAGGCGGCGAATTTTTAATTGCGATAAGAATACCCCAGAGATCACCAACATCCCACCAATCAAGTGATAGCCTTGAAGCGTTTCTCCAAGCCAGGTTGTTGCCAAACTTATCGCCACTACAGGCATTAAGTTCATGAACATGGCGCTCGATTCCGCCCCAATCAGATCGATAGCTTTCACCCACATCCAAGGTGCAACAATTGAAGCTGCGACCCCCGCATAAGCAATCAGTGGATATGCCTGATGACTTGGCGTAAGTTGCTCACTGGTGAGCCATAGTGGCGTTAACATCAGCAGTGCTAATACACCTTGCATATAAACCATGGTCCAGTTAGGCAGCGCCATCTTCCAACGTTTGAGCAGTACGCAGTAGGTTGCGTAGCATAGAGAGGCAAGCACCATAATGGCGTCACCTTGTGTCACCGTTTGCTGAAAGAAAAAGGTCACATCGCCTTTACCAAGCATAAACGCCAGCCCTGCCAGCGCAATCACTCCGCCGGCAATACTTAGCGGTGAGATAGTTTTGCTAAGCAAAGGGACGCTAATGAAGATGGCAAACAGTGGGACTAATGAGCCAATCAAAGCCATGTTTGAGGCACTGGTTGTTAACCCAGCGTAGTAAGATAGTGATTGGTTGAGCACCATGCCGAGCAGCGCGAGAAACGTAAGTTTGGTTAAGTTCACGCGAATAACCCCCCAGTGTTTGATAACACTCGCTAAGCAAAATGGGCTAAGTAATACCACCGCCACTAACCACCGATAAAAACTCATCGCACTGGGCTCAATGACGTCGGCGGCCATTTTGTTGGCAATTGCATTTCCGCCCCAAATCATGACGGTGAATAGCGGAAGAAGATAAACCATGCGAGCACTCTGGCAAATGAATCAGTAGCGAAGAGTTTGGCAGGGCTGTATAATTATATATATCTTTAAAACGACATTGCGCGTCATAGGAAGACAAGTTTTGAGAAAATCGGCCAAACATTTGCACCCTTCGTTATCAATCGATAAAGCACCATCGGATGTGTTTATGAATTTTGAGGCATTTCTGTCCAATACCGAAACGCGAATGCACAGTCACCCATGGGGACAGGTGCAACTGATCAGCGGCGGAATTCTTGAGATGGAAGCAGAAGGAACGCGATTTTTAGCGCCGCCCCACTTGGCGATTTGGGTCCCGGCTGGAGTGAGGCACACCAGTTTTAACCGCAAACCCCTCTCTTATTGCTCACTAAATGTGGCTCAACACTTAACCGCGAATTTTCCCGAACGCACCAGCCTGATTAAAATCACGCCGATCGTCTCTGCCATCGTTGATGACTTTCGTCAACGCGAGATCAATGTTGCCGATAATGAACAAGACAAACGATTAGTTCAGGTCCTGCTGGATCAGTTGGCCACTCGTGATACTCAGCACCATTTCTTGCCGTCTAGCGATCATAAATACCTTTCAAAAATTTTAGCCGCGGTAGAAGAGAATCCCATCGACAATACTAGCTTGTCTCAATGGGCAGAGCGAGTGCACACCACCGAGCGTACGTTGGCTCGGCACTGTCAGTCAGAACTTGGGATGAGCTTTACCGAGTGGCGATTAAGAGTGCGTTATCTCTATTCGATGGATCTACTGCGTAAGGGCCACTCGGTTAAAGAGGTCGCCCTGACGCTTGGTTACAATCAAGCAAGCCCGTTTATCGCGATGTTTAAAAAATACTCCGGGCAGACCCCTGAGCAATATAAAAACCGCTTACTTTAGAGAGGTGAGAACATAACAAACAAATCTTTGTTATGTTCGACCAAACTAACAAACCACCCCACGTACACGACATTTGCAAGTCCATAAGTTTGAAAAATGATACTGCAGTTCTTCCTCTATCTGTTCTGCATTTCAATTTCTGCTTTCATCTCGAATATAATGGAAATACCAGCGCTTTAGAGTATTACCTCCTACTCACCAGATGGTTGGATGCAGCAGCAGCCAGAAGTGCTCCGCCAATCACTAGGGTTTGGTAGTACGCCGGAACAAGCGTTAGCATACCTACCGTCAGAGTCATAATGATTAGAGCACCGATGAATGAGCGCAGTACTTTTCCTTCTCCGCCGCTGAATGCTGTACCACCAATCAGTACAACAAGAATAGCGGTTAGCTCCATGCCATCCCCTGAGAGAGGATCGCCAAGGGACATAAAACTAGAGCGGGCGATACCAGCCAGTGCTGCAGTTGCACCAACAATTGAATACAGGGCAAACACCACTAAACCCGTTTTAATTCCCGATAGTTTTGCTGCAGTAGGGTTACCACCTGTTGCGGCAGCGTATTTACCTAACAAAGTGCGATTTTGTAGGATGATGAGCAACGCAGTCACACCAACCGCTACCCAGAACGCCATTGGTAATCCCAGTAATACAGCATCGCGGCCATAATCATTAAACCAAGCTGGCATTTTTATATCGCCCATAGACTTGATCGCAGATACGCCATCCTCGACCAAAAGAAGAGCGACACCTTTATAAAAGCTTAACGTAATCAAGGTGGCAATAACGGGGGTGATGTTAAATTTGACTACGAGAAGTCCGTTGATCGCTCCCAATAGTACGCCGCAAAACACGGTAATCGAAAATGCAGCCCAGAATGGCACGCCATTGATAGCGAGCATGGCATAAATAACAGCGGTTAACCCCATGGTACTACCGACCGAAAGATCGATATATCCAGACACCATGAGTAGCGTGAACGCTCCAGTTAAGACAAGTAAAGGAGCAGAGACGCGCAAGATATTGATGATATTTTTCTTATAAAGAAAGTTACCGCGCTCGAAAAGTGCGTACTGATCTAAGTTAACGCTACTCAGGATCACGACGATAGCAGCCAGAACAAAGTAGATGTAATAGTTACGAATAAACTCTGCGGCTTGGTTGCCGAATGTTGGTGATGAGTTGAGTGATTTAGTAGTTTCAGACATAACTTACACCTTGATTATTTATTTCGTAGGGACAGAGCCCACGTTTGAGCGGTAATTGCTAAGAACACTGCCACAGCTCTTAGAATAAATTGCCAATCCGGAGAAAGGGTTAAGCCGGTCGCAGCCGACGTCACGACGGCAAGAATAATGGCGCCGAAGAACATCCCGATTACAGAACCGAATCCGCCTGCAATGGCAATACCACCAAGTAGTGCGATCACTAATGCGTCGAACTCCATCAGAAGACCACGATTAGAGAAGCCAGACTTGAATTCTGAAGAGAGAAGAATACCTACAATGCCTGCAACTAACGCGCTAAACAAATAGAGATAGGTAATGTGTTTAGCGTTATCAATACCAGAGAGCTTAGCTGCTTCTGGATTAGCTCCAATCCAGTAGGTGATTCGTCCAAAAACGGTCTTTCTCTCGATAAAGATGGCGATAAAGAAAAGGATTAACATGAATAAGACCGGGAACTGCATAGAGGTACCGAACACTTTTAGATTACCTAGAATGCCAAATTCGGCAGGTAGGTTCGTGTTTCGTTGTGAACCTTCAGTGATAACCTGTGCAATACCACGTGCGACCATCATAGTGCCGAGAGTGACTATGATTGACGGAATTCGAAACTTCACAACGAATAGCGCATTCAGCCCGCCGATAGCAAGCGCACCTAATAAAGCGCCTGAAACTGCTAACCAATAAGGTAATCCAAGTCCACTAGAGAGGGAGCTGGCCCCCGTTGCAGATTGAGCAAACCATACAGATAAAACCCCAGATAAAGCAACAATACCACCGACGGAAAGATCAAAATTCCCTGAGATAAGGAGGAATGAAACCCCGATACCTAATGAAATGACTGCCCAGTTATTGGTAACCAAGTTCATCATGTTTTGTACTTGAAAAAAGTTAGGCACGAAAACAGAGGCGACCAAAAAAAGCCCGATGGCAACGATGGCAACCAGTGATGTGATGTACATTTGATCACTCACGCGTCGGTATTCGACAGGTGAGTGATATGGTTTGACTGATGTATTCATCATACTACTTCCTCTAAACCACCCGTAGCGGCGTTTAAAATATAGTTGGTATCGATATCCGACCCGTTGTTAATTTCCGATACCAGTGAGCCTTCATAAAGTAAAAAAATACGGTCACAGACTCCCAGTATCTCCTCTAATTCAGTGGAGAAGACGGCGACTGAATTCCCTTCGCTGGCTAAGTTTTTAACTAGGTCGTAGATCTCTTTTTTCGCGCCAACATCGACACCACGAGTTGGCTCATCTAGCAGTAGAAGCTTCGCTTGAGAGAATAAACACTTGGCAATGACGATTTTTTGCTGGTTGCCACCAGACAGTTTTTCCGTATGCTTTTCGATGGAGCTTGTCGCGATAGAGAGCTTTTCCACGTAGTCGATAGCTGCGTTGAGTTCATCTTTCTCTCTGAACACACCGAAATCGGACATTCTAGGTAAGTTCATAACCGGAATGTTTTCTCGGATAGTCAGGTTGGTAAACAAACCTTGAGTTCTGCGCTCTTCAGGCACTAAAGCTATTCCAGCGGCGATGGCTTCGCGTGGAGATTTCCCGACATCTTTCCCGTTTAACCGGATGGTGCCTGATGATTTATCGGCTCCGAAGATAGCTCGGGCTATCTCTGTTTTTCCTGCGCCAACAAGGCCGTAGAAACCCACGATTTCACCTTTCTTAATGTCGAAGGAAATGTTTTTAAGTCGATGATTACTCAAGCGTTGAACGGACAAAAATATTTCGTCAGTGATTGTATCTCGAGGAGAGTAATCATGTTTGATACTGCGGCCAATCATCATGTTAATAAGCTCTGCGCGGCCATTAACCTCTGTCATTGCCTTGGTCGCTATGTGTTTACCATCGCGCATGATGGTAACGCGATCACCTAGCGAAAGGATTTCATCCAGTTTATGAGAGATATAAATGACCGTAACGTTTTGCTCTTGTAAGCGGCGAATTACCGTAAATAATCGTTCAACTTCTCGTTCAGACAGTGCAGCAGTGGGTTCGTCCATAATGATGATATTTGCTCCAGAAGAAGCCGCTCGGGCAATTTCGACAATCTGTTTTTGCGCCACACCAAGTGTCGAAACTCTGACGTGAGGGTTGATAGAAGGTTCAATGGTCGCAAGCGTACTAACTGCCCTTTTTTCTAAATCGGAGCCCACCAAAAAACCAAACCAGCTCTTTTCCATGCCTAAGGTTAAGTTTTCAAGAACAGTCAGTTCATCGACGACATGTAGTTCCTGAAAGAGGGTAGCGATACCTGATTCTCGTGCTGACTGGGTACCATTGGGTGTGTATACCTTGCCATTAACTTTCATCGTACCTTGCGTAGGTTTGATAGCGCCGGTAATCATTTTCACTAGTGTCGATTTTCCTGCCCCATTTTCGCCAATCAGACAATGGACACTACCGGGTTCGATTGAGAAACTGACGTCATTAACGGCTCTGACGCCGGGGTAATCTTTGACAAGCCCCTCAATGGAAAGGGCCGCTGTTGTATTTTGACTATTCAAGATGATTTCTCCTAATCACTGAGATTTTTGAATATTTTTTATTAGGAGGAGAGGCCAGCGGTAATCTTGCTGACCTCACATAGGGTTAGTTGTTAAACTGATTTTTTAGCCATTGTTCTGCTTCGGGTTTAGGCATTGACCAGTATGAAATTGTGTATGCATCGTAGAAGAACTCTTGTGCTTTATCGCTTCTCGGTGCGACTTTCTTATTGATCACGTCCATTACCAAATCGATTCGTCCACGAGCAGTTTCGATTGGTGGTAGGCCCATCGACAATTTCAGGCTTGATTCATGATCGTAAATCTGACCAAATTCCACCGAGTCGAAGTCTACGCTGGCGACAATCTCAGTGACAGGCTTACCATTTTTGAACTTACCGCGCCCAAGTTGATTCAGACCAGCCATTGTGCCAACGGTTAGATTTGAAGCCTCAGAGTATATGAGGTTCACTTCAGGTTGCTGAGTCAGTAGGTCGACAATGATTTGTTTCGCAGCTTCTTGGCCACCACTCGCATCCAGGGCCCCTAAGTTTTTCGCATTCGGCGCAACGGAAAGGACACCTTGAGCAAATGGGTTCGTGCGCCCTGAGGTTACTTCGGTATGGTTCGGCCAACCTAGTTGCACCATTGCTATTGGTTTATTCGGGTTTGCGGCCATCCACTCTTTAGCCATTTGAGCACCCATCTCGAAAGATACCGTAGCTTCATCGCTACGAGCAGTTGGGATACCAGTATCGGTAATAGGACTAAAGAAAGAGGTCATCGCAATGTTTTCTTCCAGCGCTTCGATGACACCTGGAGTTGCTGCTTCGCCATCCCAAATATGTAAGGATGCGCCGTCAAATGCACCCGCCGCAACTTGGTCAACGTTTTGCGTCATGACTGCAGAATCGGCTTTACCGTCAAAAATGACTACCTCCGCACCATATTTTTCTTTCGCATAACGTTTCGCTTCTGTGGCTTGTGACTGGTGGAATACGTTAGACAAGTCTGAAACGAAAAATGCAATTCTTTCATTAGCTTGTACTGTGGCAGCGAGGCTTGAAGCGACAATCATACTCGTAGCAATAAGTCCTTTGTTAAATAGATTCTTTAAAGTCACTGACTTCATAATTTTCTCCATTTTCTATTTGGTATTTACTCGTCGTCTTTGAAGCAACAGCTGCTTTTATTGCGTTGAATAACATTCTTCATTAGCTGTCAAAAGCAGTACAACACGTCCTTCTCATTGAAGTGAATTATCTTTCACAATGTTGAAATATATTTCACGTGTTAAAAATTAGTGAACAAAATGTAAATGGTCAATAGTATATCGATACGATTTGTATCACTTTGATTGGTAATTGTGATCTTGCGCACCTTAATGGTTAAATTGATACGATTGGTATCGTTTTTACTTGCAAGAGTGGCTTTTTGTGATTATTTTTTACTCAGATGAAATAAATTTCACATATCAATAACATTTGGTGTTAATTGAAATTCATGTCGCTGAACCTATAGCAAAGGTACGCGCAATGAATGAAGGTAGATATATGACGATGAACGAGCGTGACGACATTCTGAGACAAACGGCTAAGATCCTAACCTTACGTTATATGGAGAACCGCAGTCAGTCGGACATTGCGAAGCAGCTTGGGTTATCTACTGCCAAGGTGAATCGAGTCATTAGGCAAGCACATAATGATGGTTTAGTTGAGATAACACTCAAGCTTCCTCAAGAGAGAATGCATAGTTTCGAACAACAACTGATCAAAATCTTCGGCTTAAAGACTGCAGTTATTCAGCCTAGTCTTAGTAAAGACGATGCGGTAATAACGCAGCAAGTTGCGCAAGCTACAGGTGAACTATTAATCGAAACCGTCAAACCAGACAGCATCATCTGTATTAGTGGCGGTAAAACCATGGCTCAGATTGTAGAGCAGATCAAACCAATGAGCTTTCCCAAGGTACGCGTCGTTCCTGCGACTGGCGGTATTCAAGGGCACCACTATACCGACGTAAATTATTTAGCGTCGAAGCTGGCTGAGAAACTCGGTGGAACAAGTACTCAGCTACACGCCCCCTTATTTGTCGATACTGATGAGCAACGCGCTCTTTTAATGGAAATGCGCAGTGTTAAAGAAGTGCTTGATCAAGCAAGAAATGCAGATATTGCTCTGGTGGGTATTGGTTCAGTCGCTCATGAGAGCGACAGTTATTACGACTTGCGGACGCTGAGTGGTCATCAGACGGAGGCGTTGTCGAGTACGCTGTGCCAAGGTGAAATCCTTGCACATTTATATGACGATGATGGCAGGACGTGCGCGGATCATTTAAACCGTAAGCTGATTGGATTGAATCTAAAAGAACTTGGCAACGTTGAACACAGTATTGGTGTTGCTGCAACTCACTCCAAAGTGTCCGCGATGTTAGCAGCGCTGCGAGGTGGATTGATTAATGGCTTAGTCTCTGATGAAGACACAGTGGCAAGTGTTTTGGAACAAGCAGAATAGGGAACAATTATGCAAACAAGAGAAATTGGTAACTCAGGTATTCAGGCGTCTGTTATCGGGTTAGGTACCTGGGCAATGGGGGGCTGGATGTGGGGTGGCACAGATGAAAAAGCCTCTATTGAAGCCATCAATGCGTCTCTAGATAGTGGTGTTTCTCTTATCGATACTGCCCCAGCGTATGGCTTGGGCGTCTCAGAAGAGATAGTAGGAAAAGCGATAAAAGGTAAGCGAGACAAAGTGGTGCTCGCAACCAAGTGTGGATTAGTTTGGCATACCAACAAAGGTAATCACTTTTTCGATGAGAAAGGGCAGCCAGTACATCGTTACTTGGGAGCTGACGCTATTGAATTCGAGGTCGAACAGAGTTTAAAACGTCTACAAACCGACTATATCGATTTGTACATCACGCATTGGCAAGATCCAACTACACCAATTAGCGAAACCATGCATGCACTGGAATCACTAAAACAGGCAGGGAAAATTCGAGCAATAGGCATTAGTAATGCGGGTAAAGCGGAACTTACCCAGTATCAGGCAGCAGGAACGGTTGATGCGGTGCAGGAAAAATACAATTTGATTGAGCGTCAATTGGAGCAAACATTGCTGCCAGAGACGGTAGCATCAAATGTCGCGTGTTTGAGTTACTCATCTCTGGCGATGGGCTTATTAAGCGGAAGAGTGAGTCCTGAGCGAATATTCACTGGGGACGATCAACGAATTACTGACCCCATGTTTACGGTTAAAAGTCGTCAATGGGTTCAGAAGTTCTGTCAGTCTATCGAGCCGATTGCACAGCGAAAAGGTATAACGGTTGCTCAACTTGTCATCGCCTCGACCTTGCAGCAGCCGGGCATTACCTATGCGCTTTGTGGAGCACGTAATAGTGAGCAAGCGATTGAAAACGCTACGGCAGGAAATGTTCGGTTATCACAAGAAGATGTTGCTTTCATTGATGCTAAGTCTCGTGAGTTTTTTGGCCAATTAGAGTTGGCGTAAACCGTAGGATTAAGAAGGCGTTAACTGACTGGCAGGGAGCAAGGATGGATAATCACACAACACGGTTTGGACACCTCAAGAATCAAAACGATTTCGAAGTTGTCGTTATTGGTGGTGGAATCAATGGTATTAGCGTTTTTCGGGAACTCGCCCTGCAAGGTGTGAAAGTACTCTTGATCGATAAGGACGACTTTTGCTCTAAAGCGAGCGCAGCGCCTTCACGTATGATTCATGGCGGGCTGCGTTACTTAGAAAATGGTGAGTTTGCATTAGTAAAAGAAGCGCTTTTTGAGCGAAATCGTTTATTAAGTAACGCACCACACCTGGTGGCACCGCTTGAAACAACGATTCCTATTTTTTCCACCTGGACGGGGCTCTTCGACGGCATGTTTAAGTTTCTTGGTCTAAAAGATCGTCCGTCTCAGCGTGGCTCTGTGGTAATAAAACTTGGTCTTAGCCTGTACGATTGGTTTACCAAGCGTGATCAAATGATGCCAAAGCATAAAATGCACTCGGCTCATGATACGCATCAGCGCTGGCCTTTAATGGGAAATAAAGTCAAACACAGTGCAACCTATTTTGATGCGTGGATCAGTTCTCCAGAACGATTAGCGATGGAGCTGATTCGCGAGGGAGTAAACGCTGGTGGTGTGGCTATGAATTACACCAAAGTCACTCACCTCGATAATGGGGAATTGGTCTTAGTTAGCCAAATAAGTGAGCAAGCAGTCAGGGTTAAAACCCAACATATTGTCAATGCGACTGGAGCCTGGGTCGATTTCACCAATGGTTTATTAACCGCACCAAGTCAATACATGCAAGGAACCAAGGGTTCGCACATCATTGTGGAAAATGCACAATTGTTGTCCGAGTTAGATGGCAACATGCTGTTTTATGAGAACAGTGAAGGTCGGGTCTGCATACTGTTCCCGTACTTCGGTAAGGTGCTGATTGGTTCAACCGATATTCCTGTCAGTGATCCTGAGACGGCTCACTGTACGGACGAAGAGATCCAGTACCTATTAGAGTCTCTTCGAGGAATATTGCCGGGTCTTGAAATAGACGAAGATCAAATTGTATATCAGTTTTGCGGGGTAAGGCCCTTGCCTTGCGTTGATACGTCGACAACAGGCCAGATACCTCGCAGTCATTCAATTAAACGAAATCGTGTTGAGTCTACACAAATCTATTCGCTGATCGGTGGCAAGTGGACGACGTTTCGAGCCTTCGGTGAAGAAGTAGCGGACGAAATATTAAGTTCTCTCGGTAAGGAAAGAACTTGCAGCACAAAGCAGAAGCCAATTGGTGGTGGAGTGGGATACCCCTTGAGCAAAGCGGATCGCCAAGCGTATATCGAAAAGTTAGCTCATCAATATTCAACTTATTCAAAGGCACAATTAGAAGCCTGGTTCACTCGCTACGGCACTCAATGCGAAGCATTGCTTGAATGGTTAGTGGATTATCATGACTTCGAACTGCCGTCACTTAGCTATTACACCAAAGGTGAGCTGAGCTACATCATAGAACATGAATACGTTCAAACGACGCTTGATGTGCTACTGCGTCGTACCTCTATTGCGATTGAAGGCAAACTCAGTAATTTTGTGTTTGAAGAAATATCAACTTTGGTTGCTCAACATTTTGATTGGAGCGATTCAGAGCAGACATCAGACCGAATCAATACCAAGCAAGTTCTATCGCGTTTTCACGGTGTGGAACTCGATATTGCTCCTGCAGTTAATCAACTAATGCGAAATTCAACAGTTACGGAAAGTGAACAACTATTAAATGGAGAACAGTATGTATTTAACCAGTAAAGTCAGGATGAAACGCCTGTTTAGGCAAGGCCGATGCCTTGATGTTGCTATCGATCATGGGGTATGCAATGAACCTATGTTTTTAGATGGGTTGGAGGACATGGCTTCGGTAGTGAATCAACTTGTCCACGCCAAACCTGACGCGGTTCAAATGAATGCTGGACAAGCCGATCTGCTACAAACTATAGACGGTAAAGATAAGCCAGCACTGGTTATGCGAATAGACTTAGGCAATCCCTACAACGCAGAGCGACATCGTCATATGTGGTCATTGCTGCAAAACGCTGAACAACCGCTTATTCAAGCTCTACAAATGGATGCAGCCTGTGTGGTGGTCAATCTGTTTATGCTGCCCGATGAGCCAGAGCTGTTCAAGCAATGCGTGGCCAATATCAGTAGAGTCAAAGCAGAGTGCGAAAAGTACGGTATGCCTTTGATGATAGAACCGTTGGTGATGCAGCCAAACAAACAAGGTCAAGCTTATATGGTTGATGGGGATTACCAGAAAATCGTTACATTGGTTCGCATGGCTCGTGAGCTAGGCGCTGACATAATCAAAGCCGACCCAACCACCGATGCTGAAGATTTCCACAAAGTTGTAGAAGCAGCGCGTTGCCCAGTGTTGGTACGCGGCGGCGGACGTGAAGATATTGAATCGGTATTTAATAAAGCCAGAGCACTGCTTGATCAAGGTGCCTTGGGTATGGTTTATGGCCGCAATATTTATCAGCACCCAAATCCAAGCCGTGTAGTCGATGCGTTAATGGCGATGATTCATAACGGCGCGTCTACGTCTGACGCGATGAATATCTACTTTGGTGAAAGTTAAAAAACAAGGGGGAATATGATGTCATACGCACTTGGGATTGACTGTGGCAATACAGCAATAAAAGCTGCCTTGTTTGATAGCCATGGAGCCGAAATTGATACGGTAGCGATCAATTTCCCGACACATATTCCCAAACCTGAATATACAGAAGCGGACATGGATGAATGTTGGCAGTTATGTGCTGATGTAATCAAAAGTCTTATCGGAAAAACCAACATTGATAGCTTGAAAATCAAAGCTATTGGTGTGAGCGGGCATGGTAATGGTTTGTATCTGCTCGATAATAAGCGTTCGCCTCTGTTAGCTATCAAGTCGCTTGACAATCGCGCGGCTTGTGAAGTGCAAACGATCGAGTCATCAGAGGGTTATTTTGATCTTAAGCGCAGAAATCGCCAAGGTGTTTGGTCGTCTCAAAGCGCGGTTTTGCTGATGTGGCTCAAACAAAATAGCCCTCAACTCTATGAAAGAATTGGTCAAGTTTTGTTTTGTAAGGACTACATTAACTTTCAGCTCACTGGAGAACTTTTTACAGAGTGGAGTGATATCTCGGCTTCGGGACTGTTTGATTTTGAGCAAGACAAGGTATCAGAACAGCTACTTCGTCACTATGACCTAGTCGATATTTGCAACAAGTTGCCCGCGATCGTTGAAGGTAATCGGGTCATTGGTGGAATAACTGATGCAGCATCAAGAATGACTGGATTAGCGACAGGGACGCCGGTTATCGCAGGCTTGTTTGATGTTGTTGCGGGGGCGTATGGTTCTGAAGCGACGAATCTTGGTGATGTCTCTGTTGTGGCTGGTACTTGGAATATCAACCAAGTTGTAACGGATTCACTGCCTCCAGAACAAGTTTTTATGGCTTGCAAACTCTCCAAGCAGAGCTATTTGGCGATCGAATCCAGTACTTGCTCAGCTTCTAACCTTGAATGGCTTGTACAACGCTTTTTTTCTGCACAAAAGCAGCTGGAGGCTAAGCAGGGTGGCAATATATTTGAGAGCTTTAATCGCAGGTTAGAAGACGTGCAACGGCAAGATGCTCTGCCTATATTTCTTCCTTACCTTTATGGTACGACTGATCGAACTTCAACGGCGGCAAACCTTGTTGGCATTAAAGGTTGGCATGAAGATATTCATATTGTTTATGCGTTTTACGAAGGAATTGTGTTCGCCCATTTGGAACACGTTCAACGCTTGCGCGAGTCTGGTTACAAGGTCGAAACCATCTCTATAAGTGGTGGTGCATCGAGAAGTGACTACTGGTGCCAGTTATTTGCGAATGTGCTTGATGTAAAGGTCATTGCGATGAACTGCAAAGAAATTGGCGCAAGAGGGGTGGCTATGCTGGCATTGGAGTCAGTGCAAATCGGATATGAACCCGAAAAACACCCATGTGTTAGCCAAAGAATTTTCGCTCCTGTAGACGATCACAAATCCTACTATAAACAGCGTTTTCAGAAGTACTGTGCAGTAAGGAATGCGCTAAACACGATTTAGTCGGTTTATTTAATTTTTCTTGCCATGTCATAGCTGTGGCTGGATAACTGCGCGCAAAATTAATTATTTCAAATATTGATACAAATTGTATCGATATGAATTTCGAGGTGAATTATGAGTCAATCTATTGTTTTACCGAAGTTTTTAGAAGTTGGGGAAGGCGCAATCAATCGCGTAGGGGACATTGCCATTCAACTCGGCTGCAAGCGGGTAATGATAGTGTCAGATCGGGTAATGGAGTCGCTTGGGCAAGTTGACCATATTAGGGAGATCATCAGCCAAGCAGGGGTAGAAGTGGATGTGTTTACTGACACAATGCCAGAGCCTACTGAAACGTCGGTCCTTCCAGCCGTCACACAAGCAATAGCTGGTCACTACGATGGGATCGTTGCTCTTGGGGGGGGCAGTGTGATTGATAGTGCTAAAGCCATCGCATTGTTGGCCCAGTACCGAGGTCGCATCCGCGACTATTCCGTTCCTAACATCGTCACTTCACCAATTATGCCGCTTATTGCTGTCCCTACCACGGCGGGGACGGGATCTGAAGTAACACGAATGACCATCATCACTGACGAATCTAATGATGAAAAGCTGTTATGCATGGGGCCTGGATTGATCCCGTCGGCTGCCATTATTGACTTTGCATTAACGATGACCGCTCCGACTCGGATCACCGCTGACACAGGTATTGATGCACTGACCCATGCTATTGAAGCCTATGTGAGCGGTAAATCCGGACTATTCACTGACCAGCAAGCATTACTGGCTATGAAGCTTATCGCCCCCAATCTTCGTGAAGCGGTAAACAATCCACAAAACAAGCAGGCTAAAGAACAGATGATGCTCGGCGCGACGTTAGCAGGAGTGGCGTTTTCCAATGCTTCCGTGGCACTCGTTCATGGGATGAGTCGTCCAATTGGAGCGCATTTCCATGTTCCTCACGGGATGAGCAATGCGATGCTTTTGCCAACGGTGACCGAATATTCGATACCTGCGGCTAAGGAAAAATATGCTGACTGCGCCCGTGCGATGGGTATTGCCGATGCATCCATGAGTGATGATGGTGCCGTAGCGTTACTGCTTGATGAACTTAAGCAAATTAATAAAGACCTGTCAGTCCCTTCAATGAGTGAGTTTGGGATTGATAAACAAGCCTTTTGGTCGAGTTTGGAAATCATGTCCGAGCAAGCGCTGGCTTCTGGATCGCCTAACAACAACCCCCGAATACCGGACAAGGAAAGCATAATTGAGCTTTATAAAGTCGCTTGGTAGCGATAAACCGCAACGCAACTAAAGCAAATTCAGCCCTGAATATAATCCAAGGAAGAAAGTATGATCAGCAATTTTATCAATAATGAAGTCGTAGAAAGTATCTCTGAAAAGCGCCAAGCCGTTTATGACCCTGCGACAGGGGAGATCCAGAATCACGTCATCCTTTCCATAAGCACTGAAGTTGAGAAGGCGATTGAATGTGCTCAGACCGCATTCCCTGCTTGGGCAGCGACGACACCTCTGAATCGTTCGCGCGTTCTATTTAAATTCAAAGCGCTACTGGAAGAAAACCGCAGCGAGCTTGCCGAACTCATTAGTCGTGAACATGGCAAAGTGTTTAGTGATGCATTAGGAGAAATAACGCGCGGACTAGAAGTTGTGGAATTCGCTTGTGGTATTCCGCATTTGCAAAAAGGTGAGCACAGTTTAAACGTTGGTTCTGGCGTAGACTCAAATTCACAAATGATGCCATTGGGTGTGGTTGCGGGGATTTCTCCATTCAATTTCCCAATCATGGTGCCAATGTGGATGTTCCCGCTTGCGATTGCAACGGGGAATACATTCATTCTCAAACCATCAGAAAAGAACCCGTCTGCTTCTCTATTTGTCGCTGATTTACTTAAACAAGCCGGTCTACCAAAAGGTGTATTTAATGTTGTTCAGGGGGATAAAGAAGCGGTCGATACCTTGTTACAGGACGACAGGGTTCAAGCGGTAAGTTTTGTCGGTTCAACCCCCATTGCGGAATACATTTATTCAGAAGGCGCTAAATATGGCAAACGCGTTCAGGCGCTTGGTGGCGCTAAAAACCATATGGTGATCATGCCCGATGCTGACCTTAATGGCGCAGTCAATGCATTAATGGGTGCTGCTTATGGTGCGGCAGGAGAGCGTTGTATGGCGATTTCAGTTGCCGTTGCTGTTGGTGATGACACGGCTGATGCACTTTCTCGTCAGCTTCAAGACAAGTTAGCCACACTAAAAGTTGGGCAAGGTTACGGCCAATCGATTGAAAACGACATGGGGCCGTTGATTACGAAAGAGCATAAGCAAAAGGTTTGTGGCTACATTGAGAAAGGTGTGGAGCAAGGCGCTACTCTTCTCGTTGACGGCAGAGAGCTTGAATTGGCCAAGTCGAGCAACGGCTACTTTGTCGGTGCGACTTTGTTCGACGACGTTACAACCGATATGACCATCTACAAAGAGGAAATCTTTGGCCCTGTGCTGTGTATCGTAAGGGTTGATAGTTACCAACAAGCGCTCGACATCATTAACCAACACGAATATGGCAATGGTACCGCGATTTTTACCGCCGACGGCGATACCGCACGTGATTTTACCACCAATGTTCAAATTGGCATGGTCGGGGTTAATGTTCCTATTCCTGTTCCAATGGCATTTCATAGCTTTGGCGGCTGGAAACGTTCACTATTCGGACCGCTTCATATGCATGGCCCAGACGGAGTTCGTTTCTTTACCAGAATGAAAACCATCACAACCCGCTGGCCTGAATCGAGCGTTAAAGTCGATAATAGAGAAAGTACCCAATCACAAGCCGAATTCGTCATGCCAACAATGAAATAATGCATTGACGTGAGGAGGTAAGTGGTAGGTTTGTTTTCGATGTCTGTTCATTTAGCCTAGGGACTATTTGGATACGCGATCCTGTCCTCTTCATGTTTTTTAATGGTTCACTTCTCTTAGAGGAGTGAACTTTTCATTACCACAAAAAACGAGGAGAAGGCGATGAAAGCCGCAAGCCTAATACAGTCCTTAGAGACTTGGCGTCGCCCTGTTGTTAACAGTATCTTAGCGGGTATGTGTGGAGTCTCGCTAAGTACTGCAGCGTATGCTGTGCAAGGTCCTGGTCTGGGTAACCTGAGTTATAGTTCAAGCGAAGCTTTTACTCACGTATCCAGTCCTTTAATTGATGACTCAACCAATTTCTTACCTCCTGATTACCCTAGCACGAAACATTACGGCGTAAACGTAATGACCATGCTAAATGGTTACATGTTGGGCGTTTTTGCGCCTGACAGTGGAGGCGGTCCTGGCGGATGGATTGCTGTCGATGTGTCTAACCCTACCGCGATGCAACTTGTTAAAACAGTTTATGAGCCAGATCTTTCGAATACCAACCGGACAGGTGATGGCTTGAGAACGTCTGAGTTTAGGGAACCTCATTCGTTTGGTCTTGGCGAGAATAATACCATTGCAATCCAGACAGGTAAGGGTATTGAAATCTGGGATTGGTCCGATGTTAACAATCCAATCCGTTTGTCTAAACTCGCTATTTCCGGCGTTAATTTCGGTGATTATAACAATGTGTCCTGGCAACTCTTTTGGCAAGCTCCGTACTTGTATGTTGCAAGAGGCAATGCTGGTTTATCCATTGTCGATACCAGTGATATGAGTACTCCCATCCTGGTTAAAACGGTTCCAAATTCAGCACTTGGTGGCTTTAATGTAGGACCAATATTTGCGCTCGGAAATCGTATGTTTATATCTAGCATGGAAGGAACGGCTGGTTTTTCGATGATTAATATTGATGACCCCATTAATCCAACTCTAGTGAAAACGGTAAATAGCCTACCTGAAAAGTACTACGCGTCATGTTGGGATGGAAAATATGCTTATTTTGGCGCACGAAGTACCATTGATTCACTAAGGGTATACGATACGACAACAACGCCAATGATGCTGGTTAATGAGTCGTTAACAGGGTTTGAGAATCTATATTGTAATGTGCAAGACAATAAACTCTTTTTGGGAAACCAAGACGATATCGCAGTGTTAGATGTCAGTGATATTAACAATATCCAAGAGATCGGCAGAAGCTCTCTTAACGCCACCAGTACCAATACCGATCATGGTCAGGTGTTTCCGTTCGGTAACTTAGTTTGGGTAGGTAATGACCACGGTTCAGGCAGTGGTCTTATTGCACTCCAAAGTAGTCCAGATATGGTTCCACCTTACATTTCTGCAACCGACCCAGCGATAGAATCTACATTACAACCGCTGACAACACGTGTGGGTATTGCACTTTCTGACAGTGTGTTGATGGAGTCTGTGAACAGCACTACGTTTACGGTTACTAAATTGGGAAGCAGTACCCCACTTCAAGGGGAGTACAGCGTGAATCTTGGATTTATCCATTTCACACCTGCTCAAGATCTTGAAGCTGACAGTATTTATCATGTGGCATTAGAGGGGATTGAGGACTTCGCAGGAAACCCAATGGCTCGAACGGAGTATCGATTTGCTACGGGTTCTCAAGCTGGGCATGACATCAGTGTTACCGTAAGTGATAAAGTGACATTGGGCAGCAGTATTAACGTTAGCGCCTCTAGTTCGCCAATGTTAGGAGGCACAATGGAGTACTCTTGGAACTTCGGTGATGGTAGTGCTTCAACGCCTTTTTCATCTAATAGCAGTACAAGTCACATCTATAGTGATCCAAACAATTGGTCTGCCGTCGTCACAGTACGCGAAACAACAATCGATGGTGTGTTTGAAAGTAGTAAATCGACGCCAATAACGGTATATAGACAACCAACGGCCGTTGCGCGACAGCATCTTCAACAATCATTGAATCCGGCGGTCAAGTCATAGTGGTCAATGAAGACAACGACTCAGTCAGTGCCATCAATAGTAGTGCGCCATACAACAAACTTTGGGAAACTGCGGTAGGAGATCAACCAAGAACCTTAGCTGCTGCCCCAGATGGAAACGTGTGGGTTGTGAATCAGGCTGAGTCTACTATTTCGATTCTCTCTAGCCTTGGTCAACTTGTTGAGACAGTGTACCTTCCAAGAGCCTCACAACCTTATGGTATTGCCTTTTCTCCCAATGGAAATCACGTCTTCGTTTCATTGCAAGCGAGTGGACAGTTAGTGAAAATGGATCCTAGTTCGAGAAGTATTGTGGCCACGGCGGATGTTGGGTATAGCGCTCGTGGCTTGGCAATAGACAGTGCTTCATCACAGGTACTGGTTACGCGATTTGTTTCTCCTCAATCTTACGCTGAAGTTGTCGCTGTTGATGCCGCTAGTATGACCATCGACTCGAATTATCAAATCGCTAAAGATACGTCGACCATTGATGGCCCAGACCGTAGTCGTGGCGTGGCGAACTACCTAAGTTCTATTGCGATTTCACCAGATGGTTACAGTGCTTGGATTCCGTCAAATAAGGCCAATGTGGATCGAGGCTCCTATTTGGAAGGAAATGATGGGCAAAAACTCACCTTCGAAACCACAATCCGAGCGGTAGTCAATCGGTTAGATTTGAATGCTCAAACCGTACAACCAAACGCTTTAGATGTTGATAATCGTGCACAACCTAAAGCCGTCGTGTTTAGTGATATTGGTGATTTAGCTTTCATTGCAATAGAGGGTCAAAATAGTATCGAGATTCGAAATACTTACAATTTAAACCGCGCAGGTGAAATATTTGACACGGGGTTAGCGCCTCGTGGTTTAGTGTTATCAGGCAGTACTTTATTTGTGCACAATTTTATGTCCCGAACGATCTCGGTTCATGATGTGGATGCATTCTTACAGAGCGGAGGCAATATATCTACGGTGGCGCAAATTTCAGTGGTTGCGAATGAAGCACTTCATCCTAGAGTCTTGAAAGGAAAACAGATTTTCTACAATGCAGCTGATGCCCGAATGACTCAAGATGGCTATATCTCATGTGCGAGCTGTCATGCTGATGGTGACAGTGACCACCGGGTCTGGGACTTTAGTGACCGTGGTGAAGGGCTGAGAAATACGATTTCATTGTTAGGTAAAACAGGAACAGGAAACGGCCGAGTTCACTGGACGGCAAACTTTGATGAGATACAGGACTTTGAAAACGATATTCGATATGCATTTGGTGGTCTCGGCTTTATGGTCGATGCTCTGTTCACTTTGTCTGAAGATCCATTAGGCACGGCTAAATCTGGAAAAAGTGAAGACCTAGACAATCTTGCATTCTATGTAAGTAGTCTGAACAAGTTTCCACAAAGTCCAAATCGAGACAACACGGGATCTTTAACTGTGGAAGCTCAAACGGGTCAAGCCCTATTTGCTGCCAAGGGGTGCGATTCATGCCATGTGGGTGTCTATTATACTGACATGCAGAGGCATGATGTCGAAACAATAGATGCGACTTCTGGCTTGGGCGGCGGTACGTCTTTATCTGGCGTAGGGTTCGACACGCCAAGTTTGATTGGCGTTTGGGCAAGTGCACCTTACTTCCATAATGGGCAAGCCATTACGTTAGATGATGTTCTACAAACAGGTTCGCAGCATACGGTCTCTAATAGTTCCGAGAGGGCTGCATTGGTGGCTTATCTGGAGCAAATTGAATATGAGGGGCCTGAAATTGTGGTTGCCGAACCACCACAAGCAACGAGTTACACTTACCTTAGTGATATAAATGAAACCTATTCAAACAATGGTTGGGGACCTATCGAGAAAGACATCAGTGTAGGTGAAAGTGCTGCCGGAGACGGGGGCACCATCTCGATTGGTGGGAGTGAATTCAGTAAGGGACTTGGGGTGCATGCTTATTCCGAAGTGATTTATGACTTAGCTGGTGAGAACTATGACCAATTTACTGCGTTCATTGGCGTGGATGATGAAACTGGTAGTGCTGGTTCTGTGGTGTTTGAGGTTTGGTTAGATAATGTAATGGCGCATCAGAGCGGTACGTTAGTAGGAAATGATGTGGCGGAATTCATCTCAGTCAATATCAGTGACACCGTGCAAGAGCTCAAACTTGTAGTGAGTGATGGAGGTGATGGCGTTGGTAATGATCATGCTTCATGGGGAGATGCAAAACTTCGCACTCCAAGTCAAGGAGGCTCTGCTGCGGTTCCTGGGCTGTTCTACGGAACCCTCTCAGGTGACATTAACGAGACAGCTCCAAACCCTAAAACGTCAATCACGACCAGCTTAAGTGAAACGGAAGACTCCATAGCCGGAAACACTACGGAAGTATACTCAGGGTATATTTATGATGACGATGGGCAGATTTCGTTCAGTGAGAACAATGACGACAAGACTCGCCTTTGGATTGATGGACAACTTGTATTAAGTAGTGATTTTTGGAATGACCGTGTATCTACCACGAATCTCAATTTGTCACCGGGCTGGCATCAGTTCGAACTCAGATTAAGCAATGGTAATGGTGGTAGTGGTGCCCATGATGGATTTGCGTTTGCGTTTGCGTTTGACCCAGATGGTGGAACTAATTGGATTCATCCATCAGACAATGGGACAGGAAACTTGTTTATGACTGAAGATATAGGAACTAACTAAGTTATAAATCAATGTTTCAATCGGAGCCACCTGAGGGTATAAAAGACTCCATCCACTAAAAAGGCTTACTATAAAGTAAGCCTTTGTCTTTACATATATTTCAAGTCATGTAGTTGCGCATACTGACTAAAAGCAATAGTCTACGTTTAGCCAGATTAAACTTTTCAGGAAGCAAGACGTTCTATGTCCACCACTCAATCGCCCAACTCTACTAAAGGTTCGACTCTTGATCGTGTACTTCAAGTGTTGCTGATTGTCGCGAAGAGCCGCGGACAAATGAACAGAGAGTCAATTGCAGATCAACTTGCAATGCCTATTGCATCTGCAAATAAGTTAATTGATCAGCTGGTTTCGCTTGGTTACCTGCAAGAGAACATTATCCATCACGTTATCGCGGGTCCAAAGTTAAAAGCACTAGCACACGATATCCTTAAGAATCAACGTTTCTCTGAAATGCGCACGTCGGTATTGCGCAATTTATCCGATAAGATAGGAGAAACTTGTGGCATCTCGGTACCAAACGGAATTGAGATGATTTACTTTGAACGCGTAAACTGTAATTGGCCAATACAAATCAACTTAGCTGAGGGTAGTAGTGCGCCTGTCGCTGCCAGTGCCTCCGGAAAACTTTATCTTGCAACGCTCAATGAGAATATTAGAGAAAATGTAATCCAACATATGGGTTTAATGGAGTACACGCCACAGACCATTACGAACGAAAAATTGTTTTTAGAGGAACTTCGCAGAATTCAAAGTCAAGGATTTGGTGAGGACAATGAAGAGTTTATTGACGGAATGGTAGCCATATCAGTTCCGATTAGCTCGAACGGGGTAGATTTTGGCTACCTGTTTTGTCATGCACCCAGTTTTCGAACATCACTTGAAAAGTTAAAAACTTATATTCCTAGCATGCAAATTGCAGCCGAAGAGATATTGAGTTTTACTATCGACGAATTACGATTAGGCTAACCCCAACTTCTCTGTTTGTGGCTTAATTTTTTTGAAATTGGGCCAACATGTCTTGATAAACTAACTCTAGATTTAACTGCGCCGAGCGTAAGATAGGAAGATAATTTTCTAATTCTGATACGCTCTTACGGCTTTTAGGGCAATGACAAAACAGAGCGGCTAAAAAATTTCCTTTCAGGTCATTGAGTGGTAGTGCTATAGCAGTCATCCCATCAATGAATTCTTCATCGTCAATGCTGTAGCCTCTTTTTTTTATTAAGCTGAGCTCTTTCTTGAGGGTTTGTATATCAGTAATGGTATTTTTAGCGTGTTGCGTTAACTCCATTTTACTTAATACACGACGCAACTGTGTTGTGGAAAGCGTACTTAAGAACAGCTTACCGCTTGCCGAAGCCCATAATGGAATCGGGAAACCGACAGGAATCACAATTTGTAACGGCCAATTCGTTTGGATTCGGTCATAGTACACCATGTGGTCATTTGGCATATCGTTAGCTAAAGAAAGTCCACAAGTCTCTTTTAACTTTCTCGATAAGCCATGCAGTATCGCTTGGCGCTGGAGTTTGTGTTGATTTGTCCAGTTTACGTCTAAGGCGATCGAGACAAGCTGTGCACCCGGATAGAAGTGTCCGCGCTCATCTGTTTGTACATATTGTGCCTCTTCTAGCTGATGGAGTAGACGATGGCAGGTAGGTTTCGGAATACCCGATTCGAAAATGATGTCGGAAGCCGATACTGTGCTCTTCGATTTAACTACTCTCTCGATAACATCAATGAGACGATCTACTGAGTTTATTTTTTCCGACACCTTGAACCCCATTGATTACAGCACGCATCTAATTGGTTAGTTGTAAACCATAAAGCGTTATATTCCCAAACTATTTCGCGACTTTCAATAAGCTCTGTGATTCATTGGTATGACTTAACATTGGAATGCTAGTGCTATCAACCAGTGATTCAGCTCTACCTTGTGTCGGTGCATCTAAAATGAATAAATTGCCAGATTGTGGAAAGCGCTCCTTTTCCTTTAAGGTTAACTCATAGTCTGCGGTTGCAACAAAAAGAGTCGTAAAATTCCCATCGCCAAAGGTGCATCGAGTGGCGTGTTTTACGGGCAACTTTATTTCACCGAGTTTTGAAGGTTTTCCGATCCTCGTGTTGTCGGGAGAGTAATATGAAACAATGCCACAATCCCAATGACATACAAATAAGTTACCTGATTTATCTACGGTTAGCCCGTCAGGGTAACCTTGCTGTGGTGTCAATTCAACAAAGACCGCTTTGTTTATTATTTTCGTCATCGACTCATCGAGTTGATACTCAATAACTTTTCTTTGAAACATGTTTGAGCAGTATGCACGCTTTAACTCTGGATTGAACGCTATTCCATTAGCAACACTAAAATTATCGTCCATTTCAATTGCAAGCCCGTTATCGAACTGGAAGAGCTTCCCATCGGGAGACTCTAGATCTACACCATTCATTGAACCAAACCAGAGTTTTCCATTTGGATCGGTAACCGCATCGTTCAGATGAAGATTGGGAGTTTTAGCGCATGGATCGATTACGGGGAAGTATTCATCAAACAAAGCGCTACAGTAGAAGAGGCCTTGTTTGCTCGCACAAAGCCAACCATCGTTATCACATCGAGCTATAGCGGTTATATCAAATGGTACGTTGAACGTTTCAGTGGTGTGCCAACGCAAGTTGAATCTGTAAATGGATTTGCCAGCAGCGTCTATCCAAACCAGCTCTCTATGCTCTGGTACCCAAATAGGCGACTCACCAATATTGCATACGATATTTTTTAATGGGCGCATTTTTATCCGTAAAGTGATTTAATTAGTCTCAATATGAACCATTTTTCACGTTAGTGCAAAGCTATGCGAGCTTAAAGTGCAAAATATTGGTAATAATATGCCGAAAGAATGATTAGTACTTTCTGCGCATCAATTTTACAGATGGTTAGACTGTTCATTTGTACTCAAGCGTCGAGTATTTGAGCTAGCAACGAGTCTTGAATAGAGCAAAAACTGTAGCGCGAGCGCGGTGAGCAGAAAGAGAAAGCAAAGCTGGGGCTTAGAGGTGGAGAGCCCTTGTCCGCTGCCACCAGAAAGTACAAGCCGATAAAAAACGTCGGGGGAGCCACTATAGTTTTCAAGTAGATAAATGAAATCGATGGTTTTCTCTAGAGACGGTGCCTTTGTATAGGTTTTCCTATTGTGAAACTACGCTCGAGAAGATTGAGCTTCAAAAGGATTGTTGTTAGATTATCTAAATGAAATACATGCCAATGCCTACATCATTCTTCTTCTGGTGGCGCTCTAATTAGAGCGGCACAGAATTCTTACATTCTTAAGCTGCTGGAAGGTAGCTAAGACTGTAATTTCTTTTATATCTCCAGTAGTGATCTATTTTAACTAGGAGATATACCCATGAATACAAATCCAAATTCTGATAAACAAGAAATTATTTTAACCGGTGATAGGGCTACAGGTCCGTTGCATCTGGGGCATTACATTGGCTCTTTAAAGCAGCGTGTAGCTTTACAGGAAATTCACGAGCAAACGATCCTTGTGGCTGATATGCAAGGTCTTACTGATAATGGTCACAATCCGAAAAAAGTAGCATCCAACATTCTAAATGTCGTTGCAGATTACTTAGCTGTTGGTATAGATCCTTCAAAAACAACTATTTGTCTTCAATCACAACTACCCGCTCTTGCTGAGTTGACGATGTATTACAGCAATCTTGTAACCATAAGTCGGTTAGAGCGAAACCCAACTGTCAAAAGTGAGATTCAAAATAAAGGATTTGAACGTTCGATTCCTGCTGGTTTTTTGACCTATCCAATATCTCAAGCGGCAGATATAACTGGTTTTAACGCAACACTAGTTCCTGTTGGTGATGATCAGCTGCCAATGATTGAACAGTCGAATGAGATTGTAAGAAAGATTAACTCGCTAGCGGGGCGAACTGTTTTGAACGAATCTAGACCGTTATTAAGTCGTGCATCACGTTTACCTAGTTCAGATGGAAAAAATAAGATGTCAAAGTCGATGGGTAATGCCATCAATCTTGGGGCTAGCGAAAAAGATATCTTTGGGCTGAATATTCTCTGAATAACTTGTTTTCAACATTTAGCTTCGAGATTATTCGATCAACTTCTCGAAGCGGTTTTCTCTATTTCAGATACTTGAAATTATGTGAGTTTCACCGAAATGGTTAGCGCACAGAAACGAAAGCTGTCATCGCAAACTGATTTGTTATTTGATGGTTTTAAAAGCCCCAACCTGCTATATGGCTGGGGCGTTGCGGTTTATCACTAATTCATTTACTTGCAGATCAATCAAGCCTGAAGTTATTGTCGATGAAGGGTAATGAATTACTTCTGCTTCCGATGAGTTCTTTAGCTCTTCAACTAAGATCCGTGTTCATTAATATGCGCTTATATTTTTAATCTTGTCTGACATCAGTGCTCGAATAGGTAAGCTGCCCCAAGAAGACAAGCATCGTAGTTGCCTTTGGCAGGTACCAATTTTATTTGGAAGGGAAGCGGACGCTTTTCAATGTGTAGAATCACTCTTGCTAAATAACCCTTGGCTAACCCAATGCCACCGCCAATCACTATGACATCTAAATCAAGACTTGCCTTTAAGTTGCAGCACAAAGTCGCAATGGCTTGGGCACTTTGTTGAATGACTCGCTCCGCGTCTGGATTTTGATGTGCCTGATCGAAAAGCTCAATATTGTTAATTGGCGTTGTAATAGTTTGTGTAGCATATTTGTTGATAGCCGTTCCAGAGGCGACCGCTTCGACACAGCCTTGCTGACCACAGCCACAGATAGGGCCATTAGGATCAATGACCACATGGCCAATGTGGCCCGCGAAATTGGTCTGTCCGCGATGAAGTTTGCCATCAATAACCAAGCCCCCACCGACACCTGTTGATACAGTGATATAAGCCATGTTCTTTTCTTGTTCAGCTAAATGCAGGTATTCATACCATGCTGCTGCTTGAGCATCGTTTAACATAGCAACAGGTTTACCAGTAAGCTTTTCCATTTCAGTATGAAGTGGAAATGGGGTAGGGAATGCTAATGTCTCTGGATTAATCGCGCTAATACCGTGTTCAGTCACTAATCCAGTGCTAGAGATACCAATACGGTCTACGTCTGCTAACCAAGATTGACAATGTTTCAAAATATGGTTGGCGAATTGATTTACGGAGGTGACATTAATCGTCGGAATTTGTTTTCGATCACTAAGCTTGCCGTTTGAGACAAGCCCTAACGCGACTTTTGTGCCGCCAATATCAATGGCAAGGACGTTCATGATAAAGTCTCTACTGCTTGAGTTGCTTGATTAAACCAATTTGTTACGACCTCTAGTCGCGTTAAGGCAGAGCCAACTGTGACTGCGGTTGCGCCACAGGCTATAGCCTTAGCTGCAAGTTCAGGAGTGTTATATCTACCTTCAGCCATTGTAAAGAAACCGGCTTTAGAAAACTGCTTAACTAGCTCAAAATCTGGCTCTAGCGGTTCAAATTCTCCAACGTAACCTGATAACGTCGACCCAATAATCTCAACACCATGTGCATGGGCCCAAAGTCCATCTTCAAAACATGAACTGTCGGCCATAGCAAAGCAGCCAGTTTCTTTGATTGCGTTTACGATTAGCTCGCGACTTTCAGGTCTAACTCTGTCTGTGGCATCAAATGCAATAATGGTCGCCCCTGCCTCTGCTAGCTGAGCAACATCACGGCGGTAAGGTGTGATTCTTACAGGGCTATCGTCTAAATCACGCTTCACAATACCAATAATAGGTATGCTAACTTTTTCCGCAACCGCTTTAACATTTCTGACACTTTCAATACGAAGAGCTTTCGCTCCTGCCTGTTCAGCTGCTTGCGCCATTGCCACAATAATTTCAGTTTTGGCAAGTGGACTGCTTTCGACTGGTTGAATGGAGACAATGGTCTGACCGCGTAAAATACCCTTTAAATCATTGATGTTCAGTGCTTTATTTTTCACGATGCGCCTCATTATGTGTAAATACTGTCACGGTTGCATTGAACGCATCACGCCAGTGAATGGTCGGTAGTGGTTCTATTTTGTTTGAATATTCGTCCGTGATCACATTTTGTTAAATATAGGTTTGAAAATAATCTTCACCGAAATGATAATTCATAACGAATATTTTTTTCAAACAAAATAATTATTTTTTTTGAAAGTGGTGAAATCAGACCAGAAACAAATATAAGGGAATACTATGAAAGCCATGAACAAAATCACTATTGCAATGTTGACTCTCGGACTCGCAGTTTCTGCACAAGCGGCCACGACACTTAAAATGGGCATGCAAGCATCGGTGGGTTCAGTCGAATATACTTCTGCAAAACTGTTAGCAGATACCATTGAAGAGATGAGTAATGGAGATATTAAATTGTCACTTTATCCTAGTGCGCAACTAGGAGATGACAGAGCAATGTTGCAGCAGTTAAGCCTAGGTGATTTGGATATCACTTATGCAGAGTTTGGCCGCATGGGTCTTTGGATTCCTCGTGCAGAAGCTGTCACATTGCCATACGTCGCAAAGGATTATGAGCATTTACGTCGTATGTTTGAGTCTGAGTTTGGCCAAGGTATTCGCGAAGAAATGCTGACGAAGTTTAACTGGCGAGCGCTAGACACTTGGTACAATGGAACGCGTGAAACAACGTCTAACCGTCCTCTTGAATCAATTTCCGATTTTAAAGGTTTGAAACTTCGCGTTCCAAATGCAAAACCAAACCTAAACTATGCAAAATTATCTGGCGCATCACCGACACCAATGGCGTTCTCTGAAGTCTATTTAGCACTTCAAACCAACGCAGTTGACGGTCAAGAAAACCCACTACCTACTATCAAAACGATGAAGTTCTATGAAGTACAAAAGAACTTAGCTATTACAAATCATATCGTTAACGATCAAATGGTGATTATCTCTGAAACAACTTGGCAAAAACTGTCAGAGGAAGAGCGTAAGATAGTGAGCGCGGCTGTAGCAAAAGCAGGAGCGGCGCATACTAATTCGGTGAAACAACAAGAAGCCGAGCTGGTTGCATTTTTTGAATCTCAAGGTGTGAATGTTACTTATCCAGATCTTGCGCCTTTCCGTCAAGCAATGGAGCCGTTGTACACTAAGTTTGAAGAGAAAATTGGTCAGCCAATTGTGAAGAAACTGGCGAGTATGTAAGCCACCGCCTTTGGTAGTAAAAAGCTTGGTTGGCCATTATAGGCCAGCCTTGGAGCTAAAAAATGTTACGTAAGATTATTAATAATATCGAAGAAATCATCACTGTGCCTCTAATGGCAATTCTGCTAGCTGTACTGACTTGGCAGATCGGAACCCGTTGGTTGCTCAATGATCCTTCGCTTTGGAGCGAAGAGCTCGCTCGAGTTCTTTTTATGTACATGTCGTTAATTGGCTGCGCGCTAGCAATCAAAACGGGATCGCACGTCAAAATTACTTTTTTCTCGGACAAACTACCCCATAAAATAAGGTTCTCGTTAGCGTTCGCCCTAGAGTTAGCCGTACTCATATCGATTTTTACCATCATCTATTTAGGTTACCAACATGTCCAACGTACCGCTTTTTTTGAGCTGATAACGTTAGAAATTTCGAGTAAATGGATGAATTACAGTTTGCCACTTGGTGGTCTGTTTATGGTGGCACGTCAATTGGAAAAAATGGTCCAGTTGTTGGGTGAGTTTCGCCAGAGCGCAGTATCAGCCTCTAATCAATCATCTCACACAGTCGTTAGGTAGGAGTTCGTTATGGCAGGTTCAATTTTTGGCTGGTTAGCACTCCTATTTGCAGGGATGCCGGTTGGCTTTTCACTCATTTTTGTTGCTCTTGTGTTTTTGTTTATAACTCAAAGCACAGGGATTAACTTCGCCGCTCAGCAAATGTTGGGTGGTATCAATAACTTCACTTTACTTTCAGTACCATTTTTTGTCCTGACGGGGCATTTGATGAATAGTGCTGGTATTACCGAGCGTATCTTTAACTTTGCTAAATCCATGGTAGGCCATATTACCGGTAGCCTTGGTCATGTGAACATCATGGCGAGTTTGCTGTTCTCGGGTATGTCAGGTTCGGCTCTGGCGGATGCGGGGGGGCTTGGACAACTTGAAATTAAATCGATGAGAGATGCCAAATACGATGATGATTTTGCCGGTGGCCTCACCGCTGCGTCATGTATTATTGGTCCATTAGTTCCGCCTTCAGTGCCGCTTGTTATTTATGGCGTGGTATCAAACACTTCGATCGGCGCACTATTTTTGGCGGGGGCGATTCCTGGTTTAATGTGCGCTGCTTCGCTGATGATAATGAGCTACTTTATCTGTAAAAAACGCGGTTATATGACACTGCCAAAAGCGTCACGTGGTGAGCGATTTAAATCATTAAAAGAAGCGTTTTTGTCTTTATTGACTCCGGTTATCATCATTGGTGGCATCTTCTCTGGAAAATTTACTCCCACTGAAGCTGCCGTGGTTTCTTCTTTGTACGCGCTGTTCTTGGGGACAGTGGTTTATCGTCAGGTCACTTTATCAAGCTTCTTAGGTATCTTAAAAGAAACGGTTAATACGACGGCTGTTGTTGCATTAATGGTCATGGGTGTGACGGTGTTTGGGTGGATAGTCGCCCGTGAGCAGTTGCCACAGATGATGGCAGACTACTTTTTGACCATCAGTGAAAACCCTCTCATATTACTGCTGTTGATTAACTTATTATTGCTATTTTTAGGTACATTCATTGAATCGTTAGCACTGCTTCTATTACTAGTGCCATTTCTTGTGCCAGTAGCTGCTGCGGTAGGTATTGATCCCGTTCACTTTGGTGTTATGGCTATTTTGAACTTAATGATTGGTATCTTGACTCCTCCGATGGGCATGGCCTTGTATGTTGTCTCGAAGGTTGGGGATATACCATTCCACACTTTAACCAAAGGGGTTATTCCACTGCTGGTACCATTATTTATCGTGCTAGCTCTTATTGCCGTTTTCCCACAATTCACACTGTTCCTTCCAGAATTAATGCTTGATTACGGAAAGTAGCAGTGGGTCAGAGTTAAAAATCAAGCAGTGGAATGAACAATGGTTATTCCACCATTAGAAAATAAGATTTAAGGTAGGAACATGAAAAAGTTATTAGGGCTAATTGCTGCACCTCACACCCCATTTGATGCCGCCAATAAAGTGAACTTTGGCGCAATTGACCAAATCGCCGAGTTGCTAGTTGAGCAAGGAGTTACCGGCGCATATGTTTGTGGAACAACCGGAGAAGGCATTCACTGTTCGGTTGAAGAACGTAAAGCTATCGCGGAGCAATGGGTGAAAGCGGCAGATGGAAAACTTGACCTTATTATCCACACCGGTGCGTTAAGTATTGTAGATACATTAGATCTTACTCGTCACGCTGAGCAATTGGATATCCTTGCGACCTCTGCGATTGGTCCATGCTTCTTTAAACCTGGCAATGTTGAAGACTTAGTGGAATATTGCGCTCAGATCGCGGCGGCAGCACCGTCAAAAGGGTTTTATTATTACCATTCAGGGATGTCTGGCGTGAACGTCGATTTGGAGCAATTTCTAATTCAAGGTAATGATCGTATTCCTAACCTATCCGGTGCGAAATTTAACAACGTTGATCTCTATGAATATCAACGATGCGTGCGTGTTGCTAATGGAAAGTTTGATATTCCGTTTGGTGTTGACGAATTTTTGCCTGCTGGTTTAGCTGTAGGGGCATTAAGCGCAGTAGGCAGCACCTACAACTATGCTGCGCCATTGTACTTAAAGATTATTGAAGCATTTAATAAAGGTGACCAAACCCAGGTTGCAGCATTAATGGATAAAGTTATTGCCATTATTCGTGTCTTGGTGGAATACGGTGGTGTTGCAGCAGGCAAAGCCGCGATGGAGTTACATGGCATTGATGCTGGAAACCCTCGTTTACCTATTCGTCCATTGACAGCAATACAGAAAGCTGACGTTGTAGCAAAAATGCGAGACGCTGATTTTTTGTAACGATATAAGGGGGGTAAATCCCCATATATTACGCTTTAATATGGGATGCTATGTCATTGTTTTATTGAGTCTGCTATTTTGACTCAAGCGTTATGTATCTATAGGGGCCAATGTGAATACGCCTAAAAATCTTTTAGTCAGAATGCGTTCTAATATAGAACCTTTGAGTAAGAAACTTACCATTGTGGCGAACTACATTATTGAAAATGCACATGATGTGCAATTTCAAACGATCACTGAGCTTGCTAAAAATACTCAAACCAGTGAAGCGACCGTCGTTCGTTTGTGTCGTGATCTTGGTTACAAAGGGTATTCTGATTTCCGTATGGGTTTGGCAATAGATTTGAGCCAAACCGCGAGTCAGAATGCCCCCGAAGTCGCAGGTGATATTTGTGATGTTTCTGCTCAGAATGCGGTGGCAAGTTTGAATGATACGGCCAAACTCATTGACAGGAAATCGTTAGAGAGGATCTGTAAGTTGGTCCATAACTCCAGTTTTATAAGCTGTGTTGGGGTTGGAGCGTCGAGTATTGTAGGGCGATATCTTTCATTTCGTTTATTGAGAATCGGCAAAAAAGTCACAATGTATGAGGACACTCATCTTGCTGCGATGAATGCAGCACGCTGTACTGAAGGAGACTTATGGATATCTGTCTCAAGCTCAGGGTCAACCAAAGAAGTGGTTCATGCGGCGACACAAGCATACAAACGCCAAGTGCCTGTTGTTTCTTTTACCAATATTAGCCATAGCCCTTTGTCGGCAATTTCTACAGAAATGCTCGTTGCAGCTAGGCCTGAAGGTCCACTAACTGGCGGTGCTTTCTCATCGAAAGTCGGTGCTTTGTTGCTAGTTGATGTGTTGGTGAACAGTTTGCTAGATATGTATCCGGAATACTCAGACTCCGTTTTAGAGACTGCAGAAGTGGTTATGCCGTTAATGACCTCATAGCAAACCAAATACTCTTAATAGCCTAAAGCCTGCAATCGCAGGCTTTTATTTTACCTGTAATAAAAATTATTTTTTTGTTAACTCGATCTTATAAAAATAATTTCCTTTGATCAATACTATGTATGAATTGTAAACGAGAGATTCATACGTATTCTCATTAACTAAATGGCAGGTTATGGCCATTTCAATAAGGAAATTAAGATAATGAATAAACGATACCTCAATAGCTTTGCCATGCCTTTTCTGACAGCTTCACTGTTTCTAAGCACTGCGACTTTTGCACAAGAGCAGTGGCCTGATTTACCTGTAGGTATGAAAAGTGGAATTAGCGCTCAAGTGGGTAGCAAACTTTACGTTGGTTTAGGCTCTGCAGGTCAAGAGTTCTACATGTTGGATTTAGCTGACATGAAAAAAGGCTGGCAAAAGAAAGCAGACTTCGCAGGTCCAGCTCGAAGTGGCGCAACAGCGAGTGTCGTTGGTGAGGAAATCTATGTTTTCGGTGGCTCAGGTAAAAATCATTCGAGTGATGCTACGCCGATTCTTTTCGATACGGTTTACCGCTATGACGCAAAGGCCAATAAGTGGGCTCTTGTGAATACCGAAACTCCAGTAGGTTTGCTTGGGTCGGCATCTTATTCTCCTGATAACAAACAAGTTCTATTTTTTGGTGGCTATAACAAAGGTTTCTTTGATCAGTACTTGGCCGATATCAACGCAACCAGCAAAAAAGATCAGCCAGAAAAATGGCAAAAAATTGTTGATGACTACATGGGTATGAAGCCCCTTGATTACCAATGGAATTCAAATGTCATTAGCTATACGCCTGAAACTGGGGTATGGGAAACGCTGGGTGTATCTCCTTTCATGCCAAATTGTGGGTCAGCGTTAGTTCAGAAAGGGGCGATGGCGACCCTCGTGAGTGGCGAAATCAAACCTGGATTACGCACGTCGGAAGTGAAGCAGTTTTCTTTTGGTGCGGAGCAGCCATGGATGAGTCTGCACGATTTACCAAAGCCAGCTGACCAGTTAGTACAAGAAGGTGTCGCAGGTGCATTTGCTGGAGAAAGTAACGGCGTTATGATTGTTGCGGGTGGGGCGAATTTCCATGGCGCTAAAGAGGCCTTTGAGCAAGGAAAAATGTTTGCGCACAACGGGTTTGGCAAAGCGTTTAATCCAGAAACGTACGTGTTAAAAGGCGGACTTTGGTCTCAATCTACTGACTTACCTTACGGTTTAGCTTATGGCGCATCTTTTACTACAGATAAAGGTGTATTGATTGTGGGTGGAGAAGACGACAAGCGTGCAGCGCGCAAAGAAGTCTACTTACTTTCTTGGGATGGCAAAGCCGTTCAAGTGACCAATTAATAATGGAGTTAATCATGCCACTTTCTATGGTTTCGTATCCTGATTTCCCTGATGCGATTAAAAACGCTGTCGGGGCTCGAATAGACGACCGGATCTTCGCTGGATTAGGCACTGCGGGTAAACAGTTTTACTGCCTTGATTTGAATTCGATTGAACTTGGTTGGCAATCAATGGCTCCGTTTATCGGGGTGATTAGAAATGATGCTGTCATGGTTGCAAGTGGCAACAGCATTTGGGTGTTCTCTGGCGCCGGTTTAGACGAAGACAGTGAATACACCCAAGTGCTTACAGACGTGTATCGTTTCGATGTTACGAACAATCAGTGGGAAAAAATATCATCAAAAACCCCTGTAGGTTTACTCGGTGCTAGTGGTTGTGAAATTGCACCGGGGAAAATTGCTTTTTGGGGAGGGTACAACAAAGCCCTGTTCGATGACTTTCTAGCAAAAATTGGCCAGATAGATGCCACTCTCGACCCCGAAAAACACCAAGCCACTTTGGTTGAGTTTATGTCAATGCGACCCGAGCAATACGGTTGGAATCAGGATATTTGGTTGTTTGATTGCGAAACGTTGCAATGGCGAATTCTAACGGCAAATCCATTCCCTGCGAATTGTGGTGCGAGCCTAATCCAACATGATAACCAGATAGTATTGGTGGATGGCGAAATCAAGCCCGGCTTGCGCAGTACAGAAATAAAACAATTTACCTTTCACTCAGGTGACAAAGTGAAGATCAATACGTTGCCGAGCATTGAACACTCACCTCAAGAGCACGAAGGACTCGCTGGCGCTTATGCCGGACTGGTGAAAGGCCAATATGTTGTGGCTGGTGGTGCATTTTTTGTGGGCAGCCAGAAACAAGCAAGAGAAAAGCAATGGTATACCCATCAGGGGTTGAGTAAGCATTATGCTGACGATATTTGGTGCTTTGAAGATCAACAATGGCAACGGATAGGAACATTGCCTGTGGGCCAAGCTTATGGCATCTCAATTACCAGTGAACAAGGTCTAGTTATCATTGGAGGTGAAAACGCAAAAGGCCACGCATTACAAAGTTGTTATTTGCTCGGTTGAAACCGATAGGCCGCTTCCCCTCTTTAGGAGACTTAGGCGTAAAAAGCCGAACCCAGTGTTAACTTATCGGGTTCGGCTTGAGGAACAACAAATGGAACCGTATCCACTAGAGTGCTCATTCTGATTAAGCTGACTGACCTTGCAAACAGCCTAATACATAATCCAAACCACCAGTAATCGCGGCCACTTGGGCATCGTTACACTCTTGGTCAGTGACTTTGGGGCTATCTGGATACACTTCGGTTGTGGTTCCATAAGTACAAGAAGTGACACCGCCACACAAACCAAGCTTGACCATCGGATAATTGATCACGCCATCTTGTACTACCACAGAGCCGATGATCTCACCTTTGTCATCCGCAGGGGCGATATGGGTCACTTTGCTTACCGACTCAATGACTGCGGCTTGAAACTCGGGCTGCGGATTTTCGCTATCGCCCACAGTGTAAAAGCCGTCTGGGATCATTCCTGCCTCGTATTCAATACCATCACGGGCAGCAAGTGCTGGACGAAACTCACTTTCATCGCTGTCGGTGGTTTCATGCAGATCGATATGAACAAGGACATTGTCACCTAATGACGCGACAAGTTTGATGAGATTTGCAGACTCTTCGGCAGGAGAGTTGGCATAAAACGAACGGTTCGGATCGAGTGCCAGTGGATTCCAACGATTGATGGTCTCATATCCCCAAGGGCTCACACATGGCGCGACAATAATATTAAAGTGCTTGCTGTAGCGGGCCATCTCCGATTGAGCAAATTGCAGTGCGCCATGGACACCACTGGTTTCATAACCATGAACGCCACCGGTGATCAGCACGACAGGTTTGTCACAGTGCCATGCTTTACTCTTGATGCAAAACAGCGGGTAACGGTCCGGGTCGTAAGAAAGTGCACCATATTGCGTGACGTCAAATTGCTCACCGAGCGCCTTAATTTTAGCCACGACTTCGTGTTGGTAATGACGCTTGATGGTGGTTTGATCGCGCCACGCTTGTCGTTCGGCCTCGCCCCATTTCTGACCAGCCGTGCCGATAGGATAAGTACTGTGCATTACTTTGCCTTTTTGTTATTAGCAGAGGCCAATAGCATAGAGCGCGCCATCATCACAAGCAATCACTGCCAGCAAAAAGCGTGCATTTAACTCAGGGTGACTATTTCAGTTTGTCTGCACAGGGGATGGTGTTACATTTGTTTACATCGAAACCAACAATCAAGAGAGTCAACCTATGGCTGGGGCAAGTTTATTAACCTTGTTGGATGATATTGCGACGGTACTGGATGATGTCGCCGTCATGTCGAAAATGGCAGCGAAGAAGACCGCAGGGGTACTAGGCGATGATCTCGCACTCAATGCGCAACAAGTCGCGGGGGTTAGGGCTGAACGCGAAATACCGGTGGTATGGAGTGTCGCTAAGGGGTCGTTTCGCAATAAGCTAATTTTGGTGCCAGCAGCGCTTTTGATGAGTGCATTTACCTCTTGGCTTATCATGCCGCTTTTGTTACTCGGTGGCTTATTTCTCTGTTTTGAAGGTGCCGAGAAGATCCTTGAAAAGCTGTTTCACGCCGCTGAAGACACGGCGACAGAGAGTGAATTAAGTGACCTATCGGTTGAAGAGTACGAGCAGAAAAAAATTGCTGGAGCGATTCGCACTGACTTCATTTTATCGGCTGAAATTATTGTGATTGCTCTGGGGACTGTGCAAGGCCAAGTGATGTCGACGCAAATTTTAGTGGTGAGTTTAATCGCTTTGGTCATGACAATTGGTGTATATGGCCTGGTGGCAGGAATCGTTAAATTAGACGATCTGGGTTTTTACTTGGAGCGTCAGTCTAAAGGGGTCGGGTTGCGCTTTAAATTGGGCCAAGCGCTTATCGCGTTCGCGCCTAAATTAATGAAAGTGCTTGCCGTTGTTGGAACAGCGGCGATGTTTTTGGTCGGTGGTGGTATCGTGGTACACAATGTGCCAGTGATTCATCACTGGGTTGAGCCGATCATTCTTAATCTGGCCAATATCTCTGTAGCTAAAGCGATATTACCGACGCTACTTAACGGATTGATTGGAATGCTCGCCGGGCTGGTGGTCGTCTTGATCGTGACGTTAGGCGCGCGAGTGAAAGCTCTCGTTTCTTGAGGTGTTACACCCAAGTGCATAAGGGGTAAATCATGTTTACCCCTTAGCTAATCATCGCTTGATTGATGCCATTACCCTTCGGCTTGAATAATTTGCTCAATGGCTGAGATCAGTCGATCTGAGGTTTGTGCGCCAGAAATCAAATGTTTCTGATTGATGATGATAGCAGGGACGGCATTGATGCCCGCCTCAAGCCACTGCTGTTCGGTTGAGGCCACCGTTTCAGCCCAAGTACTATCGTTGATGATATGTTGCGCCACTTGCTGATCTAATTCCGCTTGAATGGCACATTCAATTAACACACTATCATCACTGATATCTTGCCCGTAGGTAAAGTAGGCCTCGAACAAACTCAGTTCAAGGGCTAACTGTTTATTTTCACTTTGTGCCCATAGTAATAGCTGATGGGCTTTACGTGTGTTATAGATACGCATCTCATCACTAAATTCAAACAGAAAGCCGACCTCTTGGCCAAGTTGAGTCAATGTGTTACGTGCTGAAAGACTCGCTTCATCGTTAGTGCCATACTTTTCTTGGATATGTTCGCGTAAGTTTTGTCCGTCTGGACCCATGGCGGGGTTTAGTTCAAAGGGATGCCAATGGATATCGGCTTGAACGCTATCACTGAGGCTCGCTAACGCTTGCTCGAGACGCTTGTAGCCAATAATGCACCAAGGGCACACCACGTCAGAAACGATATCAATGCGAATGTTATTCATATTGCGATCCTTATTTGCTTATGTAGACAAGTATAGCGTTGTCATCAATACGGTTGATTGAAGTGAGTCACTCTATACTAATCTACGCCTATTCACTACTACGTGAATTAATCGCTAAGGGGTGAAGAGGGACAGCCACACGGTTTGATAATATAGTGAACAATGGCGCACTCATGGGTGAGTGTTGACTCCCTGATAAAGGAAATCGTGATGAATATGTCTCACACGACCGATGTTATTTTACACGCATTTGACTGGCCGTATGCAATGGTTGAACAGCGTGCACGGCAAATTCAGCAAGCTGGCTACAAGTGCGTGCTGGTTTCACCGCCAATGAAATCGTTAAAGACTGAAGCAGGCACCCAGTGGTGGCAGCGTTATCAGCCGCAAGATTATCGAGTGATTGACAATCAACTTGGTAATACGACCGATTTTAAACGTATGCTTGAAACCTTAAAGCAATACGGTATTTACGTGTACGCCGATGTGGTGTTTAACCATATGGCCAACGAGTCATCAATTCGCAGCGATTTGCAGTACCCAAGCGAAGATGATCTTAAGCGTTATCAAACGCACGGCGACTATTATCAAGCGCAGCGCCTGTTTGGTGATCTCACTCAACCTCTGTTTGATCGTGATGATTTCGTTGAGGCTTTTGGGATTGAAGATTGGCAAGATAGCTGGCAAGTACAAAACGGACGCATCACTGGCGGTCCTAGCGATCCTGGTTTACCTACTCTGCGAGTTTGCCCGCATGTGATTGAACAACAACAAGCCTACCTTTATGCTTTAAAAGCGATGGGGGTGAAGGGTTTTCGTATTGATGCTGCAAAACATATGACGTTAGAACACCTTAAGCAGGTGTGGAGTGAAGAGATTTGTCAGGACGTGCATATTTTTGGCGAAATCATTACTAGCGGTGGTGCCACGCAACCAGAATACGAGTTATTTTTGCAGCCATTCTTGGCTCAAACACGTCTTGGTGCCTACGACTTTCCGTTGTTTCAAACCCTTTTTGATGCCCTTGAAAGCCAAGGAAGCCTAAAAAGTTTGGTCGATCCTTACTGCTTTGGTCAGGCGTTATCGGAAACGCGCGCAATTACGTTTGCAATTACCCACGACATTCCCAACAACGATGTGTTCGCCAACTTGGTTATGAGCGAAGAAAAGGAGTGGTTGGCGTATTGCTATTTGCTAGGTCGCAATGGTGGTGTGCCATTAGTTTACACTGACTTAGATACCAGTGGCATTACCAATGAGGCGGGAGAGCCGCGTTGGGTAAATGCTTGGAAAGATGAAAAAATGGTTGCCGCGATCGATTTCCATAACCGCATGCATGGCAACAACATGAAAATACTTGAAGCGTCCGACGATCTGTTGGTCTTCGTTCGCGGCGAGGAAGGAATGGTGGTGATCAATAAATCTAAGCGGCCACAAAGCGTCGACTTTACCACTAAATCTCAATGGCTAGATTTACTGAGCTTAGAGAGTATGGAGCCGAAAAATGGTCGATGTTTACTCAAGGTTAGGCCACATTCAGCAATGATGTTGGTCGCGATTTAGGCCAGAGAAAAGGCGCATGACGCGCCTTTTAACCAATTAAGCCTCTAACTACACTGTGAATTTATTCAATATGGCATCTTGCTCGCGAATGTTCTCGGTTTGTGCTTGCATGGCGATGCTAGCGTTAGATGCCGAATCTGCCACTTGAGTCGAAAGATCTTTAATCTTGACCGTATTGTTGTTGATCTCTTCGGCAACTAAACTCTGTTCTTCTGCAGCAGAGGCGATTTGAATATTCATATCACTGATGCGTTGGATGGCATTGCGAATTTGCTCCAACGCTACGTTGGCTTCGTTGGCCCTATCAACGGCGGTGCCCGCTGTGCTCTTACTGGTGTTCATTGCATTAGAGACGGATTTTGCTCCTGCTTGAAGTTGTTCAATCATGTTGCGGATTTCTGTCGTCGACTCTTGAGTGCGCTGAGCAAGGGTGCGTACCTCATCGGCAACAACGGCAAATCCACGGCCTGATTCACCCGCCCGTGCGGCTTCAATCGCGGCATTAAGCGCTAATAGATTGGTTTGGTCAGCAATGTCGTTGATCACTTTCAAAATGGTTTCGATATTATCGGTGGCTGATTCAAGTACCTTAACTTCATCAACGGCATTGTCGATGGTTTGCGATAGCGTGTTGATGGCAAGGGTGGTTTCACTGACTACTGTGGTACCCACACCCGTCGCTTCATCGGCTTCACGTGCAGCAGCAGCAGCGCCTTGCGCATTATTGGCGACATCTCCTGAGGTCGTGGCCATTTCGTGCATGGCAGTGGCAAGTTGCTCAAGTTCGTGCAATTGATCTTGCATTGCGGCGGCTGAGTTTTCTAGGCCAGCAGAAGTCATTTCTGAGCCCCGCAGAATCTCTTCGCCAATCGCTTTCGATTGGCTAATCAATTGTTGTAAGCTACCCGTAAAGTCATTAAATCCAGAGGCGAGAATCGAGAACTCTTTATCTGTATTGGTGTCAAGACGTTTAGTTAAGTCGCCTTGACCAGAAGCAACGTCTTGAATGGCATCATTTAAAGTGTCGAGAGGGCGCATCAAGGTGCGGATTAGTACCAGTAGAACAACAATACTTATCACCAACGCGACGACGGTGTAGATAATCGAGCTGTTTTTTAAATCGGCCAGTGATTGATAGGCAATTTCTTCATCCAGTAGCACCCCGACATACCAATCCTCCCCCGGAACCTTTGAAAAATCGAGAGTGTAAATTTTGTTATCAATCGTTGCTTGTTGCGGATTGTCATTAATCACAGCACTGCCTAAAAAGTCTTGCATCGGCTTGCCGTTCAGTTTGGTGTCTGGATGAGCGATAGTGGTTCCATCTCCGGCAACGATAAATACGTAACCGGCGTCAAATAGCTCCACTTTGTTGACCAATTCGGCTAATGCGCCAAGACTAACATCGTAAAAAATTGCGCCGATAAACTGACCGTTGTCACGAACCGGTGTGGCGATCGACACCAGAATTTCGCCCGTTGCGGAATCTGCGTAAGGCGCAGTGATCACCAGTTTACCGGAGTTTTTAGCGTCAATGTACCAAGGGCGTACGCGTGGGTCCCAAGTTGGACCAGGATTCCAGGAAGGGTCGTTATTGATGTTCGAACCGTCTTTCTCAAACCCGAGCCCGGCGAGCAAAAATGTCTCCTTGACCACAGGCCGAGTTAATACAGCGGTTATGGCTTCAGCTGAGAGGTTCACTTCAAGCATGCTAGTGGCGTAGGAAGCGATAGCTTTACGGGCATTAATTTCGGCGGCGGTTGTATCTCGGACTCCGTCAACAATTTCAGCAACACTAGAGGTCACTTGGCTCTTTATTTCTTTTTGGACGGTGAAATATTGTTGAAGGGTAAGCAGGGTCACGGTCGCTAATAGTAGAACAGACGAAGCCGCCACAATTTTATGGCTGAATTTCATTTGTCATTCCTTATCTATTGTTAAGCATTAGGCTCTTATTAATAGATCTATAGTTATAAAATGACAATTCAGCCAGAAAATAGTTAAACTTTCGTGCTAACTGTTATCAGTCGAGTCACCGAGTAGCGCATGCTCCAAACTGATCAATATCGCATCGTTGCCATCAAATAAGTTATCAACGACCAGATCACGGTTTTTACCCGATAGCATCTGTTTTTTCGCTTCTCTAAAACGCAGTACCAACTGTAATTCGTTGTTAAGCGAAGAGACTTGGTCGGCTTGCCATTGATTAACCTGCTTGGTCAGTTTGCTCTCTTTGAGTTCCGGCTTGAGTTCGCTCAGTTCAGCGCGAAGTACGGTCAATATATCTTGTTGACGCTGACGGTTTTCGTTCAGCGTTTCTAATCGATTGATCAACGCCATCATCAACTCATTCAGTTTCACGTAGCCCCCTTGTTTGGGCAGCGCGGTGGTGACGCGTGAAGAAACGTCGACACTACTGACTTGAGTTTTTGGTGTGTAAGTGACGGAGACTAAGCTGTCGAAGGGCAGCCAAAATGTTTGCCCTGATTCAACGGCGTACTCGAGTTTTCCTAATTTAACCAGCACCAACCCCTGCTTGACAAAAAAGAGACGATGTTTAAGCGACTTTCGGCGCGGTGTGGAAAGCAAAAAATCATGGTTTTCGGTTTGATAGGAAATCGCGTAGTGCATAACGAGGCTCGTCTATTTTGGAGCGCTAAGATTAACGTTTCTTGGAAAAAAAGCCAACTTTGTGCCATTAGACGCGCAAATTCTAATAATATTTCTGGTCTGACCTTAACGATTCTGCGAAAAGGGTAGCTGCCAAGACGCCTTTCTATGCGTAGAATGGGGTCGATTTCTACCTAATGTATTACAAAATGACGACAAACAGCGATCCATTTATTGAGATTCGTCCTTATAATGACGACGAAATTCCAGCGGCAATTGACCGCCTTGTTAATGACGAAGAGTTCATTAGCGCTATTTTGAAGCACCGTTTTTCTAACCATTCAGGCTGGTTTCGCACATTGATGTCGCCGATGGTCAAAGTTTATTTGAAAATGAAGTGGTCCAAGCTCAACTCTGTTGAAGCGATTCAGATTGAGGTAAAGAAGTACCTTGAACAAACGCTAAAAACTACGACTAAGGGCGTCACTTATAGCGGGTTAGACAACCTCGACCCGAATCAAGCCTATCTTTTTATCTCTAATCACCGTGATATTGCGATGGATCCAGCACTGGTTAACTATGGCTTATTTAAAAGCGGTCACAAAACTGTGCGAATTGCGATTGGCGATAACCTGCTCAAGAAGCCGTGTGCTAGCGAATTAATGAGGCTCAACAAAAGCTTTATTGTTAAGCGTTCAGCGAAAGGCCCACGTGAGATGATGAAAGCATTGGGAACGCTCTCTGCTTATATAAAACACTCACTCGACACGGGTCATTCAATCTGGATTGCGCAAAAAGAGGGGCGAGCAAAAGATGGCAATGACTTTACCGATCCCGCGATCTTAAAGATGTTTCATGTCGAAGGGCGTAAACAAAAAGCATCGTTTTCTGACTACATTAAAACACTTAAGATAGTGCCAGTAGCCATTTCGTATGAAAATGACCCTTGTGATTTGGCGAAAGCGACCGAGTTACATGCTAAAGAGTCGTTAGGCCGCTACGAAAAAGGTGAGTTTGAAGATATTCAAAGTATCATCCAAGGTATTATTGGTGACAAAGGTCATGTTCATGTCGCGTTTGGTGATGTCATTGAGCAAGACTTCGAGACGCCAGAACAACTCGCGCAAGAAATTGATCGCCAGATCCACGCCAATTACAAGCTATTCCCAATCAATGAGTTGGCGGCAGGTAATGAACAGGTTGATGAGCAGGTGAAGGCGGATTTCGCTGCTAAGCTAAACGCTCTGCCACAAGAAGTGCAGCCTTATTTGGTGGCAAGCTATGCCAATCCAGTGAAAAACCGCCCTTAAGCGAAGTGCTTATAAACGCACCATCCACAAAAAGCCTTACCCTCATGTAAGGCTTTTTGCTATGTGGCATCAAAGATTAAGGGGCGACAGCGCCACCGAGTGTTAAGTTGGTTGGCCACTTCGAAATGCGGTTACCACCAAGGAATATGTTGCCATTGACCGTCATGGTATCAGGGAACTCGCGGATCTGTGATCCCCCAATAAACAAGCTGCCTTCAACAATCAATCCTTCAGGTAGGCTCTCGAGAGGGGTTCTCATCACGCTTAAATCGCCTTTGACTCTCAGTCTTGCTGGCAGGCTAGTTAATGGAGTATCGGTAAGATTGATATAGCCTCCCACTTTCACACCTCGTGGCCAGCGAGTAATTTGAGAGCCTAAGAGATTGGCAAAACCTTTAATATTGACCCCTTTAGATATCCGAGCAAGACCACTGTTAGAGGCATTGAGACTGCCTTGAATATCGAGCTCTTGCGGCAGTGTTTTTATTTGCGTCTTTGCGATATTCAAATTGCCCTTGATGACTAAGCCTGCAGGCAGTTCAGTGTAAGGTTTGTTGCGCAGATCGAGATTGCCATAGTTATCGAGATGATTGAGAATTCGAAATTGATCAAGCGGTTGAGCATATGAGCTTGCGCTGAATAGCAATAACATCAGTGAGCAGAGTACAGAACGCATAGTAGGCAGAAGTAGGGGTAGATGAATTAATCTTAGTGACCCGTTGCTGAAGGTCAAACAATATAATCAATGAGATAAAGAAAACGGGCACAAGCGCCCGTTTGTCGACGATAACTGAGCCCCTTTAGCGAGCCAGTGAACGTGTTTTGAGTTCAAAAATGAGTTTTTCAGCACTCACATCGAACTTAAAGCGCGCTGTTAGCTCAGTCGAACCTTGTTCGATAGGGGTGATGTCGTATTCGACCGTTGCAGATACCTGCTTAGCCAAATCGATGTATTTGTTCAGCTCAGTTTCAAGCAGTTCTTTACCTTCAGCGAAAATCATCACTTCGGCGACTTCATCGCCTTCTTTGATAATAAAGCCTATTTCACCTGCGCAGCCACAAGCTTCGCAGACTTGATCTTGTTCAGTGCTCATCTCATCTATCCTCTTACAAATTATGTGGCTATAGTAACGATTATGCGCTTTGCGATCTAGCGCTATCACCGTAGCGACAAAATTCCGTCATATAGCGAATAATTGTTAACAAGCGATTGCTAATTAAGCAAAATATTGATAACGATTATCATTTAACTGTGACTTGTGTCAATAAATGACGAAAATTCATATTTATTTTGCGTCAGAACGGTGTTCCTTTCGTTGTAAGGGTCAAAATTTTATTACATTATCGATGGCTCAATAATTAAATATATAAAAACAAAATGCCTTGTTACCCTAGCGAAACATATCGAGTGTTTAGTTAGTAAGAGCTTGGACTACTTTTTGCGGAACGGAACGATTTCTCGGGTTGCTGCTCGTTAGCTTTACGCCTGTGTTGTTTCGGTTTTACACTAGTCACTAAGCTCTGTAAGGCGTAATTTTTTGGCCCGTAAATGGGCTACACAGATCGACAGAGAGAAGAGCCTGCACATGCCAAAGCGTAGTAAAGAAGATACCGAAATCACGATTCAGAAAATCATGGATGCGGTCGTAGATCAACTTTTGCGTCTAGGTTATGACAAGATGTCATACACAACACTCAGCCAGCAAACGGGGATTTCGCGCACCGGGATCAGCCACCACTTTCCTAAAAAAACCGATTTTACCGCCGCTCTCGATGAACGTATCTTCAAGATGTTTGTCGAGCACGTCGACTTTGAGCAAGACGTTGAAGCGTTTTCTGCAAGTTGGGTTGCGGCATTAGATAATGAAGAGTTCTGCGCTATTTTGCGCTTGCTTTTCCATCATATCGTAACGTCAAAGAGTACTCACGAATTTGCCCGTAATGGCGTTGAACGTTTGTACACGATTACAGAGGCGAAGTTTGGGCCATCAAGTGGCAAAGAACTTGAATGGTTGATTGGTAAATCCCTCTTGCGTATGGCAAGTTAATTACTCACATCCACTTGCTAATAAAGCCCTCTTCGTTCGAGGGCTTTTTTGTACCGCCATGCATTATACTGCGCGTTTTTTGTTCATTTAAACCATTGTAATCGTGATTACGGTGGGTAAAGCTACCAGCCTGTTCTTGATCTGCTACATTGATATAGAAGAGCCAATGATTGTCGAGACAAAATGTCCGGGTATTTGTGCTTCTTTTTATTCACTCACCCTTTACCCCAAGAGGAGTAGACGTACGCATGTCATTTCCAGTACTTATATGCGATGACTCCGCTTTAGCTAGAAAGCAGATGGCGCGCTCAATACCCGCTTCGCTAAATGCCGATATTACCTTTGCCGTACATGGGCTTGATGCACTCGAACAGCTAGAAAATCATACCTTCAAACTGCTGTTTCTTGATCTGACTATGCCTGAACTTGACGGTTTTGGTACCCTAGAGGCGATTGGTAACAAGGGAATCGACATTCCGGTCATCGTTGTTTCTGGCGATATTCAGCCCAAAGCCAAACAACGTGTGATGGAGTTAGGGGCAAAAGCTTTCATCCAGAAGCCGATTGACAAAGAGCTACTCAACAAGACGCTCAAAGAATTGATCGAACCTGTTACTCAGCCACAAATCATTACCCCGACCAGTCTTGAATTACCGATATTGCGTCGTCGTGACGTCTATATGGAGGTCGCCAACGTATCCATCGGGCGAGCCGCGGATGCTTTGGCGAGGCATTTCGATGTTTTTGTTCACCTTCCGTTGCCGAACGTGAATATATTTGAGGTCAGTGAGCTGCACATGGCGCTGCGTGATTTGGCCGAAAACGATCAAGTCTCAGGCGTCTGCCAAGGTTTTAGTGGCGAGGGGATCGCAGGGGAAGCATTAGTATTACTGAGCGATTCCAGTGTCAGTGATTTAAAAAAATTGATGAAAGTACCTGCCGATAGCGAAGAGCTTGAAGAGCTTGAACTACTTATGGATGTGTCGAATATTTTGGTCGGTTCGTTTTTAAATGGCTTAGGGGAGCAATCAGAAGTCCGCTTCTTCCAGAGCTCGCCGGTGTTGCTTGGCCAGCATATTTCGATTGATTCGGTGATTTCATCCACTTCCGGTTCGTTTAAGAAAACCATGACTTTCGAGGTAAGCTACAACATTGACGGTACGTCTATTCGTTGTGATTTATTGTTTATGTTTGTTGATGAATCTTTGCCTTTGTTGGATAACAAGTTGGCCTATCTGATGGAGGACTTCTAATGATTAATCTTCCTGCTGAGTTTGAGCAGTTCCACTGGATGGTGGATATGGTGCAGAATGTTGATTTAGGTTTAGTCGTGCTAGATCGAGATCACAATGTGCAAGTGTGGAATGGCTTTATGACTCACCATAGTGGTATTCAAGCGCATGACGCCATTGGTAAACCACTGTTTGAACTCTTTCCCGAGATCCCCCGCGAGTGGTTTAAGCTGAAAACGAAACCTGTGTACGACTTAGGTTGTCGCAGTTTCATTACTTGGCAGCAACGGCCTTATTTATTCAAGTGTCGCAATGTTCGCCCCGTCACTCAGCAAGCAGACTTTATGTATCAAAACATCACACTCAACCCAATGCGTACGCCAACGGGTGAGATTCGGTCATTGTTTTTGTCGATTCAAGATGCGACGGCTGAAGCGTTAGTGTCACGTACCTCAGCATAATCTTTGTGAAACCCCATTTTGCTTATTACGCCAAGGTAATCCTTGGCGTAATTGTTTATGCTTTAGTAAGGCTCAACAAGGGTGAGACACATTATGACAAACACCTTCTCTTCGTTACTCTTTACTGCTCAGCAAGTCCAACAGGGCGAGCGGCAAGCCGCACAACTCGCTGGGGTTGAGATGTATCAACTGATGTTAAACGCGGGTCGTTCGGCCTATCAGATATTGCGCTCTAACTACCCTCGTGCAAAACATCTCCTGATCTTGTGTGGTCGTGGCAATAATGGCGGAGATGGCTTTGTTGTTGCCAAGCTTGCACAGCAAGATGGATTGGCTGTGACCCTTGCGCTGTATGGTCAGCCAGAACAACTCACGGGAGACGCACTCACTGCCAAGAATGAATGGCAAAATCTGGGTGGAGAAATTCAGCAAGTGACAGATCTTGATTGGCCGAAAATCAAGTGCGACGTGATTGTTGATGCCTTACTTGGCACAGGTTTATCTGGACAGGTGACAGAGCCACTTTACAGTGTGATCAAACAGGTTAACCATCTCCAACTCCCTGTTGTTGCCATTGATATCCCTTCAGGGCTATGCAGCAATACAGGCCAAGTGCTAGGCATGGCAGTAGTCGCGGCGCACACGGTAACTTTTATTGGTATCAAACAAGGCATGGTGACAGGGCAGGCGCGCGCCTATACTGGCAAGCTGCACTTTGCAGGCCTTGACATTCGTAACCAGTTTGAACAGTGCGTTACGCCTTCTGCCAAACTTATTGATGTCTATGAATGGCTATCTGCATTGCCACGACGTATCGCCACCGCTCATAAGGGCCATCACGGTCGATTGCTGTGTTTAGGGGGTAATCAAGGTTATGCGGGCGCGATTAGCTTATGCTCTAGCGCGGCGATGCGCAGTGGAGTGGGGTTGGTAAAAACCTTATGTCATTCAAGCTCTGTTTTGGCAATACAGGTTAGGATTCCCGAGGTTATGGTTCAAGCCTGGTCGCAACAAGATAAAGCGCTTGAGCAAAGTTTGAATTGGGCTGATGTGATCGCGTTAGGCCCGGGGCTTGGACAAGATGCCTGGGCGCAGCAGTTGTTTCAAGTGAGCGCCCAGATTGAAAAGCCCAAAGTCATTGATGCTGATGGATTGAATCTACTCGCTCAACAGCCAAATCAAGACCATTTACGAGTGATCACACCGCATCCTGGAGAAGCAGCGCGATTGTTGGGCTGTACCGTCAATGAGATAGAAGCCGATCGCTATACGGCAGTGCGTTCACTGCAAGCTCAATATGGTGGGGTAGCGGTATTGAAAGGCGCAGGTACATTGATATGCGACGGTGAGATGACATACGTCTGTCCTGCGGGAAATCCCGGCATGGCAACAGGCGGAATGGGTGATGTTTTGACAGGAATGATTGCCGCGCTGTTGGCACAAGGCATGACACTTTGCGCAGCGGCTACCGTTGGCGTGCATCTGCACAGTGTGGCCGCTGATCAATTGGTGAATGAACAAGGCGCAGTCGGCTTACTCGCCTCGGATCTATTGCCACGGGCAAGAACTGTGCTCAATCAGTGGTTGAATCAAGAGTAAGGTCAACCCACTAGGGTGAAAAGAGACTTTTTTAGTTCATTTCTGTGACTTTGATTGTTATTTCAGACTAATCCGTTACAATACGTGCTCGTTCCTCAGTTGTGCATCCGTATTTGCATAGAAAAGGACACCGTTTCTTATCTTTAACGCATTGTTTTTAATGTTAAAGATACGTTTTAAATACACGTGTTGCTTGGTATGCAACACCACTGTAAAGGACAGTTAAATGCCTATTATTACTCTTCCTGACGGCAGTCAGCGTCAATATGACAACCCAGTTTCAACTCTTGAAGTCGCTCAATCTATCGGCCCAGGTCTTGCGAAAGCAACCATCGCTGGTCGTGTAGATGGCACTCGTGTTGATGCCTGTGATTTGATTGAACAAGATGCAAGTCTTGAAATCATCACAGTAAAAGACGAGGTTGATGGTCTTGAAATCGTTCGCCACTCTTGTGCGCACTTGCTCGGTCACGCGATCAAGCAACTTTTTCCTGAAGCGAAAATGGCGATTGGTCCAACCATCGATAGTGGTTTTTACTACGACATCGACCTTGAGCACTCTCTAACGCAAGAAGATCTAGAAAAGATCGAAAAGCGTATGAAAGAGCTGGCTAAGACGAAATACCAGGTTATCAAGAAAAAGGTAAGCTGGCAGGAAGCACGCGATGCATTTGAAGCTCGCGGTGAAACTTATAAGATTGAAATTCTCGACGAGAACGTTGCACGCGACGATCGTCCGGGTCTTTATCATCATGAAGAATACATCGATATGTGTCGTGGACCACACGTACCACATATGGGTTTTTGTCAGAATTTTACGTTATTAAACGTGGCGGGTGCTTACTGGCGCGGTAACAGTGACAATAAAATGTTGCAGCGTATCTACGGTACGGCTTTCCACGACAAAAAAGCATTAAAAGCGCACCTAACTCGTTTAGAAGAAGCGGCCAAGCGTGATCACCGTAAGATCGGTAAGCAACTTGACCTCTTCCACATGCAGCAAGAAGCACCAGGTATGGTATTCTGGCATCATAACGGTTGGTCAATCTTCCGTGATCTAGAAGTATTCGTGCGTGAGAAACTGACAGAATACGACTATCAGGAAGTAAAAGGTCCACTTATTATGGATCGCGTTCTTTGGGAACGTTCTGGTCACTGGGATAAGTATGCAGATGCAATGTTTACCACTGCCTCTGAGAACCGTGACTACGCGTTAAAGCCAATGAACTGTCCTGGTCATGTTCAGATCTTTAATCAAGGTCTGAAATCGTACCGTGACCTGCCACTTCGTATGGCAGAATTTGGTTCATGTCACCGTAACGAGCCTTCAGGCGCGTTACACGGTATCATGCGCGTACGTGGCTTTACTCAAGATGATGCACACATCTTCTGTACTGAGAGCCAAATTCAAGACGAAGTGACCAGCTGTATTAAAATGGTTTACGATACGTACCAAACTTTTGGTTTCGATAATATCGTTGTTAAACTGTCAACTCGCCCTGAAAAGCGCGTTGGTAGTGATGAAATCTGGGACCAATCAGAAGAAGCATTGAAACAATCTCTTGAAGCGATGGACATTCCATACGAGATTCAAGAGGGTGAAGGTGCGTTCTACGGTCCTAAAATCGAGTTTACCCTGCACGATTGTCTTGATCGCGCATGGCAATGTGGTACGGTTCAGTTAGATTTCAACCTACCAGGTCGTCTAGGTGCCACTTACGTTGATGAAAATAACGAGCGTCAAGTGCCCGTTATGATTCACCGTGCGATTCTGGGCTCACTAGAACGATTTATTGGTATTCTAATTGAAGAGTACTATGGCTTCTTCCCAACTTGGTTATCGCCAGAACAGGCTGTAATCATGAATATCACTGACAAACAGTCAGATTATGTTCAGGAAGTTGCACAAAAACTACAAAAATGTGGAATTAGAGCTAAAGCAGACTTGAGAAATGAGAAGATTGGCTTTAAAATCCGCGAACATACTTTGAAGCGTGTACCGTATATGCTCGTTTGTGGCGACCAAGAGATGGACGCTGGCGAAATTGCAGTACGAACTCGTAAAGGCAAGGATCTCGGCAAGTTTAAAGTGGATGATTTTATTTCTTACATCCAAGACGAGATTTCAAGCCGTAAGCTCAATCTGGAGGAATAAGCTATTAAAGGCGGAAGACGCGGCCAACAGCCGGTAAAACAAAACCCGCACCGTTTAAACGGTGAAATTCGTGGCGTTCGTGAAGTTCGATTAACAGGCGCTGACGGTGAATCAGTTGGTGTTGTATCGATCCAAGAAGCGATCACAGCGGCTGAAGAAGCAGGCATGGATCTTGTAGAGATCAGTCCAAACGCTGAGCCGCCAGTCTGTCGAGTGATGGACTACGGCAAATTCCTCTTTGAAAAGAGCAAATCTGCTAAAGAGCAGAAGAAAAAGCAAAAACAGGTTCAGATTAAGGAAGTAAAATTCCGTCCTGGAACTGATATTGGAGACTATCAGGTAAAACTACGCAACCTGACGCGTTTCCTTGAAGAAGGCAACAAAGTGAAGGTAACAATTCGCTTCCGTGGCCGCGAAATGGCACACCAAGACATCGGTGTCGACGTTCTAAAACGCTTGAAAGAAGATACTGCAGAACTTGCTGTGGTTGAATCATTCCCAAGCCGTATTGAAGGTCGCCAGATGATCATGGTGTTAGCCCCTAAAAAGAAGTAATTAGTGGCTTGCAAGTAATTTAACCTCGCCGTTCTTTTTGTAAAGAGAAAGCGGTGGGGTTTGATTCGCCCTGATTACGTTGTTTATTAAACCTCTACAATGCGGAGTTATTCATCATGCCTAAGATGAAAACCAACAAAGGTGCTGCTAAGCGTTTTAAGAAAACTGCTGGTGGTATTAAGTTTAAGCACGCTACTAAACGTCACATTCTGACTAAGCGTACTACTAAGAACAAGCGTCAACTACGTCCAAATGCAATCCTTCCTCGTTGTGAAGTGGCTGCAGTTGCTCGTATGTTGCCATACGCTTAATTCTTTTTAGTTTATCAATCGTTTAGTTTAGGAGAAGCATAATGCCTCGCGTAAAACGTGGTGTACAAGCTCGTGCACGTCATAAGAAAGTTCTAAAACAAGCTAAAGGTTACTACGGAGCACGTTCACGTGTTTACCGCGTAGCTTTCCAAGCAGTTACCAAAGCTGGTCAATACGCTTACCGTGACCGTCGCAACAAGAAACGTCAATTCCGTCAACTATGGATTGCACGTATCAACGCGGCATCTCGTCAAAATGGTCTATCTTACAGCCGTTTCATTAACGGTCTTAAGAAAGCATCTATCGAGATCGACCGTAAGATCCTTGCTGACATCGCGGTATTCGACAAAGCTGCATTTGCAGTTCTAGTTGAAAAAGCGAAAACTGCTCTTTAAATAGCAGTTTAGGATTAAGGAAAGGAGAGCTTAGGCTCTCCTTTTTTATGCCTAAAATTTATTATAAGTTCGACAGTGGGCTAAGCACTCCACTGGCGCCTCTATCAATCACATGTGTGTAAATTTGCGTTGTTCGAACATCACTGTGACCTAACTGCTCCTGTACTGTCCTGATATCTGCCCCAGACTCTAGAAGATGCGTAGCAAAGCTGTGTCTGAGTGTATGACACGTCACGTGTTTATTGATGTTCGCTTCTTTGGCGGCGCGTTTGACTGCTCGCTGCAGTGCTATCTCATTAATATGGTGACGGCGAAGTAAGCTAGATTCAGGATCGACAGACAGTTTAGCTGATGGAAATAGGTAGTGCCAGTTGAACTCAAGCTCGCATCCCTGGTACTTACGCTGCAGTGATTCATTAAGCCAAACACCAGCATAACCGGATGTGTTGATATCTTTCTTATAGTAGCGAAGTGCCATCTCTTGTTGTTCCTTTAGCAAGGGAATGAGCTCTTTGGCTAAGGTCACTGTTCTGTTTTTCCCACCTTTACCTTGCCAAATTCTAATCGCGTAGTAGTGGTAATCGATATCATGCACTCTTAATCGAACCGCTTCCATGACCCGCAATCCGGAACCATACAACAGCATAATATGCAGTTTGTACTTTGGATCAATGTGAGTAACAAAGCGCCGCATTTCATCTTTGGTCAGAACAACAGGTAGTTTGCGGTCTAACAACGATTTCTGGAATTTCATTTCGTTGTTCAAAGGCGTACGTAAATACTCTCGATATAGAAAATTCACCGCATTAAGAGCCAGAGCTTGTGTCTTAGCCGCGACTTTATCATGAATGGCTAGGTGAGTAAGAAAGGCCTCAACGTTGTCCTCATTTAACTTAGAGGGATGCTGATTGTCATTGAAGCTGATAAAGCGAACTATCCAACTAATATAAGCATCGATCGTTTTACTCGCATAATGGCGAACCCGCATGTGTTCCTTTACACTCAAAATAAACTGATTTTTCATCATTTTCTCTATGTAATTTATACTGTATAAATTAACAGTTAAATGATTGAGCGTTAATTTCAAGAATTAGTCGACACTTTGCAATCTAATTGTGGGCTGCCAGTCATGAACTCATCCGCTATACGTAAGTGTTTCATATGCTTATGTGATAACATTAAAATTGTGCAATACAACAAAGAGAACGGTTCTAATCGGGATCGAGCTACTTGGAGTTGTATAGATAGCGTTAGCTTTTTCAAGGGAGTAATCAGTGGCTAATAAAGTTCATAAGTTTTGGTTCAAAGTAAGAAGGCGCTTTTATAAACAGCCTGTAGCTGAAAGAATGTATTACTTTGGGTTGTCCCTTTTGATGATTACTTTCTTCGCAATGGCATCTACTCAAAAAATGGGACTTAACATTGGTGCATTGAAGTACACTTTAGGTGTAAGTGTCGTTTGCATTATTTGTGGCTTTCTAACCGATTTATACGCTTTAGGTAAGACACTTTACAAATACATTATTTTCAGGTGGTTATTTGCGCTAAGTTTCTCGGCATTGGTGGTTACTGCAAATGTATTGGCAAAAAAGGACATATACGTAATTACGGGATTTAACTTAATTGAGCTTACGGAAGCTCAATTGCTTATCGCTATCGTGAATATTCCTTTCTTGTTGGTGACGACTTTAACCTTAATCGCAATGGCTATGTCACTGATTTCGATGACAGGGCAGTTGTTAATAGGGTTGCTTCGCAGTCTCAATCGCTATCCTTTAAGCCGTATATTAATTGGGACTGCAAAGGTAGGCTTCCTATTGAAATTGGCTAAAATCCTTGGGTTTGATTCCGATAATCGCCCTATGGCTGCAGTTATTTCTATGATCGTATTCGTTGCGTTTCTTGTGTCTCCACCTAGCTACAAGCAGATTACTCTTCAGTCTGTTAAAGCAGAAATTATTGCATGGTCATCATTTTACAATGGCAAAGATTGTAAAAATCTAGAACTATGGCAAGGGTACCTTGTACATAATAATAAAACGATAGTACTGACCTACTTAAATGATAAACCATCGTTTGACTTAGGTACTTGTGAAAAAAGCTAACAAACAATTTAAGCTGATTCACAACGCTCGGCGCTTTCGGTTTCAGTTAGTTTGGTGATTAAGGTGAAGTGTTTTAGTTGGGTGGCAGCGTTGCTCACAACTTAATTGGGCGTTAGTTGCCAACGATAAAACGCAGCTAAATCAGAAAACTTAGGGATAATGAATTGTGCAATTTTGCTCGGTTTTGTTTCTGGGTATCGTTTGCTGAAATTGTGTTCGATTTTAATCTTGTGGTTTTGTTTTGCCGTTTCAGACGCTAATTCACTTGTTGAAAGTCAGCTTTGTGACATTGCCTTTCCAAAAGGTTTTTTTTGGGTGCTTTCAGCCAGCTTTCTACGGCGTTGCTAGTTCCAAGTGGTTTCAGTGACAGGCGCTTTGAAACTGCGCCTGATTTGAGTTTTTTAACGCGCTCAAAAACGGTGTTGGCAAAGTGGAAATGAATAGAAAATCAGAGGGTTAGAATGGCAACTAACAAGGCGTTTAAGGCAGATTCGCAACGCTAGGCATTTTCGTTTTGCTTTGAATTTAGTGTTTACGGCACAATGATTTAGGTTAAGTGGTAATGTTGCTCACTACTTAACGCAGCGTTAGCAGTATGAAAGTGTCGAGATTTCGGGAAGTGTGTTAAAATGAGCAATAAATGTAAAGGAGATTGTGTATGAACTATCCGAATAGTGCTCAAGCACCTGAAAAGGAAAATAAAGACAAAAAGAAGAGTATGGGACTTAAGGTTGGCATTGATAGCAACGGTCGTCCGTATTTTGACTTATCAGATAGAGAAACTGCGAGAAAGTTCATTGCACAGGCAGATGCGTTTAGAGGTATTAAAATCACATAATGGGCGTTGTTTACATTGCATTTATACTGGCAACAGGTTTCATTTTTTCTCAGTTACATTACCCACTTAAATACCGAATCAATAGAGCCGAAGGATGGGTTGCATATTTCTTAACTGCGACGGTAGGCTTCTTCTTTTTTGCTGTATTATTCCCGTTTTTGTTATGGTTTGACATGCAAGACTATGGAGTTGAGGTTACAAAGTTTTTTGATGTTAAATGGCGTCACATCAAAGAGTGGGGATTTGAGGTTAATCAGCTAAAGCTGCTTTGTTGGTCTTTACTATCACTAGCACTTTCTGTTTTTCTTGGTTGCACATCAAAGTTAATTCACATTGCTTTTCCCAGTTTAGTTTCTTGGCATACCAAGAGACTACTAAAGTCAGACGCGCTGGATAGTGTTATCTATGAAAATATCTTAAAAAACAAGAAGAAAAAGATTGGTGAAAATCTTTCATATCTGTCTATTAATTTGAAATCTAGAAAGGTTTATGTTGGCGTTTGTAATTCGGTTTCATTTGAGCACGGGCATATTTCTATCATTCGGCTGACTCCTGTTTTAAGTGGTTATAGAGATGCAGATAATCTGAAGCTAAATTTCACTACAAACTACTTTGATCATTATGAGCAAAATGAAGACATTAGTTCTGCACCAGAAAAAGTACTAGAGAAATTTAATATCACTTTATTCAAAGATGAAATTGAATCAATAAGTCTTTTCGATCCCACATACTATAGTATGTTCAACCAACCTAAGAAATCGAAAGTTTCAAGCCTAAAATACTGCTAACAAAGCATTTAAGAGTGATTCCTTACGCTTGGCATTTTCGCTTCGCTCAAGTATAGCCAAGCGTGCGTCACACCTTAATGCGGCGTTAGTTTACCAATCAGGTTCAGCACCCTAACTGTAATTGCTAGGGTGTGGATATTATTTCAAATGATTCTGGGGCAACTGCGATTGACTAAGAACGGCAACGATCAGAATAAAGCCATCTTCTTTGGTAAAGTAGGCAGTGTGCTTGCCAACAGGGAAGTAGAAGCCGCTTGGGTATAACTCATCACAGCTTCTGCCAACTGCTGGATTGTCAGCAAGCATTTGAAAAGCAGTTAGTAGGTTGTCTCTGTAGCGATTCCATTGTGATTCGGAAAAGTTTGCAACGGTGTAGCTTTTAATTTTGCGCAAATGGCTTTGCGCCAATTTACTTAGCTTATATTTGTTCGTTTGCATACTTTAGGTTACAGGCTCTTCAAGAATGTTTCGCCATCAACTACATTACCCTGCGAGAGATCTTGTTTTGCAGCCTCAAAGCAATGTTTAATGTAACCAGCTTTCATTGCTTCAAGCTCTTCGTAATCTTGAATGGACATTACAACGACAGCATCTTTACTGTTTTTGCTGATCTTAACTGGCTCTCGTTGAGCACTTAGAAGTAGTTCGCCAAAATTACGTTTAGCGTCGTTTGCTGTTAATGTATGCATGTTAAAGCTCCAAACTTGGTTACTAGTAAGAGTATAATTTATTGTGCGAAATGTTCAATTTAATTAAATCGTGCTATTTGAGCAAAAGTTAAACTAACAAGAAATTTAAGAGTGATTCACAACGCTTGGCGCCCTCACTTCAAGTAAGTTTAGTGTTTATGGCACAATGGTTTAGGTAAGGTGCTTACGTTGTTCACACCTTAATTTGGCGTTATACGCTTTTCGGTAAAATGAGAAAGGGGCAGGAAATGAATCAGCATGAAAAGCTAAATTATGTTGAATTTGGCGCAAAGGATTTGGAATCAACAAAATCATTCTTCTCTTTAGTTTTTGGTTGGGATTTCGTTGATTATGGTCCTGAATATACAGCATTTTCCAATCAGGGTTTAGGCGGTGGTTTCTTTAAATCAGACTCTTGCAGCCAGACACAGACTGGTGGTGCTCTTTTGGTCTTCTACAGTGCGGATATAGAATCTACATTGGATAAAGTTGTTCAAAGTGGCGGTGAAATCGTTCGTCCTATATTTGAATTTCCCGGTGGCTGTCGTTTTCACTTTATCGAGCCAAGCGGTAATGAGTTCGCAGTTTGGTCGGAAGTACGCGTATAACAAAGCGTTTAAGGGTGATTCCAAACGCTTGCCGGTTTCGCTTCGCTCACAGTATGGCAAGCGCTTGTCACACCTTAACGCAGCGTTAACTGACTGCGTGCTAGAATTAACTATTCAAAAACAGTTGTTTATGTTACATTGTGAAGAGTTTACTTAGGTCAGCTATCGCTGGGGTCTCCATCGGTTCTGTTGTAATTGGTCCACTAGTCGCTGTTGTTTGTTTATTATTGGCTATAACACTCGTGTTTTTCCTATCAACTTCAACTTCAAAGGTGACTACAATGAAAAAAGCCAACACTACAACCGGCTCACTAAATTCTCATCTATCTTCCGCCCTAATCGGTATTTCAGGCGGCGTAGTGGCCAACACAATGACCGGGTTGACCTAAGTAAACTCCCATCCTCTGTAAGCTTCTACCAAGAATAAGTTTCCGCCAAAGTCAGTTAACAAGCAATTTAAGAGGGATTCACAACGCTTGGCATTTTTGCTTCTACTTCAAATTTAGTGTTTATGGCACAATGCTTTAGGTTTGGGTGGAGGCGTTGTTCACCCCTTAATTGGGCGTTAGCCTACCTATTGGAGTTTAGATAATAATGTTAGAAGTAATAACCCTATTGGGTAAGACGATAGCTGTTATTTCAGCTTGTTGGGCTATTGTCTCAGGCGTTGGGGCGTGGAAAAGAGAGTTTATTGGAAAGCGAAGGATCGAGCTTGCTGAAGAAACCTTGGCTGCATTTTTTGAAATTAAGGATGCAATTGCGTTTATTCGTAGTCCATTCGCATCTGTTGGTGAAGGTGAAAGCCGTGTCGTCGGTGAACGAGAAAAACCTGAAGAAGCAGAACTTCTTAATCGAGGGCATATTGTTTTTGAGCGCTATGAAAAGAAGCGAGAAGTCTTCATTAAATTTGAAACTTTAAAGTATAAATTCATGGCGACTTACGGTGAAGATAGTGAAGCGATATTTAAAGATACGAATAAAACTGTAAACAGTATCTTTAGTTCGGCTCGCCTTTTAGCCACTCGGTATTGGCAGCGCCAAGGCAGGGTTCAAATGTCAGAAGATGAATTCGAGAAACATTTAGAAGGCATGCAAAAGCACGAGGATGTCTTCTGGGACACTTGGGAAGAAGATGATGTAATTAGAAAGCAGTTACAATCAATACAGAATCGGCTTGACGGTATTGTTGCATCGACATTTGAAGAGCCAATGCCGACTTATAAACTTCTAACTAAGAAGCTGTGGTAACGTTAGGCTAACAAAGCATTTAAGAGTGATTCGCAACGCTTGGCAGTTTCGCTTCGCTCAAGTATAGCCAAACGCAGCTCACACCTTAATGCGGCGTTATATTTCTTTTCAGTTCAGTACGTTATAATATCAAAACTCCAGTCGAAAGCCGAAACGTGAATACGTCTCTCAGTGGTGGTCTCCTGAGACTGATGATGGCAGCCTCGATTTACTTTGCGTCAAATCCACCTGTTTTTGTGGTGCAGTTTCTCTTAGTGGAAATTGTGGGGTTTTTAACTAGTCAGACTAAGGAGGGAGAGCTTATGGGTATGAAAATTATCAACAAAATGAGTAGTAAATTTAAGCAACTTTCAAAATGTGTTGCCATGTTTTGGGAGAACCACCGCTCTTTTAAGTTTAACTTACTGATGATCTGGTGAGACTCCAGTGAAAAGAGCAAATGAGTAGGTGCGGATAGCCCAAATTACCTATAGCGCACTGAAATATAACAATCAATTTAAGAGGGATTCACAACGCTTGGCATTTTTGCTTCTACTTTAAATTTAGTGTTTATGGCACAATGGTTTAGGTTGAGTGGTAGCGTTGTTCACCCCTTAATTGGGCGTTAGCACTATTAGGAGTAACGTTGAACGTTCAGAATATCAAAAAGAATCAGAATGGTAAGTTTGTCGCTGATGTTTACTATGACAGTGGAGAATACTATTTCACGACTCAAGAATTTGAGACTTATGAGCTTGCCGAAAACTGGATTTCAACTTGGTCAGATTGGGCTAATCAGGTGTGCCTTGGCACGATTGATAGTATTTACTACATAATTCAAGTCCCTGATACATGGGCTGGACCATATGAAAATGCCCATCCATTCCAAGGGCTGTTCGTCAAAATCGGGCGCTCAAAAAATGTATTGACGCGATTGAGAAACTTACAAACCGGTACTTTTGGTCAGTTGGTAATTGGTGCGCTTGAACCTGGTGGCTCCAAGCGAGAAGCTGAATTACATAAAAAGTTTGCAAGGTTACGACGCCAAGGTGAATGGTTCTCTTGTAACCAAGAGCTATGTGATCATATTTTTAATACTTGGTATCGAAACAAAATGTTACCACCTGAGCACCAGCACGAAATGCTTAGGTTGGCGGAGCGTATTAACGCATATAAGCACGTTAAGAAGTTACTCGGCAAAACTCCTGACACGATTAATCCATCACTTGATGAGGATTGGCATGGGGTAACGTTTGTAGATTTGGTGTATAGCTCATTGGCAAAACCAAGCAAGAAATAGTGTTAACAATCAATTTAAGAGGGATTCTCAACGCTTAGCATTTTTGCTTCTACTTCAAATTTAGTGTTATGGCACAATGCTTTAGGTTTGGGTGGCGGCGTTGTTCACCCCTTAATTGGGCGTTAGTTGCCAGCGGAAAAAATGCAGCTAAAGCAGAAAGTTTAAGGCAACTGAATTGTGTAACGTTGTTCAGTTTTGTGCTTTGGTGTAGTTTGCTGAAGTTTTGTGCGATTTAAATGTTGTGGTTTCGTTTTGCCGTTTCAGGCGCTAATTAACTTGTTGAAAGTCAGCTTTGTGACATTACCTTTCCAAAAGGTCTTTTTGGTGCTTTTTAGCCAGCTTTCTGCGGCGTTGCAAGTTCCAAGTGGTTTCAGTGATAGGCGCTTTGAAACTGCGCCTGATTTGAGTTTTCAAAGCGCTCAAAAACGGAGTTGGCAAAGTGGAAATGGATTCGAAATCAAAGGTTTAGAATGGCAACTAACAAGGCGTTTAAGGCAGATTCGCAACGCTAGGCATTTTCAGTTTGCTTTGAATTTAGTGTTTACGGCACAATGGTTTAGGTTAGGTGGTAATGTTGCTCACTACTTAACGCGGCGTTAGTTGCCAGCGGAAAAAACGTAGCTAAAGCAGAAAATTTAGGGCTAATGAACTGTGCAATTGTGCTCGGTTTTGTATGTGGGTGTGGTTTGCTGAAGTTGTGTTCGATTTTTAATGTTGTGGTTTTGTTTTGCCGTTTCAGACGCGAATGCACTCGTTGAAAGTGAGCTTTGTGACATTACCTTTCCAAAAGGTTTATTTGGTGCTTTCAGCCAGCTTTCTACGGCGTTGCTAGTTCCAAGTGGTTTCAGTGACAGGCGCTTTAAAACTGCGCCTGACTTAAGTTTTTCAACACGCTCAATAACGGTGTTGGCAAAGTAGAAATGGACAGGAAATCAATGATTTAGAATGGCAACTAACAAGGCGTTTAAGGCAGATTCGCAACGCTAGGCATTTTTGGTTTTCTTTGAATTTAGTGTTTATGGCACAATGGCTTAGGTCAGGTGGTGATGTTGCTCACTACTTAACGCGGCGTTATGTTTACTTTTTATTTCAGTGGCTTAAAGCTTCTTCGATCTATTTTCTTTGTCCCTTGGGCAGTTCGTTCGAGTACTTCAGCAAATCCGCATTGTCGGTCTAAGTTCATGAATCACTCAGCCCGTAAAACATGCCAATATTCGTGGGTTGCTTCATTTGCAAATCGGGTCGGTTGGTTTTAGGTTTCGCTGGCTTTAGAGCGCTTTTAGCGTATTTGCCAAGTAACAGTCGGCTTGGCAGTAGCCTCGGCAATTTGCCATTGTTCTGCGCTGTGGTTGGAAAGAGAGGGCGCTTGTTGAACCTTTGTCGGGTTGCCTCATTGGGCAGGGAAGTGGACTTACGCGCTTGGTGTTTCGTGCATCTGGCGGTCAAGTGAGTTTTGGCGTGTGATTAGGCTCAGAAAACACGGTCAATAATGCAGTTCTTTGCCAAATAAATCAGTCATTTGTGGTAAAACATAACAAACAATTCAAGCAGACCCTCAACGCTTAGCACTTTTGGTTTGCGTTAAATTTTGTGTTTAGGGCGCAATGCGGAAGGTTAGTCAGTGCGTTTCGGGCTACTTAATTGGGCGTTAGGCATTTGGAGGTACTATGTTTGATCCTAAGCAGATATTTGACTGGGTAAAGTTGTCAGGCAAGCAGGCATTTATACTAAGCGTTATTACAAGTATTTTACTGTTTGCTAGTGACGAAATTCTTGGAAAGCTAGGTGTTTCAGAAGCAATTAACTCGTTGCAAATTTGGATTGGCTTGGTGTGGTTAGTTTCAGTTGCAACTCTAGCGGCAGAGATTGTCTTTCCTATTTATGGTTTCATATCAAAGCACGCCACTTGGTATTTTAATCTCAAGGGTTACCAGAAAAGGCTTCATCAACTCACCGTAGGCGAGAAACAAGTCTTATCACAGTATATTCGTGGAAATACACGCACGATTTCTTTGAATTATTCGGATGGCATTGCCAATGAACTTGAGTCAGCAATGATAATACGGAGAGCCTCTAACTTGGCACATTACCACGATGTTTTCCCTTTTAATATTCAGCCTTGGGCATGGGACTATTTATCAAAGCATCCCGAGCTACTTAACTAAAATGCCTAACAAACAATTCAAGCAGACCCTCAACGCTCAGCTCTTTTGGTTTGCGTCGGGTTTTGTGTTACCGAGGAATGCGGAAAGTGAGCCAGGGCGTTTCGGGCTACTTAATTGGGCGTTATACAGTTTAATCGAACATTAGTTAATAAATAGAGAGAAAGTTTGATGTTTAATAGTGATGGGATCGAGAATCCGATGAATGACTTTAACTACCATGTTCCTTTAGAGCGAGCATCGAATGATGAATTCATATGGATGACAAAAAATTTACAAGCGAACTTCTACAAGCTATTTTCCTGCACATTGAATGTGGTCCAAATACAGAATGACTACGCTGAAGAGAGTTCTAAACCAAACACATTGAATACCCAGATGTTTACTACTAACTCGGTCGAGTATTTTTTTATAAAAGTAAATACAATTTTTGAACTTTGCTATCAGATATATGATTATTTGGATGATAATCCGGATAAAAAGAAGAAGTTCACGAGGTTGGATGATGGCTTTAAAAAGTACACTGAGGAAACAGAATCAAGTTTGAATTACTTATGGTACAAAGAAATTAATGAAGTTAGAAATCGTATCATTCACGGTGGATATAGCATTAAGACATTCAGAGAAAATAATCGTTTTCTTTTTCAAGCTTATGACTTGAACTTAAATGAGAGAATACGACAAGATCATGGATACTTCAAAAGAGAAAGCAACTTGATTTATATTGACCACTATATGGCTTTTTTTACTAGAGTCATGCATTGGTATATTAAGGAGTTCTTATCTTTTGTATTGCATAGTTTAGGTGTTGAAGTTGACGACAATAAACTAGACCCATTTCAAAAGATGATGAAGGGTAGTGGGTCAAGTCGAGTTTGGCATATTAGTAGCCATGAAGTTTTAGAAGAACTGTTGAAAGAAATTAAAGTAGAAACTGTATAACAAAGCATTTAAGAGTGATTCCCAACGCATGGCATTTTTCATTCCATCGTTGGGTTTCGTGTTTACTGTGGTAAGGTTAGGTTTTGTGGTAGCGTTGCTCACACCTTAATGCGGCGTTAGTTGCCAGTGGAAAAAACGCAGCTAAAGCAGAAAAATTAAGGCTAATGAATTGTGCAATTGTGCTCAGTTTTGTATCTGAGTGTGGTTTGCTGAAGTTGTGATCGATTTTTAATGTTGTGGTTTTGTTTTGCCGTTTCAGACGCTAATTTACTCGTTGAAAGTCAGCTTTGTGGCATTGCCTTTCCAAAAGGTCTTTTTGGGGGCTTTCAGCCAGCTTTCTGCGGCGTTGCTAGTTCCAAGTGGTTTCAGTGACAGTCGCTTTGAAACTGCGCCTGATTTGAGTTTTTAAAACGCTCAAGAACGGTGTTGGCAAAGTGGTAATGGATTGGAAATCAAAGGTTTAGAATGGCAACTAACAAGGCGTTTAAGGCAGATTCGCAACGCTTGGCAATTTTGGTTTGAATCGGCTTTAGTGTTTACGGCACAATGGTTTAGGTTAGGTGGTAGCGTTGCTCACTACTTAACGCGGCGTTAGTTGCCAGTGAGAAAAACGCAGCTAAAGCAGAAAATTTCGGGCTAATGAATAATGCAATTTTGCTCGGTTTTGTGCTTTGGTGTAGCTTGCTAGAATTGCGTTCGATTTTGAATGTTGTGGTTTTGTTTTGCCGTTTCAGACGCTAATTCACTTGTTGAAAGTCAGCTTTGTGACATTGCCTTTCCAAAAGGTATTTTTGGTGCTTTCAGTCAGCATTCTACGGCGTTGTAAGTTCCAAGTGGTTTCAGTGACAGGCGCTTTGAAGCGGCGCCTGATTTGAGTTTTTCAAAGCGCGTCAAAAGCGGTGTTGGCAAAGTGGAAATGAACTGGAAATCATAGGTTTAGAATGGCAACTAACAAGGCGTTTAAGGCAGATTCGCAACGCTTAGCATTTTCGGTTTGCTTTGAAATTAGTGTTTACGGCACAATGGTTTAGGTCAGGTGGCAGTGTTGCTCACTACTTAACGCGGCGTTAGGTGTTTTTTCTTAGAAATCATAGATTAGTGAACTCGCTTAATTGTCACATCGTAAAAATCGGGCAAAGTCAGAGTTTTATGGAGTAACTATGAATAGAATTAACCCTGCTAAGTTGTACAACAGTAAGTGGACAGCGGTGAGCCCTCTCAACCGAGAAAAGCACTTCCTTGTGTCAGAGGTAGAGTTTGATGAAGATGGTTCAGTTTTGGTGTGTAAAGTTGAAGCGGTGCTCTCAAATAATGAGTACTCAATTAACTGGGTAGAGCTTAAAGATCAAAGTAAATGGCTCCAAGGCTGGAAATGATGAACTCTCGGGCTACACACCTAACAAGCAATTCAAGCAGACCCTCAACGCTCGGCGATTTTGGTTTGCATCGGGTTTTGCGTTGCCGAGCAATGCGGAAAGCGAGCCAGTGCGTTTCGGGCTACTTAATTGGGCGTTATGTTTACTTGTATTTCAGTGGCTTAAAGCTTCTTCGATCTATGTTCTTTGCCCCTTTGGCAGGTCGTTCGAACTGTCTCAGCAAATCCGCATTGTCGGCCTAAATTCGTGAATCTCTCAGCCCGTAAAATATGCCAATGTTCGTGGGTTGCTTCATTGTCAGGTCGTGGCGATTGGCTTCGGGTTTAACTGGATCAAAGTCGCTTCTAGGTCCTTAGCCAATTAGCATTTCGGTTTGGCAGTTGCCTCGGCAATTCAATATTGTTTTGCGCTTTTGTTGGAAAGAAAGGGCACTTGTTGGAGCTTAGTCGGGTTGCCTCATTGGGCAGGGAAGTGGAATTATTCGTTTCTGGTTGGTCGCCTTTGGTGGCCAAGTCGGTTCTTACCTTGTGGTTTAGTTCAGAAAACTAGTCAGAAATGGCAGTTCTTTCTCAAGTAAATCATGTGTTTGTGGTAAAACATAACAAGCAATTTAAGAGGGATTCACAACGCTCGGCATTTTTGCTTCTACTTCAAATTTAGTGTTTATGGCACAATGCTTTAGGTTTGGGAGAAGGCGTTGTTCACCCCTTAATTGGGCGTTAGCATTTTTGGAGGTCGTTTGAACCCAAAATCACATACTTTATTTCATTTTACATCTAGTTTAGATAGCCTCATGAAAATTATTCAAGTTGGCTTTTGGCCAAGATATTGCCTAGAAGATTTCCGGTGGTACAACCCACAGCTTGAAAACGTTGCTTACCCGATGGTTTGCTTTTGCGATATTCCGCTTACAAGAATTATCGAACATACGAGTTTCTATGGACGCTTCGGAATAGGTATGAAGCGAGAATGGGCTATACAATCGGGGTTAAACCCAGTGATGTACTTGACCGAACAGTCTCCGTTAAAGGGAAAGGTACTTAATTTAGCTCGATTAAGTCAACCAGGTGAACCAAAGTTCGTCGATGAAAGTGCTAAAGCTACTCATATTGACTCATTACTTAATTTAATATCTATGATTAAACCTTTAGATGGTTATATGGAAATTGGTTCACCACCTTATCTAACGGCGAAGGACTTCTATCTTGAAAATGAGTGGCGTTTTGTGCCGCGCTTATCTGAAGGGCGAATCTGCATACCATCACAGAAATTTCGAAGTGAAAGGGATGAATATAATAGCTACACATATGAAAATTGCCTCTTAAAATTTACGTTAGATGACATAGAGTATATCTTTGTTGAAGATGATCGTGCGATACAGTCGATATTAGATTTTCTAAATTCGATGGCTGCGTCTGGTAAGTATTTACCGTCACAAATGGATGTTTTAAAAACAAAATTGTTTACGCTCTCTAAACTATCGCGAGATTTTTAGTACAATGCTAACAAAGCATTTAAGATGGATTCTCAACGCTAGGCAATTTCAGTCTAGGTCGGCTTCAGTGCTGAATGTGGCAAGGTTTAAGGTTGGGTGGTCGCGTTGTTCACCACTTAATGCAGCGTTAGTTGCCAGCGGTAAAAACGCAGCTAAATCAGAATATTTAGGGCTAATGAATCGTGCAATTGTACTCGGTTTTGTGTCCGGGTGTGGTTTGCTGAAATTGTGTTCGATTTTGAATGTTGTGGTTTTGTTTTGCCGTTTCAGACGCGAATGTACTCGTTGAAAGTCAGCTTTGTGACATTGTCTTTCCAAAAGGTCTATTTGGTGCTTTTAGCTAGCTTTCTACGGCGTTGCTACTTCCAAGTGGTTTCAGTGACAAGTGCTTTGAAACTGCGCCTGATTTGAGTTTTTCAAAGCGCTCAAAAACGGTGTTGGCAAAGTGGAAATAAACTGGTAATCAAAGGTTTAGAATGGCAACTAACAAGGCGTTTAAGGCAGATTCGCAACGCTAGGCATTTTCGGTTTGCTTCGAATTTAGTGTTTACGGCACAATGGTTTAGGTTAAGTGGCAATGTTGCTCACTACTTAACGCAGCGTTAGTTGCCAGCGGTAAAAATGCGGCTAAAGCAGAAAGTTTCGGGCTAATGAATCGTGTGATTTTGCTCGGTTTTGTACTTTGGTGTAGCTTGCTAGAATTGCGTTCGATTTTTAACATTGTGGTTTTGTTTTGCCGTTTCAGACGCGAATGTACTCGTTGAAAGTCAGCTTTGTGACATTACCTTCCCAAAAGGTATTTTGGTGCTTTTTAGCCAGTTTTCTACGCCGTTGCTAGTTCCAAGTGGTTTCAGTGACAGGCGCTTTAAAACTGCGCCTGATTTGAGTTTTCAAAGCGCATCAAAAACGGTGTTGGCAAAGTGGTAATGAACTGAAAATCAAAGGTTTAGAATGGCAACTAACAAGGCGTTTAAGGCAGATTCGCAACGCTAGGCATTTTTGGTTTGCGTTGAATTTAGTGTTTACGGCACAATGGTTTAGGTTAGGTGGCAGTGTTGCTCACTACTTAACGCGGCGTTATGTTTACTTGTATTTCAGTGGCTTAAAGCTTCTTCGATCTATGTTCTTTGTCCCTTTAGCCATTCGTTCGAGTTACCTCAGCAAATCTACATTGTCGGCCTAAATTCTTGAATTTCTTAGCCCGTAAAACATGCCAATATTCGTGGGTTGCTTCATTTGCAGGTCGTGGTGGCTGGTTTTAAGTTTCACTGGCTTTAAGGCGCTTTCAGCGTATTTGCCAAGTAGCATGTCGGCTTGGCAGTTGCCTCGGCAATTTGCCATTGTTCTGCGCTGTGGTTGGAAAGAGAGGGCGCTTGTTGAACCTTTGTCGGGTTGCCTCATTGTGCAGGGAAGTGGACTTACGTGCTTTGTGTTTCGTGCCTTTGGCTGCCAAGTGAGTTTTGGCTTGTGATTCGGTTCTTGAAATGCGGTCAATAATGTAGTTCTTTGCCAAATAAATCAGTCATTTGTGGTAAAACATAACAAACAATTCAAGCAGACCCTCAACGCTTAGCACTTTTGGTTTGCGTTGAATTTCGTGTTTACGGCGTCATGCGGAA
>NZ_JONH01000001.1 GCF_000711795.1 Vibrio pacinii DSM 19139 | reverse complement strand
TAGCGACGTTGTATTAATGGTGGCTACGACGGGATTCGAACCTGTGACCCCATCATTATGAGTGATGTGCTCTAACCAGCTGAGCTACGTAGCCACTCGTGAGCGAGACAATATAAACCTTCGCGCTCTTAGTGACAAGCCCTTTTTGTGAAAGGCTTAACACATTAAATATGGCAGGGCTACCTGGATTCGAACCAGGGAATGGCGGCATCAAAAGCCGCTGCCTTACCGCTTGGCGATAGCCCTACAGCTATAGCTTAACGCTATAAATAATGGTGCGGACGGAGAGACTTGAACTCTCACACCTTGCGGCGCCAGAACCTAAATCTGGTGCGTCTACCAATTCCGCCACGTCCGCATCTATTCCTAAACACTTTCGTAAAAGCAGTTAGGAATGGTGGCTACGACGGGATTCGAACCTGTGACCCCATCATTATGAGTGATGTGCTCTAACCAGCTGAGCTACGTAGCCATACCTTATTTTGTTCTTTCCGATTCGTTGCCTTATCGTCGGGAACGGCGCGCATTATGCGAAGTTGAGACAAAGGCGTCAATAGTTTTTTTGAATAAATCCTCAGAAATCAACTGTTCGGTTTCTTTTTAAACAAAGAGGCGTGTTAATGATCGAAAAGTGATAACAAACCAACGCTCGAAGCGTGGTTTAATTTGCAACTTTGTTGGGATAAAACAAAAAAGCCAGCGAAATGGCTGGCTTTTAAAGTCAAAGACTTGGAGTAATATTACACGTTGAAGCGGAAGTGGATAACATCGCCATCTTTAACGATGTATTCTTTGCCTTCCAAACGCCATTTACCGGCATCTTTCGCGCCATTTTCGCCGTTGTAGGTAATGAAATCATCATAGCCTACGACTTCTGCGCGGATAAAACCTTTTTCGAAGTCTGTGTGGATTTTACCTGCTGCTTGAGGTGCGGTTGCCCCCACAGGAATAGTCCAAGCGCGAACTTCTTTAACACCTGCAGTAAAGTAGGTGTGTAGCGTTAGCAGTTCATAGCCTGAACGGATCACACGGTTTAGGCCCGGCTCTTCGATGCCCATGTCAGCAAGAAACTCTTCGCGATCTTCATCGTCTAGTTCAGAAAGCTCAGACTCGATAGCTGCACAGACAGGCACAACCACGTTGTTTTCTTTGTCTGCGAACTCGCGAACCGCGTCTAGGTAAGGGTTATTTTCGAAACCATCTTCATTGACGTTGGCAATGTACATTGTTGGCTTCAGAGTCAGGAAGTTTAGGTAGCCGATTACTGCCAACTCTTCTTTAGATAGCTCAACTGTACGTGCCATTCCACCTTCAGTTAGGATAGGTAGCAGTTTCTCAAGAACAGTCAGTTCAAACTTCGCGTCTTTATCGCCGCCTTTGGCTTTTTTCGCATTACGTTGAATTGCGCGTTCACATGCGTCGAGATCCGCCATTGCAAGCTCAAGGTTGATAACCTCGATGTCTTCAATCGGTGAAACTTTACCTGCCACGTGAACGATGTTTTCGTTCTCAAAGCAACGTACTACGTGACCAATTGCGTCAGTTTCACGGATGTTGGCTAGGAACTTGTTGCCCAAGCCTTCACCACGAGAAGCGCCCGCGACCAAACCTGCGATATCAACGAATTCCATCGTTGTCGGCAGAATCTTTTGTGGGTTTACGATTTTTGCTAGTGCATCTAAACGTAGATCCGGTACAGGAACAACGCCTGTGTTTGGCTCGATAGTACAGAACGGAAAGTTAGCCGCTTCGATGCCAGCTTTGGTGAGTGCGTTAAACAGAGTTGATTTACCAACGTTTGGTAGTCCAACGATGCCACATTTAAAACCCATGATAGTAACCTTATTCAGCTTTGAACGTGTGTAAACGGTTTTGTGCTTTTGAAAGGCCATCCTTTAGCAGGATGTCTAAACAGCGCACAGATTCGTCTGCGGCTGCTTCAATAAGCTCTTGTTCTTTTGCCGGTGCTTTGCCTAATACAAAGCCGGCGACTTTATCTTTGTGCCCAGGATGGCCAATGCCAATCCGTAAGCGATAGAAATCTTTGCAATTGCCAAGCTTGCTGATGGTATCACGTAGGCCATTGTGCCCCCCATGACCCCCACCTTTTTTAAACTTAGCGACACCCGGAGGTAAGTCCAACTCATCGTGTGCGATCATGATCTCTTCTGGTGTGATCTGGTAAAACTTTGCCATCGCAGCAATGGATTTACCTGAGAGGTTCATAAAGGTCGTCGGGATGAGTAAGCGAAGATCCTGACCATTAACCATGATACGTCCGGTTAAACCGAAAAATTTAGCTTCGTCTTTAAGCGTGACGTTATGAATACGTGCAAGCTCTTCGACCACCCAAGCGCCCGCATTATGGCGAGTTTTGGCATGTTCAGGTCCTGGGTTGGCTAGGCCGACAAGAAGTTTAATTGGCTGACTCAAGGTTCGGATCTCTCTTGGAATCTCAAAAAGCGCGGTATGATAGCACACAATTCTCATCTCGGGCGAGGTGAGAAAACTTAAGGCGAGTGAAAATAAAACAACACCCCGAGAATGGGGTGTTGTTGTCAATGCTTAATCGAGCTATCGATTAGTTAAACATGGCTGAGATTGACTCTTCGTTGCTAATACGACGAATAGCTTCAGCTAACATGCGAGAGAGGCTTAGGCAGGTAACTTTACCTGTTGCTTCCATCTCTTTAGGCAGTGTGATTGAGTCAGTAACGATGACTTGATCAAGAACTGAGTTGCCAATGTTCTGCGCTGCATTACCTGAGAAAACAGCGTGAGTTGCGTAAGCAAATACTCGCTTCGCACCGCGTTCTTTCAGCGCTTCCGCAGCTTTACATAGTGTGCCACCTGTATCGATCATATCGTCAACGATGACACAGTCGCGACCTTCAACATCACCGATGAGGTTCATCACTTCAGAAACGTTAGCACGTGGGCGACGTTTATCAACGATAGCAATATCGATATCACCTAACGCTTTTGCCGTTGCACGAGCACGTACCACACCACCAAGGTCAGGAGAAACCACCACTGGGTTTTCTAGGCCACGAGCGTGCATATCTTCAAGCAGTACAGGCGTACCGAAGATGTTGTCTACTGGTACATCGAAGAAGCCTTGGATTTGCTCTGCGTGAAGATCGATAGTCAGAACGCGGTCAACACCAACGTTAGAAAGGAAATCCGCAACAACTTTTGCAGTGATAGGCACACGAGCAGAACGTACACGACGGTCTTGGCGTGCATAACCGAAGTAAGGGATAACTGCAGTAATACGGCCCGCTGAAGCGCGGCGCATTGCGTCAATCATCACTACAAGTTCCATTAGGTTGTCGTTAGTTGGTGCACAAGTTGATTGGATAATGAAAACATCACTACCACGAACGTTCTCGTTGATTTGAACAGCGACTTCGCCATCAGAAAAACGTGAAACACTTGCATCACCAAGAGAGATGTAGAGACGATCAGCAATACGTTGGGCTAGTTCAGGTGTAGCGTTACCAGCAAATAGCTTCATATCAGGCACGGTGGAAACCTCAGGGTTGCGTCCAGTTTTTAAATTGATTGTGTGTGGGCTAAGCATACTTAGCCAATGTCTCATGTAAAGGTGAGACATTCTTGCCTTTTGCCACGAAGGCAGAGACAGTGTCTGGCAGTTTCCCAAGAGCAGATACAGCTTCGTTCTTGCTCGAAAATTCAGCAAAAACGCATGATCCTGTCCCGGTCAACCGCGACGGCGCGTATTGTAGCAGCCATGAAAGTTGCTTATCAACCTCTGGGTACAGCATTCGGACAATTTTTTCGCAATCGTTTTCGTAATTATTGTCAAGAAGTGTTGCCAGCGCACGTTTTGGTGTGTTCCTAGTCAGCTTTGGGTGGTTAAAGATATCTGCAGTTGCAATTGACACGTTAGGACGAACGACTAGATACCAGTTCTCAGCAGGCTCTGCTTTGGTTAATTCCTCACCGACACCCTCTGCAAATGCGGCAAACCCGCGTGTAAATACCGGCACATCGGCGCCGAGCTTTAAGCCAATTTTGGCCAGTTCATCATCAGACAACTTGGTTTGCCATAGATGGTTGAGGGCAACCAAGGTGGTGGCCGCATTTGATGAGCCTCCTCCAATACCACCGCCCATAGGCAGCACTTTATTCAGTTCGATATGCGCCCCAAGGCAACAATCGGCGGCGTTTTGCAAAGCGGTTGCTGCTTGCCAAATGAGATTGTCGTGCAGTGTCACGCCAGGAATGTCGGGCGAGAGCGTTATCTGACCGGATTGATTGGCGGTAATCGTGAGCTCATCACCGTGATCAAGAAACTGAAACAGGGTTTGTAATTCATGATAGCCGTTATCTCTACGTCCAGTGATGTAAAGGAAAAGATTAAGTTTTGCTGGCGAAGGCCAGTGAGTGGTTTCAGTGATCATTGGTTAACCGTCCACTTAGTTATCACAATATTGATCGAAATATCGCCTTGAGTAAGCTTAAGTTTTCTCGGCAACGGCAATAGTGTCGCTTGGTGTTGAACGTCTTGATAGGCGAGGTAGTCCAATTGCCACGTTTGGCCCGCGACGCGTTTAGTCAGGGACGCGAGTGTATCCGTTTGATTAAGTTGATAAGCATCCGCGGCGGTCGGGCGACCCAGTAACCATTCATTCAATAACTCGACAGGCAGAGTGAGCCCCGTTAATTGGTGAATAAGCGCCTGCGCGGATTGTGCGCTAAATTGTTGGTCATCATAGGTTTCTACCAATGCTCCATCGGGCGTCACTTTAAGCGCCAACGCCGTCTGGCCAAGAAAAGTCGTCATGCGCAGTTGCGTTAGTTGCGCTGAATAAGACCATTGAAAATTAAGCGACTGTCTCTGTTGTGGTGAGAGGTAGCCCAACTTACCTACGGCTTGGTATTGTTGAATACTGGCTAATCTTTGTTGATGGGTTTGCCACTCAACATTGGTGGTACTATCGAGCGTTGTACAACCGGTGAGATACAGTAGCCCTGCAGTGAGCATGAGCAGCGAGCGAAAAAATTGAGTCATTGCTGATTATTTATCCAGTTTTGCCCAAGGTTGGTCCTTACTATATCACCGAAATCACGAACTCTAGAAAACATATCCGCTTTCCCCTTTCAATAAACGGGGCCATCAAGTAAAATTCCGACCTCATTTATCCGTCGCGTGATTCAGAGAAACTAAAATTCATGTCTTTGCTTGCTATAGGTATCAACCATAATACGGCCACTGTCGAACTGCGTGAAAAGGTCGCGTTTGGTCCGGATAAGCTACCTCAAGCACTAGAGCAGCTCAGTCAAAACTTGATGGTAAACGGTAGTGTTATCATTTCGACTTGTAACCGTACTGAAATTTACTGTGATGTAAAAAGTGGCGGCAAAAGTAAAATCATTGATTGGTTGTCTCAATTCCATCAAGCGAGCGCCGAAGAGCTTAAACCCAGTTTATACGTTTATGAAGAACAGGCAGCGATTCGTCATTTGATGCGCGTCTCGTGTGGTCTTGACTCTTTGGTATTGGGTGAGCCGCAGATTCTAGGACAGGTCAAGCAGGCCTATGCCGATTCCCGTCAACATCAGGCCGTCGATTCGGCGATGGATAAGTTGTTTCAAAAAGCGTTTTCGGTCGCCAAACGCGTGCGGACCGAAACCGATATCGGTGGTAATGCCGTTTCCGTTGCCTACGCAGCTTGCACCTTAGCGAAACACATATTTGAATCGATAGAGAAATCGACAGTACTGCTGGTTGGTGCTGGCGAGACGATAGAGTTGGTCGCAAAGCACCTTGCTGGTAATGGCTGTAAAAAGATGATCGTCGCGAACCGAACCAAAGAACGTGCTTTACCGTTGGCAGAGCAGTTTGGCGCAGAAGTGATTGGTTTGCCCGAGATCCCCGAGCACCTGCCAAAAGCAGACATTGTGATCAGTTCAACCGCAAGTCCACTGCCTATTATCGGTAAAGGCATGGTGGAAAGTGCACTTAAAGCACGACGTCATCAACCTATGTTGTTAGTAGATATTGCCGTACCGCGCGACATTGAATCGCAAGTGGGTGAGCTAAATGATGTTTACCTTTACACGGTTGATGATCTTCAATCGATCGTCGACAGCAATATTGAACAGCGTAAGATAGAAGCGATTCAGGCAGAGGCGATCGTCAGTGAAGAGAGCGCCGCGTTTATGTCTTGGGCTCGCTCCTTACAAGCGGTCGACAGCATTCGTGAATACCGCCAATCGGCCAACGAAATACGCGAAGAACTGCTAACGAAAAGTTTACAATCTCTAGCTGCGGGCGCTGATGCCGAGAAAGTCCTGCTAGAGTTGAGCAACAAGCTCACCAACAAGCTTATTCACGCTCCGACTCGAGCACTGCAAAGTGCGGCCGAGAAGGGCGAACCAGCAAAGCTTGCCATTATTCGACAAAGTCTAGGTCTGGAAAACTCTTAGCATTAAGAGCGACCGACTTTAATAACCCCTTGAGTTAAAGAAAACTATGAAAGCCTCTATTTTAACTAAGCTAGAAACATTGGTTGAGCGTTATGAAGAAGTTCAACACCTCCTTGGCGACCCTGATGTTATCGGTGACCAAAATAAATTCCGTGCGTTGTCAAAAGAGTACTCTCAGCTCGAGGAAGTTACCAAGTGTTTCCAAGCATACCAGCAAGCACAAGAAGACTTAGCCGCGGCGGAAGAAATGGCCAACGAAGATGACGCTGAAATGCGTGAGATGGCTCAAGAAGAGATCAAAGAAGCGAAAGCGACAATCGAGCAACTCAGCGCTGATCTACAAATTCTATTATTGCCAAAAGACCCTAACGATGACCGCAACTGTTTCCTAGAAATTCGCGCAGGTGCGGGTGGCGATGAAGCGGGGATTTTTGCCGGTGATCTGTTCCGTATGTACAGCCGATTTGCCGAGAAAAAAGGATGGCGCATTGAGGTCATGTCTTCAAACGAGTCAGAGCACGGTGGCTACAAAGAGATGATTGCTAAAGTCTCTGGTGATGGTGCGTATGGCGTACTTAAGTTTGAGTCCGGTGGTCATCGTGTCCAACGTGTTCCAGCGACTGAATCTCAAGGTCGAGTGCATACTTCGGCGTGTACTGTCGCTGTTATGGCAGAAGTTCCAGAAGCAGAAATCCCAGAAATTAAAGCGGCTGACCTTAAAATTGATACCTTCCGTGCTTCAGGCGCAGGTGGTCAGCACGTTAACACCACTGACTCTGCCATTCGTATTACTCACTTACCGACGGGTACGGTAGTTGAGTGTCAGGATGAACGTTCTCAGCATAAAAACAAAGCCAAAGCGATGGCGGTTCTTGCGGCTCGTATTATCCAAGCTGAAGAAGCAAAACGTGCGGCTGAAGTTTCAGATACACGTCGTAACTTGCTAGGCTCTGGTGACCGTAGTGACCGTATTCGCACTTATAACTACCCGCAAGGGCGTGTTTCTGACCATCGCATCAACTTGACTATCTACCGTCTTAATGAAGTGATGGAAGGGGATTTAGTGAGCCTGATTGACCCTGTGATTCAGGAGTATCAAGCGGATCAGCTTGCTGCCCTAGCCGACAATAATTAAATCGATGTCGTCTCAACGCAGTGTTGAACAAACACTTAAGTACGCCGCTCAGCAACTGATCGAGAGCGGCAGTGATTCGCCCTCTCTTGATGCCGCGGTGCTACTTTGCCACGCGCTAGATAAGCCGCGTTCGTTTTTGCTCACTTGGCCAGAGAAAATTTTGTCGGCTGAGCAATTGGCTGATTTCAATGCGCTGCTAATTCGTCGATGTCAGGGAGAGCCTGTCGCCTATATTATTGGTGAACGTGAGTTTTGGTCATTGCCACTTAAAGTGTCACCGAGTACCTTAATTCCACGCCCTGATACAGAACGCTTAGTCGAGATTGCATTAGAAAAAGCATCAGATAATCAAGGAGATATTCTTGATTTAGGGACGGGGACGGGGGCAATCGCTTTAGCGTTGGCCTCTGAATTACCAGAGCGACAAGTTTGGGGGATTGATCTTAAACCAGACGCTCAGCAATTAGCCCAATCAAATGCGGCAAGACTCGCAATACCCAACACCCGCTTTCTGTCGGGCAGTTGGTTCGAGCCCATTCCTGATGGTACAAAGTTTGCTTTGATTGTTTCAAATCCTCCTTATATCGAAAAAGAAGATCCTCATCTGACTCAAGGTGATGTGCGCTTCGAACCATTGAGTGCGCTTGTCGCGGATGACAATGGTCTTGCCGATATTAGACACATTGCGACGCAAGCTCGTCAGTTCCTTATGTTACAAGGTTGGCTGTTGTTTGAGCATGGCTTTGAGCAGGGGGCGAGCGTCAGGGAATTACTGGTTTCACTGGGCTACGGTAACGTGGCTACCTACAAGGATTATGGTGACAATGACCGAGTAACGATTGGTCAATACTCGCCACAAACGTAAGAGAGAAAAATAATGTACGAAGGTTTAAAGCACTTCCACCTCCTGACGATTGCTATTAGTGCAACGTTATTATCGGTTCGTTTTGCACTCATGATGGCTAACTCGCCAATACTGGAAAAGAAGTTTTTTAAGGTATTCCCTCATATCAATGACACCTTCCTTTTGCTGTCAGGCATCATGTTGATTGTGGTCACAGGTTTCATACCTTTCACGGCTTCAGCACCTTGGTTGACGGAAAAAATCACTTGTGTATTGGCTTATATTGCCCTTGGCTTCTTTGCCCTGAAACTCGGTAAGAACAAACTGCTCAAAACCTTTTCCTTCTTCGGTGCCTTGGGGTGGTTAGCGATGGCAGGGAAAGTCGCGGTGACTAAAACACCAATGTTCTTTGGCTAGTAGTGATGGTTTAAGAGGGTATAACAAGCCGTATGTTTGAGTTATTTGATGAAGACTTTGATGCAATGGAACTGGCTGAAGGTGCGCTCGTTTTAAATAAAGCGATCAATCCTCATACCCAAGATGCTTGGGCTCAATCGGAGCTAAACCGTTTACTGCAAGAAGCAGAGTTGCTGTTGGTTAACGAAACTAATGAGCAGCAACGATTTGCTGCGCTGCTAAGAGTGTTCTACCACGAGTGGGGCTTTTGTGGCGATCGCGAAAGCTACTTTCACTCAGATAATGGTTTCATTGATAAAGTGCTCGAAAGTCGCAAAGGTATTCCTGTGAGCCTAGGGGCTATTTTGTTGTTTGTGGCGCGAAAACTTGGTTTCCCACTGGTTGGGGTGACTTTTCCCACTCAGTTTTTGCTCAAATTAGAATGGCACAACCAAAAGCCGCTCTATATCAACCCGTTTAATGGTGAGTATGTTTCACAGCATACTTTAACCGCTTGGCTGATTGGCCATAAAGGGCCGCTAGCAAAACTCAAGTCTCAACACTTGGTGCAAACTGACAACCCAACCGTCATTGGTCGCTGGTTAGCGCTACTCAAAAGTGCCCTACTGCGTGAAGAGCGCTATACTTTGGCACTAAAGTGTACCGATCTTGCTCTAACGTTCGTTCCCGATGATCCGTATGAGATTCGTGACCGCGGGTTTATCTATCAACAACTAGATTGTCACCAAGTGGCACTGTCTGATTTCCAGTATTTTATTGATCAGTGCCCAGATGACCCAGCAGCCGAACTATTAAAGAATCAAGTCACTGCCATGAGTAGTACTCAGGTGACGTTACATTAAGTCCAACACTCAACGGTTGGCATCACATCGAAATAGAGAGAATAAAATGGAACAGAAAATTGTTCACGTTGGTGACATTCCGGTAGCGAACGACAAGCCATTCACGTTATTTGCGGGTATGAATGTGCTTGAGTCACGCGATCTTGCGATGCAAATTTGTGAGTACTACGTCAAAGTGACGGAAAAACTGGGTATCCCATACGTATTCAAAGCGTCGTTTGATAAAGCGAACCGCAGCTCTGTGCACTCTTATCGTGGCCCAGGCTTGGAAGAAGGTATGAAGATCTTTCAAGAGCTTAAAGATACCTTCGGCGTTAAAATTATTACCGATGTACATAATGAAGCTCAGGCACAACCTGTTGCTGAAGTGGTTGATGTGATTCAATTGCCGGCTTTTCTTGCACGTCAAACCGATTTAGTTGAAGCGATGGCGAAAACGGGCGCTGTGATCAATGTTAAGAAGCCTCAGTTCATGAGCCCTGGCCAAGTGGGTAACATCGTTGAGAAGTTTGCCGAATGTGGCAACGAAAACATCATTTTATGTGAGCGTGGCTCTTGCCATGGTTACGACAATCTAGTGGTCGACATGCTAGGTTTTGGTGTGATGAAGAAAGCAACGAATGGTAGCCCGGTTATTTTTGATGTGACGCACTCTCTGCAAATGCGCGATCCTTCAGGCGCCGCTTCAGGTGGCCGTCGTGAGCAAACTGTAGAGCTGGCTAAATCGGGTTTAGCAACTGGGATTGCTGGTCTATTTATTGAGGCGCACCCAAATCCAGATCAGGCACGCTGTGATGGACCATCGGCATTACCTTTGGACAAGCTTGAGCCGTTCTTAGCGCAAATGAAAGCACTTGATGACCTGATTAAGGGTTTTGACCATATCGATATCAAGTAATCAACACGCTTTGATTAGGGCTGGTCATGACCAGTCCTTTTTTATGCCTGTTAGTGTCAGTTAATTGACCATGTTATCGAACCTTGTTGAGTAAACGCTAACCCTCACACTCCCGCCCTATATCCGCTCAGCTCACAGTGAAACGATTGCCTGTGATCGTTTATTGACTCAATTGCAACTTTGACGCTTTGTTACACATTTGGGGTAATTTTATGGTGATCAATCCGACATAAATATGAAATCAGTCTGTCATGTCACTAATGTTAATTTAAACTAGCTCAAGTTTTACTGCTCGCATCGCACTTTTTTTCGCAAGTACGTCTATTCAATTGAGAGCAGTATAAAAAAGCAGTGGCAATCCTATAAGCTCAAAAGGTATGACAATGAAGCAAGGCCTGATCGTAAAAAGCGCAATTAGCGCAGCAATTTTGGCAACTCTCGCTGGTTGTGCGACAGCACCTCAGCATGAGTGGGAAGCAGACAAAACTTATAAGTTGACCGTTCTACACACTAATGACCATCACGGTCGTTTTTGGCAGAACAAATACGGCGAGTACGGAATGGCGGCACGTAAGACTCTTATTGATGAGTTGCGTGCTGACATCGAAGCTGAAGGTGGCGTTTCGCTACTACTATCAGGCGGTGATATCAACACAGGTGTACCTGAGTCTGATCTGCAAGATGCAGAACCTGACTTTAAAGGTATGACCAAAATTGGTTACGACGCGATGGCGTTGGGCAACCATGAGTTCGATAATCCTCTCGACGTATTGTTTAAGCAGAAAGAGTGGGCTGATTTCCCAATGTTGTCTGCCAATATTTACGACAAGGCAACTGGCGAACGTATGTTCCAGGCCTACCAAATCTTCGATAAACAAGGCATCAAGATCGCGGTTATTGGTCTAACGACAGAAGACACGGCGAAAATTGGTAACCCTGAATTCATTGGTGGCATCGATTTTCGTGATCCGAAACAAGAAGCGAAAAAACTGATCGCTGAACTGGAAGAGACCGAAAAACCAGATCTGATCTTCGCGGTGACGCACATGGGGCACTACGAAGATGGCAAACGTGGCATTAACGCACCAGGCGATGTCGCTCTTGCTCGCTACCTAAACGAAGGTTCTCTCGATATGATCGTCGGTGGTCACTCTCAAGAGCCAGTGTGTATGGAAGCGCCAAATGTTGTTAAACAGAACTTCAAGCCTTCTGATGAGTGTAAGCCAGATATGCAAAACGGCACTTACATCGTTCAGGCGCATGAATGGGGCAAGTACGTAGGTCGTGCCGATTATGAATTCCGTAACGGTGAACTAGAAATGGTCAGCTACGACCTTATTCCGGTTAACTTGAAGAAGAAAATTAAAGTCGACGGTAAGAGCCAACGTGTTCTGATTGAAGATGAAATTGCACAAGATCAAGAGTTGCTAGAGTTCTTGCGTCCATACCAAGAGCAAGGTCAAGCGCAGTTGAACGTTAAGATTGCTGAGACCAATGGCAAGCTTGAGGGTGACCGTAACGTGGTTCGTTTCGAGCAAACTAACCTAGGCCGTCTCATCGCAACTTCTCATATGGAACGTGCAAAAGCAGACTTTGCCGTCATGAACTCGGGTGGTGTACGTGATTCAATTGAAGCGGGTGATGTTACTTACAAAGACGTGCTGACCGTTCAACCTTTCGCTAATATTCTGACTTACACTGATATGACAGGTAAAGAAGTGTTGGACTACCTAAACGTAGTCGCGACTAAACCGGTTGATTCAGGTGCTTACGCTCAGTTTGCTGGCATCTCGATGACGGTTGCTGACGGCAAAGTGTCGAACGTATTTATTGGTGGCAAGCAGTTGCGTCTTGATGAGACTTACCGCTTCACGGTGCCAAGCTATAACGCTGCAGGTGGCGATGGTTACCCTAAACTAAGCGATCATCCAGGCTACGTGAATACTGGCTTTGTTGATGCCGAAGTACTGAAAGAGTATCTAGAAGCAAACAGCCCAGTTGACGTAAACAAGTATGCTCCTTCTGGCGAGATGATGTACAAGTAAGTTGACTCTAACTTGTAAAAGTCTTTAATCTAAAGCGCCACTCATTCGAGTGGCGTTTTTTGTATGCCTTGTTTGAAGGAGGGAGTATGACTCCAGCAATTAATCTCGCCAAAAAGAAAAAAGTCCCTCATGAGATTCATCAGTACCAGCATGATTCGCGTGCCGAAAGCTATGGATTAGAAGCGGCAGAAGTGCTGGGCCAAGATCCAGCGAAGGTGTTTAAGACGTTGCTTTTTAGTCTCAATGGGGAAGCTAAGAATTTGGCTGTCGCGATCATCCCTGTCGATCAAAAGTTAAACCTCAAACTGGCAGCCAAAGCGGCGCAGGCTAAAAAGGCTGAGATGGCGGATGCGGATATCGCACAAAAAATAACGGGATACGTTGTTGGCGGTATTAGTCCGCTTGGACAGAAGAAAGCTCTGCCAACCTTCATCCATCAAAGTGCATTAACACAAGGTACTATTTGTGTCAGTGCGGGTAAGCGAGGGCTAGAGATTGAATTAGCACCGCAAGACCTTGCAGCATTAACCAGAGCACAGTTTGTTGAGTTGTGTATGTGAGTTTAAGGGCGTGAATCGCAGCTAAGTGTTTAAAGAGACCAAAAAGAAGGGTTGACGCATAGACGTCAACCCGAAAAATTTAACTCGAAACTCGAAACTCGAAACTCGAAACTCGAAACTCGAAACTCGATTATCTCACTTCTTCTTCCATTTGCGCATTGTCGACAACGTGATTTTCACCAAGCTCTTGCGGTAGTACAAGGTTAAGCACAATCGCAACGATACCACATAGGCTGACACCTTGTAGGCTAAACTCGCCAATGCCAAAGGCCATGCCACCGATACCAAATACAAGTGTAATGGCAACAATAACTAAGTTGCGAGATTTGTGCAGATCCACGTTGTTCTTGATCAGTGTATTCAGGCCAACGGTGGCGATAGAACCAAACAGCAAAATCATAATTCCGCCCATGACTGGCATTGGAATGGTTTGCAGTGCTGCGCCCAGCTTACCGACTAGTGCAAGAACAATCGCCGTCACGGCTGCCCATGTCATGATGACAGGGTTGAACGCCTTGGTTAGCATCACCGCCCCAGTAACTTCTGAATAGGTGGTGTTTGGCGGAGCGCCAACCATAGACGCCGCAATCGTTGCTACCCCGTCACCGGTGATAGTGCGATGCAATCCCGGCTTCTTGAGGTAGTTCTTGCCAGTAACATTTGAAATCGCCAACATATCACCAACGTGTTCGACCGCTGGTGCAATCGCAACAGGGATCATAAACAGAACGGCGTTGATGTTGAATTCAGGCAGAGTAAAGTTAGGCATCGCCAACCAAGCGGCTTGATGAACCGGCGTAAAGTCTACAATACCGTAAGCCAAGCTCAGGGCGTAACCGACCACGATACCACCCAAGATAGGGGTCAGCTTAAGGAAGCCTTTGGCAAAAACACTTAGCCCTATAGTGGTTAGAAGAGACGCGCCAGCAATAATGAGTGAGGCGTCAGCATCGATCAATTGTGTACCATCACCACCTTTACCTAGTGCCATGTTGACTGCGACAGGGGCCAAACCAAGACCAATTACCATAATCACTGGGCCAACAACAACGGGTGGCAGTAATTTATGAATGATTTCAACTCCACGCACTTTAATCAATGCACCCATCGCCACATAAACAAAACCCGCGGTCATAAGGCCACCCATGGTCGCCGGGACACCCCAAGTTTGCACGCCGTATAAAATAGGAGCAATGAAAGCAAAAGAAGAAGCGAGGAAAATAGGCACACTGCGACGAGTGATGATTTGGAAAATAAGGGTACCGACACCAGCACCAAAAAGTGCCACACTAGGATCAAGCCCGGTTAATAGCGGCACCAACACCAATGCACCAAACGCAACGAAGAGCATTTGTGCACCTTGAATGGCATTTCTCATGTTGTTATTCCTTTATCCTTTAGATGGCGAGTCTCAGAGCAACTATCTGCTCAACGAAAATAAAATTCGCGCGATTCTATCACCTTGGCAATCGATTGCAATCTGAACTAGATCAAATGTTCTAGGAATAGATGATGACAATGATAAAAGATGGTATTGGATTACGCAGAGTTTCGATGGATAAGTGAGGGGTTTTGTTGCTCCGGTAGCGATAGTTGCTTATCATCGTACCTTAACGTTGAAAAAGCGGATTTTAGGAATTCTATGCGTCATATAGCACTGTTTGTTTTAGGGCTGATTGCTCTACCTGCCATGGCCTTAACCAATGTCGACTTGTATCGCAGTGAAGTTGTGATTGACCCGTCGGCTCACAACGCGGATGTCCAAGCGCGCGTGGAAGGTATGAAAGAGGTACTGATCAGAGCCTCTGGTGACGTCAATGCGCCAGAAAATGAAGTGGTCAAGAAAGCACTTGGCCAAAGTGCTCAGTACTTAGCGCAATTGAGTTACGGGCAGTCTGCTGATCAGCAAACATTAAAAATGGTGTTTAGCGCACCACATATTCGCTCTTTGCTTAGTCAAGCACAGTTGCCAATGTGGTCTGCTGCGCGGGCCAATGTGTTGGTTTGGCTTGTTGAAGAACAAACAGAGCGTAACATCATTTGGGAGCATTCACCGTCGGCGATATTCGATCAGATAAAATCCCGAGCTCAGCAGCGCGGTTTACCTTTGACGGTGCCGGTTGGTGATTTCGATGATATCACTGGTGTGGCGGTTTCCGATCTTTGGGGTGGGTTTATCCAACCTGTTGGTGAGGCGAGCAAGCGTTATCCAGTTGATGCTGTGTTAGTGGTCAAAGCGCAAGGCAATAACCTGCGTTGGACACTTTACGACCAAAAGCCGGCGACGATTGGTATTACTCGTCAAGCACCTTTGTCGGGCACAAATAACGGCAGCGACGCGGCGAGTAAAATGATTGATCAGCTTAGTGATTACTTTGCTAGCAAGAGCGCCGTTATTGTGGCCAGTGAATCATCACAAGCCATTAAGGTTCGTTTTACCGAGCTTAATGATGCAGTAAGCTTTTTTACCTTGGAAAATCAGCTTAAATCGCTCAGTTCAGTGGCGTCTTTGGATATTCTTAAGATTCAAGGCAACCAGGTGACGTTTAATGTCCATCTGTTATCTTCAGAACAAGAATTTAAGCAGGAAGTGAGTCGTCTTAGTGATGTGATGCCGCTAGAAAGTATCACCGAAACACCACCAGTGGTTGCGCCGGAGCCAAGCATTGAAGTGCCAAGCGACAATCTTACCGAGCCACAAGCAACGACTGACAATGAGGCGCTCACGCCCCAGGCTTTGCCAACAACGCCCGTGCTTGAAGTGATACCTGCAGAAATGATCATGCAATTCGAGTGGCAGGGGCAGCCTTATGTCATGCCTACCCCAGCAATAGAGACTGAGTCTACAGAGCCCGAGTCGGAATCCAGCGTTTTAACCCGCTAGTTCAGCAACACAAACATCAATAAAAAGGTCTGGCACTGCCAGACCTTTTTTGAATTTTGCGTGTTTGACTCTCGAAACAAATATTAATGCTCCTTGGACTCAAAGCGCGCTTGCTCTTCTTTTTCGACTTTCGATAGGCGTTTGAGCTTTAGGCCCAACTCTTTTCCTCGAGCTCGGGCATAAAGAATATTGCCAGCAAATGCTGCTGTAGTGAGTAGCAGCTCGACAACGGCTAACCAACGCTCGCCATTATCGACGTAAAGAAGGGTAAAAGCGTGCAAAAAATAGAGCATCAAGACAAAATTGGCCCAAGCGTGGGTATAGGGCTTTCCGACTAAAATGCCAGGCAGCGGCAGCAACAGTGGGATGGCCCAGGCTATCGCCAATGTGGTACTGCTGATATGCGGATGCGGTGAAAGAGACATTTGCCACAGCACTATCCACGCCAAGAGCGCTAAATTGCCAAACAGTGCCAACAAGCGGTAAAGCTTGGTGGTGGGTTGCATCGCTTGCATTTAATCTTCCTTCGTTTTTAATGCGGTTCGAGCCAGTCTTTTTCCGAGTTGCTGGGCTAATTCTATTTCATCTGCGGTTAAGCTTGAGCCATGTTGTGCAACCGAGGTCGCGCCATACGGTGTGCCACCCGATTGAGTCGAATGTAATTTTGGCTCAGAATAAGGGATTCCTAAGATCATCATGCCATGGTGAAGTAGCGGCAGCATCATACTTTGCAACGTAGTTTCTTGTCCGCCATGTAAGCTTGACGATGAACTGAACACACAAGCTGGCTTATCGATCAGATCGCCTGCAATCCACAGCGGGGTTGTTTTGTCCCAGAAGTGTTTAAGCGGTGCCGCCATATTGCCGAACCACACAGGGCTGCCCATGGCGAGAGCGTCACACTGTTTCAATTCTGCTAGCGATAGAACAGGATCAGCCGCCGGGGTTTCGTTATCAATTTCAGCAACGGTGCGCAGCAGAGCCTCGCAGTTTGGAATCGACTCAACTCCGCGTGCGATCTGCCTTGCGAGTGATTGCGTTGCGCCATGACGGCTATAGTAAAGAATGACAACTTGGCCGATCATAAGATCTCTAATACTTGCTCTGGTGGACGGCCATGTCTGGCTTTGCCATTAGCGACCACAATCGGGCGCTCAATCAATTTAGGGTGTTCTGCCATGGCTTTAAACAGTGTCTCATCGTCGGCCGATTTGAGTTCGAGCTGTTTATAAATCTCTTCTTTGGTACGCATCATGTCACGAACATCAGTGATTTCGAGCTGCGTCATTAAGGTTTTAAGTTCATCGACACTAGGTGGCGTCTCCAAGTATGTGATCACCTGTGGATGTACATTATTGACTTCAAGTAGTGTCAATGTCTGACGACTTTTTGAGCAGCGAGGGTTGTGGTATATCACGACTGACATAGTGAATCTCCGAGTATTATTTATTGTAGTGCCAAGAATCGGTCACGTTGCACCATGAGTTGGTCAATCCGCGCATCATATCTGGCTTGTTTTAAGCTTCCAAGTTCAGCGAGTTGACTAGCTTGAGTGTAATATTGGATAGCTTTGTTCCAGTTGGCCTTAAGGGCAAGAATCTCTGCTCGAGCAGCTAAGTCTTCATCACTGATCCCTAAGTTGATATTAGCATCCGAGAGTAAGCTCCAACCATTAATGTCATTAGGATAATCATGGGTGTAGCGTTGCAGTACTTTAATCGCCTGCTCGTTTTTATCTTGCTGAATCAGAGCATTTGCATAATTAATGCTTAGTACTGGGTTATTGGGCGCCGACTTGAGTGCGCTAGCCAACAAGGATTGGGCTTGTTCTGCTTGATTTAGTCCGATATACACATCGGACATAGCATCAAGATAGAAACGATTGTCTGGGTCTTGTTTTAACAAGCGCTGTAAAATAACACTCGCCTTCTCATACTCTTTATTGTCGAGCAGGACCAGGGCTTTGCCATACTGAAACGCCACTTTAACAGTCGGTTGGGCGCTCTTTTCGGTACGGACGAACCAATCGTTGGCCGCTTTGCCATCAATGCCAGCATAACGAGCCACAATACGCGCTCGCGCTAAATGATAGTTTAATGACGGATCGACCCGACGCGCTGGATAGTTTTGTGCTCGAGCGCGACTATCGGTAACGCGGTCTTCTGGTAATGGGTGAGTGAGCAGCATGGGTGGTGGTTTGCTTGCATAGCGGTATTCATCAGCAAGGCGACCAAAGAAGCGTGGCATGGCATTGACATCAAACCCTGCACTGGCCAAGGTACTAATACCAAAGCGATCTGCTTCTTTTTCGTTGCTGCGTGTGTAGTTGATTTGGCCTTGAATATTGCCTGCAGTTGCAGCCGTCATGGCCGCCATTCCCGCTTCCGGTGCGGCAATCGCAAGCAATAGCGCGCCCACAAGAGCTGCCATGTTCGCGGGTGAGCGACGAGCTTGATCTTCCATGCTTCTGGCTAAGTGGCGCTGAGTGACGTGGGCAATTTCATGTGCCACAACAGAAGCTAACTCACTTTCGCTTTGTGCATGAAGAAACAGCCCTGAGTGGAGGGCCACATAGCCACCAAAAAAGGCAAACGCATTAATATTGCGATCGCGGATCATAAAAAAAGTAAACGGGGTTTTGACATCTGACGCGTTGGCAACCAGTCGATGGCCTAGGCTCTCTATATATTCATTAAGGACCGGATCGCTAACGATCGGTTGGCTGCTGCGCAGCATTCGCATGTAGGCATCGCCGTACTGAATTTCTTGGGCAATGGTTAATGTGCTGCTGGCCGTGGTACCAATATCTGGAAGATCTAAGCTGTTAGCTTGTACTGGTATCGGAGTGCTTAACGCGGCTGCTATAGATAAGCAGACCAATGAACGCGTACGTTTAAACATAGATGAACGATGATGCTCCCTTGAGTTCTTTTCCATCACACACTGGTTTATACAGCGATGATTATAGGCTTGGACACCATACCACAGCAAAGGTTTCCTCGCGCCACAACAGTGAATTTGACTTGGTTGTCAAAATTGGTCAGAACAGTGTACTACGATGACTATTTGCACTGACGCTTAGAAAAAAACACTATACAATATCCAACGGTAATAATAAGCATCGAGCCACAGAATGGAACCGAATATTTTGGATTTACGCCATCAACGTTGCCCATTGGCACTGTTACTTGCTAAACGTCACACAAATGGCCTGCAGCAGGGGACCAATATCGACATTCTTATCTCTGATCCGAGCTCGATGCGTGATATTACGCGTTATCTTCAACAGCACGCATTCACGCTTAGTTGTGAAGAAACAGAAGGTTACTATCGTATGCAAGTCACTAAGGAATCTTGTTGAATGTTTGAAATGGTGAGTCGTTGGTATAAGCGACGTTTTTCTGATCCACACGCAGTAAGTCTTGTTGCGATTCTTCTGTTTGGCTTTATTACCATCTACTTCTTTGGCAACTTGATTGCGCCATTGCTAGTGGCCATTGTCTTGGCGTACTTGTTAGAGTGGCCCGTTGTTCAGCTCTGCCGGATAGGAATACCACGCACGCTGTCAGTGCTGGTGGTGATCCTTGGTTTCATTAGTTTAATGTTGGTCGCCATCTTTGGTTTAGTGCCAACGATTTGGCATCAGGTTGGCAATTTGATTAACGATATTCCGAGTATGTATGGCGGCCTGCAAGAGTTTATCGCGCAGGTACCACATCGTTACCCAGAACTGGAAAACCTCAAGATTGTCGAGTCCTTGGTGACCAATGCGAAAAACCAAGTAATTAATATGGGTGAAACGGTAGTTAAAGGTTCGCTAGCCTCTTTAGTCAGTATTGCGACTTTGGCCGTCTACTTAATTTTAGTGCCGCTGCTAGTGTTTTTCTTACTTAAAGATAAGCGCGAAATGATTGAGATGGCGAGTGGCATGCTACCGCGTAATCGTCGCTTGGCATACAAAGTGTGGTATGAGATGAATGATCAAATCTCAAATTACATTCGCGGCAAGGTGATGGAGATTTTAATCGTTGGTGGCGTTAGCTACATCACGTTTGCCATTCTTGACTTACGTTACTCGGTATTATTAGCTGTGGCGGTCGGTTTATCTGTGTTGATTCCTTATATCGGTGCTGCTGCGGTGACGGTACCTGTTGCGATTGTGGGCTTATTCCAATGGGGATTAACACCACAATTCTACTGGCTGCTGATTGCGTACGGCATCATTCAGGCGCTTGACGGTAATGTCTTAGTCCCTGTGCTGTTTTCCGAAGCGGTTAACTTACACCCGGTGGCGATCATTGTTGCGGTGCTGGTTTTCGGTGGACTTTGGGGCTTTTGGGGCGTCTTTTTTGCGATTCCACTGGCCACTTTAGTTAAAGCTGTATGGAATGCACTGCCAAGTCACGAAGAAGAAGCCGCTGGATAATTACTTTCTAATTAGCCAATTAGCTGCATATGAAGCCTTAAAGCACTGCTTTTGAGGCTTTTTTTTGTGCCAGAGTTGGCATTTTTGACTAATATGGAATTTACTTAAGTAAGGAAATGTAAAAAACTTCTTAAGGAAAGGTTAGGCTGGGCGATAACTATATTAACTATTATAACAATAAGCTTGCTGACTAATTGAGGGAAGATATGAAATTTAGCCAAAAAATCGTTGCGGCTTCATCTGCACTACTCTTAGTCACAGTAACTCTGTTGTCGATTCAGCAACTAAGTACTGTGAAAAAAGAAGTAGAGGCACTTGTCGATACTAGCCTCACCGAAATGGTGAAAGGGGTTAAAAATACCGTAACATCAGAAATGGACAGTAAAAAGTCTTTAGCTCAGTCAACGACGGAAGTGATTGAACTTGATCCACAAAATCGCCAACGAGTTAAAGATATTCTAGAAAAGCCAGAGCTTAAAGGTAGCTTCCTGGCGGTTGGTTTTGGCTATGAAGCCGATGGCTTTGTGGTTGAGAATGATGATGGCTGGGAAGCCGGGCCAGATTACGACCCACGTATCCGCCCATGGTACAAAGACGCTAAGGCGCAAGGCACCTTGGTTGTCACGGCCCCTTATATTGATGTGTCATCGAAGAAAGTCATTATTTCTGTCGGCACACCGGTTAAAGAAAATGGCAAATTTATAGCTGGTATGTTCTATGATTTAGAACTCGGTGGTTTGGCCGATTTAGTTAACAGCGTCAACTTGTTAGATGCAGGTTACCTCTTTATTGTCACGGCTGACGGTACAACAATTGCTCACCCAGACTCGGCGAATAATGGTGAAAACCTCACCAAGTATCTCCCGCAAGCGAGAGTTCAGGCGGGTAATCAGCGTTTTGAACAAGAGGGTAAAAAACTGCTGGTACACTTTACAGAAGTCCCGTCTGAAAACTGGTATATCGGCGCGGTCGTTGATGAAGATATTGCTTTTGCCGCCGTCACGGATATGCGCAACAGTTCCATTTTGTATGTCGTGATTGGGGTTATCCTCAGCGTCGTCGTACTGAGCTTCTTAATCAAAGCTCTGATGCGTCCGCTTGCTGTGCTTAACGATGCAATTAAGGATGTTGCGTCTGGACAAGGGGATCTAACTAAACGTTTAGATACCAACACAGACAAAGAGTTTGCCGAGTTAGCTGAGGGGTTCAATACCTTTACCGAAACTTTGCAGAAACAGTTACAACAATCAAAAGCGATTGGCGCTGAAATCCTGCGTGGCACGGAAATGACGGTCAGTGGTGTGCAAGAGTCGGCAACGGCAATGCGTAGTCAGCTTGAAGAGCTAGAACAGCTCGCAACTGCTATGAACGAAATGGCGGTCACGGCGACAGAGGTTGCCAATAATGCTCAGGGCGCCGCTGCCGCTGCAAAAGAAGCCGATGATGCCACCATTGATGGCTCATCTGTAGTAAGTCAAACCACTGTCTCGATAGACAACTTGTCTGCTCGTATTGATCAAGCGGTTGAAGAAGTTCACGGTTTAGAGTCGGCAACGGCCAACATCGAAACCATTTTGAAAGTCATCAACGACATTGCCGATCAAACCAACTTATTGGCACTGAATGCGGCAATTGAAGCGGCGCGTGCCGGTGAGTCTGGTCGCGGTTTTGCGGTAGTGGCGGATGAAGTGCGTACTCTTGCCCAACGAACACAAGAGTCAACAACAGAAATTCGTAACATGATCGAGCAGTTGCAAGCTGGTGCAAGCTCCGTTTCGGCAGCGATGACAGAGAGTAAAAACACCGCGATTGATGCCGTGGATAAAGCGCAAGCCGCTGATGGTGCATTGCAGCGTATTCGAGAAGCTATTCAGCGCATTAGTGATATGAATATGCAGATTGCTTCGGCGGCTGAAGAACAAAGTTTGGTCGCAGAAGAGATCAACAGTAACACCGTTAAAATAAAAGACCTGTCGACACAAGTAGCAGAGTCGGCTGAAAACTCAAATATCGCCATGCAAGTACAGACGGAAAATGTACGCGAGCAAGATGCGATTTTGAATAAATTTATCGTCTAAGCACTGAAGAGAAAAAGAACGCCAGCACGTATTGCTGGCGTTTTATTGGTTGGACAAATGAAAGAAACAGCGATTAGTTGATTGACAACGGCTGTGCTGCAAAACTATGCCCTACTTTGGGAACAAATGACCACAAAAAACCCATATCGACATCGTCATTTAATTTAGGACATGTTACAACGAATGGATAGTAGAGAGAGCCAACCCACCTAGCAAATAAACATAATTCGGTATTTTTGAATTGTAATAAAAAAGATCCCTGTGTTGATGGTATTCTCCTAAACGTATAGCTATCCAAGTTATCCACATTACCCAAATTATTAATATCACAAGTGGATGCATAGGGAACTCTGGCTCCTTCATATTTAATACATGATTTTTTTGCTTTATTATACAGAATAATACCTTCATGAGTTAATTTTGGATTCCAAGTTGAATGTTCTAAATAATATGGATCTAAATAATATGGTTCCTGAAGCTGAATTCTATAATTGTTGTTGTAAGCAACGATTAATGTCCCATATTTATGAGACATTATACCTATGTCACTTTCCAATCTAAAATTATCAACTGCATAAGCATTGTTATAAATAAAATAAAGTAGTGTAAAAATAAATTTCATAAATCACCTAAATAAATAGTTGATGACTTTTAATCACTGCCTCTTATTGTACATCACAGCTATGTGGTCTGATCTAAATTCTGGTATTATGTTTGACTGCAGTGCATTCAACAATATACTGTTCCCTGATATTCTACCTGCTACAGTGTAGTTTAGCGTCCTTGGTGTTTGTGATAAATGAGTGGTTTCATTGGGAGCGAAAATAGTCAATTCTGATAAAAGGTTAGGGTATCGCTCCTCTAATCGTTGGCGTAGAGTGTCTGGTTCTACGTTATAATCACCTAAAATGAGGAATTGCGATGATTGCAGATTGTTATCAATAAAATATTGCCTTATTCTTCGTATAATTCCTACTGCATCAGAGCCTCCTCTAGCAGAGGCATGAATCGAAAAAAAATAAACACCATCTACCTGAATTCCTAATATAGGTCTTACTGCCGGATATGAGGCAGATGGAGGAAGAATGATAACTTGACTTGCTCTACTTGCAGAAACGATTGCCACATTGACACGGCCAGCACCAGTATCATGATCGATATGGTAAACGTACCTTCGAATTGGATCGTCACTTGCACGAGTTCTTATATTCCAAGCGTGCTCTGTAAGAATTCCATGTATAAATCTTCCACCAACAAGGGGGAGCCCAGTATGACTTCCAGGAGTGGGTAAACGTGCCATCTCACGGATGCTGGGTATATGGCCAGATTCTTGTAAGCTCAACACATCAATTTGACCATCTGTCACCATACGTCTTACTTCATTCGTCCATCTACTCCCTATATCTCCAGCTGCGCCTTGCATATTCCAATTTCCAGTTCTAAAGTCTCTAATATCCTTAGAGGCTTGAACACTTCCAAAATAAAGGAAAAATAGAATAATTATAGCCGTTATATTTTTACTTGCTAGGAACATAAGCATCTCCAAATATAGGAATAAAGGACCATAAAAATTTCGAATCGACCTCACTATTAAGAGGTGGACAGGTCTCCATATATGGATAGTAATGTGCCCCTCCCCAAAGTGTAGTTATGCAGTAATGTGTATCTTTGAAATTTAATAAAAATGCTCCATTATTTGTAGCTATTCGCTCAAGATATTGTTTTTCGTAGTCAGATTTACAGGGGTTCTGTATTATAGGTTCACTTGGCCCTTGTGCTCGTTCTATACACATCTCGGTATCTCTACTCTTTAGTTGCACATGAGCCCCTTTCGTATACCACACCTCCCAATGACTGGTAGATATATATGTTGGCGAGCTGAGATAATAAGGTTCATCGGCATCAAGAGTAGATCCGGCTTCTTTATAGTAAGTATAAATTAAAGTCCCATACTTATTGGACATTATGGATACATTATTTCCTTCCACATACCAATTAGCATATGAAAAAAAGGAAATAAAAATGAATAATAAAATAATGACAAATATCATACCTTAATTTTCCATTGCGATTTAAATTTATGTAATTCTGATTTTTATTATGATGTCAGTGGTTAATTTTATGGTGCTACGATTTCTATTCCTGTAATGTAGTAAGAGTCAGTAGTGCAAATATTAACAAATAATTTATTATCAAATGCGTATTGTGCTAGTTTGAATATTTCAGAACGAGGAATAACTTTATTATATCCTTCCCTTAGATCTAAATTGTACCAGTTGTTGTCAATTAGGAGGTTCATAGCATATGCATTATTTTCTGTGGAAGTATTAATGGCTTTTATACGCTTTGATTCATGAAAAAAACTAGCATTACATAACCCTAACAGGCTTTTTCCAGGATAAGCGTATACATTATTTATTGTGCATAAAAAGAACACAGTGACTAATATGGGGGTCGTTTTTTTCATAAAATAAATCTCCATTCTAGATACAGAATCAATTCCGCGTATTTTAGACTGTGATAATAAATCAAGAGCTATTTTAATTTGGATAAAAAAGAAAATAAAACACCATTAAGTTTTAGTATTCTTACAACCAACGATTTATGATCAGATAATCAAATATGGTTATATTATTGACTTATATACCCATATTTTTCCAACATTTTAGGTGAAACGTTGTTTTTCAAAATAGTACAATCATTCGTTTATTGATTAAGTGGTTATTTTTGAAGAAAGTGAGTCTCACCAATGAGATGATAGTACCAAATTAGAACAACGGACGAAGATTTCTATTTAGCATTGAGGTTATGTCCTGATCTTCATCGCTCTTTTCTAGCTAGATAGGCTTACATAAGTTGATATTAATCATTGTTTAAGGGAAGAGTGAGCCAGCGATAAATTACGCTGGCTCTGAACTATATTGTGAAGTGAGGTTGGTTGTTCAAAAAGTACTTTTACTTGCTGTTGAGGTAATCAAGTACCACTTGATGGTGGTCTTTGGTTTTAAATTTATTGAATACGTGTTCAATCATGCCTTGCTCGTCGATAAGGAAGCTAATGCGATGTAAACCATCGTAAATTTTTCCCATAAACTTCTTCTCGCCCCACACACCAAACTGCTCGGCAACGGCATGATCTTCATCTGAGAGTAGGGTGAAGTTGAGTTGATCGCGTTCAATAAATTTACCCAAGCGTTTTACCGGATCAATGCTCACACCAAGAACCACTACATTGTGTTGTTCTAATTGAGCCTTAACGTCACGTAATCCTTGCGCTTGAACAGTACAGCCTGGCGTCATGGCTTTAGGGTAAAAATAGAACAGGACTTTTTTGCCCTTAAAGTCGCTTAATGTGACGGTTTCGCCATTTTGGTCAAGAAGAGAGAACTCAGGAGCGGGAGTGCCTGCTGTCAGCGTGTTCATGAAGATTCCTTTTTATTGACTGTTTTTTATGAAATTGAGTGACCCCTGAACTTCGAGCGAGTGACACAGTGTGTCGAACTCTTCTTGAAGTTGCATCAGATTACATTCTGATTCGACCGTCGCGGTGATGGCGATGTGAAACTGATTATTTTCGGAGCCGATTTTATTTTTATCAATGGTTTGAGCACTAAGTGATGAAAGACCTATTTCTTTCGCAGCAAAAAAGTTGGTGAACTTTTCTGTTAGCCCAGGCTTGTCTTCAGACTCAACGAACACTTCGAGTGTGTACGTATGGTCGAGATGAGCGTGTGGAGAGGTACGTTTCATAATTGTGATCAGATCATGCTGTTGTCCAAGTAATGGAAGCGTCGTTTCGACTCGAGTGGTCGCCGAGTTAGAACCAGAAAGTAGCATAATCAGGGTAAATTCGTTGCCAAATAAAGCGATACGACTGTCAACAATGTTGCATCCAGACTGAGTGACCAGGTGCACAACTTGGTTGCATACGCCTGGGCGGTCGGTTCCTACCGCTGTAATCACGAGATGTTGAGTCATAGTTTCACTCTTATCAAAGTTATGTTTATTAGTCGTTTAGCTTAGCACAGAAGCGCGTGATAAAAATGACCTTCGAACGTTTTCTCGGTTGAGTTGGCGGGATTTTGAGTCATGCCAATATAGGCAAGAAATTATCACTTGCGACTGACACAGCGTGAAATAAGAGGCGTAATTTGCCAAATATCTAACATCTGATAAATATTCATTCATTTAGGTGATTTAAGCGGCGTTAAGCGCTTGTCTTTTTCAATCGCCTTACAGTACCATGCGATTAGTAACTATTTTAGGGAGAAGGACATGTTTTCAGGAAGTATTGTAGCGTTAATTACACCATTTAATCTCGATGGCGAAGTCGACTACGTGAGCCTGAAGAAGCTGGTAGACTACCATGTCGCCGCGGGCAGTAATGGCATTGTCGCTGTCGGAACGACCGGTGAATCTTCTACGCTGACGATTGAAGAGCATGTCAAGGTGGTAATGAAGACCGTCGAATTTGCCGATGGCCGAATTCCTGTGATTGCTGGTACGGGGGCAAACGCTACTCATGAATCGGTGACATTCAGTCGTTTGCTTAACAACTCAGGTATCGCGGGTTGTTTAAGTGTTACCCCATACTACAACAAACCAACACAAGAAGGTTTGTATCAGCATTACAAGGCCATTGCTGAAGAGAGTGATGTTCCCCAGATTCTATATAACGTCCCGGGTCGCACTGCAGTGGACTTGCTTCCTGAAACCGTCGCGAGATTGTCACAGATTGACAGCATCGTTGCGCTAAAAGATGCCACTGGCGATTTAAGCCGAATTTCAATTCACCGTGAACTTTGTGGCGAAGATTTTATCTTACTAAGTGGTGACGATTCGACAGGCCTTGATTTTGTCAAGCAAGGTGGTAACGGTGTGATTTCAGTCACGAATAATATTGCTGCACAAGACATGGCGACGATGTTCCGTCTAGCCAGTGAAGGTAAGTTCGATGAAGCGGAAATCATTAACCAACGCCTGATGCCTCTGCACAAAAATCTGTTTGTTGAGTCGAGCCCGATTCCAGTTAAGTGGGCAGCACACCAAATGGGTCTGATTGAGCACGGCGGTTTACGCTTACCTTTGACCGAGCTCTCCGTGCAGGCTCGACCAATTGTGACGCAAGCAATGACGGATGCGCGCATTGTCTAAATATGAAGAGACCTTGCCGGAAGTGATTCCGGCAAAATACGATCAGGAGTTTCAATGAAATTTTCTCACCAGCTAGTTCTCAGTTCACTAGCTGTTTTTGTTTTGAGCGCATGTTCAGGTGGTGCAAATCAGCGTCGTCAGGCGAAAGATGATTTTGAATATCTCGATACGCCAGCGTCGAAAGAGTGGAACTTACCACAAGATGCCGAACCACAGTTTTACCCTAACTATCGAATCCCTCAAGGTGAGTTCGCTGGTGGTATTGGCCGTGAAGTGGATATTCGTCCGCCGCAACAAATCCTAGAACTTATTCCAGGTGCTAGAGCCGAGCATAAGCAGGGAGAAACCACCTTATGGTTATTACGCGAAGATGAAGTCGATAAAGTGTGGCAAACCGCGCTTGAGATGATCGAAGAGCAAAATATTACCATTCGCCAGCAGACATTGACGCTTATCGAGACCGACTGGGTTAGTTGGGTTGCTGAAGATGAAGATGTTGAACTTGGTGCGCGTTACCAAATTGACCGTGTTTCTGCGGGTGGTCGCCATGGATTTAGAATATCACTGGTTGATTGGCGTGAAGGGGGCGAAGTAAGACCAGTCACGGCAACCAATAAGGAGCGCTATAATGCTCTGATGACCAACTTAGTGACAGCACGCTACGATTTAGACATCCGAGAGGAAGCGGCACGTAAAGCCGAGCAATTAGTTAAGAACATACAAGTGACCATGGGCTCTGACCGCAGCGGTTTCCCCGTGATCATTGCGCGTTCACCTTACAACGTGTTGTGGAATCGCCTGCCGAACATCCTGCCTGCGATGGGCTTTACGCTTGAAGAGCGTAATCAATCTCAGGGCACGGTTAAAGCTAAGTACGCGGCGCCTGATGATGAGTTTTGGGATGAAATTGGTGTGAAACCGATTAACCTTGCTCCAGGAACCTACACCTTCCTGTTTGGTGATCTTGGTAACCGTACATCGATTAACGTGACAGATTCGACGGGTAAACCGGTTGAGGAGCAGTTGCTTGAAGATATGGTGCCAGTATTCGCCGTGATTGCCGAGAAGCAAGTGCAATAAGCCATCGATCATTTATCTTGCACCACATAATAAAAAAGCTGACATCAAGTCAGCTTTTTTTGTGGCTTATCGATCGTTGCAGGTACCGTTTACAGCGTCATTGCTGCTAGCCAACCAAAGACAATTAACGGAATGTTGTAATGGATAAAGGTTGGTACAACGGTCTCCCAAATGTGCTCGTGCTGTCCATCAGCGTTCAGGCCAGAGGTTGGGCCTAAGGTTGAGTCTGAAGCTGGTGAGCCCGCATCGCCAAGCGCTGCTGCTGTGCCGACTAATGCAATGGTTGCCATCGGTGAAAAACCGAATGCCGCCGCCAGTGGCACGTAGATAGTCGCGAGAATCGGAATGGTTGAGAACGATGAACCAATCCCCATTGTCACCAATAGACCAACAACCAACATCAATAATGCCGCGAGAGGTTTATTGTCGCCAATGCTGGTTGATAAGGCTTCAACCAAAGACTCAACCCCTCCGGTTTGCTTCATCACTGCCGCAAAACCCGCTGCTGCAATCATGATAAAGCCAATCATTGCCATCATGTGAACCCCTTTTGTGAACACATCATGGGTCTCTTTCCAAGCGATTACGCCACCAAAAGTGAACACCATAAAACCAGCTAAACCACCGACAATCATTGAGCCAGTTGAGAGCTGCGCGCCAAGGGCTACGATAATGCCCACAGCAGCCACAACAATGTTTTTCTTGTTGATAGCTTTGGTGTCTTGATTAACATGAGTTAACTCAGTTTCCGGGTATTGGCGAGGTTTACGGTAAGTAAAGAAAATCGCTGTTAACAAACCAAAGATCATTCCCGCTGCTGGTAGCAGCATTGCGACAGGCACTTGGCTTGCCACGACATTCTCAAGGCCGTTGTCATGAAGGTTTTTAAGCAAAATATTGTTGAGGAAAATACCGCCAAAACCGATCGGTAACACCATGTAAGGGGTAACGAGACCAAAAGTCAGCACACAAGCAATCATGCGGCGGTCAAGGTTAAGCTTGGCAAAGACGCCTAAAAGAGGTGGAATCAAAATCGGGATAAAGGCGATGTGAACTGGAATGACATTTTGTGAAGACATAGTGACTAAGACCAGTGCGATCAGCACGGCGTACTTAAGACCAGTTGAGGCAGAGGCATTCTCTTGACCATGGATGCGTTTAATCACGCTATTGGCCAACAGGTCGGTAATACCTGAGCGAGAGATCGCAACCGCGAAAGTACCAAGCATAGCGTAGCTTAAAGCGATGGTTGCACCACCACCAAGCCCACTTTCAAATGCAGCGATTGACTGGTTGAGATCCATACCAGCGACTAAACCGCCGACGATGGCACTGAAGGTCAGTGCGACGACGACATTGACTCGCATCAGGGCTAAAGCCAGCATAATGCAGACAGAAATGACAACAGGGTTCATAATATACTCGTGAGTTGTGTTTACTTTTTATTGTGTTTATTCGGCATCTGACTCAATCAATGGCCACCCGCCAAGGGCTTTCCACTTATTAACGATGCCGCAAAAGAGCTCGGCCGTTTTTTGAGTATCATAAAGGGCTGAGTGGGCTTCTCTATTGTCAAAGTCCATCCCGGCGACTTTACATGCTTTGGCTAATACGGTTTGGCCATAAGCGAGACCACTGAGTGTTGCGGTATCGAAGGTCGCGAAGGGATGAAATGGGACACGTTTTAACTTGCAGCGTTCGCTTGCTTCCATCACGAAGCTGTGATCAAAGTTGGCGTTGTGAGCAACAATAATTGCACGGCTACAATCCGCTGCTTTTTGTTCTTTACGTACAAGTTTATAAATTTCTTTTAGCGCTTCCTCTTCTGTCACCGCTCCACGAAGTGGGCTAAATGGGTCGCGAATGCCATTAAATTCAAGCGCCTCTTTTTCTAAGTTGGCACCTTCAAAAGGAGAAACATGAAAATGAATAGTTGATGCAGGACAAAGTGTGCCGTTCTCATCCATTTTTAAGGTGACGGCACAGATTTCGAGTAGGGCATCCGTTTTAGCGTTAAATCCTGCGGTTTCAACATCAATAACAACCGGAAAGTAGCCACGAAATCGTTTTTTTAGCGTCAATGCTTCGTTTTCTATAGTCATGTGTGCTTATTTTAATGTGACAGGGCTGGCATTATTACAGATTCTTGGCGTGAGAAAAACCGTTAATCCTGTTTGAAAAAGAAACGTTGGCTATTTGTCCTATACAAATGTGTTGGCGTGCTTTTTGCTTTCTAATTTTGGTAGAGAATCGAGCGGCAACGTTGAGCTGCTCAAGCAAATAAAGAGATTAATTGCAGTATGAATAAGTTGTTTGCTACCACAGTCGCGACCGTATTAGTGTCAATCAGTACCAGTGCCGTTGCGCTGGATAAACACTATGTCGCTAAACCACAGCAATCAACGTGGCAAATGGTTGCCAATACCCCTTTGGAGTGTCGCTTAGTCCACCCGATCCCTAATTATGGTGATGCGGTATTTTCCTCGTATGCGAGTAAAAAAATCAGCCTTGATTTCGAGTTGAAAATGAAGCGTCCAATGGGAAAAACGCGTGATGTGAGTTTGGTTTCTATGCCGCCTGCATGGCGACCAGGCGAGGGGGCTACGCGTCTAAATACGATCCGATTTTTTCAACAATTTGATGGTTATGTCGGTGGGCAAACGGCATGGAATATTTTAGGCGAACTTGAAAAAGGGCGCTATCCCACTTTCAGTTATCAAGAGTGGCGCAGCCGCGATGAGCGGATAGAAGTGGGACTTTCTTCGGTGTTGTTTCAGCCGTCATACAACGTATTTAGCGACTGTATTGCTAATTTACTGCCATACAGTTTCGAGGATATCGCGTTTACCATCTTGCATTACGACAGAACCAGTGTCGAACTCAATAAACAGTCACAAAAACGATTAGCGCAGATTGCAGAGTATATTAAACACAATCAAGATATCGATCTGGTGTTAGTGTCAACGTACACGGATGCGGTTGATAGCAAAAGTGTCAGTCAAAGCTTGTCAGAGAAACGAGCTGAAGTCCTGCAAAACTATTTTAAATCGTTAGGATTGCCTGAAGACCGGATTCAGGTTCAGGGGTATGGCAAACGTCGCCCTGTTGATGACAATGCCTCTCCACTTGGCAGAGATAAAAACCGCCGCGTGGTGATCTCGCTAGGTCGAACACAGGTTTAAGACTCGTACACAGAAAAAGCCAGCAATGCTGGCTTTTTGTTTTTTGAAGCGGTTAAAGCTGTGATTAACCCGCTAAACCTGCGCTCGCTTGTTTGTTTTGGATTAGCTCAATCATATAGCCATCTGGGTCTTTGACAAAAGCGATATGGGTGGTTCCCCCTTTCACTGGGCCCGGCTCGCGCGTTACGTTGCCGCCAACGGCTTTGATCGCATCACACGTTGAGTAAATATCATCAACGCCAATAGCGATGTGACCGAATGCACTGCCTAGATCATACTCAGTCGTTCCCCAGTTGTAGGTCAGCTCAATCACTGCACCTTGCGCTTCATCTCCGTAACCGACAAACGCTAAGGTGTATTCGTACTCTTTGTTTTCATTGGTACGCAGTAGCTGCATTCCCATGACCTCGGTGTAAAACTTGATTGACTTATCCAAGTCACCAACGCGAAGCATAGTGTGTAGAATTCTGCCATTTGACATTGTCTTGCTCTCCTAATTTTCTGGGTATACTTTGTCTTTGAATTCGCAAAGATCTTCAATAATACAGCTGCCGCAACGGGGCTTTCGTGCTACACAAGTATAGCGGCCATGTAAAATAAGCCAGTGGTGGACATCGAGTTTAAACTCTTTGGGCACCACTTTAAGCAGCTTCTCTTCTACCTGATCGACGTTTTTGCCCATGGCAAACTTTGTCCGATTGGAGACGCGATAAATGTGCGTATCGACCGCGATGGTTGGCCAACCAAAGGCGGTGTTGAGCACGACGTTAGCGGTTTTTCGACCGACTCCGGGGAGCGCCTCTAAGGCATCACGATCTTGTGGAACTTCACCGCCATGTTGGTCAATCAGGATTTTACAGGTCTTAATGACGTTCTCTGCTTTAGAGTTAAACAGGCCAATTGTTTTGATGTACTTTTTTACGCCTTCAACGCCGAGATCAAATATAGCCTGTGGCGTATTCGCAACCGGATAGAGCTTATCTGTCGCTTTGTTAACGCTGACATCCGTTGCTTGTGCGGATAACAGCACTGCAATTAACAGCTCGAATGGTGTACTCCAGTTGAGCTCAGTTTGAGGGTTAGGGTTATTCTCCCTTAAACGTTCTAGTATTAATCTTCGTTTGTCTTTATTCATTTAAAGCTGCTTTCCAGTGCGAATGCCAATTTAAGGATTGGTCTGTTATGCGTTGGTAACTCGGGCGCGTTCTATGGTCTGCTTTTTCTGCTTTGGTTGACGCGCTTCAATTTGTTTATCGATGATGTTTTTCAGTGCGATGAGCAAACCAACACCAATGAATGCACCCGGTGGTAAAAGTGCGAGTAAGAAACTGTTGTCGAATTGAAACACTTCAATACGCAGTGATGTTGCCCACTGACCGAGCAGTAAATCAGCGCCGTCAAATAATGTTCCATTGCCGATCAACTCACGCATAGCACCAAGGAGGACCAGTACACTGGTCATACCCAGTCCCATCCAGAATCCATCTTGGGCGGCAGGAAGCACATCATTTTTTGAGGCAAAGGCTTCGGCGCGGCCGATAATAATACAGTTAGTCACAATCAACGGAATGAAGATGCCGAGTGATAGATAAAGACCGTAAGCGTAGGCACTCATTAACAACTGAACGCAGGTGACCAGTGCAGCAATGATCATCACAAAGATTGGAATCCGAACCTCTTTGGGCACATAGTCACGGACTAATGAGACAGTGACATTCGATCCGACTAAAACCAATAACGTGGCGATACCCAACCCCAAAGCGTTGGTGACCGTTGAAGAAACGGCCAACAACGGGCAGAGTCCGAGTAGTTGCACTAAGGCTGGGTTGTTATCCCACAAGCCATTTTTAATTAGGGTTTTATGTTCACTCATCATTGCCTCCACAGTTTAGTGGTTGAGCGAGAATTTGCTCGCGGTTGGCGTTCACAAACAGCGCGGTGTTTTTGACCGCTTTGACCACCGCTCGAGGTGTGATGGTTGCGCCTGTAAATTGATCAAACTGGCCGCCATCTTTACGTACGTTCCAATCAGCCAGATTGTCTTGTGAGACTGATTTTCCTGAGAAACCAAGAATCCAATCCGTAATACGTAGGTCGATTTTATCACCAAGTCCCGGCGTTTCTTGGTGGCTTAGGATACGTGTTCCACTAATGGTTCCGTCTTGCTTAATGCCGACAATAATCTTGATAGCACCGTTGTAGCCATCGGGAGCGATGGCTTCGATCGCGAGGGCAGAGGGTTGACCGTTCAAGCTTGCCATATAAACGGGCATCGCTGTTTGCGTACCCAATGCAGGATCGCTGACCAAGGTACAGGCCTGATAAAGATCATTGTCGTGCAGTTGATGTGGAATGACTTGATTGAGAACCGACAATAACTGCTGCTGCTCTTGGCGTTGGATCTTATCTTCAGTCAGGTAATGAGTCAGTGCGACAACACCGGTTGATGCACAGGCAAAAACGGCAAGAATGACACCATTTTTTCGAATCGCATTTAGCATGATGAATCCTTAGTGTCCGTAGGTTCTTGGTTTGGTGTAGTAATCAATCAAAGGGACACACATATTGCCAAGCAGTACTGCAAATGCCACGCCGTCGGGGAAACCTCCCCAACTACGAATAATGAAGACTATAGCACCAATAAAGGCACCAAAGATCAAACGGCCTTTGACGGTGGTTGACGCTGACACAGGGTCGGTTGCGATAAAAAATGCCCCCAGCATGGTTGCGCCTGATAACAAATGGATCAATGGTGAGGCGGTTGTCCCCGGTGCCAATAGAGCAAATAGACCACTCATAATGCTTAAGCTAACTAAGAAGCCTAGCGGAATGTGCCAGTTGATAACGCGCAGTTTAATCAGCATTAAGCCGCCGGCCAGATAAGCGAGGTTAACCCACTCCCAGCCGATACCCGCAAGACCAGAAAATTGAGGTGCAGACATGGCTTCACTGAGCGTATTGCCTGCGCGCAACGATGTTTTGAGTGAATCAAGCGGAGTCGCCATTGTCACGCCATCAATAGCCGTTCGCAGTTGTTGCAGTGATAAGCCTTCTAAATTAAAACCTGTAAAAATCAGTGAAAACGCATCACCACTTGAGATAGTTGTCGCTTGCAATTCGGTTGGAGAAATCCAACTGGTCATTTGGACAGGAAACGAGATCAATAGCACAACATAGGCCACCATCGCCGGGTTAAACAGGTTCTGGCCGATTCCTCCGTAGAGATGTTTAGCGATCACGATGGCGAAAACCAAACCAATTGCGATGATCCACCAAGGGGAAAGTGGTGGAATAGCAATGGCAAGTAGCCAGGCGGTGACTAACGCACTGTTGTCCCTTAATGCTGATGTTGGTGGACGTTTTCTCGCCACCATCACTAAGGCCTCAAGGCTCAGTGCGATCGCAATCGCCAGAGCGAGTTGAATAATTGTCCCCCAGCCAAAGAAGTAGCATTGCGCAATAAGTCCTGGTAGGGCGCACAAAGCCACCCACTTCATGAGATCAGGAGTGCTTCTGCGGTTATGCGCATGGGGTGAGCTGGCAATAAAAAAGGCCACTACTCTTTCTCCTCAGTGTGGTTTTGTTGTTCTTTGTTTGCTTTACGCGCTTTGGCGCGGGCAATAGCAGCCGCAACGGCGGCTTTCTTTGGGTCGTCGGTTGATTCGCTAGTTTCAGCCGATGGCTCTTCGGCTTGTTGCGTTTGCTCGGCTTTGCGCGCTTTGGCTCTGGCAATCGCGGCCGCAACAGCGGCTTTCTTGGCATCGCCGTCGGTTGATTCGCTGGTTTCAGCCAATGGCTCTTTGGCTTGTTGCGTTTGCTCGGCTTTGCGCGCCTTGGCTCTGGCAATCGCGGCAGCAACAGCGGCTTTCTTGGCATCGCCGTCGTTTGATTCGCTAGTTTCAGTCGATGGCTCTTTGGCTTGTTGCGTTTGCTCGGCTTTGCGCGCCTTGGCTCTGGCAATCGCGGCCGCAACGGCGGCTTTCTTGGCATCGCCGTCGGTTGATTCGCTAGTTTCAGTCGATGGCTCTTCGGCTTGTTGCGTTTGCTCGGCTTTGCGCGCCTTGGCTCTGGCAATCGCGGCCGCAACGGCGGCTTTCTTGGCATCGCCGTCGGTTGATTCGCTAGTTTCAGTCGATGGCTCTTCGGCTTGTTGCGTTTGCTCGGCTTTGCGCGCCTTGGCTCTGGCAATCGCGGCCGCAACAGCGGCTTTCTTCGCATCGCCAGCGGTTGATTCGCTGGTTTCAGCCGATGGTTCTTCGGCTTGTTGTTCTTTCTGCGCTTTGCGCTCACGAGCCTGACGTTTGCGCTCTTCACGCAACTTCGCCATTTCTGTGTTATCAGGCTCTGAATTGCCTTGTTCTAAAGCCGCTGCTTGTTTGGCTTTTGCTTTAGCAATGGCAGCCGCTACGGCCGGTTTGACTTTAGGCTCAGCGTCACTTTGCTGTGATTTTTGCGCTTTAACGCGAGCGATAGCGGCGGCAACGGCATCATCACCGCCCGATTTTTTCATCTCTTTGCGGCGATCTTGGGCCGCTTTCTTAAAGCGATTTTCTCGTTGCGCTTTATCGCGCTCCATACGTGCTTTCTTTTCTTCAAAACGAATCTTCGCTCGTTCTGCCGCTTCGGCTTCTTCTTTGCGGGTGTTTATTTCCGCTTTGGCTTGGCGATAGTACTGGACCAAGGGAATTTCGCTTGGGCAGACAAAAGCGCAAGCACCACACTCGATACAATCTTTAAGATTGAGCTCTTCGCATTTTTCATACTCTTCGGCCTTGGCATGCCATTGCAATTGTTGCGGCAAAAGTGAAGCGGGACACACATCTGCACATTCTCCACACCGGATGCAGGCCATCTCGTGGTGATCCGGTGAGATCTCGTTGCGAGTAGGTGCCAAGATACAGTTAGATGTTTTGGTGATCGGTACCTGCGCATGGGGAAGTGTAAAGCCCATCATTGGTCCGCCCATAATCAAACGCGGCAACCTCTTATCTGCTTGATAACCAAACTCGTTAAGTAGTGCTTCAACGGGCGTTCCGAGCAGCGTCCAGACATTACGTGGTTGCTTGAAAGTGTTACCAGTCAGGGTTACGACGCGTTCAATCAAGGGTTCGCCGTCGCATACTGCGCGTTTTATCGCGTACAAAGAGCCAACGTTGTGTACCAACAAACCAATATCGGCAGGAATACCACCATTGGGGACCTCTTTGTTGGTGAGGATTTTGATCAGTTGCTTTTCGCCACCGGATGGGTACTTGGTTGGAATGACACGGATGATAATGTCTTTGTGCTGAGCCGCTTGTTGAAGAGCTTTGACGGCTTGTGGTTTGTTGTCCTCAATACCAATCACGGTTAATTTGGGTTTGAGAATGTGTTCGACAATCTCAATGCCCTTAACGATCTCTTCGGCGTGCTCGCGCATTAAGCTGTCGTCTGCAGTGATGTAAGGCTCACACTCTGCTGCATTGACAATAAATACCTCGGTACGAGCATGACCAGCCTGAATTTTTTTTGCGGTAGGAAAACCTGCGCCACCCATACCAGAAACACCCGCTTGGCGGATTTTCTCGATGAGTTCTTCACCGGTATGGTCGCTAAAATTGGCCCAAGGTTGGCGTTCAATCCAGCGTTCTTCAAAGTCAGGTGTAATAACAATACACAACTCACTCAAACCTGAAGGATGCGCAGTGGTTCTTAATTCAATGGCGCTAACCGTTCCCGATGTGGGGGCATGGACAGGTAGCATAAAGCTGGTGTCATATTTAGTCAGAGCTTGGCCTTTGAGTACATGATCACCGACGTTAACGATGATCATGCCGGGTTTACCAATGTGCTGCTTTATAGGTAGCACAAGCTCATTAGCAATCTCTGCGCGCGCAATACTGGTCTTTAGTGACTGTGTTTTATTTTCACTAGGGTGAACACCGCCGGGGAAGTTCCACAGCGATCCCGATTTAATTTGTTCGATTAATGACGACATACCAGCCCTTAATTCACGTCATTCTGCTTTGGCGCAGAATTGGTAATATCAACAACAGGAATGGCGTCCATTTGCCACTTCCAATTCGCTGTAGTGGTTTCTACAGGGATCATTTCAATACAGTCTGTTGGGCAGGGAGCAACACATAAATCACAGCCAGTACATTCATCCTTAATGACCGTGTGCAGGGCTTTTGTTCCACCAACGATAGCGTCGACCGGACAGGCTTGAATACATTTGGTGCAGCCAATACACATATCTTCGTGTATGAAGGCGACCGTTTTCACTGCGTTTTCCAGGTCGTGTGCTGAGTCTGGGACATCGACGCCCATTAAGTCGGCTAGTTTTTCAATCGTTGCTTGCCCGCCCGGTGGACATTTGTTTATTTCGTCACCGTTGGCGATGGCTTCCGCATAAGGGCGGCAGCCAGGATAGCCACATTGGCCACATTGGGTTTGAGGCAAGATAGTATCGATTTGGTCAACAATAGGATCGGCTTCGACCTTAAATCGAATCGAGGCAAAACCCAGAGCGGCACCGAAAATAGCCGCTAAAGCAGCAATTGCAATAATTGCGATTAGAATTGAGCTCATTACAACTTCACCAAACCAGTAAAGCCCATAAAGGCCAACGACATCAGTCCAGCAGTGATCATCGCGATAGACGCGCCTTTAAACGGCATAGGAACATCGGCGGCGGCAATTCTTTCTCGCATCGAAGCGAATAGGATCAAAACCAACGAAAAGCCAACCGCCGCGCCAAAGCCATAAATGATTGACTCGATAAAATTGTGATTTTCATTGATGTTAAGTAAAGCGACACCAAGTACCGCGCAGTTGGTTGTGATCAGTGGTAAGAAAATACCCAATAGACGATAGAGCGTCGGGCTGGTTTTGTGCACTACCATTTCGGTAAATTGAACCACGACAGCAATCACTAAGATGAAGCTCATCGTGCGTAAATACTCGAGGTTGAGTGGGCCCAAAATGTAACTTTCAACCAGATACGCGCACACTGAGGCGAGGGTTAAGACGAACGTTGTCGCCAACCCCATTCCAATGGCCGTCTCAAGTTTTTTTGAAACACCCATAAATGGACACAAGCCAAGAAACTTCACCAGTACAAAGTTGTTGACCAGCACGGTGCCGACTAACAACAAAAAATATTCGGTCATAATTTTATATAGTAGAAATTCCGATCCTCATATTATCCTGCTTTGACTGCCTAATAACAACCAAGGAAAGATAAGGTTTTATGTTATCGAGTAAAAATTATACGAAACTGGGCTGAAAAAGTTGAGTTACCATGATTATTTCGGCGAATCACTGATGTTACTTAAATAAGGGGCTTCTAGCCGTTTGGCCAGTAAGCGCTGATAGTGGCTTAGTCTTTGAAGCTCTTAACAAATCCATCCTAAAGCAGAATATTTTGACGTGTTATCGGATTACTCAAAGATCGAAACTGTGTAGTTACCGGTGGCGACAGATACGAAAAAGCCGCGTCATTCGACACGGCTTTTTGTTGAATTTGGCTCCCCCTGCAAGACTTGAACTTGCGACATACGGATTAACAGTCCGCCGTTCTACCGACTGAACTAAGGGGGAATTGTTTTAGCGAGCGAATATTAGCTATCGAGTCGAATAGTGTCAATATTTTACCCAGCGATTTAATAAAAAAAAGCTTAAAAATTTGCTTTACTTTTCTGTAGCCCTTATCGCTAAAGGGCTATATTTACTTATCCACCAAATTTGTGGATAAGTGTGTGTATTAAACTTGAGTATGTCGATCTTTCATTACTAAAAAGATTATACACAAGTAAATAATATCTAACTTAACCTTTGTTCTATAAAGCTTTTTCGTTTTTATTTAATGTTTTTCTTTCAAGAGGAGTCTTGGATAGAAATTGTCGATATTAGCTAAAAATAAAGATAAATGTGAATATCTTGTGGGTGGTATTTTTGAATTTTTTACTGGTAGGCTCTTGCGAGGTCGAGCATGATATCAGGATTAAAGGGATTGATCTAGTTGTTCTACGTGCGTTGATGTAAAAAAGAGATTAATTTTTTAGTGAATGCTTGAGTCTGTATATTTATACAGTCACAATGGACAATGAAGTGCAACATCAACAAGAGAAAAGAGATGGGTAAAGTTTTCGATTTGGTCTCAGACTATCAGCCTTCTGGCGATCAGCCGACGGCGATTAATCAATTGTCCGAAGGGCTTGATGCTGGTTTAGCACATCAAACATTACTTGGTGTGACTGGGTCAGGAAAAACCTTCACACTCGCGAATGTCATCGCGAATGCTCAGCGTCCTGCAATCTTGTTGGCACCGAATAAAACGCTTGCAGCGCAGCTTTATGGAGAGATGAGGTCTTTCTTTCCGAATAATGCGGTTGAGTATTTTGTCTCTTACTACGATTACTATCAGCCAGAAGCGTACGTACCGACTACGGATACTTTTATTGAAAAAGATTCGTCAGTTAACGCCCACATTGAACAGATGCGCTTATCTGCCACTAAAGCTTTATTAGAACGTAAAGATGCCATTATTGTTGCCTCAGTTTCAGCGATTTATGGTTTGGGTGATCCTGAATCGTACCTCAAAATGATGTTGCATATTCGTCGTGGCGACATTATGAACCAACGCGATATTCTAAGGCGTTTGGCTGATCTGCAATATAGCCGTAATGATGTGGCGTTTGAGCGTGGTCAATTTCGCGTGCGCGGCGAAGTAATCGATATATTTCCTGCCGAGTCGGATCAAGATGCGGTTCGTATTGAAATGTTTGATGATGAAATCGATTGTATCAGTGTGTTTGATCCATTGACGGGCGTGGTTAACCAGCGCGATTTAGCTCGCTACACTATTTATCCTAAGACGCACTATGTGACACCCCGTGACAGAATGCTTGAAGCAATTGAGCATATTAAGATTGAACTTGAAGCGCGTAAAAAGCACCTGTTGGATAATAACAAACTATTAGAAGAACAACGTATTTCCCAGCGAACCCAGTTTGATATTGAAATGATGAATGAGCTCGGTTTCTGTTCTGGTATCGAAAACTACTCGCGTTATTTAAGTGGTCGTAATGAGGGCGAGCCGCCCCCGACGCTGTTTGATTATCTGCCACATGATGGCTTGTTGATTATCGATGAGTCTCATGTGACAGTGCCGCAAATTGGCGCTATGTATAAAGGTGACCGCTCTCGCAAAGAGACCCTAGTTGAATTTGGTTTCCGTTTACCTTCAGCACTTGATAACCGACCACTGAAATTTGAAGAATTTGAGTCACTTGCTCCGCAGACGATTTTTGTCTCGGCTACACCGGGTAACTATGAGTTAGAAAAATCAGCGAATGATATCGCTGACCAAGTAGTGAGACCCACAGGGCTACTTGACCCTGAAATAGAAGTTCGTCCGGTCGCGACTCAGGTTGATGACTTGTTATCTGAAATTCGCATTAGAGCGGTAAAAGATGAGCGAGTGCTGGTGACGACATTAACCAAGCGTATGGCTGAGGATTTAACGGAATATCTCACCGAACATGATGTAAAAGTGCGTTATCTGCACTCAGACATTGATACCGTCGAGCGTGTTGAGATTATTCGTGACTTACGTTTAGGTGAATTTGATGTTTTGGTTGGGATCAACTTATTGCGCGAAGGACTCGATATGCCTGAAGTGTCGTTGGTTGCGATTCTTGATGCGGATAAAGAAGGTTTCTTGCGTTCAGAGCGCTCATTAATTCAGACCATTGGTCGCGCGGCGCGAAATGTGGCAGGTAAGGCGATTTTGTATGGTGACCGGATCACTAAGTCGATGGGGAAAGCCATCGATGAAACCAATCGACGTCGTCAAAAGCAGCAAGATCATAATGCCAAAATGGGCATTGAACCTCAGGCGCTGAAACGAAACATAAAAGATATTATGGAGCTTGGCGACATCACTAAGGGTAAAAAACAGCGCACGAGCAAAGCGGTTCCTCTGTCTAAAGTGGCTGAACCTTCACAAAGCTATGATGTAATGACGCCACAAGAGTTAGATAAAGAAATCCGTAGACTTGAAGCACAAATGTATCAGCATGCTCAAGATCTGGAGTTTGAATTGGCGGCAGGAAAACGCGATCAAATTGACAAGCTACGCCAACAGTTTATCGCCAACAGTTAAGTGTCAGCCAGACAAAAAAATAGCCAATAGCAAGGATCCTATTGGCTGTTATTTGTGAATACTATGTTCACTAACAACGTCAGTTGGCTAGGTGACCCAGAAGGGTCATTGTTAGAGTCTGCATAGACTGTGCCAGTCGCTAAGCGATAAAAAAGGCGGTTTTCTCAAGCTAAAAGCGACTTTTTGAGCGAAATATTTGCAAATTGCAAAGCCTAATGCAATGATTTGTACATAATGCAAATTAAAATATGGCTAGGTTATGCAACAAGTAGTATCTGATCAGAAAGCAAGATATTTGCTGATGGTAGAAGATACAGCGTCGGTCGCGGCACTGTATCGCTCTTATCTCACTCCACTACAAATTGATATCAATATTGTCGGTACGGGTCGTGATGCGATTGAAAGTCTCAATTTTCGAACCCCTGATCTCATCTTACTCGATTTACGTCTACCTGATATGACTGGTATGGATGTTCTTCACGCGGTGAAAGAGAAGAATCCTGATGTGCCAGTGATCTTTATGACGGCGCACGGTTCGATTGACACGGCGGTTGAAGCGATGCGTCATGGCGCACAAGACTTTCTTATCAAACCATGTGAAGCGGACCGTCTTCGCGTTACCGTTAACAACGCCCTGCGCAAAGCCAACAAACTCAAGAATGATGCGAACAGTTCCGGCAGTCAAGGTTATCAAGGTTTTATCGGTAGCAGTCAAACGATGCAAGCGGTTTACCGCACGATTGACTCTGCCGCGAGTAGTAAAGCAAGTATCTTCATTACTGGTGAGAGTGGTACGGGTAAAGAGGTGTGTGCAGAAGCCATTCATGCCACGAGCAAGCGCAGAGACAAGCCATTTATTGCCATTAACTGTGCGGCGATCCCGAAAGATTTGATTGAGAGTGAGCTGTTTGGTCATGTCAAAGGCGCATTCACTGGCGCAGCAACCGATCGACAAGGGGCTGCTGAACTTGCGGATGGCGGAACGCTGTTCCTCGATGAATTGTGTGAAATGGACCTTGAACTGCAAACCAAACTACTGCGTTTTATTCAGACGGGGACCTTCCAAAAAGTCGGCTCATCTAAGATGAAGAGTGTCGATGTTCGTTTCGTTTGTGCTACAAATCGTGATCCTTGGAAAGAAGTTGAAGAGGGGCGTTTTCGTGAAGATTTATACTATCGCCTCTACGTGATTCCTTTGCATTTACCTCCTTTGAGAGAAAGAGGAGAAGACATCATTGAGATTGCTTATTCTCTGCTTGGTTATATGTCCAAAGAAGAAGGTAAAGACTTTGTGCGCCTCGCTCCTGAGGTTGTAGAGAGATTTGCTCGCTACGAATGGCCGGGCAATGTGCGCCAATTGCAAAACGTGCTGCGTAACGTCGTGGTGCTCAATAATGGTCGAGAAATTACCTTAGACATGTTGCCGCCACCACTCAATCAACCCGCAAAAAGAGAGATTAGAGTACCGCTTAGCGTCAATAATGATGTTGTCTCGGTTCAAGATATTTTCCCGTTATGGTTAACCGAGAAAAACGCGATTGAGCAAGCGATAAAAGCGTGTGATGGCAATATTCCCAAGGCTGCTGGATACCTTGATGTTAGTCCTTCGACACTGTACCGTAAACTGCAATCATGGAATGTGAAGGAAGCATAAGCGTGGATTTATTAGATCAGGCCAAAATAGACCGATTAGCCAATGAGATCGGTGAAGAAAACGTGCCAGTGTTATTGGAAATTTTCCTAGGTGAACTGAGTAACTACATCGCCACTTTGTCACAACTCGTTTCTGAGCAGCAAGACAGCTATCTTCAAGAGATCAGCCATGCTCTGAAAAGCAGCGCTGCCAGCTTTGGTGCTGAGGCACTGCGTACCTTTTCGGTTGAACTCGATGCAAGAGCGAAAGCGGGGGATGCATTGAGCTCTGAAGACGATAAACAGCAAATGTTATCTCTGCTCAAACAAACTGAACAGAGATACAAACAGTTACTCGACTAAGAGCATCTCTATTGCTTGTTGCAACTTAATTCGGTCATGACGCCAATCTCTATTTGGTGAAGCTAAGGGTGTCGTGACGCAATTCCAACGCTGCAATTCAGGGTGGGCTTTATCACCAAGCACCACATCAATCTGTCGACCTTGGCAGGAACGCTCGCACCAGTCGAGCTTTTCCTCTAATGTCATTTCTCCTGCGGGGCCAAATTCTGGCGACAAATTTTCGACAAAAATAACCTTAGCCTTGAGGTTATTGGCAATCGCGCGGCCAATCTCTGGTAACAGTAATGGCGGCATGATACTGGTCAGGAAGCTGCCCGGACCGAGGATGATGGCATCGGCTTGCTCTAGCGCTAATACCCCCTCTTTAGTGGCCGGCACTTCTGGCTCTAAATCAAGCCGAATCAATTTATCTGGCATCTCATCAACACTGGTTTCGCCAGTAACCCAGTGACCATTGGGGGCTAATGCCCTTAAGTCGGAAGGGTGCTCAGACATCGGGATAATATTGACATCGACTTTAAGCATGTTGCGGATCAAATTGGTTGCATCAAGTGGCCGCACTGAGAGGTTATCGAGCGCAGTCAACATCAAGTTGCCTAGGTTGTGACCGTCAAGTTCTCCGGTGCCTTTGAAGCGGTATTCGAACATCATAGAGCTAATCGAAGGTTCAGTAATGAGCTGATTAATGCAGTTACGAGTATCTCCCCAGGCGATACCACCTTGACAGTTACGAATACGACCTGTTGAACCGCCATTATCCGTCGTCGCGACGATGCCAGTGGCGTTTGAGCCGAAATCTTTTAATGCCGCAAGCATCCTGCCGAGACCATGGCCTCCACCGACTGCGACCACTTTCTTGCTAGCGTAAAGTGTCATGCTGAGCTTCTATTTTTGTCATAACCAACTACAATTTAGAATATTGTATTCATATTAAATACTCAATAGGGAGTAATTTGCGCCCTAAGCACGATTTTTTGGTGTGCAGGGTGGAATCACACATAATTATTAAGTATTTTAATAGTCAAGCTACTACCCAATATAGGTAGTTGCCATAGCTCCGAGCTTCACAGGCTAAGTTCATACTGAATACGCTTGTTAAGCCAGTGACATTTTGTCACAAGGGCATAATTGGAAATGATTATGCCTCCCGTGTTTGGAAAGGTGTTCCGTGGCGCAACAATTTGAAGATAGATTCAATCGTAAGTTTTATTACTTACGACTCTCCGTTACAGATGTCTGTAACTTTAAATGCACATATTGTCTGCCTGATGGCTACCAGCCTTCGGGGCAGAAAAACTCGTCTTTTTTATCCCTGCCCGAGATTAAACGTGTGGTTTCGGCGTTTGCCGATTGCGGTACGTCTAAAGTCCGTATTACGGGTGGCGAGCCAAGTCTGCGCAAAGACTTCAACGATATTATCCATGCAGTGGCTTCAACACCTGGTATTGATAAGGTCGCGACGACCACCAACGGTTATCGTATGGCCAAGCAAGTAGCAGATTGGAAGCAGGCAGGGCTAACGCACATTAATGTCAGTGTTGATAGCCTCGACCCGCGAATGTTCCATCAAATTACCGGTGAAAATAAGTTCACCCAAGTGATGGATGGCATTGAGCGTGCCTTTGACGTCGGGTATCAGCAGGTCAAAGTTAATGTCGTGTTGATGAAAGATCTCAATGCCCATGAATTACCCGCTTTTCTGGCTTGGATCAAAGATCGACCGATTCAATTACGTTTTATTGAGCTCATGCAAACTGGTGAAATGGATACGCTTTTCCAGCGCCACCATGTGTCCGGTGTGGCGATTCGGAATCAATTGATTGCCAATGGTTGGCTACTTAAAGCGCGAGCAAACAACGATGGCCCGGCGCAAGTGTTTATTCATCCTGACTATCAGGGGGAAATAGGTCTGATCATGCCATATGAGAAGGATTTTTGCGCAAGTTGTAATCGACTGCGGGTCTCGGCAACAGGCAAGTTGCATTTGTGTTTGTTTGGCGATCACGGCGTAGAATTGCGAGACTTGCTTGAGGATGATTCACAGCGGCATTCACTGATAGATCGTATCCAAGCACAATTGCAGACCAAATCGGTCAGCCACTTCTTACATGATGGCAACTCAGGTATGACGCCACATTTAGCGTCAATCGGCGGTTAAATAAACTCAAACCATAGATAATGGCATTAAGCTTGGCGCTTAGTGCGAGTATTACTGATTAAAATAGGTGAACAAATGGGTCACGCAGATAGCAAATTCCAACCAGCAAATATCGCAGTACTAACGGTTTCTGATACGCGCACAGAAGAAAATGATACCTCTGGCGGTTACTTGGTTGAGCAAGCAAAAGAGTCTGGACACAATGTGGTTGATAAGCAAATTGTGATTGATGACATGTATAAGATTCGTGCGATCGTCTCACAGTGGATTGCCGATGATAACGTGCAGGCCGTCATGATCACTGGCGGTACGGGCTTTACTTCGCGTGACAGCACTCCGGAAGCACTGAAGCCTTTGTTTGATAAAGAAGTCGAAGGGTTTGGTGAACTTTTCCGTATGGTCTCTTATGAGGAAATTGGCACGTCAACGATTCAATCGCGCGCCATTGCGGGTTTTGCCAATCATACGGTTATTTTCGCCATGCCGGGCTCTACCGGTGCTTGTCGCACTGGCTGGAGCAAAATCATCAAGCAACAAATGGATGCGAGTCATCGTCCTTGTAACTTTATGCCGCATTTAGCGGTTTAATCGGAGGGCGAGCAATGAGCGAATTTACTCACATTAATGCCTCTGGTGAAGCCAATATGGTTGATGTGTCAGCCAAGGCAGAAACGGTGCGTGAAGCACGTGCCGAAGCCTTTGTTCATATGGCGCCAGAAACGCTTGAGCTGATTGTTTCTGGTCAGCATCATAAAGGTGACGTTTTTGCTACAGCGCGTATCGCCGGTATTCAAGCGGCAAAGAAAACGTGGGATTTAATTCCACTTTGTCACCCGTTATTACTGTCAAAGGTTGAAGTACAGTTGCAAGCGATGCCAGCTGAAAATAAGGTTCGTATCGAGTCTGTTTGCAAACTCGCAGGAAAAACCGGCGTAGAAATGGAAGCGCTGACTGCTGCTTCTGTGGCGGCGTTAACCATTTACGATATGTGTAAAGCGGTACAAAAAGATATGGTGATAGAGCAGGTACGCTTGCTTGAAAAAACAGGTGGTAAGTCTGGTCACTTTAAGGTGGATGCATGATTAAAGTGCTCTTTTTTGCTCAAACGCGCGAGCTAGTTGGTATTGATGAGCTGCAACTTGACGGCGAGTTTAGCAGTGTTGAACAAGTGCGTGCGCATTTAGCTAAGCAGCAAGGTAAATGGGATCTTGCTCTAGAGCCGGGTAAGTTGCTCGCGGCAGTCAACCAGTCGATCGTGCCGTTAGACCATCCGGTTGAATCTGGTGATGAAGTTGCGTTCTTTCCGCCAGTCACCGGAGGCTAAACATGGACAGTCGAGTATCGGTTTTTAAACAAGACTTTTGTGTTGGTGATGAATACCAAACGTTGGCTGATGGAACCGCTTCAGGCGCTGTAGTGACCTTTGTTGGCAAGGTGAGAGATATGAATCTTGGTGACAATGTGACTGGCTTATCGCTTGAACATTATCCGGGTATGACGGAAAAAGCACTCAGCGAGATTTGTGACGAGGCAGAACAGCGCTGGCCACTACTCAAAACCCGAGTGATTCACCGAGTCGGTGACTTGGATATCGGCGATCAAATTGTGTTCGTTGGTGTATCAAGCGCCCACCGTGGCGCTGCCTTTGAGGCGTGTGAATTCATTATGGATTACCTAAAAACCAAAGCGCCATTTTGGAAAAAAGAACGCACCACCGACATGACTCGATGGGTCGAGTCACGTGACTCAGATGCCAAAGCGGCCAAACGCTGGCAGTAATAAAAATATTGCACTTGGTTCCGACAGCGCTCTTTTTTAAAGGGCGCTTTTTTGTTGTTCACTCAATTGATGAATAGAGCCACGTTGACAACTTTTGGCGTAAAACAGTGCTTTATCGGCGATAGCAATAAATTTTTCAGCATCCATTTGAGGGGGAATTAAGTGGCAATGTTGAATGCCAATGGTGATAGTCAGATGCTCACTCACACTGGAGGATTGATGCGGTATTGCCAGATCCGTAATGATTTTCTGCAGCTGCTTGGCTCGTGTTGTACATTCTGTTTTTGAGATCTTTGGCATAAAAATCAAAAATTCATCTCCGCCGTAGCGAAAACAGAGATCTCGCTCATTCGACCAATCATTGATGGTGTCCCCAACTGCTTTGAGTACCTTGTCACCTTTAAGATGGCCATAGCAGTCGTTATATTGCTTGAAGCAGTCGACATCTATCATCATTATCGCAGAACCAACCTGCTTTACTTTGGCCAGTTCAATCGCATCAGGTAACAGCGCATCCAAGGCATAGCGGTTATAAACCTGTGTTAGATGATCAATATAAGTGAGTCTTTCTAACGCCAATTGTTGCTTGACAAGCGTCTCAAGCGCTTTCTTGTACTGGGTAATATTGCGCACTGTCCACAGCACAAAAGCGGTATCGGGAAGCGGAATAACTAGTGCGCTAAAGTGTTGCACCTCAGTTGGCCCTTCAATGCCTTCAAAGCAATGGAGGGCTTTTGGGTCGAGACTATACTCAAGCTCAGAAGCTTGATTGTTCTCGATTACCTCAACAATAACCTGACTAAACCAAGTGGCTTTGTCGGCAGGTAACACCTGATGTTGGGTGAGACCAACGAGAGTGGCCGGATCGTGGTGCCGGCTTTTATCACGACCACCCCACGCCTCAACGTAAGTACCAGATTTATCGATCAAGAAAGTCGGTTCAGGGAGCGCCTCGAATACGCTATGCATCATGTCAGGGTTATTAGCTAGTTGTGTAGAAAAAGTCGAATTCACAGCGCGTCCCAATACAATATTGATAAAACTAACTATAGTTTAGGCAGTTGATGGCAAATCGGTATGGTACAAAGGTTGATATTATGAATAAGCTCGCGGTAAAAAGATCGTTTGTGATTGCCTTGGTCGTGGGCACTTTATTAAATATCATCAATCAGTATGATGCGCTTCTTCTCACAGGAAGCGTCAATTTTTTTAAGATAATCCTCACTTATTGTATTCCTTTTTGCGTCTCACTCTTTAGTGCCTGGCTCTCGCTGCGCGATGTGCTGGTTTAGTGACGAGCAACAATTTGACTTTGATAGACAGCACCGATTGCAAAAATTGTTGATTTCCATTTAGTAAAATCAAGAAATTAGACAACACTTACAGTATAAGCAGCGTAGGCTTGCAAGTAAGGAGACTCAAATGGAATCACTCAAAGTAAAAGACTATATGACCCTGCAAGCGGTAACTTTTACCCCAGAGATGTCGCTCAGTGCGGCACTCGACAAAGTCATGAACTCTCGCTATCTCGGTGGACCTGTGTTGAACGAACGCCGTGAGGTTGTCGGCTTTTTATCAGGACAGGATCTGCTCGAAAAACTCATTAACGTCAGTTACTACTGTCAAGACAGCCACACTGTCGCCGATTGTATGCACCCTGAGGTGTTGTCTGTGACATCTGAAACGTCAATTATCGAGTTGGCGGATATGATGCGAGTGGGGAAACCTAAAGTCTATCCGGTTATTGATAGTGGCAGACTAGTGGGAATTATTACTCGTCGGGATGTTTTGCGCGCAATTGGTAAAAACATCAACGATTGCTTTAAACATCCTGTGTGACAAATCCAATTAACAGTGACAAGAGGTGTGTCCTACACCTCTTTTTTTGTTAGCGATATTGATTGGCAAACGCATCCGTTGTGAAAGTGACAGAAAAAGTTTGACCTTGGAGTAGACTCTAAGGTTTAGACTTAAGGTGTACAATGAATGGAGACAAATCTATGTGCACAAAACATCATGCATGCCGCTCACAAAAAATCGCGGTCAAACCTTCACAAACGGGTGGTTGTTCTGGTCTCAACAAGGCGTCTATTACCATCTCTGACGTGATCACGCCAGAGTCTGATTGCTGCAGCTCAACTGATTGTGGCAGTGGCGGCGACCCTTCCGATGAGGAAAGTGAGTCCAGTCGCGCCGGCCTATTAACCTATCGCTGGAAGATTGAAGGGATGGACTGTCCATCTTGCGCACGAAAAGTCGAAACCGCAGTTACACGCGTTGAGAGCGTAATCAGTGCCAAGGTCTTATTTGCGACCGAAAAACTGATCATTGAAACCGAACATGCCGATGTGGTTACGCAAGTAGAGAGCGCCATTATTGATAGCGGTTTTTCTTTTGCCACTAACCAACAGCCTCAAAGCACCCCGTCAGCGTCACGTTGGCCATCGGTGATAAAACACAACACCCAGATTTTGGCGATTGCTTTGGCGATGATAATTGCTGCAATCATGCAACCTATTTCCCCTCAATTAAGCCACGGTTTATTCGTGTTCACTTGTTTGGCTGGGCTTTATCCCATCGGACGCAAAGCTATTACTTTAGCTAAGTCAGGTACACCATTCTCTATTGAAACCTTGATGAGTGTTGCGGCACTCGGCGCGTTATATCTGGGAGAAACGGTCGAGGCGGCAATGGTGTTGCTGCTGTTTTTGATTGGTGAACGCCTTGAAGCTTTTGCTGCTTCGCGGGCCCGCAGTGGAGTTAAGGCACTGATGGCGTTAGTGCCAGAAAATGCCACGAAAATAGTTAATGGTCAGCGAGCCTTGGTTGGCGTCAGTGAATTACAACCTAGCGATATTATCGAAGTATCACCGGGTGGAAGACTGCCAGCCGACGGACGCTTGATTGAAGGAACGGCCAGTTTTGATGAAAGTGCGTTGACAGGGGAGTCGATACCTGTCGAGCGGGGGCAAGGTGATGCGGTCATTGCTGGCGCCGTTGTGGTTGATAAAGTGGTGCGATTGGCTGTGACATCAAAACAAGGTGAGAACGCGATAGACCGGATTCTTCATTTGATTGAAGAGGCTGAATCACGTAAAGCACCACTTGAACGTTTCCTTGATAAGTTCAGTCGCTGGTATACACCGTTAATGATGCTGGTGGCGCTTATTGTGATTATTATGCCGCCCCTTGTGTTTGCTCAGCCTTGGGAAACTTGGATCTACCGTGGTTTGGCACTGCTGTTAATTGCCTGTCCATGCGCACTGGTGATCTCCACACCTGCGGCGATTACCTCTGGCTTAGCGGCGGCCGCGCGTCGTGGTGCTTTGATTAAAGGGGGGGCGGCATTAGAACAATTAGGCCAAATTGAAACCGTGGCCTTTGATAAAACGGGCACCTTAACGCAAGGCAAACCTCAAGTGACTGATGTGATCGGTCTTAGTGGTTGGTCGTCAGAGTCTGTGCTTGAAAAAGTCGCAGCGATTGAAGTTGGCTCTAGTCATCCATTGGCGATTTCTGTGGTTGAAAAGGCGAAACAATGTGGACTTAAGATCGTTGAAGCAGAGCACAAACAAGCGTTGGTTGGCAGTGGCGTTCGCGGTGTTATCGATGGGGTTGACTATCAAGTTCTCGCACCTAGTCGGATTCAGGTCAAGGTGAGCAACACGATAACAGCGCAAATAGAACAACTTGAAGCCCAAGGGAAAACGGTGGTGGTCGCTTTGCAAGCAACTGACATTATTGGTTTGGTTGCGTGGCAAGACACGTTGCGAGAAGACTCGTACCAAGCGGTGAGTGCGTTAAAGGCCCTGGGTATTAATTCGATTATGCTCACGGGTGATAACACGCGTAGCGCTGATGCGGTCAGCGCCATGATTGGCATTGATTATAAGGCGGAGCTACTGCCTCAAGATAAAGTGACTTACGTTGAGCAACTGAGCAAAGACGTCAATGTTGCGATGGTGGGCGATGGGATTAATGATGCACCAGCGATGAAAGCCGCTCATATAGGTATCGCAATGGGTGGAGGAACCGATGTCGCTTTAGAAACGGCCGATGCCGCCCTGACGCATAATCGATTAACTGAGCTGGCGGGTATGATTGAACTATCACGCGCTACTGTGGCGATTATTCGACAGAACATAGCGCTAGCGCTCGGCCTTAAAGGCGTCTTCTTGGTGACAAGTTTGCTGGGTATTACCGGGTTGTGGGTTGCGGTATTAGCTGACAGCGGGGCGACCGCTATTGTCACGCTCAATGCATTACGCTTGTTGAAATTTAACTCGAAACAGGTTTAATCCATCTACACTGACAATGGCCCTTGCCTCTATGACGTGAGGGCTGTTTTTTATGCAACTACCTTACTCGGCTTGCTTAAAAGTGTGATGCAAACCGATTTTACGTGCAATGGTGACATTTGTTGCGCTCATTGTTGTGATTGGCGTCACTATAAGAGTTTGGTTTGTTAGTTAAAGTATATCCGTACCCGATGAATTTAAGAGCGTAAAAGTCGAACAAACGACGGTGCTACGCCATAATAAGGAGTTCCCCTATGTCTCAAGCTGTATTCCACCTTGGTGTTACTGAATCTGATCTTGCTGGTGCTACATTAGCGATTATTCCTGGTGATCCAGCGCGTGTACAAAAGATTGCTGAAGAGATGGAAAATCCAGTATTTCTTGCTAGTCACCGTGAGTACACGCTCTACCGTGCAGAGCTAGACGGTAAGCCTGTTGTGGTTTGTTCTACTGGTATCGGTGGCCCGTCAACATCAATTGCTGTTGAAGAGCTTGCTCAGCTTGGTGTGCGTACTTTCTTACGTGTTGGTACCACTGGTGCGATTCAGTCACACGTGAATGTCGGTGATATGATTGTGACGACGGGATCAGTTCGCCTTGACGGTGCGAGTCTTCACTTTGCGCCGATGGAATTCCCTGCTGTGGCAGATTTTGAAATTGCAACCGCAATGAAAGCCGCAGTAGAAGAATCAGGGGCAACAGTACACATGGGTGTGACGGCATCTAGTGATACGTTCTACCCTGGTCAAGAGCGTTACGATACTTTCTCTGGCCGCGTTGTGAAGCGTTTCCAAGGGTCGATGCAAGAGTGGCAAGACATGGGTGTGCTGAACTTCGAAATGGAATCAGCAACCTTACTTACCATGTGTGCAAGCTCTGGCCTTAAAGCGGGTTGTGTTGCAGGGGTTATCATCAACCGTACCCAGAAAGAGATTCCAGATCATGCCACGTTGAAAGAAACAGAAGCACGCTCAATCAAAGTGGTGGTTGAAGCGGCTCGTAAAATGTTATAAGCAACGTTTAGCACATATAAAAACCTCGCTTTGGCGAGGTTTTTTGTTTTTAATCAAGACTAAGAGCCAGTTATTCGTTGCTACTGACTGGCTCTACTCGGCTATTATCGAGCATGATTTTTTGGTACTCGCCACTGGCATAGAGCGTTTTCATTCCTTGGGAAAATACGTCAATTAGCATTTCACTGCGGGCAGAATTTTGTTTGGAAAATAGAATCGTCATTTCATCTTCAAATATCGGCTTATCGTCGACTTTTATCAGAGCGGCTTCGTCTTGTGAGAGGGTATTTTTTATCAGATATTTACCGCGAATAGCGCCAGTGGGGTAGGCGTCTATCCGTCGTTTGACCAGTTTGGAAAAATTGGTTTCTTCATCAATGGACACCATTTGCGTTATACCCGCTTGGTTTAAGTAAAAAAGCGCTTGGTAGTCTTGGGTTGCCCCGATGGTATAATTATTTAAATCGGTTAATTGTTGCCAAGAAAAGTTAACCTCAAGGTGATAAAAGAACACTACGGTCTGAGTAAAAATGGCTTCCGAGTAAAGAAACAGTTTGCTACGTTCTGAATTGCGTATCCATGGAAATGTCCCATCATATTTCCCCTCACTGGCTAGTTTGAAAGAGCGAGACCATGGAAAGTAATCTAATTGCACCTGATAGCCTTGGCTCTCAAAGGCTTTGACAACAACCCGCTGCGCAACTTGTTGTTCAGGATCATTCGATGAACTGGTATATGGCGGCCACTCGCCAATCGCAAATCTAACCACCTTATCTTGCGCTATAATGGCAGTGCTAAAGATCAACGTGCTAATTACGATCAGTAGTTGTGTCATGACGGTTCCAACCTAGAAAACTTAGTACTAATTCTAGTTTATGACACCATATTTAGCTTTATTAAGACGGAATGTTATGGCTAAGAGAGAACGGCTCGCACCGAGAGCCGTATTCACTGACAACTTACCGCTATCGTGCCGTTGAGTTAACTAAATGCGATTTTAGGTAATGGCTGATAGAGATTTTCAGTCATGTCTGACAACATTTGGTCATAGACTTGTGAGATAACCAACGAGATATCCGTCGCGAGTTGATACAAGTCTTCATTGCTGATCGTGAGATCGTCACAGGCATTGATCTCAGTTAACGTGTGCATTGCCTTAGAGCTTAGTGGCGACGCAACTGACAGGGGGCTTATGATCGACAACTGATTCAACTTTCGACGCATCTTATCGCAGTAGTATTTGACGCGCAGCATGCCTTCAGCATCATTTGAGTCCTGAATGGAAATCCGCAATTGTGTCAGTACTTCCATGCTATCGAGGACCTGCTGCCAGTTCATATGATACTCATCACTAATGTCTTCACGACCAGATTCAATTAACCAAGCAATCGCGATTTCATCCATCAAAAACATGCAGTGCCGAATAGTCTTACCGTGTAACACCTGATTGCGAGCAACGGAGCGCTGATCCCACTCTTTATGCAGTGCCTTTAGCTTGAGTTGTAGGATCCGGTACATAGGTTTGTTTTCAAATTGAGCGTTGGCAATGAGCTCGTTTGAGCATGCCATCATGGCATCGTAATTGTCTTCGAGCTTAGCTTGATGAAGGTCAAAATGATGGCTGGTCAGCGCTTGATGGGTCATGGCCCGATGTTGGCGACTTAACAGTAAAATCTGTCGTAGAGAAACGAGAATATCGAACTTACGTTCTAATCCTGTATAACGTTGTCTTGAAAAATAAAAGATCGTCAGCAAAATAAGCATAGAAATAATCAGAGAAACCAGCACAAACATAACCTACTCCTTGTCAATATGTACTACCAAAGGGGTAAGGCACTTTTGATGCCAAGAATTAAGTATATATAAAACAATTGCTTACAATAAACTAGTTCTATCTGATGCCCAATAATGGTGCAACTAGGCACCGAAAGTGTGAGTTTGGACACAAAAAAAGCCCCGCTACAGTGAGCGAGGCTTAAGGTTAAAGTTAGCGCAGATTACATTACGCGCATACCTGGCTGAGCACCTTCATGAGGCTCAAGAATCCATAGATCGCTACCGCCAGGACCTGCGGCTAGGATCATGCCTTCAGACATACCAAATTTCATCTTACGCGGTTTAAGGTTAGCCACCATCACCGTCAGCTTGCCTTCTAACTCTTCCGGTTTGTACGCTGACTTAATGCCAGAGAATACCTGACGAATTTCACCACCGATATCCAATTGGAACTTAAGCAGTTTGTTGGCTTTTGGCACTTCTTCACAAGAGATGATACGAGCAATACGCATATCTACCGCGGCAAACGCATCAAACTCAATCTCGTCTGCGATTGGATCTTTGTCGAGTTCGGTTTGGCTTGCTTGGTTCTTTTCCGCTTCTGCTTTCTCTTTTGCTGCCATTTCCACTGCCGCATCTTCTTTTGACGCTTCGATCATCGCTTCGATGTTTTTAGGGTCGATACGGTTGAATAGTGCTTTGAATTTAGTGATCTCGTGACCCGTTAGTGGAGCGGCGATACCTTCCCAAGTAAGTTCTTGGTTTAGGAATGCTTCCGTACGCGCTGCAAGTTCAGGCATGACCGGCTTCAGATAAGTCATCAGCACGCGGAATAAGTTGATACCGACAGAACAGATATCTTGCAGTTGTTGATCTTTGCCTTCTTCTTTGGCTACAACCCACGGCGCTTTCTCGTCAACGTATTGGTTGGCTTTATCAGCAAGTGCGGTAACTTCGCGAATAGCACGACCAAATTCGCGCGCTTCGAATAGTTCAGCAATGCGATCTGCGGCGGCAACGAATTCGTTGTATAGCTCAGGTTCGGCGAAACTCTCTGACAACTTGCCATCAAAGCGCTTAGCAATGAACCCTGCGTTACGAGATGCAAGGTTAACAATCTTGTTAACGACATCAGCGTTGACTCGTTGAGTAAAGTCTTCCAGATTCAGGTCGAGATCATCGATACGACTGTTTAGTTTGGCCGCGTAGTAGTAACGCAGGCACTCAGGGTCGAGGTGGTTAAGGTACGTACTGGCTTTAATGAAAGTGCCTTTTGACTTAGACATTTTCGCGCCGTTGACGGTAACGTAGCCGTGAACAAAGACGTTATTTGGTTTACGGAAACCACTGCCTTCAAGCATCGCAGGCCAGAACAACGAGTGGAAGTAAACGATGTCTTTACCGATGAAGTGGTAAAGCTCAGTCTGGCTGTCTTTGTTCCAGTATTCTGCAAAGTCGAGATCGTCACGTTTTTCACACAGGTTTTTGAATGAGCCCATGTAGCCGATCGGGGCATCTAGCCAAACGTAGAAAAACTTGTCTTTTTCACCTGGGATTTCGAAGCCGAAATACGGTGCATCACGCGAAATGTCCCATTGTTGTAGGCCAGACTCGAACCACTCTTGCATCTTGTTAGCGGTTTCTGTTTGTAGTGAGCCCGAACGCGTCCACTCTTTGAGCATACTTTCGAACTGCGGTAAGTCGAAGAAGAAGTGCTCAGAATCTTTCATGATAGGCGTTGCGCCCGAGACGGCTGATTTAGGGTCAATCAGTTCGGTTGGGCTGTAAGTCTCGCCACAGTTATCACAGTTGTCGCCGTATTGGTCCTCAGACTTACACTTAGGACAAGTACCTTTGACGAAACGATCCGGTAGGAACATCTCTTTTTCAGGGTCAAACAGCTGAGAAATTGTACGGCTAGAGATAAAACCGTTTTTCTTCAGTTCTAGGTAGATATAAGACGCTAGCTCACGGTTCTCTTCTGAGTGGGTGCTGTGGTAATTGTCGAAGCTAATATCAAAGCCCGCAAAGTCTTTTTGGTGCTCTTCACTTACAGCAGCGATCATCTCTTCTGGTGTAATTCCCATCTGTTGTGCTTTAAGCATGATTGGCGTGCCGTGGGCATCGTCAGCACAGATGAAGTTTACAGTGTTGCCACGTAGGCGTTGGTAGCGCACCCAGATATCCGCTTGAATGTGCTCAAGCATATGGCCTAGGTGAATCGAACCGTTAGCGTACGGAAGGGCACAAGTTACCAGCATTTTTCTTGAAGAAAGAGGTCGTGGATCGTTTGCCATACTTAATATTCGCTTCTAGATAGGTATAAAAAATAGAGAGTAATACTACCTTATCCCACCAGTGACTCCAAGGTCGGAACGACTGGATTACCTTAGTTTTTTCAGGGTTCAGTATCGGGTGGCACAGTGATAGGATGAGATGCATAAGGAGGACCTATGCGTCAATTCAGTTCAAAGCAAGACTTTTGTGATTGGTTAAACCAATTTGAGCACCCAAGCTTGGCTCCCGAGTGGGCCGGTGTCGCCAATGTTGTCTCGGTTGAGTCGGACCGCTTTAACATTGAAATTCCCTTTGCCGCCAATACGCTTGTTGATGAGTTAACGCAGTGGATTGACCACGCCCAGCAAGCCGGGCAAGTGGCTCGTTTCTCCTATTCACTGTCGGTCGAGCCTAAAGCACTCGAAACACATGTTGGAGCGACGGTGAAAGGGGTTAAAAATATTATCGCTGTGACTTCCGCGAAAGGTGGGGTAGGTAAATCAACAACCTCGGTCAATCTCGCGTTAGCGTTATCTAAATCAGGCGCCAAAGTGGGTCTGTTGGATGCGGATATCTATGGGCCTTCAGTACCGCTGATGCTCGGGCAGAGTGATGCGCATCCTGAAGTGCGAGACAATAAGTGGATGCAACCGATCAAAGCTCACGGGATTTATACCCATTCGATCGGCTATTTAGTGGCAAAAGATGAAGCGGCAATCTGGCGTGGACCTATGGCGGCAAAAGCCCTAGCGCAACTGCTTAATGAAACCGACTGGCCTGAACTCGATTACCTAGTGATCGATATGCCGCCGGGCACCGGGGATATTCAACTCAGCTTAGCTCAGCAAGTTCCTGTGACAGGTGCGGTGATCGTCACTACGCCACAAGACTTAGCCTTGGCTGATGCACGTAAAGGCGCCGCGATGTTCAGCAAAGTCGATGTGCCTGTGGTGGGGCTGGTTGAAAACATGAGCTATCACATTTGCAGTCATTGTGGTGAGAAAGAACATATTTTTGGTCAAGGTGGCGCGCAACAAATGGCTGCGGATCTTGGTCTCGATCTTCTCGCGCAAATCCCTTTACATATTCAAATGCGCCAAGATATCGATAATGGTCTACCAACGGTGGTAGCACGACCAGATTCAGAACATACTCAGTTTTATATGATGTTAGCTCAATCGATCAGTTCTCGACTCTATTGGCATGGCAAAGCAAAACCTGATTCTATTTTGTTCACCATGGTGGAATAGCATCAAGTTTCATTAAAAAAAGAGCGTTGAATCGGCGCTCTTTTTTATTCTTATCCGGTGTAATCGATTGCGCTGAAATCTTTTATTCTATTTCGTTAAATCGTGCTAATCACAACTGGCAACACTGACTTGAACTCCCTATAATCAGGCGGTTTATCTAAATTTGTCCTAATGCACAGAGCTCGAATCGTTGAGTGATGCTAGCATTAGCATATGACACCAATCTAAATCATCGGGTGCAAGAATAATGTCTGATAATAATCAATGCGTCATCGTCGGTATTGCTGGCGCGTCTGCTTCTGGAAAAAGCTTAATCGCGAGCACTATTTACAATGAGCTTCGTGCCAAAGTGGGCGATCATCAAATTGGTGTGATTACGGAAGATTGCTATTACAACGACCAAAGCCATTTGAGCATGGAAGAGCGTGTTAAAACCAACTATGACCACCCGAGTGCACTAGACCATGACCTTTTGTGTCAACATCTTGAGCAGCTAGTTCAAGGTGAGTCGGTCGAAGTACCAGAATATAGCTATACAGAACATACCCGCACTGAACTTACCACCACAATGACACCTAAAAAGGTGATTATTCTGGAAGGTATCCTTCTTCTAACTGAACCTCGCTTGCGTAATATTATGCATGCAACCATATTTATGGATACACCACTGGATATCTGTTTACTGCGTCGCGTAAAGCGTGATGTGGAAGAGCGTGACCGTACCATGGAGTCGGTACTCAAGCAGTATCAAGAGACGGTTCGCCCGATGTTCTTGCAGTTCATTGAACCTTCTAAACAGTACGCCGATATCATCGTTCCACGTGGCGGTAAAAACCGTATCGCCATTGATGTACTAAAAGCACACATTGCAAAACTTCTGAAAGCTTAGCGATGTTTGCTTGTTTTAGACTTTATTTTTTATGAGATAAGTGGCACTTTTAGTGCCACTTTCTTTTTATGGTCGTCAGATAATCGCGATGATCATTGATACTTGGAGCGGACTTAACCCTTGAGTCTCTCACCAAGCAAGGATAACGCTGATGAAGAAATTTTTCCTAATACTAGCAATTCCGGTAATTGCTCTCCTTGGTGCGTTAGTCGCACTGGTTACGTTGGTCAACCCCAATCAATTTAGACCGTTAATTGTCGAACAAGCAAAAACCCACACAGGTCTTGACCTTGTGATTGAAGGCAATATTAGCTGGCAGTTTTTTCCGTCGATTGGTTTTGAATTAGGCCAAACGGCGCTGCGTAACCCGCAAGGCTTCGACAAACTGAACATGTTTAAGGTCGATAGCGTTGGTATTGATGTGTCGGTTATGCCGCTGTTTAGTCAGCAGCTTGAAATTGGTAACATCACACTTGATGGTGCGGCATTTTCACTTGAGACGCTCAAAGATGGTCGCAAGAACATCGATGCACTCACCAAGGCGCAGAGTGCGCAAGCTGAGCCTGTTGCTGGCGCGGCGACATCTTCACCTGAAACTTCAGATCCGATAGCAGCAGAGTCTGGTGGACCATCAGCATGGACAATCAACCTGGCTGGTGTAACGGTATCCAATGCTTCGGTTGAAATCGTCGATAAGCAAGCTGGGAGCCTAACTAAGCTTTACGATGTGTCGTTAAACTTATCTGAATTTGCCGTTGATACTTGGACAAAAATTGACTTTGCCGCCAAAGGTGAAGCCAATCAGCAGCAGTTCACCGCTCAAGGTGATGGCGAATTTAAACTCGCTCCAGGTTTCAAACAGTACGCGTTACGCAACATCAATCTCGATACCACGTTCAGTGATCCTGCAACGCAAATTGACAGCGCAAAAATCGGTTTAGAGACGTTTGAGTTTGATAAAGCCAATGCGCTGACTTATGCAGTTAAAGGTAACGCTGCCGGGTTAGATATTGATATGCAAGGCTCTGCGTCATTGACGGTTGACCAAGCGATTAGCAAGGTGGTGATGAATAAGCTTACCCTTGATGCTACCTTACAAGGCGATAGTTTACCTCAGTCACCGATGAACGTGGATATGGCCTCGGATCTGACGTTTGATCTCACCAAGAGTCACTTAAGCTTTGTGCTTGAAAAGCTGACCGCTAATGCGCTCGCATTTGATGGTAAAGCCGATGTGACGTTGGCTGACATTCCCAAAATCCGTTTTGCGCTGCATAGCCCAGATATCGATTTAGATGCGTTCTTGGTTTCTGCACCAGCGGGCGAAGAGAAATCTGCCACTCCAGCGCCACAGAATTCGCAGACATCTGCCTCTTCTGCTGAACCCGCGAAGCAACCGACGAAAGAGGTTGAACCCGATCTATCAGCACTGAAAACACTAGATGTCAAAGGTGATATTGCAATTGATAAATTCAAAGCAAGCAACGCGCGTATGCAAAACGTCAAAGCAAGCTTTGTGGTCAATCGTGGTGTTGCGGAATTAACTTCATTTACGTCTAATCTGTATCAAGGTTCGATTAACGCCACTGCTCGCCTTAATGCGCGCCAATCACCAGCGTCTTACACGGCGATAAAGCGTATTAAAGGCGTTAAAGTTCAACCGTTGCTGATGGATGTTAGTGGAAACGACAAGCTAGAAGGTACGGGCAACATTGATATCGATGTGCGAGGAACGAGCCTAACCCCGACAGGGATCAAACAGAATTTGTTGGGGACTATAGTGGTTAATTTTGCCGATGGTGCGGTTAATGGCATCAACCTTGCGCAGTTAATTCGTGAAAATTACGCGAAAATTAAAGGTGAGCAAGTACCTGTCAGTGACAACGCACAAAAAACTGATTTCAGTGCGATGAAGGCGACCTTGACGCTCAATAAAGGTAATGTTTCGACCAATAACCTTACCATGCAGTCACCGCTATTGCGTATTCGTGGTGACGGCAGTGCTAACTACCTTAATGAGACCGTCGACTTTACCGTCAGTACTTCGATTGTTGGCTCACTCGAAGGTCAAGGTGGTAAAGATATTGATGAACTGAAAGATGTGACGATTCCCATCAACATCTCAGGAGCATGGGCAGAGCCTAAATTTAAATTGGTTTTTGATGATGTCTTGAAACAGAAAGCGGAAAAAGAGCTCGACCGTGGACTGAAAAAACTTGATGAGAAGCTTGGCGATAAAATCAAAGATGAAAAGACTAAGGAAGCCGTGAACAGTTTAATCAAAGGTTTGTTTAACTAATTCTCTTGCTGTTAGTCTGTATTGGTCAAAAGCAGTGTCATTCATAACGAATGCACTGCTTTTTATTGCCAGTGACCAGTTGATGGTCAGTTACCAGTCAACGCCTTTCAGTGCTTTGACACCAGATTCAAATGCGTGCTTAACGTTTTTCACTTCTGAAACAGTATCGGCCATTTCGATTAAAGTGCGATGTGCGCCGCGGCCAGTAATCACCACTGACTGCATTTTAGGTCGATTGGTAAGCGCTTCAACCACTTCATCTAAGTCAATGTAACCGTAGCTCACCATGTAGGTCAGCTCATCGAATAGCACCACGTCGATAGCGTCGTCTTGGAGCATACGCTTACACTCTTGCCACACTCGTTGTGCAGCGTCGGTATCGGCGGCTTTGTTTTGCGTCTCCCAAGTGAAACCTGTCGCCATTACTTGAAACTCAACGCCGAGTTTTTCGAGTAGGTTGCGCTCACCATTGTCCCACGTACCTTTGATAAACTGAGCAACCGCGGCGTTTAAGCCATGACCAACCGCTCTTGCCACAGTGCCAAAACCAGATGTCGATTTACCTTTGCCATTACCGGTAATGATCAGCAGTAGGCCTTTCTCTTCTTGCGCCGCCGCCACTTTAGCATCGACTTGCTCTTTCACTTTTTGCTGACGAGCTTTGTGACGAACTTCTTTATTGGTTTCAGACGTCATGGGAAATCCTTTTTTATTTAATCAAACTGTGGCTATGATAGCCCAATCAGCGAGATGCAAATACCTATGATTTTTATGGGAAAGTGACGTCAATGGCGATTAGGAGCACGATGAGTAACAAAATTTTAGTGGTGTGTATGGGCAATATTTGTCGCTCACCGACCGGAGAAGCTATTTTACGTGCGAAATCGCAACAAATGGGTGTTGATGTCGACATTGATTCGGCAGGCACAATTGGCTATCACCAAGGAAATCCACCGGATCCACGCGCGAAAGCGGCAGGAGAAAAGCGTGGTTATTCGTTCAAAGGGATTCGTGCTCGTAAAGTTATCGACAGTGATTTTGAGCGATTTGATCTGATTTTAGCTGCGGATGAAGACAATCTTGCCGATCTTAAGATGCAGTGTCCTAGCCATTTACAACACAAACTCAGGCTATTTCTTAGCTATGCTGACTCAGACTATGAGGAAATTCCTGACCCCTACTACGGCGGCGACAGGGGATTTGAGTTAGTAATAGATTTGATCGAAGAAGCGTCAGAAAAGATTTTACGCTCTTTATAAATTCTCCCCTCGTTATCAACTCAGGTTCATTGATTCAATGAACCTTAAGCTGCCATTACTCTGCCACTAAAGTAGTCGTTTGAAACGATATATTCGGTGTTACGAATCAGTTCATCTTGAATTTCTGCCCAATGCGAATCGTTATGTTGAGCGGCAGGCACGACGCCACCAACACGAATGTTAAACGGAGTAAGCTCCTTTGCCCAGCTTTGGGTAAAGCCCGCTACCATAGACGTTGCGTTGTCAAAACCAGACAGATCTTGATAGTCGGCATAAGCAATGACATTGACGATGACGCCATTTTTTTTCTCTTGGCGCATTCTTTCTGCGGTGGCTTGACCAAAAGTAAATAGGGTGGCAGCCATTAAAGAGAGCCGCTGGGTGAAAAGATCACTGGCGCGCTGATCAAAAATGTTGGGCATCGCTTCTGCGGTCAGTGCATTGATCAAGACGTCGGGGGAACGTTTGACATTTTTATCTATGAACGAGAAGAGAGCCTGAACGGAGGCAAGCGAATGGTCGTTAAGAGTGAACTGAAACACTTGATCTGAGATGGCGCTACATTGTTGATAAGCCTGCGATAGTTGCGGTGTTTTTTTATCACACAGGATGACCGTTGCGCCGAGTGAAACAAAATGTTGCGCTAATGTGCTACCGATTTGAGAGCCAGCTGAAGTTACTAATATTACAGCAGTTTTTATATCCATGGGCTTAATCCCTTACAAGCAATGACAGCGCATAATTGCGCCTGTATAGCATGGTTGATTAACTGTTGTTTAGTTGTGAATAAGGTCAAATAACCTTGTCAGTGAGTCAGGTAATTTACGATTATTTGGCATCATTCACACTCTACGAGTAAACGGTTTTATCAGTTCAACAAATGAGACGAACAAACTGTGATCCTATCGATCCTTTGCGGATTTAATACCACTATTAGTGATCGATAGACTATCGATAGGGGCAGAGACTAAGCTTGAGCCTGAAGCTGGAAGGTACGCTGTGCTTTAATCAGTTGATGATAAAGATCAACCGGTATTAACTTTTTCGGTTCATGTTCCGCTAGCATTCTGCGTTGGTGACCGGATAGGTTGTGATAAACCTCTTCAGGAAGATCATGCGTTTCTTCTGGAAGGTACGCTAACGCATCGGGCTTGAGGTAGTGGCATAGTTTGGCGCTAGGAAGGCCAGCACTGTGGAACAACTCGGCTTGCTGTGCAGACTGCTGATATGAGCTTTGATCAGAACGCAGTGATTGAGGCATTTGCAACTCAAAGCGTTTACGCAACGCTTGTTCGCTTGAGTCGGCCTGATCGAGTTTTTCTATTGGCGTGTTATCGCGCACATCATCAGAGAACATCGACAAAATTAAAGCAAAGTCAGCACGACGACCTTCATGCACGGCATGGTTTATCCCCGTACCGAATTGAAGCTCATTAATAATGGCGGCTTTGTCTAATGTATGAATGTGCATAGTGCCTCTCTTTTGATGCCCTTATAACGACTAACTTGAGAGAAACTTTAGAAAAATCAGAATTTGAACCAATAAAAAAGCCAGCGACTGCTGGCTTTTTAAGCGACTAAATTTTAAATCCTAGGGGAGAGGGTTATTTTGCTAGGTTTTCTGCAACGAAGTCCCAGTTAACCAATGCCCAGAAACCGTTCATGTAATCTGGACGAACGTTACGGTAATCGATGTAGTAAGCGTGTTCCCATAGGTCAACAGTAAGAAGTGGTGTTGTCCCTTCTTCTGTTAGAGGCGTTGCAGCGTTAGACGTGTTAACGATCTCTAGAGATCCGTCTGCTTTTTTCACAAGCCAAGTCCAAGAAGAACCAAAGTTATTGATTGCTGAATCAGTGAACTTTGCTTTGAACTCTTCGAAAGAACCGAATGCCGCGTTGATTGCTTCTGCAACGGCGCCTGTTGGTTCACCACCTGCGTTTGGCGCTAGACAGTGCCAGTAGAAAGTATGGTTCCAAATTTGAGCTGCGTTATTGAATACGCCACCGGTAGAAGTCTTGATGATCTCTTCTAGAGATTTACCTTCGAACTCAGTACCAGGGATAAGACCGTTTAGCTTAACAACGTAAGTGTTGTGGTGCTTACCATGGTGGAAATCTAGAGTTTCCGCTGAAATATGTGGTTCTAGTGCATCTTTTGCGTAAGGAAGAGCTGGTAGTTCAAATGCCATTACTCGATTCTCCATTTATGTGAAAGAGTGACCTCTTTCGATTGCTTCCAGTGTTATTTATTATTCATGGTCAATCTAAGTTGCCACGAACGATTTGCTGACTTGCGATATAGTTTAGCAAGTTTTTACTTTATTAAAAGCATCGCTGGCAAATTTCTATATGAAATTTCTTTATTAGTCAGTGTTGATGGATCTCAAAATTGCTTAAGCTTGTAAGACCATACACATAATAGGCTTTTTATTCTGTGCTAATGGTTTAGAATGTTCGACAAATTTGCAAAAACTCCATTTAAGAGGAAGCAATGGAAACTATCGATAAAATTAAACAGCAAATCGCAGAGAACACGATCCTTCTTTACATGAAAGGTTCGCCAAAACTTCCAAGCTGTGGTTTCTCTTCTCAAGCAGCTCAGGCGCTGATGGCATGTGGTGAAAAATTTGCTTACGTTGACATCTTGCAAAACCCTGATATTCGCGCAGAGCTACCTGCTTACGCGCAGTGGCCGACATTCCCTCAATTATGGATTGAAGGTGAATTAGTTGGTGGTTGTGACATCATCATTGAGATGTTCCAAAAAGGCGAACTGCAGTCTTTGATCAAAGAAGCCGCTGAGCGTAACCCGTCAGAAGACCAATAATACTGGTTAAATTTACAGTTTTTCTTGATTTATAAGGGCCACATTCGATAATGTGGCCCTTATTGTATCTGGCTATTTGTACTGTATGTCTCGTCTTTTTATTGCCGAAAAACCCAGCCTTGGCCGCGCGATTGCTGCGGCTCTCCCTGGACCAAAAAAAAATGACCAAGGTTTTATCCGTTGCGGTAACGGTGATGTGGTTACTTGGTGTATTGGTCATTTGCTTGAACAAGTCGAGCCAGATGCTTATGACGATCGTTATAAAAAGTGGAATCTCGCCGATTTACCGATTGTCCCTGAGGTATGGCAATTAAGACCGAGAAAGTCGGCCAGCAAGCAACTCTCTGTCGTGCGTAAATTGCTTAAGGAGTCGAGCCAGATCATTCATGCTGGCGATCCAGACCGCGAGGGGCAATTGCTGGTTGATGAAGTCCTCGATTATTGCAAAGTGACTAAAAGTAAAAAACAAACTGCGCAACGTTTACTTATTAGTGACTTAAACTTACCAGCCGTGAAACGTGCGCTGAATCAAATGCGCAGCAATCGTGACTTTATCCCTTTGTCTGTTTCTGCTTTGGCACGTTCGCGAGCTGACTGGTTGTATGGGATGAATATGTCGCGAGCTTATACACTGCTTGGCCAAAAGGCGGGCTACCAAGGTGTATTGTCGGTCGGGCGTGTACAAACGCCTGTACTCGGTTTAGTTGTGCGTCGAGACGAAGAGATAGAGAATTTCTCCCCACGTGACTATTTTACCTTGCATGCGTTGATCCCTTATCAAGACGATGCGCGTCAATTTGATATCCGCGCCCGCTGGAAGCCGAGCGAAGCCTGCAAGCCTTGGCAAGATGAAGAGGGACGAGTCCTTAATCGTAAGTTAGTCGAGAATGTTGCCAATCGCATTGTCAATCAACCAGCTACCGTGGCGGAGTCAGAGCAAAAACAAACCAAGCAAGCCGCGCCACTGCCCTATTCGTTATCAACACTGCAGATAGATTGCGCTAAGCGCTTTGCAATGAGTGCTCAGCAAGTGTTAGATACCTGTCAGTCGTTGTATGAAAAGCATAAACTGATCACCTACCCACGTTCTGATTGTCGCTATCTGCCGCTGGAGCATTTATCTCAGGCAAGCAGTGTTTGTGATGCGATCGGTAATAATGCCAAAGAGCTTGAGCAAGCGGTGCAGGGGGCGAACCTATCACTTAAGTCGAAAGCGTGGAATGATAAAAAGGTTGACGCGCACCATGCCATTATTCCAACCCCCAAGAAAGCGTCACTTAATGCGCTTTCTGCCAGTGAAATGAAAGTTTATCAACAAATTGCGCGACAATATTTGATGCAATTCTACCCTGCGGCAGTGTATGCAGAAGCCAAGTTAGTGTTTGACATTGCGGGTGGGAGTTTTGTTGCCAAAGGTCGACAATTGGTTTCTGCTGGTTGGAAAGCGTTGCTGGGTAAAATTGATGATGAGGACGCCAATGTCGATAGCGTACCAGCCTTGGCTGAAGGATGTGTGCTCACTTGCCGTGAGGGTGAGATCAAAGATTGTAAAACCGAGCCTCCAAAACACTTTACCGAAGCCACTTTGCTTCAGGCGATGACAGGTATCGGTCGTTTTGTTGAAGATAAAGAGCTAAAAAAGATCCTCAAAGAGACCGATGGACTTGGTACCGAAGCCACTCGAGCGGGCATTCTCGATACCTTGTTTAAACGCCAACTTCTTCAACGACAAGGTAAAGCAATACTTAGCAGCGCGGCAGGACGAGGCTTGATTCATGCGTTACCTGCAGAATCGACCTATCCAGATATGACGGCCAACTGGGAGCATCAGCTGCAAGGAATGGCGGAGCGCAATCAAGCGTATCAGCCCTTTATGCAGGCTTTGCAACAAAGAATTGATGGATTGATGCAACAGGTTCGTCGTGGTGAAGTGCCAGAGTCATTGCGTCATTTACCTAAGGTTGAACGCCCTGCCTACAAGAAGCGAAGTAAAGGCGGTTATCGTAAAAAACCAACAGCAAAAAAAGGGACTAACACGCGCTAACCTACTTGGCGTCCGCAGCGTTTAAATAGTTGTTGCCAGTAATGAACATGATCACGGATCGCGCGGCGAAATTGGTTGTGATTGTTTACCAGTGGATAAACGTACGGGTGAAGTTCGGGTTGAGGTTCAAACAGCGTTAATGCTGGATTAAGGATCTGATAGTAACTATCGAGCTGCGCCATATACGGTTGAATAACGCCAACGTATTGTTGTGCGAAGACATTGTTTAGATATTTGAATTTAGTGGTATCACGTTGCGCGTCACAGATAATTGTTTCATCAAAGGTATTGAGTTGACGGGTGACGGTATCAAGTTGGTGGGTCGCATTAACTAATGAAAAGTTCAGATTGCCTATAACAGCACTCTTTTCTAACGTTTCCTGCACTTGTTGGATTTGGTGTGGCTCGCCAGTGAAAGCGCGTTGAATATGTTCAAGTGCTTGGCCGACTTGCTGCACTTGCGGCGTCAACGCTTTCTCTAGCCAATGATTACCTGAAAGCTGATGCTGCATGGCCTCACTGGTATAAAGTAGGTTCCATTGATGAGCATTAAGTTGAGCTTGTTTCTGGTTTTCAATTTCCGCCAGTTTTTGTTTTAGCTGCGCATCGATGATGTCGTTCGCCTGGCACTGGGCAAGACCCATCAGCAGCTGCCGTTGGTAGTCATAACGGTGAAACTCATCGGCAACTTTACCCAGTACTGAATTGCGTTCGGCTATAAGGTTAAATAGCCCACACTGGCGTAGTTGGTAGCTGTCTAACAGGCCAATCGATAGCGGCTCTATATCGATGAAGAGCTCTCGCTTACGTGGCAATTGAGCTAAGGGGGTCGGCGTTATGCTGACTGTTTCAACATCCTGAACGCGGGCAACTCGACTTAAGTAATCTTGGTACCAGTCGCGTGGATTGTCAGACCAGCAGCCATTGAGTGTTAGGATCAATAGCGGCATCAATAAAGCATTAAGTCTTGTTGATTTGCTCATGAACGCCATCCTTTTGGTCAAGATGCAATGATGAATCGGAGTATGACAACCTCAAGCTATTATCTACAAATAAGCGTCTGCGACCACCCGTCTACCCGTCATCGATTTTTGATATGTTGAACTTGAGGGTAGGAGGGGGGAGCGGACACATTACGCCATTATTGAGACTGTTTAAGCATGTAACGTGATCAAAATGATGTATCCCCCCCTTTCTTCCTTGGCCTCTTATCGAGTTTAGGTCGCGGTCAGTGTTGCTTTGTCTAAAGCGAGACTGTTGAGGGTAAAGCCAACCACTGCCGGTGGGGTATTTTCATCCAGCCCGAGCGAGGCTTTAGGCAGAGCCCAGACCGTAAATTGGTAGCGGTGCATTCCGTCACCAACAGGGGGACAAGCACCACCGAAACCCACTGACCCATAGTCAATACGTACTTCTTGGCCACCAAGTTCACTTATCTTTGCCCCTCGCACAAGGTGATCAGTTTTTGCAGGCAGATCAAGTGCGATCCAATGCCAAAACCCACTGCCAGTCGGGGCATCTGGGTCATAGGCGGTAATAGCAAAGCTTTTGGTTCCTTCTGGAATATCGTGCCACTGTAATTGAGGCGATTGATTTTTACCACTACACCCCCAACCAGCATACTCAAAGGTTTTTTTCATGGGATGACCTTCGGTAATATCAGTGCTTGTCAATTCCAATGCGGTCGAAGCATTTGAAAATAGCGCCGCCAATAACGCTATTGCCGACAGTGGTTTTGCTAGATTGTACATGTTTCCTTTCCTTATCCTATTCGTTCAATTGAAAAATTTCATTTGGACCACGATGTAGCTATTGATAGGTTGGAGTTTAACTTGAACATTGATTGACGGAGTTTAATCACTATGATTAGTTTTTTAAGCTGCGATTGGATTGCTTTGGTTAGGACGATGGTGTATGAACTGATGATAACGATTTGTTATAAACGAGTGAGCTGCTTATTGCTAAAAGGGTTATGATATTCTTTCACTTATTGCCCATTTTCCACTAACGCCATGATTGCTCTTATTTATCACCCTATCTACTCACAGCTCCCGTTGCCCGACGGCCATCGTTATCCGATTAACAAATATCGCCTGTTATACCAAGCAGTAGAGCGGCGCCGAGAGAGCCAACCGCCGTGGCAAATGGCATTTCGTATGGTTCAACCTTACCCGCTAACGGCAACAGAAGTAGAACAAACCCACAGTCCTTGTTATGTGCAAGCGCTAATCAGTGGAGAACTGCCAGCAGCCAAAATGCGTCGGATAGGGTTTCCTTGGAGTGAAGCACTGATTGAGCGCACGCTCACCTCAGCAGGAGGAACTTGTGAAACCGTACTGCAAGCACTAGAGCACGGATCGGCTATTCACTTAAGCGGCGGTTATCACCATGCCCACTACGACTTTGGTAGTGGATTTTGCTTGTTTAACGACTTGGTCTTGGCGGCTAAGCGTGCACTGCATCAACCGGGAGTGGATAAGGTATTGATCATCGACAGTGATGTGCATCATGGTGATGGGACAGCTACACTGTGTAGTGAGGCGGCAGACATCGTAACCTTATCTTTTCATTGTGATAAGAACTTTCCTGCCAGAAAGCCTGACTCTGATTTAGACGTTGCGCTGAGTCGAGAAACTCAAGATGACGAGTTTTTAAGTGCGTTTACTAGTGTTGTCACAATGGCCATGAATCTTCATCAACCCGATGTAGTGATTTACGATGCGGGGGTTGATATTCACCAAGACGATGAGCTTGGTTACCTTGATGTCTCTACCGCTGCCATTTATCAACGCGATCACTTTATGCTTGCGCTCGCCAAGGAGATGCAGATACCGATAGCCTGTGTCGTGGGGGGAGGGTATCGAACCGATCATCACCAACTAGTGCCGATACATATGCAGTTATTAGAGGCTGCGTTCCGTGTTTATGGATAACACGTGCTTTAATGGATAACAATAGAGGGGGAAGCTATGCAACATCGTATTCGTGCTGCCGGGGTATTGATTCGTGATGGCGCCATGTTGTTACTGCGTGTAAAAGACTTTAGCGGTGAGTATTGGATTCCGCCCGGAGGCGGTTTAGAAGAAGACGATAAAAGTACTAAGCAATGTTTGATCCGTGAGTTCAACGAAGAAGCCGGGCTTAAGATCGACGTTGGTGAGCTCATTTGTGCGCGCGAATTCTATGAAACGCACCTAGATCGCTACAACGCAGAATTCTTTTATCTGATTGATGATTACCAAGGTGTCCCTCAACTGAGCAATTTAGTTGGGCTCAATGATGAGAACTATATTCAAGCGCTCGATTGGGTGCCGATTCCGTTACTTGAAGATATGCGAATTTACCCCAAAGAGCTCAAAGGCAAGGTGTTGGATCTAATTGAAGCAGGACGGTTTTCTAATCATCTTGGCAGCTATGTGCAAGGAATAAGAGAAGACATTAATCAACTGTGACAGCAATGGTTATTGGCTGTCCGAAAAACACTGACCTCATGGGGCAAGTGATCATCTTCAAAAGTAATGCTCGTGGGGCTTGGTTAGATTTAGAAATGAAAAAAGCCACTGGAATTCAGTGGCTTTTTTCATTTTAATGTGGCGGAGAGATAGGGATTTGAACCCTAGGTACGCTATTAACGTACGCCGGTTTTCAAGACCGGTGCTTTCAACCACTCAGCCATCTCTCCGTATGGGGCGGATAATATAGGGGTTGAGAAAACTTGTAAACCCCTATTTATAGCGTTTGATTCATTATTGAGCGTTTGACTTTAAAAATGAGTTCGAATGACTGATTTTTACACTTTACCTAGTGGATTTAGCAAAGAGGCGGCGTTGAGGCTCACTACGATGAACAATGCTACAAACAAAAATATCGCGCTGATGTCGCAATTATGCTTGTGTACCCAAGCAGAGTCTCGAAAAGCAAAAAAGAGAGCCGAGGCTCTCTTTTTCAGGTGTATTGGTCGGATATACTGGATTCGAACCAGTGACCCCCACTCCCCCAGAGTGGTGCGCTACCAAGCTGCGCTAATATCCGATACCTGTAATCTAAACATAAAGTGGTCTTGGGTCAATCCCATAACATTATGATTTAGTTGCTTTTAGCGTAAAAACGTTGCAGTTCAGTCAAACCTTGCATCAAGACTGGCAAGGTTGGATTGTCATCTTTTAAGCGCTGATAGTTGGCATCGTATAATTTGTAGTTACCAAATTTATCAATCACCGTGGTGTTCTTGGTCGTAATCAATGCCAGCTCACGTGAATCACCAGCTAAAATCCAACGACGATTACGCTCATCAAACAAGTTACGTCCACTACTAAAATCGTTCGGGTTCGATGAGACGCCTAATAAGTCTTGCAGAATCGTTACCGATAAATCGAGATGGCTGGTTCTGTGCTGATATTCGGCGGCGATTTTCCCTGGCCATTGAATAACCATCGGGACTTTTAGCTGATATTGGCTGAAATTGGAGTTTGACCCCCAGCTATTCGACCCTGTTTCGTTAAACTCCGTCGCATGGTTAGATGTGATCACCACCACGGTATTGTCTTCAAGCTCTAACGCTTTGATCTGCTCAAGAACGCTCTTGATTTCAAGGTCGGCTGTTGCCACGGACTTAAGGTAGCCTGCTTTGAGTTTCTCTTCAGCAGATTGCTTTTTATTGGTGTCACTGTAAGCCGTAAAACTGTCGACGGTGGTGAGCTCTAGGTAACTAAACCAAGGCTTTTTACCTTGTTGCTGTGCCCATTTGGCCCAAGCATCGATGGCTTGCGAGTCTGCTGATTCGGTGTCGTTAAAAGCGATACCATTGAAGCTCATGCCACGAAATACGGTTTCACCATAGAGAGGCTCGTCAAAGTTATCGCCGCTAAATAAGCCAAATTGGTAGTTCTTATCGATCAGTGTGTCGATAAGAATGGGTTTCGAACCTTGAGTCCTAATGCTGCTCGCGTAGCTGCTTGGCAGGCCATAAAATAGACCAAATATGCCAAATGAGTCATTGCTCGAACTGTAATGATTAGTGAAATTCTGGTGATTATTAGCGAACTGATGCATGGCGGGCATCGATGCTTCGGTTAACACATCGCTACGCAGGTTATTGACACTGACAATCATGATATTGAGTGGGTTAGCGCGGCGGTTAAATTCAATTTTTTCTAGCGGGTAACGAACCAACTCGACACTGTCTTGATTCTGTTCAAGGCGCTGCAGATACTCTTCGCGATCAAGCAGTCCGTGGCGCTCCATGAACGACTTTGCTGTCATCGGGTAAGAGAGCGGGAAGTTGGCGCGTTGGGCGGTAATCGGATTGTAAAAATAGGCGTCAGCCCAAACGTAAATCAGGTGGCTGGCGATAAAGCTGACAAAAAACAGCGCCGCGATAGGGCGTCCGACATGTTTGTGAGACAGTTTGCGTTGCTTACGCCATACCCACTCTGACAAGGCCAATTGCAGTAAAAAGATCAGAGGTAGTACAACAAACAAGTGCTGAAGGTCGGCGCTTATTCTTGAGCTTTCATCGCTAAACAAAACTTCCCACACCACAGGCGTTAGGTGCAAGTTAATGGTTTGATAGGTCTGAGTGTCGACCAATAGGATCGTTAAGCCAACGGTAGCAAAACAGACCGCCAGCAAACGGAACAGCTTGCGTGACGGTATGACGAATGTAAGCGGGAATAGAACGAGCAAGTAAAGAGCGAAAACCAGAAAGCCAAAATGACCAACCCAAGATACCGCAAGGTAAAGCTGACCGAGCAAGGTTTCTGGCCAAGGTGACTGAGTGATATAACGGGTTCCAATAAGCATTGCCGCAATGATGTTGAAAAAGGCAAACCAATGCCCCCAACCCACTAAACGCGACACGCGTTCGCCGTATGTGTTTCCGTTATCGACCATGTCAGTGTTCTATTATCCGTTATTATTGTGGTGTTTTATTCTTCAACTGAAGAAACAAGTGCTTGTGCGAATTTTTCAGCAATTGCTTTGCGTTGTGAAGCCCCAACATCTTGATTTAAGACATTGGTAGCGATATTGCCTGCAATCATTAAGGCAAGATCTGGACCAACTGAATGTTTTTCAAGTACAGCAGCAACTTCCGCTAGGATGCGTTCAACTTTTGCGTCACTGTATTTAGATGTAATCGGCATAAAGACTCTAATGATGATAGTAAAGCGGCTTATGATAACCTACAATGCCACGCAACTGAAACCTACGCAGCGATAAATTTCATCATGAGCCTTCATCTCTCTAACGTTATCCTTCACCAATTACAAAAAAACGATTCAGATGAACTAGTTGTCAACTTTCGTGCTGAATCTCTTGCCAATGATGCTGCAACTGAAAATCTGGTTGCTGAGCTTCATCGAGTATTTCATTCAAAAGCCGGCAAAGGTTTTGGCAGCTTTAAGTCTGACAGCGAATTTCAGTTGTGGTTGCAAGATTTACGTCAAGAAAAGCAAAGTTTTTATGATTTCTCACAATCAAGCGCCAATCGTCTCAAAAACGAGCTAGCCAAATACCCATTTGCTGATGAAGGTATTCTAGTGATTGCGGAATACCAATCTTTAGCAACGGACTATTTATTCGTGGCGATTATCCCATCGAACCAGAGCTTGAAAGTGACCGAAGGCCTAGATATTAGTGCGACCGATTACCTTGATTTGAGCAAGATGGACATTGCCGCACGCATCGATTTAACCAGTTATGCAACAGACAAACAATCCAATCGTTACTTAGCTTACATCAAAGGTCGCGTTGGCCGTAAGGTGGCGGACTTCTTCCTCGATTTTCTCCAAGCCGAAGTTGGTTTAGATACCAAACAACAAAACCAAGTATTGATGCAAGCAGTTGATGATTTCTGTGCCGATTCAAAGCTCGAAAAAGACGAAGTGATCAGTTACAAGAAGCAAGTTGCGGATTACTGCAATGAACAGATCAAAGTGGGCGATGAAGTACAGGTTCGTGAACTGTCCGGTGAATTACCTTCATCACAAGATGGCACAAGCTTTCTCGACTATACCCAAGCTCAAGGCTATGAGCTGGAAGAGAGCTTTCCTGCTGATCGAGCGACGGTACGTAAACTAACAAAATATGTCGGAGCGGGCGGTGGCTTAAACATCAGCTTTGACAGTTTGCTGATGGGTGAACGTGTATTCTACGATCCAGAAACCGATACCTTAACCATTAAAGGCACGCCACCTAACTTGCGCGATCAATTGACACGCAATAAATAACCTCATCATCGAAGGACTAACTGCAACATTTTTGTAGTTAGTCCTCCACTTCTGCGCCACAATGTATATGCTTGTATTAAAGGGAATTTATATTTTTTAAGGATGAGCATGGGTGGCAAGACACTCAAACTTGGAATGGGGCTATTGATCCTTTGGCTTATCAGCATGTTACTGATTGCCAGTAATTACCGTTCTACGTTCACAACCAAAGAACAAATTTATGAACTCGGTAGTGCTCTGCAAGGCCTTCGCGAGTCATTGTCACTAGATGCACCGTCACGAATTGAACGTGCCGATGTTGAGTCCCTCGATCTGCAATTAGTCTATGCGCTCCGACTGCAAATAGAGACCCATGGCCAAGACTACTGGTTTGTGCCTGATACACAACAGCTGTTTTACACCACTGATCGCTATATTGAGCAGACTCAAATCTATCTGGATAACAATATAAATCTGTTGACCTTGGTCGAAGCGATGCGCGCCATGCGCGACAAGTACCAATTTGAGCCTGAGATTTCACAACTGTATTTTAAATTGGCCACCAACGTACTGGATGCCATTTTCAGTGAAAATGACTCTAACCCCGCAATTTATCGTGAGCTCGATGACATTTATACTTTTAGTGAAGCACTGCCCGCTCAGCAAGCTAAAGATCTGCAATCGGTATTGGCGCAGGTTTCGCAAGTACTGAGTGGTTATGCCCAAGGTCAGTACATATTAAAAAAACTCATTAATCATGATGTTTACGCTCAGGTCAACACACAACGTATTGCGTTCAATGGTTTGCTCACCGATTATATTCTGCTGGCTGGTGGGGTAAGCATGCTGACCCTTTGTCTGCTTGTTGGCTTGATTGCTTATAGCTTACGTTACTCCCAGCCTGTAAAAAAAACCAGTAAGCCACTTGTGGCTGCACCACCGCTGTTTGAGGAGGTTGAACCTGTGTCTGAAAATGTGGAGAAGATGGCGATGACGGTGTTAAAAGACGAAACGGAGATCGATTTTGATAAAATGCTTGATTCTCTCAGCAATGATATCGAGTCTGTTTGCATGTTATTGGAAGTCTTCATTGAAGATCATACTGGCGACGCGGAAAGAATACAGCAATTACTTAGTGATGCCCCCCAAGATGCACAGCGCAAGGCACATAGTCTAAAAGGCGTGGGAGGCAATTTGGCGGCGATGAAGTTACGTGAAGTAGCAGGTGAAGTAGAACTTGCGATAAAATCGGGTCAACAGCCGAGTGATTCGGTGATGAAAGAGCTTAAGCTGCGACTTGATCGAGCGATTTATGAAAGTGAGCAATTTTTACAAAGTCATCAATCCTAAAAAACAAAGCGCCTCATTGGAGGCGCTTCAGACATTAAACGGTTTGATTGGCTAATTGCGTTTGCTCTTCTTCACTCGCCTCAGCAGTTGGTTCACATTTATCAACGAACCAGCCCATGTATGAAGTGACGATAGTGACGATGATACAAACGAAGCTCAACCACATAAAGGGAGCATAAGACAGCGTCGCAACACCTAAAATACTCGCCATGTATATACCATTATCACTCCAAGGCACCATGCCTGACGTCAACGTGCCGCCAAATTCAGCATTACGCGATAGGTTTTTACGTTTGTAGCCCAAGCGGTCGTAGTTTTTAGCGCAAATTTTTGGCGTTAAAATCAAAGATACATACATTGCAGAGCCAAAAACGTTACCCATAAACGCAGTACCAATCGTACTGGTGGCCAGTGAACCAGCGCTTTGAACTCTTCGTTCAAACAGTTTAGCAATAGTTTCAAGCACACCGACTTTATCCAGCAGGCCACCAAAACCAAGACCAAATACGATCACTGCGACAGAGCCAAGCATTGAGGACATGCCGCCACGGTTTAGAATAGAGTCAATAAAGCCAATGCCAGATTCTATTTCAAACGGTGCCCATGCGGTGTTGAATGCTTGAAGGAAATTGACGTCTTGGATCATCACCGCCCAGATAATACCTAACAAAGAACCAAAGCTAATCACTGGGAATGAAGGCATACGCATGGCCAAAAGACCCAATACGATAATGACTGGAACGAACGAATAAGGGGTGATGTAGAACTGTTGTTCCATGGCTTGAATAACCGATTGCACTTGGGACATATCCACGTTACCTGCGTAGTGGAAACCAAATGCGGTAAACATAATACCAGTGATGATGTAGCTAATTAGCGCCACTGGCAGCATGCCTTTAATGTGCTCCATGACCTCAACATTTGACATAGAAGAAGCCAAAATTACTGAGTCAGACAGTGGGGACATCTTGTCGCCGAAATAACATCCTGACAGTACGGCACCAGCGGTAATTGGTGCTGGGACGCCAAGGCCTTGACCAATCCCCATCATGGCAATACCAGCCGTACCGGCAGCCCCCCAAGAGGTACCAGTTGCCAGCGCGGTTAACGAACAGATGATCATCGTCGCGAGAAGGAAAATAGAGGGATGAATCGCTTTCAGACCGTAGTAAATGATGGTCGGAACAATACCGCCCGAAATCCAAGTGCCGACCAAAGCGCCAACCGCTAAGAGGATCAATACCGCACCTAAACCATTTGAAATACCGTTAAGTGCCGCTACTTCGAGATCTTTGTATTGATGACCTAAACGAATGCCAAGAACGATAATGATAAACCAGCCAATATACAAAGCCAGTTGAATTGGGAGATCAAGCTTAGCGGTGAACGAGAACGCAAGCAGAAGAAATAACCCAAGTGAGACAACAACCTGCAACAAGCTAGGCAGGCGGGGGGAGTGTTGTGTCATGAGGAGCCTCTTAATTAGTGTTATGAGTGCATACAAATAAATGAGTTTACTTAGATAGGGTGTGAGCCCATTTTTTAGATAGGATGTACTTTACAGTAGCTAGAATATTATTTCGAGAAAATGTCCAATTGCTGTGATTTGAGTCTTTTTAATGTTTAATGTGCAGATTAAAATGTCGTAAAAAGTTAAATTTAACCAAATGAAATGTTTTGTAATGTAAACGATTTGTGGCACGCTTTTTTCGGTGTTGTTTAATCTTGATGTTTTTAGGACGAACCAGATAACAATGGCAATAAAATCAGCCAAATTTATCTTTGATCAAGTAAATGACCAGATATGGCTAAAATTTAACCGTTTAACGCAATTTCCCTTGAGATTTTGCTTCGAACAATGAATATTGGTGTATTCCCCTTTGAATTAGATTACATGGAGAGTTGAGAATGAGAGTAGGTTTAGTCGGTTGGCGTGGCATGGTAGGTTCGGTCCTGATGCAACGCATGGTAGAAGAAAAAGATTTCGATCTTATCGAACCGGTATTTTACAGCACATCTCAAGTCGGTATCCCAGCTCCAAATTTGGGCAAAGATACTGGGCTACTACAAGACGCTTTTGATATTGAGAGCCTCAAACAGCTTGATGCAGTGATCACTTGTCAAGGCGGAAGTTACACAGAGAAAGTATACCCAGCACTCCGTCAAGCAGGTTGGAAAGGCTACTGGATTGACGCGGCATCAACACTGCGTATGGCGCAAGATTCAATCATTACGTTAGATCCTGTTAACCTAAGTCAAATCCAACAAGGTATTCACGCTGGCACCAACACGTTTGTTGGCGGTAACTGTACCGTTAGCTTGATGCTAATGGGCCTTGGTGGTCTATTTGAAAAGGGCTTGGTTGAGTGGACTAGCGCGATGACGTACCAAGCCGCCTCTGGTGCGGGTGCGCAAAACATGCGCGAGTTGATTTCTCAAATGGGTGTGATTAACGACTCGGTCAGCTCTGAATTGGCAAATCCTTCAAGCTCTATCTTGGATATCGATAAGAAAGTCGCAGATACCATGCGTTCTGCTCAGTTCCCGACGGACAAGTTTGGTGTACCTTTGGCGGGCTCATTGATTCCATGGATCGATGTGAAGCGCGATAACGGTCAGAGCAAAGAAGAGTGGAAGGCTGGCGCGGAAGCGAACAAGATCCTTGGTTTCCAAGATGCACCCGTACCAATCGATGGCACGTGCGTCCGTATCGGTGCAATGCGCTGTCACTCTCAAGCTCTTACCATTAAGCTCAAGCAAAATGTGCCGATGGATGAGATTGAAGAGATGATCGCTACGCACAATGATTGGGTTAAGGTCATTCCAAACGATCGTGACATCACGGCCGCCGAACTGACTCCAGCCAAAGTCACTGGCACGCTCTCAGTCCCTGTTGGCCGCTTGCGCAAAATGGCCATGGGTGATGATTTCTTAAATGCCTTTACCGTTGGTGACCAATTGCTGTGGGGCGCGGCTGAGCCACTACGTCGTACCTTGCGTATTATTCTTGCCGAGAAAGGCGAATAGTACCAGACTCTTGCTTAGAGTTGAGAGTGTGACCTGTTCAGTCATGTTGCCCTCTGGTAATAAGCTGCATTGCTAGTAAAAAATCAAGGCTGACGCTCTTACGTCAGCCTTTTTTGTCTCCAATATCAAAACTCGCGATAATCAAAACCATCCATAATCAAAACCATCCATAATCAAAACAAAGATACGTTATCCCCATTGATGAAATGCAGGGATTACTCTTTCGTTTTGACCACTCGATTATCAGGATCTGCCAGTTCGCCGCCGCAGTGTTTACAATACATGGCGTCAGATTCATGCCCAGAGCGTGAACAATTAGGACACCGAACCAAAGATTTGTGAGCATTCATTTCTTGATGCAGTTCTGCGGTGATGATACCTGTCGGCACCGCTATAATCGAATAGCCCATCAACATGGTTAACGATGCGATAGCCTTACCTAAAGGCGTTTGAGGCACTAAGTCGCCGTAACCGACGGTAGTAATGGTCACAATGGCCCAATAGATGCTTTTGGGAATACTGGTAAAGCCGTTTTGAGGCCCTTCAATGATATAAATCAGAGCGCCGAAGATGGTCACAAGAATTGCGAGAGAACTGAAGAAGACCAAAATTTTTCTGCGTGCCATAAGCAATGAACGCAATAGAATATTGGATTCTTGTAAGTAACGCACCAGCTTCAACACGCGAAATATACGCAATACACGAATGGCGCGAATTACGCCCATAAATGAAGCCGCCGGAAAGAACAAGGTTAAATACGTGGGCAAAATGGCGAGAAAATCAATCACACCATAAAAGCTTTTCGCATAGGCTGCAGGCTTGGGTGAGCAGTAAAGACGTAACAAATATTCAATCGTGAATAGGCCGGTAAACGTGTATTCAAGATAGCGCAATTGTTGTGCCCACTGAGCGCGGATCGAGGGGACTGACTCTAATACCAAAACAATCAGTGATGAGAGGATGGCAATGATAAGGGCGATATCAAATACCTTTCCTGCTCGGGTATGAGTACCAAAGATAATAATGTAAAGCTGATTTTTAAGTGTATCTTGCGACATGATAGAAAGACCAGTGAATGCATCTTTCTATCATAGCGACTTATTAATGATCAGGCTAACCCAGGAAAGAGGTTACGTAGACCATTGGCGATAAATTCAATACCTAAAGCGCCCAAAATCAGGCCCATGATACGAGTAATGACGTTAATGCCAGTTTGGCCTAAGAATCGAACAATCAATGGTGCTGAGCGAAACAGCAACCAAGAGCACAAGCAGAAAAGGCCAATCGTCAAGGCAATGCCAACAGTATCGAGCATGCTTGGGTAACGTGCGCCGTAGACGATCGTTGAACTGATTGCGCCTGGTCCTGCCATTAGAGGCATTGCTAATGGAACCACACCAATTTGTTCGCGGCTAACGTATTCACTTTTTTCCTGTTTGTTCTGTTTATCCTCGCCCAACTTACCGCTCATCATTGAAAACGCAATACTCAGCAATAGCAATCCGCCAGCGACGCGGAAAGAGTCTAGTGAGATGCTGAACATGTCGAGCAGCATTTGCCCTGCGAGTAATGACATAATCAAAATAATCGCAACGGCTAGGTTAGCGGTTGTGGCTGTTTTGTGTTTTTCTTCCATGGTCATATGGCCAGTAAGAGAAACAAAAACAGGCATGATACCCACAGGGTTTACCGCAGCGACTAAGCCAAGGAAAAACTGCAAGAAAATAGCAGCTTCGAAAGTTTGCATAAACGATACCTCCACTAAGGTGAGATAAAGAACAGGTGATTTGCGGAATATAGTCTAAATTATGCTCATGAACGAATGAAAAAAACTAACGTCAAAGGGATTTCATTACTGAGAAAATCTTATGCCTGAAAGGAATGTAAATATTAATGACACACTTTGTTGCGTAAAATACCGCAGCAAGGCCTGCTTGTTTACACAAACGTTAACATTCGCACATTTTCAATAAAAATTGAGTATTACTCTGGAGGAATTTAGTCGTCAGATATACTCTCAGTGGCACAAGGTTTGCGGACTACATGTAAGTTTGTAGTCAAAAAATGAAAACTTTTTACAAAATGTTGTCGTATTTCAAGAAAATTGTTCTAAGTGGTGATAATTTATTCAAATGCCACGATTGTTAATAGTCTTTAATATTCAATGTGTTAGGTCTTAAAAATTACGGGGTCTACCACGAAATGAGTAAATAGTTTTTCAGAACTGATCTGGGTCAATTTTTTTCATAACCTGAAATAATATACTCAGCCCTGAAAGCAATTTACTAAGACGTCTGTTTTGAAGATGACAGTGACCTTAATAAAAAGTTTTTAATATTTATTAATTTAGGAGATTCACTATGCCTGTAACTAATTTGGCTGAACTAGACGCTCTCGTCGCTCGCGTAAAAGCGGCTCAAGAAGAGTTCGCGACTTTCTCACAAGAGAAAGTGGACGCAATCTTCCGCGCAGCATCTCTAGCAGCTAACCACGCTCGTATCCCGCTAGCACAACAAGCGGTTGCTGAGTCTGGCATGGGTATTGTTGAAGACAAAGTTATCAAAAACCACTTTGCTTCAGAGTTCATCTACAACAAATACAAAGACGAAAAAACGTGTGGCATCCTAGAAGAAGATGACAACCTAGGCACAATGACTATCGCTGAGCCTGTAGGTATCATCTGTGGTATCGTTCCAACAACGAACCCAACTTCTACAGCAATCTTCAAATCTCTAATTTCTCTTAAGACACGTAACGGCATCATCTTCTCGCCACACCCACGTGCAAAGAACTCAACTAACGACGCAGCGAAACTGGTTCTAGACGCAGCGGTGGCCGCGGGCGCACCAAAAGACATCATCGGTTGGATTGACCAACCATCTGTAGAGCTTTCTAACGCGCTTATGAAGCACGACGGTATCGCACTTATCCTTGCTACTGGTGGTCCAGGCATGGTTAAAGCAGCATACTCTTCTGGTAAGCCTGCTATCGGTGTTGGTGCTGGTAACGTTCCTGTTGTTATCGATGAAACAGCTGACATCAAACGTGCTGTAGCATCTATCCTTATGTCTAAAACATTCGATAACGGCGTTGTCTGTGCTTCTGAGCAAGCTGCAATCGTTGTCAGCGAAGTCTATGACGAAGTTAAAGAGCGTTTCGCTTCTCACAAAGCTCACGTTCTATCTAAAGCTGACGCTGATAAAGTACGTAAAGTTCTGCTTATCGACGGCAACCTAAACGCTAAAATCGTAGGTCAACCTGCTCCAGCAATCGCTGAAATGGCGGGTGTTAAAGTTCCTGCTGATACAAAAGTACTTGTAGGTGAAGGTCTTGGTAAGGTGTCTTACGATGACGAATTCGCTCACGAGAAACTATCTCCAACGCTAGGTCTATTCCGCGCAGACGACTTCGAAGACGCTGTTGCTCAAGCGGTAACTATGGTTGAAATCGGTGGTATCGGTCACACATCTGGTCTTTACACTAACCAAGATACTAACGCAGACCGCATCCGTTACTTTGGTGACAAGATGAAGACCGCTCGTATTCTAATCAATATCCCGACGACTCACGGTGGTATCGGTGACCTGTACAACTTCAACGTTGCACCTTCTCTAACTCTAGGTTGTGGTTCATGGGGTGGTAACTCTATCTCTGAGAACGTAGGTCCTAAGCACCTAATCAACAAGAAAACTGTAGCGAAGCGAGCTGAAAACATGTTGTGGCACAAACTACCTAAGTCTATCTACTTCCGTCGTGGTAGCCTTCCAATCGCAATGAGCGACCTAGAAGGTAAGAAACGCGCATTCCTAGTCACTGACCGTTTCCTATTCAACAACGGTTACGCAGATGACGTAGTTCGCCTGCTTAAAGCACAAGGCATCGAAGTTCAAACTTTCTTCGACGTAGAAGCGGATCCAACGCTATCTGTTGTTGAGAAAGGCGCTGAAGCAATGAAGAGCTTCCAGCCTGACGTAATCCTTGCTCTAGGTGGCGGCTCTCCAATGGATGCAGCTAAGATCATGTGGGTTATGTACGAGCACCCAGACACTCACTTCGAAGAACTAGCAATGCGCTTTATGGATATCCGTAAACGTATTTACAAGTTCCCTAAAATGGGTCAAAAAGCTGAGCTTGTATGTATCACTACAACTTCAGGTACGGGTTCAGAGGTTACGCCATTTGCTGTTGTTACAGACGACAAGACTGGTGCTAAGTACCCACTAGCTGATTACGAAATCACGCCAAACATGGCTATCGTTGATGCGAACCTAGTAATGAACATGCCTAAGTCTCTAACAGCGTTTGGTGGTTACGATGCAGTAACTCACGCTCTTGAAGCTTATGTATCTGTTCTTGCTAACGAATACTCAGACGGTCAGGCTCTACAAGCGCTTAAGATGCTTAAAGAGTACCTACCATCAAGCTATGCAAACGGTGCAAGCGACCCAATCGCTCGTGAGAAAGTACATAACGCAGCAACAATCGCTGGTATTGCTTTTGCGAACGCATTCCTAGGTGTTTGTCACTCTATGGCGCACAAGATTGGTGCTGAGTTCCACCTGCCGCACGGCTTGGCGAACGCTCTACTAATCTCTAACGTGGTTCGTTACAACGCGAACGACAACCCAACTAAGCAAACAGCATTCTCTCAATACGACCGTCCACAAGCACGTCGTCGTTATGCAGAAGTTGCTGACCACCTTGGCCTAAGCCAAGCAGGTGACCGCACAGCTCAGAAGATTGAACGTCTACTGACTTGGTTGGAAGAGCTGAAAGGTGACCTAGACATTCCATTGTCTATCCAAGCAGCTGGTGTTGCTGAATCTGACTTCATTGCGAAATTAGACGAGCTATCAGTAGAAGCGTTTGATGACCAGTGTACAGGTGCTAACCCACGTTACCCTCTAATCACTGAGCTAAAAGAAGTGCTAATGGCTTCTTACTACGGTAAAGCTTTCGTTGAAGGTGAAACGTTTGAAGGTACGACTGTAATCAAAAAGAAAGCAGATCAAGTTGCTCAAGACGCACCAAAAGCGAAGAAAGCAAAAGCTAACGCATAAGTAAAATGTTAGTGATGAGATAGGTTTTCGCTAGCACGAAACCTACTAAAAATCGGGAAAAGAACAAGCCCCAGTCGAGAGACTGGGGCTTTTTTTTGTAGATGCGAAAGTGGACTTCGTTCTTCGAGATGTTAGAGCGCTTCGCTTCGAGAGCGGGCTCCGCCCTGCGAGAGGAGCACGCCTCAGCTACCGAGTTGAGTTTTTGTTAGGGTCTTACATCTAGAGTGCCGAAAAAAAAGGTTGACGCCTTAACGTCAACCTTTCGGGGTTTTCTCGCTTCTCGCTACTTTTCTTCGTCAGGTAACTTGACGTTTAGCTCAAGCACCGAGATATCGTCGTCTTTGTGTTCGAAGGTTAGATCGACCATTGATGGATCTACCGCGACGTACTTAGCGATCACTTTAAGAATATCTTCTTTCAGCTGAGGCAGGTAGGAAGGCGCTGGATCGCCCTGACTGCGACGCTCGGCGACAATAATTTGCAGTCGCTCTTTGGCTAAGTTGGCCGACGTTTTTTTCTGCGGGCGGAAAAACTCTAGTAATGACATGCCGTGTTAGCCTCCAAATAGTCGTTTGAAAATGCCTTTTTTCTGTTCAGTCAGGAAGCGGAAATCCACTTGCTGGCCAAGCAGACGCTCGACGGTGTCGGCGTAGGCCATACCAGCATCAGACTGTTCATCAAAGATTACCGGGACACCTTTGTTTGAGGCGTTCAATACTGCTTGGCTTTCTGGAATAACACCAAGCAGGCCGATGTGCAAAATTTCTTCAACGTCTTCAACACTGAGCATTTCACCTTGCGTTACGCGCAATGGGTTGTAGCGAGTCAACAGTAGGTGCTGTTTTACTGGTTCTAACCCTTCCTCGGCACGGAGAGACTTCGAGTCAAGGATACCTAGGATACGGTCCGAGTCACGGACAGACGAGACTTCTGGGTTAGTGGTGACAATCGCTTCATCTGCAAAGTATAGTGCCATTAATGCACCTTGCTCGATACCAGCAGGGGAGTCACAAATAATAAAGTCAAAGCCCATCTCATCGAGTTCGTCGAGAACACGGCGCACGCCTTCTCGAGTCAATGCGTCTTTATCGCGTGTTTGCGAGGCAGGCAAAATAAACAGGTTTTTTGTGCGTTTGTCTTTGATCATCGCTTGATTGAGAGTCGCTTCACCGTTGATGACGTTAACAAAGTCATAAACGACGCGGCGCTCACAGCCCATGATTAAGTCGAGATTACGTAAGCCGATATCAAAGTCGATAACGGCGGTTTTTTTACCTTTTACCGCCAGACCAGAAGCGATCGCGGCACTAGATGTGGTTTTACCCACTCCGCCTTTACCTGAAGTGACAACAATAACGCGTGCCATTATCCGTTCCTTTTATTTTTAAATTGTTAACAACTCGAACTTGAGCGAGTCATTGTCCAAACTGAACATTATCTTTTGTTGCCAGAACTGTTCTGGGAATTGCTCGGTAAGCCAGTAGTGTCCGGCAATTGACATCAGTTCTGCATTAAGTTTGTTGCAGATTATCATCGCAGAGGTATTACCGCTTGCTCCTGCGATTGCGCGGCCACGCAATGTGCCATGGATATGGATAGAGCCATCTGCGATCACCTCAGCGCCTTCGCTAACATGATTGAGCACAACTAAGTCAGCGTCCTTGGCATAAATTTGCTGGCCAGAACGGACCGGAGTGCGAATAACTTTAGTCGGTGCCATTTTCGCCGGGGCTTGGGACGGCGACTTACTGGCTGACATCACGGCAAACTTGGCTTCAGAGGCTAGGTTTTGCGTCCGCTTATCTTTACAGCCAGTCACCCCTACGGGAATCATGCCCGCTTGGGAAATGCCCTGTTTTAGTCTCTGAAAATCTAATTCACCCTCGACTTGGGCAATATTGATCACCACTGGTGCATGCGAGAAAAATGCTGGTGCCTGCTCTACCTTTTGCTGTAGAAAATCGATTGTTCTGTCAATATCATTGTCAGAAAGGTGTAAAACTGACAAAGTAAAGCTACTGCCTTTTAGGTCTGGGGTATGTGACATCTTTTACTTACAACCTCTTAAGGGCGTTGCTTGAGACTAGGGGTGTCATGTTATATTCCCATTATAAGCACAGCAAGTTATCTTGCGCTCAATTGACCGTTTTGCTCTCAAAAATAGCGAAACATTAACGTTCCACCCAATAATCGGACTAAAGGCTCACAATGCTTTGTGCAATATACAAAAGTGCTAAAAAAGAAGGCGCTTATCTATACATTCCTAAAAAGGATGATTTTTCACAAGTTCCTGACACATTGATGCAGATGTTTGGCAAACCTACTATGGTTATGGTGGTCAAATTAGACGGACGAACCTTAGCACAAGTTGATATTGAAAAAGTGAAGCAATCGCTGCTAGATGATGGTTACTTTTTACAGCTTCCACCACCGCCAAAAAATTTATTAGACGAATACAAAGAGCACAAACAAACTCGCCAGCAATCTAAATAAAAATAACGCTAACTAAGATTGCCGATTCTATTGCTCAAGGAGGGCAATGTGAAAAAACTACTGTCAGTCGCATTAGGTCTCGCTCTCGCCAGTTCGGCGAATGCCAACCCAGTGAGTTTCGAACAATATGTCGAAGGTTTAAAACAAGAAGCCCGTCAAAAAGGCATTTCAGAACAAGTGCTCAACCAAGCATTTGCGGATGTCACGCATAAACCGCGTGCGGTCAAAGCGGATAAAAACCAGCCTGAGAAAAGGCTCACTCTTGATGAGTACATTCCACGCGCTGTGCCAGACTGGAAAGTCAAACAAGCCAAAGATCTCTACCAGAAGCATTACGCTGACCTAAGTAGGATTGGCGAGCAATATGGTGTTCAGCCACGGTTTATTGTTGCCCTTTGGGGCGTCGAGAGTAACTTTGGTACTTTTACTGGTCACTACCCAGTGATCGATGCTCTGTCGACCCTTGCTTACGATGGCAGACGTGAGGCCTTTTTCCGCAAAGAGACCATGGCTGCGCTGCAAATTCTTGATGAAGGGCATATCGATTTCAACGACTTCAAAGGCTCATGGGCTGGCGCGATGGGGCAATGTCAATTTATGCCGAGTTCGTTTCTTTCCTTTGCCGCTGACGGCAATGATGATGGCAAGAAAGATATTTGGAACACTGAAGCCGATGTTTTTGCTTCTGCGGCTAATTATCTCAGTCAATCAGGCTGGAGTGACACATACACTTGGGGGCGTCAGGTTAAACTGCCGCAAGGGTTTGATACCAGTATTCAAGGTCGTAGTGACGAGAAAGGTAAGTACTTACAACAGTGGAGTAAGCTCGGCGTCACTCGCTACGATGGTCGTCCGCTACCCATACTTGATAAGGATATTAAGGCTTGGTTGATCGCTCCTGATGACGCTAATGGCCGTGTTTATCTGGTGTACAATAACTACAATGTATTAATGAAGTGGAATCGCTCTTACTACTTCGCTCTTGCCGTCAGTCATTTGGCGGATAGAATTACTTTGTAAATAAACAATGTATTGCAAAGGAGCTCAATTGAGCTCCTTTTTCATTTTGGAGAGAATGTGCTTTCAGAACGTGCTGCGCAAATGGTGGTCTTTGCCGCTTTGCTAAAACACAAGAACTTTACTTTAGCAGCCAAGAGTCTTGAGGTGTCGGTTTCTCATGTCAGCAAACAATTGGCACAGTTGGAGTCCTCACTAGGTGTAAAGCTTGTACAACGTACTACCCGTAGTTTTACGCCAACAGAAGTGGGGCAGAAGTTTTACCAGCATTGTGTTCAGTTAGTGTCGATTGTGGGTGAGGCAGATCTTGAAGTGGAGAGCCAGCGAGACGAAGTCGCAGGTTTGGTTAAGATCGGCTTATCTCAGTCGTTTGGGACTTTGCATATCATTCCTGCTATTGATGAGCTGCGTCGACAGTATCCAAATCTGCAAGTTGAAGTTCACCTCTTTGATTACAAGGTGGACATGCTAGAAGAAGGGCTAGATCTTTGGATCACCAACAATGAACATTTACCCGAAGGATACGTGGCTCAGCGTTTGGCTGACTCTCAGTTTGTGGTGGCCGCGTCTCCTGATTACTTAGTCAAGCATCAAACCCCCATTCACCCCAGTGAGCTAATTGATCACAACTGCTTGATCTATCGTAGTTGGGAGAGAGATTACACTCGATGGGCGTTCAGCAACCATCAAGAGCAGCTGAATATCAAAGTGTCGGGTAACTACTCGGTAGACTTAGCAGAAGCAGTTCGCGATGCAGCGGTGGCAGGGTGGGGGATTGCATATCTCGCAACTTATCTGATTGGTGACGAGTTTAAACGTGGGCAACTGATTCAGTTGTTTCCCGATTGGTGTGCATGCCAGAGTATGCCGTTTTATGCGGTTTACCCAAGTCGTCGTTATTTGCCTAAGAAGACGGTCGCTGTCATTGAGTTTATTAAACAAAAAATCGGTAATCCGTGTCACTGGGATAAGAGGCTCGCGCCATATGTACAACGACCTTGATTAGACAAGTGCTCACGAACAAGTTTTTCCGAGTCCATAAACATAATTTCCAAATAGAAAAAATCGAATTAAGCAAACGTTTATATGTTTTTTAATCAATGACTTAAGAAGGTGGTGTTTTTTTGCTCGGCATAAAATACATCCATTTAACAACTGTGATTTGCATCTCATTTTTAAATCAATAGACTCCGACGCCACTCTTGTTCCCCTTTTTGTCGGATTCATTTTATGAACTCAATACTTGGTATCGTCGCCATACTATTCACCGCTTGGCTACTCTCTACAAATAGAAAGCAAATCAACTTTAAAACAGTGTCACTGGCTTTTGTGCTGCAAATTACCTTTGCCTTGTTGGTACTTTATGTTCCGGCGGGCAAAGAGGCGTTAAGTAGCGTTACGGGGGCTGTGTCCAACCTGATTAATTATGGACAAGAAGGTATTACTTTCTTATTTGGTGGTTTAGCTACGGGTGGTTTTACTTTTGCGATCAATGTGCTTGGTATCATCATTTTCTTCTCTGCTCTGATTTCAGGCCTTTATCATATTGGGTTGATGCCAAAAGTGATTAACTTCATTGGCGGTGGTTTGCAAAAACTACTTGGTATTGGCCGCGCCGAGTCGCTTTCGGCAACGGCGAACATTTTTGTTGGCATGATAGAAGCACCGTTAGTGGTAAAGCCCTACCTTAAACAAATGACAAATTCACAATTTTTCGCTGTGATGACTGGTGGACTGGCGTCTGTAGCTGGTGGCACTTTGGTCGGTTACGCGTCGTTGGGAGTGGATCTCAACTACCTGATTGCTGCAGCGTTTATGTCAGCGCCAGCAGGTTTGCTAATGGCCAAAATCTTAGTGCCAGAGACCGAAACGATCGATAGTGCCACTGAGCTTGATAACGCAGAAATGCCCAAAGCGACCAATGTCGTTGAAGCCATGGCAGATGGCGCGATGTCGGGTTTACGAATTGCGGTTGCAGTTGGTGCAACGTTGCTGGCATTCATCAGTGTGATTGCCATGCTTAACGGTATGCTTGGCTGGGTTGGGGATTTCATTGGGGTTTCGCTGAGCTTTGAACTTATCCTTGGCTACCTGTTTGCGCCAGTGGCGTGGTTAGTGGGTATTCCTTGGCATGAAGCGGTCACCGCAGGATCTTTGATTGGCAATAAAATTGTGGTTAATGAGTTTGTCGCCTTTATTCAATTGATGGAAGTGCAGAGTCAATTGAGTGAACACTCGCAAGCGATTGTTACCTTTGCATTATGTGGTTTTGCTAATATTTCAACCATGGCGATGTTGATTGGTGGGCTAGGTAGCCTAGTGCCTGAGAAACGCCCGTTTATTTCTAAATATGGGTTCCGCGCCATTGCAGCGGGCGTGATGGCCAATTTAATGAGTGCCTCTATTGCGGGTGTTATTCTCAGTTTGTAACAAGGCGCATAGGGCATATGCGGTTAGGCTTGTGTTCTTTGAGTTGAATCTAAATAAAACGGGCAGCCCAATGGGCTGCCCGTTGTTTTATCTCGATCTTGTTTGAGATTATTTTTTGGTGTGGAACTGCTCACATGCGAGCATGGTGTTTTCAATCAAGCTAGCGACCGTCATTGGGCCAACACCACCAGGGACTGGCGTGATGAAACTTGCGTGCTCTTTTGCATTTGCGTAGTCAATATCCCCGACAAGCTTGCCAGACTCTAAACGGTTAATACCAACATCCACCACGACTGCGCCATCTTTAATCCAGTTACCTGGGATGAAGTTCGGCTTACCTACCGCAACTACCACGACATCTGCTTGACGAACATGGCCTTCTAAATCTTTGGTAAAACGGTGACATGTGGTTGTCGTACAACCCGCAAGCAATAGCTCTAAGGTCATCGGGCGGCCGACGATGTTGGAAGCACCAACAACAACCGCATGTTTACCACGTAGATCGATGTTATAACGGTCAAGTAGGGTAATAATGCCTTTTGGCGTACATGATCGAAGCTTAGGAATGCGTTGTGCTAGGCGCCCGACATTGTATGGGTGAAAGCCGTCGACATCTTTTTCAGGGTGGATGCGTTCGAGAACGTGAGTGGTATCGATGCCCGCTGGTAGCGGAAGTTGAACTAAGATACCGTCGATCTCAGCGTCGTTGTTTAGCTCATCAATTAATGCGAGAAGGTCTTGTTCACTTGTGCTGGCGGGTAAATCAAATGACTTGGATACAAATCCTACTTCTTCACACGCGCGGCGCTTGCTGCCTACATACACTTGTGATGCGGCGTCTTCGCCAACTAGCACTACTGCAAGTCCTGGGGCACGTAACCCCGCTTCTTTACGAGCCTTTACTCGTGCCGCAACTTCAGAGCGCACTGTTTGAGAAATAAGAGTTCCATCGATATTTTGAGCTGTCATGACTTTCCTTAAGAAATGAATGGCGACTTATTTGCCGCGCATTGTCGCAAATTATTTAATGAACATCCATAAGCAAACGTTTGCTTCGTGGTAAATTTAAGCAATTAATGCTGCGGTGACTTTTTTTTGTTCATTCAGGATAGATTGTTAACAAAAGCTCTTGTGTTAACAGTTTGAACTCGTATAATTCTGTCCCTGTAGCGCGCCCTTAGCTCAGCTGGATAGAGCACGTCCCTTCTAAGGATGTGGTCGTAGGTTCGAATCCTACAGGGCGTGCCATTTATTCTAAAAAGCCCTGATAACTCATTGAGTTGTCAGGGCTTTGTCGTTTCTGAGGTGCCATGGCGGTGCTTTTCTGATCATTTAAAACTGGCTACTGTACTTACGCAAAGCTTTTCGGTAGCATATCGCTCCTTCTAAAACAAATAGACCAAACCTAAGTTTGGCTCCTTACGTTCAGAGAACATGCGCAGTATCCATACCAACATTAAACCAGAGTTTGAACCTTTGCTGGCCGAGTTAGCCTTGCATGCTTTACTTCATCTGCGAACGAATCATTCAGGTAAGGTTTTGGTGCGTAAGTCACGTTCAGACATCAACGATATCCTTTCAGCGTGGCTAAATAAGGCCGCCAACAGCAAGAAATACAAACCCTTGAAAAAGAAAGTGCGTTCACTTGTGAGCCACGCCCGTGCTCAACGTTTGGATATGGAAGGTATGCTGGGTAACTTACTCACGCCGACGGAAGGGGACGAACTTCCTCACCTCGACAGTTTTCTGCTGTTAGTGAATACCTTAGAGAAAGAACTCAATACCACCGTCTTGGTATCGAGCCCAGAATCGGTTGATCTCAAACATAACAGCAAAGGGTGTTTGTTGTGTGTGCTCTCGCAAGATTTAAATGCGCATTTTAACCACCGAAATCGACTGGTTAATGATATTTCGATGCTATTTCGTGGTACGCACGGCGAGAAACATGCGTTCTTACGTATCATCTATTCTTCATCATTGTTTGATCACAAACTTGAGTTCGAAGATGGCGACTTTGTGCGGATATCCTTAAGCCTGAGAAAATAACGGGCAATAAAAAAGTGACCTTGGCCACTTTTTTATCTTTAGTCTTTATCTTTTAGGCTAACCTAAACTCTTGTAGTTGTTGATTAACCTCGGTAACTTCGCCGCGGTAGCTACTGACGATTTTATTCATATTCTCAGACAGTTCACCAGTGTGCTGCGCAATCTCGCTCAGTACGTCGATATCCCTATCGACCGCCTCACTCGCTTTAGACTGTTCTACCGTCGAATTGGCAATGCTATTGATGTGTTCATTAACCGTTTCGATAAGTACCTCCAACTGCGATACGCTATCGTTAACCTCTGATACCGAGTTGAATGTCGTATCGGTTGCATCTCGGCTTTTATGCATATTGCTGACCGCCGTTTGAGTGTTGTTACTGATATTCGCCAGCAGCTGTGAAATGTGCTCTGTTGCCTCTTTACTGCGCTGGGCAAGATCGCGAACCTCTGAAGAGACCACAGCAAAGCCACGCCCATGCTCACCAGCACGCGCTGCTTCGATTGCGGCGTTGAGAGCCAATAGGTTGGTTTGTTCTGAAATGCCATTAATGGTGTCGACGATTTTACTGACACTCTGCGCATCTTGCTCTAGCTGAAGCATACACGCTTGGGTCTGCTCAATCTGATGAACTAGCGCTTTTACAATGTCATAAGATTCTTGGCTTTGTTTTTGACAGGTGAGGACTTTTTGGGTCATCTGCTCTGTTTCATCCAAAGCCCGCTCAGAGGAAGAGGCTATTTCTAAGCTTGATTGTGAGAGTTCGGTCATTGCCGTGGCGATAGCCGCACATTTATCGGCCGTCGCACGACTGCTATCGCCAAGGTCATCCGCGCCTTTTACCATCTGGTCAAGCCGCTGATTACTGTGATCGTTGGTTTCGGTGACTTTCATCAGCAGGTTTTTGATACTAAAGACCAAGCCGTTGACACTGCTTGATATATGCGACAGCTCATTGTTCCCCTCGGACTGCAACACCAAACTTAAATTATTGGTTTTCGACATATCAGCAAGTTGAGAGGTCAGTTCTCCGACGCGGCGTTTTAGACTGGTTAAAGCGGCATACAGTCCGGTGAATAGCACCACACCGATACACAGGCCACTAGCAACGACTAAGCTCATTTGCCAGGCAGCTTGTTGTGCTTGGTTGCTGACCACTTCCGTCATCTGTTTGACCAAATTGTTGCGAATCCCATTCACGAGCTTGATTCTGTCTGTCGCGGCGGCGAACCAAGACAATGCCGAAGGCCCTTGCAAGTTATCTAGATTGGCTTTTTGTGCCAGATATTGCTGTTGGATCTGCTCGACTTGCTGCCAAGTCGCGCTGCGTTTAGCTTGCTGTAAGTTATCGAGATAGTCACTCGACATTGTCATTGTGGCCATTCGCTCACTGTATTGACCCGATCTTAGGTAATTTTCGATCGCGGTATATTGACCGATTGAAGAGTGTTGACGAGCAAAGGCACCATTTAAGGCTCCGCGAACCTGTCCTGCGCGCTCTTTTATCACCATGATCGCAATCAGCGAGTTACCAAGTTGAGTGATTTCAGCGTTAGTTACGCCTGAAACAAGTAGCGAGGCATTATCGATAGCAAGTTGATTGAGGTTTGAGTAGTAAGCGAATGGAGATCGCTGCGGCGCAAGTTGATCGACTTGGTTACGTATTTGCGCGAGTTGGTCGAGTTCATTGATGATGGCTTGTTTGATTTGGTCGGTAAAATTTGGATCTAAGTACAAGGGAGTAAACTGTCTAAAGGCGGCGATGTGGGTATCAGCTTTAGCACGTTGCTCTTTGAGTTTAGCCACCTGCTCTGGTGCTCCTTTACTGCCGAGCACGCCAGCCGTAAGCCCGCGCTCAACCGCTAAATTATGAGCCAGATTGTCGTACAGTAAAGTCAGCTGAATCGCTTCTTTATCGTTGTTCGCTTGCATCAGCGTATTTTTTTTATGGAGGGATAGTTCCACGGCCATTATGAGCGCAAGCAGAAATGGGATACCTGCTAGCAGCATAACGATATGATGCAGTGAAAATCTTTTCATGACTGACTGCATAGTTAGTCTCCTGACATTGAATTATGATTTTTAATTCCACTAATAATAGAAGAATGCCGTACACTTTGATGTGATATTGTTTTTATGAACAACAATTTATTATCAAAAGTATGTTTGGTTACGTGTGTTCTGTCATAAAAAATTAATTTATCAAAGGGTTGAGGTTTGGGCTAAATTTAATCATATTGTAATGACTATGTAACAAAGTGGATTAAGCTTATGCAGCATGATGAAATGATTCAACACTCAAATTTTGGCGTAATTAGCCGTACCTGCCTATTTTCTTTGCTCGCTATATTGACCATATTTGTCTTTTTATGATCTTGTTTTTCGGTTTGTAACCTTAGTCCTATTGTGTCTTTTAGCGAGAGTAAATACTTACCTTGTGTTGCGTTTTAAGCAACAGCGTTGCTAGATATCGTTAGACGAGTGTGCTAGCGTCAAACTATTATTTGGTTAATAGTTTGTATGTCTTAATGTTGTCATCACTTACACATCGATTCTCTCTACTACCGAGTCAGTTTTACTCTTATGTCACTCCGCAGCCATTAGAATTGACACGTTGGGTTATTTGGAACGCTCAGCTTGCTGATTCCTTTGCTCTGCCTCAATCCGCGCCACAAGGTGAGTTAAAAAATCTTCTCAGCGGAGAAGCATTACCTGACGGCACTTTACCTTTAGCGATGAAATACGCAGGTCACCAGTTTGGCGCTTACAATCCGGATTTGGGTGATGGGCGAGGCGTATTACTTGGTGAGTTGAGTAACCGCGAAGGTGAATGGTTTGACTTACACTTAAAAGGTGCAGGTCTAACGCCTTATTCGAGAATGGGCGATGGCCGTGCTGTGCTGCGATCGACGATTCGAGAGTATCTGTGCAGCGAAGCGATGGCCGCTTTGGGTGTTCCAACCACTAGAGCATTGGGTATGTTGGTCAGCGATACGCCGGTATACCGTGAAAAATGTGAGCAGGGAGCCTTATTACTGCGTACTGCACGCACGCATATTCGTTTCGGCCACTTTGAGCATTTCTTCTACACCAACCAAATTGACGAACTGAAGCTGCTCGCCGATAAAGTCATCGAATGGTATCTGCCTGATTGTAAAGATAAGCAAAACCCTTATGCGGCGATGTTTCATCATATTGTGACGCGAACGGCTGAAATGATCGCCTGGTGGCAAGCGTACGGCTTTGCGCATGGGGTGATGAATACTGACAATATGTCGATTCTTGGTGAAACCTTTGATTATGGGCCGTTTGGCTTTTTGGATGACTACGAACCTGGCTACATCTGTAATCATTCCGATTATCAAGGGCGTTATGCGTTTGATCAGCAACCGCGTATTGCATTGTGGAACTTATCTGCATTGGCACACAGTTTATCCCCTCTGATTGAGCGCGCCGACCTAGAGCAACAACTGGCGCAATTTGAACTGCATTTGAGTGACTGTTTTAGCCAGCGCATGCGGGCAAAATTGGGCTTATTGAGTAAACAAGCGCAAGACAGCCAGTTGTTTGCGGAAATGTTTGAACTCCTCGAAACACACTCAATTGATTATACGCGTTTCTTCCGCGAGCTCTCCTGTGTCGATCGTCACGGCACTGCGGCGTTACTTGATCTGTTTGTTGACCGCCAAGCGGCCCAGCCGTGGTTAAATTCATACTTATTACGCTGTGAATTAGAACGAGATGAGCAAGGCAATCCATTAACGGCCGAGCAGCGTTGCCATAAGATGCGAACGGTTAATCCGAAATACATTTTACGCAATTACCTAGCACAAATTGCGATTGATAAAGCTGAACAAGGGGACTTTAGTGAGGTGGAGCGCTTAGCTCGATTATTGGCCCAACCTTATGATGAACAACCCGAGATGACAGCGTACGCGAATTTACCGCCGCAATGGGGCAAAAAGATGGAGATAAGCTGCTCCTCATAACAGCTGTTAACAAGATGTGACGAGTGTCCGCAAGGGGTTCAAATTATTACCATTCTTGCATAAGAATCACATTTGGAACCGATTACACTCGCAGCAGTTATTAATAACGTATCGCAATGGATGGAGATATGTCGGCAAAAATTCTCGTCGTCGATGATGATCAAGAAATTTGTGAATTGTTGGAAGAATATTTAGCGAAACAAGGCTACGTCGTCTCGGCGGTCAATGATGGCATTCAGATGAATGCCTACTTGGAACAGCATGGCTTTCCTGATCTGATTTTATTGGATGTCATGTTACCCGGTGACGACGGCTTTGCGCTTTGCCAGCAGATACGCCGCCGCTCTTCTGTACCGATCATTATGCTGACGGCAGTATCGGATGATACCGACCAGATCATCGGTTTAGAAATTGGTGCGGATGACTATATTGCCAAGCCGTTTAATCCGCGTCATCTAACCGCACGAATTAAAGCGGTGCTGAGGCGAGTCAACAGCGGGGCAGATGAGGCAGCAAATATTGCCAGTGCAAAAGCGATTATGTTTGGTGATTGGCGACTTGATACCTTAGCCCATCGCATCACTCACCTCGACACTCAGCAATCCCATGACTTATCTGGCAGTGACTTTGCACTATTGATGCTGTTTCTTAAACGACCCAATCAAGTGTTGGATCGTGACACTATCTCGTTTGCCACCCGTGGAAGAGAAGCCCTGCCGTTTGAACGTGGTATCGATGTACAGCTAAGCCGCTTACGCCAAAGGTTAGGCGATAGTGCTAAGTACCCTCATTATATTAAGACCATGCGTGGCAATGGCTACTTGCTCTGTGTTCCAGTTAACCATGAGTAATCGTTGGTGGCGTACGATTCGCACATTTAAGCTCAACTCTTTAGTGAGTCGCACCTTAGGCTTAACCTTATTGGCCGTGATACTCGCGCAAGGTGTCGCAACCACGATCTGGTACTCTGAATCGAGACACCGAGAGCTAGCCGGAATTCACGATGCTTCGCAGAGCATGGCCAACATGTTCTCGTCAACGGTGAACTTTTTTCAATCGTTACCGGTGAAATATCGTCATATCGTCCTCGACCAAATCCGCAATATGGGCGGCACGCGCTTTTTTGTTTCATTCAATAAAGAGCAATTGGTGGTCGACCCAATCAAAGATACCCCGTTAAAACTGGCTTCTATTGAGGCGATAGAGCAGGTCTTAGTCAGAAAAATCCCTAAGGCCAAAACCATTTCGGTGGATTTTTCTTTGCCAGAAAATTTACGTTTATTAAAAAATGATATTTACCTAAGCGACTTACCAAGGTCTTGGGCGCATCATACGTTAACCTTGAATCCGATTGATCCGCCCATTCTGGTGGTACAGATAGAATTGGCGAGTCATGAGTGGCTGTATATCGCCGCGTTGTTGCCAGCACCTTATGTGACCCTAGATGACACCTTGATTGGTCGTGAGCAGGTCCTGTTTCTGATCTTCTCGACCACTATTTTACTGTTTTTAACCTATTTGTTAGTTCGCCGCCAAGTGAAGCCGCTTAAGCGTTTGGCCAAAGCGGCGAATGAAATGAGTATGGATATTGATCAAGCGCCATTAAAGGAGGAGGGCGCGAGTGAACTGGTGATGGCGACCCGAGCATTTAACCGTATGCAGCAGCGGATTCGCCGTTATGTCGCTGATAGAGAACACCTTTTTTCGGCGATTTCTCATGATTTAAAGACCCCGATCACTCGTTTAAGATTGCGAGCCGAGCTTTTAGACAGTGAAGTAAAACGTGATAAATTTAATCGTGATCTGGATGAACTTGAGATGATGGTCAAAGGGGCACTGCAGTGCGTTCGTGATACTGACTTACATGAAAATAATGCTTACGTTGATCTTAACGAGATGATTTTTAGTGTCATTGAACCTTACAATCAGCAGCAAACACGAGTGAGTTTCAAGCCGCAACCGTTGGAACCGATTGTGGCTAAACCACTTGCGATTAAACGGGTGATCAGTAATTTGGTGGATAACGCCGTCAAGTATGGCCAACAAGCTGAAGTCAGCATTGTTGTCAGTGAAGAGTGGGTAACGATTACGATTTGTGACAGTGGCCCCGGCATTGCCGAGGATCAACTCGAAGCGGTGTTTGAACCTTATTATCGACTCGCAAATGATGATAATGGCCACGGCTTAGGTCTTGGGATCTGTCGTAATATTCTTCATGGACATGGTGGAGATCTCATTATTGATAACTTACGCACTGGTGGTCTTCGCGCCCAAGTCTTTGTTCCTCCTACGCTTGAGGTGTAATGTAACATTTGTGTTACATTGTATTTACCGTTTGTTTCAATCAAAAAATTCCAATTGGGTAGACTCAAATGAGTTTAAGCAAAACAGTTTAAGCAAGAACGCTTAAGGCCATTTAGCCGTTGGCCTAACTGTCTAATCCAATACATGGAAGATAATAATGAAACTAAATAAAACCCTACTTACTCTCTCTCTCTTATCGGCAGCCAATGTTGCTCACGCAGGTGAAGTCGAAGTGCTCCACTGGTGGACAGCCGGCGGCGAAGCTAAATCTGCGGCCGTGCTGAAACAGATGCTCGAAGAGCAAAATCATACATGGAAAGACTTCGCCGTTGCTGGTGGCGGTGGTGAGTCAGCAATGACAGTTCTAAAAACGCGCGCAGTATCGGGAAATCCACCTTCAGCGGCGCAAATTAAAGGCCATGATATTCAAGAGTGGGGCGGATTGGGCTTCCTAACGTCATTAGACACTACCGCCAAACAGCAGAAATGGGATGAGTTCTTACCGTCAGTGGTCACTAAGGTGATGAAGTTCGATGGAGAGTACGTTGCAGTACCAGTTAACGTACACCGTGTGAACTGGCTGTGGGCTAACCCAGAGGTACTCAACAAGGCTGGGGTTACGTTGCCAACGACTTTAGATGAATTCTTCGCTGCTGCCGAAAAAATTAAAGCAGCAGGCTTTATTCCATTAGCTCATGGTGGTCAACCATGGCAAGACGCGACAGTGTTCGAAGCGGTCGCGCTCGATGTCTTAGGTAGTGAAGACTATAACAAAGCGTTCGTTGATTTAGATATGGACGTGTTGTCTGGCGACAAAATGGTCGAAGTATTCACTAAGTTTAAGAAAGTTAGAGACTACGTTGATGCCAACTCACCGGGTCGTGACTGGAACGTTGCGACATCAATGGTCATCAATGGTGAAGCTGCAATGCAAATCATGGGTGACTGGGCGAAAGGCGAATTTACTGCCGCAGGCAAAGTACCGGGTAAAGATTACATTTGTGCGCCAGCGCCAGGTACCGCGGGTCAATTTACTTTCAACATCGATAGCTTTGCGTTCTTTGAATTAAGCAATAAAGACAACCAAAAAGCGCAGCAAGATTTAGCCAGCACCATCTTAACTAAGGAGTTCCAAGAGGTATTTAACCTCAATAAGGGCTCAATTCCAGTTCGTCTTGATATGGATATGGCTAAGTTTGACCAGTGTGCATTAGATTCAATGGAAACCTTTAAAGCGAGCGCTAATTCAGGCGATCTCGTGCCGAGTATGGCTCATGGTTTGGCAACAACCAGTTATGCGCAAGGTGCAATCTACGATGTCGTAACCAACTTCTTTAACGATGCCGATGCCGATCCACAGCAAGCCGCACAAAAGCTAGCCAAAGCGGTCAAAGCGGCGATTTAATTGGCGCGAAAGTGACACCCCAAAGGGCGTGCAGGCTTGTGGGGAGCCTGTACGCCCTTTCCTTTAAAACCTAGTCAGGATGTGACTGAGGTTGTTAGACGTAAGGACTCGTTATGGAGCATGTTGTAAATCGGCATCAGAATAAGTCGAAGGCGAGGCCAAATCTCGCCGATCGACTGCAGCTGTGGTTACCGAAAATCGTTCTGGCCCCGACCGTATTAGTCACCGTAGTTTGTATCTACGGTTATATTTTCTGGACGGCGGCACTATCAATGACCAACTCTCGTTTTCTTCCTAGCTTCAATTTCGTCGGCATTGCCCAGTACGAAAAGCTGATGGAGAACGACCGTTGGATCACCTCAATTTCAAACTTAGCCATTTTCGGTCTGTTGTTTATGATTGTCGCGATAGGGCTTGGTATTGGCTTAGCCATATTACTCGATCAAAACATTCGTCAAGAAGGGGCGATTCGAACTATTTATCTTTACCCAATGGCGCTCTCTTTTATTGTCACTGGTACCGCATGGAAATGGATTTTGAACCCAGGTTTAGGGATCGAGAAATTGGTGCAAGATTGGGGGTTTAGCGACTTTAAGTTTGATTGGTTGGTCAATTCAGACATGTCGGTATACACCTTAGTGATTGCGGCGGTATGGCAATCATCAGGCTTTGTGATGGCAATGTTCTTAGCAGGACTGCGTGGTATCGATTCTTCAATCATCAAGGCGGCGCAAATTGATGGCGCGAGCTTACCAACGATTTACTGGCGCATCATCATGCCGTGTTTAAGACCGGTCGTGTTTAGTGCCGTCATTATTACTTCACACATTGCGATTAAGAGCTTTGATTTAGTCACCGCGATGACAGCTGGTGGGCCGGGTTACTCTTCTGATTTGCCTGCCCTGTTTATGTATGCGCACTCTTTTACTCGAGGTCAAATAGGGCTTGGTGCTGCCAGTGCGATGATGATGTTGGCGGGGATTTTAGCGATTTTAGTACCATATCTCTATTCTGAATTGAGGGAGAAAAAATCATGATGCGCAGTATCAATTTCTCTCGACTGTTTATTTACTCAACACTGGCCTTTTTCTGTGTCGTCTACTTGATGCCGTTGTTTGTTATGGTGATCACCTCATTCAAAACTTTACCCGATATTAAAGCGGGCAACTTGATGAGTTTGCCGACAGAGTGGGTATTCGATGCATGGTTTAAAGCTTGGGATACGGCCTGTACAGGGGTGAAATGTGAAGGGATCAAAGGGTATTTCTGGAACTCATTTCAAATGGTGATTCCAGCGGTAGCTATTTCGACCTTGCTCGGTGCTTTCAATGGTTACGTTGTGACCAAATGGCAGTTCCGTGGTTCGAACCTGTTTTTTAGTTTACTGCTGTTCGGTTGCTTTATACCGTTTCAGGTCATTTTGCTGCCAATGGCTACAGTACTGGGCAAATTGGGCTTGGCAAATACCACCGCTGGGTTGGTTATTGTCCATGTTATCTATGGTATGGCGTTCACCACGCTGTTCTTTCGTAATTTCTACATCAGTATTCCTGATGAACTGGTTAAAGCGGCGAAGCTCGATGGTGCAGGTTTCTTTACTATCTTCTTCAAGATATTACTGCCTATTTCAACGCCAATTATTATGGTCACGGTGATTTGGCAGTTCACGGCAATTTGGAATGACTTCCTGTTTGGGGTGGTTTATTCAGGTTCAGAAACTCAACCGATTACGGTCGCGTTGAATAACTTAGTCAATACCAGCACCGGGGTGAAAGAGTATAACGTCGATATGGCCGCGGCCATCATCGCGGCACTCCCAACACTATTAGTTTATGCCTTAGCAGGAAAATATTTTGTTCGCGGCCTAACGGCTGGATCGGTAAAAGGATAATTATCATGGCAACACTCGAACTTAAACAGATCCGTAAAACCTATCCCAAAGCGGAGCAAGAAACCTTAAAAGGTATCGATATTAATATTGATTCTGGTGAATTTCTGATTCTTGTTGGCCCATCAGGGTGTGGTAAATCGACATTGATGAACACCATTGCAGGGCTGGAAAGTATCAGCTCCGGAGAAATTGTTATTGATGGCAATGATGTGTCGGATATCGAACCTAAAGACCGAGACATTGCGATGGTGTTTCAGTCTTACGCGTTGTACCCCAATATGACGGTACGCGGTAACATTGAGTTTGGTCTTAAAATCCGCAAGATGCCGCAAGCGGATATTGACGCCGAAGTCGAGCGCGTGGCAACCATGTTGCAAATTGAACACTTGCTAGATCGTAAACCCTCGCAACTGTCTGGCGGTCAGCGCCAGCGTGTCGCGATGGGGCGTGCACTCGCTCGTCGACCTAAGCTCTACCTATTTGATGAACCCTTGTCTAACCTCGACGCAAAATTACGTGTCGAGATGCGTCATCAAATTAAGCGTTTGCATCAACAGCTCAATACCACCATCGTTTATGTGACCCATGATCAGATTGAGGCAATGACCTTAGCAGACCGAATTGCGGTGATGAAAGATGGCGAACTGCAGCAGCTTGGTACGCCACAAGAGATTTACAATAAACCCAATAATATGTTTGTTGCTGGCTTTATGGGCTCACCATCGATGAACTTTATCAAAACCATGGTTGATCTGGATGAACAAGATAATCCGGTGATCAAAGTTAAAGGCGGTAATGATCAGGAGCATCACATCAATTTGCCTTCATCAATGCGCGATCAAGATGGTAAAGAGATTGTGATTGGTTTGCGCCCCGAGCATATCACTGACAGTGAAAATCCAGACTCTAGTGCAACCACACAGTTAGATCTAACGTTAGAGGTTCTTGAACCGACTGGACCAGATACCATTGCGATGATCAAAGTGAATCAGCAAGAAGTGGCATGTCGACTCTCTCCGGAACTGGATGTCAGGGCTGGTCAAGTTGCGCCACTGCATTTTGACCTCTCTAAAGCGGTGTTTTTTGATGCGAGTACCGAGCAGCGAATCGAGTTTCACTAACGGTAATATTATTGATTAAATTGTTAGTAAAATAACTAAAGTCGACTATTCTTAAATTAACGCGTGAAATAAGTATCACGTTCTTGTGAGTTGAGGTGTCTATTCCCGTCTCCTTATGTTCACCTTATCTCAATTTACCAAAATGGCAGTCTTCGGACTGCCATTTGTTTTATCTGTTTTATGGAGTTGTTAAATATGTGTGAATTGACCCGTCTTGGTTTTTTTGATGGGTAGGTTTCCACCCATTTGTGTTGCAAGATGTGATCTCAAACAGAGCGCAAAAATGCGAGTTTTTCATAAATTATTGATTTGTAGGTATTAATTGTCTTTTTTCTAACTTGGCTTGGTTATTGCCCTTATATAAATATCAACACCCAGTGATGGGGTTGTTCATTTAACAAGGAGAATAATAATGCTTAAGCCATTGACCCTACTATCTGCTTCAATTCTTGCTGTGACCAGTTTTAATGCTGCGGCGAACTGTGACCCGGGTGAAACGGTCATCAAGTTCAGCCATGTAACGAATACAGATAAACACCCGAAAGGAATCGCGGCTTCATTACTTGAAAAGCGTGTCAACGAAGAGATGAACGGAAAAATGTGTATGCAGGTTTTCCCAAACTCAACGCTTTATGATGATGATAAAGTACTTGAAGCGCTGCTTAATGGTGATGTGCAACTTGCTGCCCCTTCTTTGTCAAAGTTTGAAAAGTTCACTAAAAAATACCGTATCTTCGATCTGCCTTTCTTGTTTGAAGATGTTGAAGCGGTTGACCGTTTCCAAAATTCACAAGCAGGTGAAAAGCTCAAGAATGCAATGCGTCGCCGTGGCCTTCAAGGCTTGGCGTTTTGGCATAATGGCATGAAGCAGATGTCGGCTAACCAGCCACTTATCTCTCCTGAAGATGCGAAAGGCCTCAAGTTCCGTGTACAGGCGTCAGATGTATTGGTTGCTCAGTTTGAACAGCTTGGTGCTAACCCACAGAAAATGTCATTCAAAGAAGTTTACGGTGGTCTACAAACCAAAGTTATCGATGGCCAAGAAAACACATGGTCAAACATCTACGGTAAAAAATTCTTCGAAGTTCAGGACGGCATTACCGAAACAAACCACGGCATCTTGGATTACCTTGTGGTGACGTCTAAAGATTTTTGGAAAGGGCTACCTGAAGATCAGCGTCGTCAACTTGGTAACATCATTCAAGAAGTTACCGAAGCACGTAACGCAGAGTCTTCGAAGGTTAATCTTGCCAACAAGAACAATATTATTGAAGCCGGCGGTGTAGTTCGTTCTTTGACTGCTGAACAGCGTCAAGAATGGGTGACAGCACTTCAACCCGTGTGGAAGAAGTTTGAGAAAGACATTGGTTCAGACTTAATCGAAGCCGCATTGGCGTCGAACCAGTAATTACCAACAATAATTATAACGATCTCTAACTATTGGCCCTCTTGTTCGGGAGGAGGGCCTTTATTTGAACTGCGATAAAGTGAAGAAACTTATGGAACAGTCTATTTTTGCCAGAATCGGGAAGGTGACGGACGCAATCGAGGAAACTCTGATCGCGTTTTTCTTAGGAGCGATGACCTTGCTCACTTTTGCTAACGTTGTGTTTCGCTATGTCTTTAATGACAACATTTTATGGGCGTTGGAACTAACGGTCTTTATGTTCGCTTGGATGGTGCTGGTTGGCGCATCATACGGAGTGAAAAAGCATTTCCACATCGGCGTTGATGTCATTATCAACCTCGCGCCAGAGAAACTGCGCAAAATCTACGCTCTCGCCGCTGCCGCTGGTTGTTTGACCTTTTCTATTCTACTGCTGATTGGCTCATGGAACTATTGGTATCCCTTTGCGACCGAGCGTGCGTGGTATGAAACCGACGATATTCCGATGCCAGAGATACTGCAATTTATGGCGGATTGGCTTAATGAAGGCGAGCGTTACGAAAAACTGCCACGTTTTATTCCTTATATGGCGCTGCCGATCGGTATGGCGTTGCTGACATTACGTTTTGCACAAGCCACTTGGCAGATCATGACTGGCGAGCTTGATCGTCTTATTGCTGGCCATGAAGCGGAAGAAGAACTCGAAGCATGGAAAGAAGAACTCAAAGACGCGGGCGAGGCGATGGAACCTAAACACAACAATAACAGCAAGGAGAGCTAAGCCATGGATATTTTATTCTTATTTATCATGGTGATTGGCTTTATGCTGATCGGTGTACCAATTGCGGTGTCATTGGGTCTATCAAGTGTCTTGTTCTTAATGATCCATTCTGACGCGTCACTGGCGTCAGTGGCACAAACCTTATTCAATGCATTTGCCGGACACTACACTTTACTCGCGATTCCATTTTTTATTCTCGCTTCAAGTTTTATGTCAACTGGTGGGGTGGCGAAACGTATTATTCGCTTTGCCATCGCGATGGTTGGTTGGTTCCGCGGCGGCCTCGCGATGGCCTCTGTGGTTGCCTGTATGATGTTTGCCGCGCTGTCGGGGTCATCTCCTGCAACGGTAGTGGCTATCGGTAGTATTGTTATCGCCGGTATGATTAAAAACGGCTATTCAAAAGATTTTGCGGCTGGAGTTATTTGTAATGCCGGGACGCTAGGAATCTTGATTCCACCTTCTATCGTTATGGTGGTGTATGCGGCGGCGACGGATGTATCCGTAGGTCGTATGTTCTTAGGTGGCGTGATTCCTGGCCTGTTGGCGGGCGTAATGTTGATGATAGCTATCTACATTGCGGCGCGTGTAAAGAACCTACCGAAACAACCCTTTGTAGGTTGGAAGGAAATGTTTAATTCAGCAAAGGATGCCAGCTGGGGTCTATTGCTGGTGGTCATTATTCTTGGTGGTATCTACGGTGGTGTTTTCACCCCGACCGAAGCTGCTGCCGTTGCGGCCATTTACTCATTCTTTATCGCTAACTTTGTCTACAAAGACATGGGACCATTTTCCGATAAGAAAAACACCAAGCCTGCACTGGTCAAGGTTGTTCAAGCGTTTGTGCATAAAGACACAAAACAGACTCTGTACGATGCGGGTAAGCTAACCATTATGTTGCTGTTTATCATTGCTAATGCTTTGATTCTCAAGCACGTACTGACGGAAGAACGCATCCCTCAGATGATTACTGAGTCGATGTTATCGGCCGGACTGGGGCCGATAACTTTCCTCATTGTGGTCAACGTTCTACTGTTGATTGGCGGTCAGTTTATGGAACCATCGGGTCTGCTGATCATTGTTGCTCCACTGGTGTTCCCAATTGCGATTGCGCTGGGCATCGATCCTATTCACCTTGGTATCATGATGGTGGTCAATATGGAGATTGGCATGATAACGCCGCCAGTGGGGCTCAACTTGTTTGTCACCGCTGGGGTGGCCAAAATGTCGATGATGCAGGTGGTTAAAGCGGCATTGCCATGGGTCGGAGTGATGTTCTTGTTCTTGATCATTGTGACTTATGTACCTTGGGTATCAACCTGGCTACCAACCACCCTGATGGGGCCAGAAATCATCACCAAGTAGTGTTTGATTAGAAACGTAATAAAAAGCCCCGCAATGATGTCATTGCGGGGCTTTTTATTGGCATGTGGCATTGGTTAATCAGATTTGTAGTTATCTTTATCTAACCCATATTTTTGCATTTTATCGTAGAGAGTTTTCCGTGCGAGTTGCAGTTGCTGCATGGTTTGCTTGATGCTGCCTTGGTGATGGTTTAAGGCTTGTTCGATGAGACTCTTTTCAAACTCAGCCATCTGTTCGGCCAGCCCCATATCGTGGCTCTCTGGCTCAGGTTGACCATCGAACTGCGACAATCTACCGAGTAAAACAAAACGTTCAGCTGCATTGCGCAGTTCACGCACGTTACCCGGCCAGTCGTGGCTCATTAACTGATGGATTTGTTGCGCCTCTATCGCGGGTGCTGATTTACCATAGCGCGCGGCAGCCACTAACAAAAAGTGATGGAATAAGGTTGGGATGTCTTCTTTACGTTGTCTCAGTGGCGGTAAATCGAGTGTGACAACATTGAGGCGATAATAGAGATCTTCGCGAAAGAGCCCTTCACTTGCGGCTTGTTTAAGATCAACCTTGGTCGCCGCAATCACTCGGATATCAATCGGGATCAGTTCATTAGAGCCAACGCGTTCAATCACACGCTCTTGTAATACCCGCAGCAGACGAATTTGTGCTTGCATCGGCATTGACTCAATCTCATCTAAGAACAGTGTTCCGCCTTGCGCATGTTCAAATTTGCCAATACGTTGATTGTCTGCGCCAGTGAATGCGCCTTTTTCATGGCCGTATAGCTCGCTTTCAATCAGGTTTTCTGGAACTGCGCCGCAGTTAATCGCGACAAAATTATTGTCGCGACGAGAGCTTTGTTCGTGAATCGAGCGGGCAAACAGCTCTTTCCCGGTTCCGGTCTCGCCAAACAGTAAAATGTCGGCACTGGTGTCGGCGATATGGATGATGGTATCGCGCAACGCCTGAATTGATGGTGTGTCACCAATAATTCGCGGGCCTAACGCCTGACTCGCTTTCAAGCTACGTTTTAGCTCTTGGTTCTCTATTGTCAGCTCACGTTTTTCTAAGGCGCGTCGGGTCGTGTCTATCAGGCGATCAATCGGAAATGGTTTTTCAATGAAATCATAAGCGCCGTTTTGTAGGGCATTTACCGCCATCGAGATGTCGCCGTGACCAGTAATTAAGATCACCGGAATATCTGCATCTTGGTGCAAAATGCTCGACAACATGTTCTCGCCAGAAAGACCAGGCAGACAGATGTCTGTAATCACAACCTTTGGCAGTCCATCGATTTTAATCGCCAATAGGGCGTCTTCGGCACTGGCGAAAAATCGCGCTGAGATCTCTTCAAGTTCAAAGCTTTGTTCAATGGCGAGACGAATGTCGCCCTCGTCATCGATGAATATTACATCGTACATCGGTGTTCCTTGTTACGCTTGTTCGGTGTTCAGCGGCAGTGAAATAATAAAACGCGCGCCACCTAATGGTGATTCATTGACTTGCAGGCGGCCATTCATGGCTTGCATGATCTGTTGTGAGATCGATAAACCAAGCCCTAAACCATTTTTCTTGGTGGTGTAGAAGGGCTCAAACAGTTGGGCTCGTTGGTTAAACGGAATCCCAGGACCGTTGTCATCGACATAAATACACAGCTGTTGATCTCGTTGTTGGGTCGAGATAACGACCTGCTTATGACTTTGTTGTGTCACGGCTTGCAGCGCATTGGTGATGAGATTAATCAACACTTGCTCAAATTGAATTGGGTTGAGCACTACCTCTGGTAGTGGATCGCCAAGCTGTAACGTCAACTCAGTTTGTTCGGCTTTAAATTGCGCGCTGAGCAGTTCTTTGGCAGCGATGATCAACGGAGAGACATCAAGCTGGCTTATTTCGTTACTGTCACTCTTTTTGGCAAATGAACGCAGTTGATTACTGATCTTTGCCATTCTATCGGTCAATGCCGAGATGCGCATTAAATTATCATCGACGCGATCATAACTTTGCTTAACCAGAAAGCGTCGAGCATTGTCGGCGAAACTGCGAATTGCGGCGAGAGGATTATTCAACTCGTGGCTAATACTCGCCGACATTTGCCCTAATACCGCCAGTTTGGCCGCTTGGATTAGTTCGTTTTGTGTCTGACGTAATGCTTGCTCGGTTTTGACTCGTTCATGAATTTCCGCTTGTAATTCTGAAGTACGCTCCATCACCAAAAACTCAAGTTTTTGTCTGGCCTCTGATTGTAACTGCTCGAACTGACGTTTTTTTAACTGGCGTTGGTAGGCAAGTTGCAGTGAAAGGTAGGCGATGACAAACAGCAAGCTGGTTACTAAAGCAAAGCTTAATGAGTTCCAAACCAAAATGGATTTCGAACTCAGTACACGTAAGGTCAGTGGGTGTTTACTTAATGGACGTGAAGAGACTAAGTAGTCATTTTCAAACCCAGAGGCCGTCGGGTTTTTTAACTCAGCATGCTCTTGGCTTATATCTCCAATAAGATTCATTGAACGAATTGGTTTATCTAAGTACTGGCGACTGTTAAGAATAGTCAAACGATCCTGTTCAGACAGAGGGGTTAAACTTTTAAACAACCAGTCGTCATTGCTTGACATAAAGATGACATTATTGGCGTCGGTAGCGACGAAGATATTGGTTCTATTTTGCCAATTGGCCTCAATCGCAGTGAGATCTGTCTTAATTACGATGACGCCAATGATTTCCGCCGCGTAGGTGACGGGATAAGAGAAATAGTAGCCGCGTTGTTTGGAGCTTGAACCGAGCGCAAAATATTGACTGCGCTGCCCTTGGATAGCGTCTGAAAAGTAAGGTCGCCAAGCGTAATTCCGCCCCAAGAACGATCGCTCAAGGTTCCAGTTGCTTGACGCAATGGTATTGCCATACTCATCAAGCAGGTAAGCGTCCGTCGATTGGATGATTTGATTAACCTGCTCAAGAAAGCGGTTGGTCAACTCTATCTGCGCCGTATTGTTGGGCGACTGGAGAGCGGCAACTAGAGCGGGGTCTTTGGCGATCAACTGCGGTAAATGCGCATACTTATCGAGTTTACTAGAAATGTACTCAGCAAAACGTTCTAGTTGTTCTTGATGGTTTGCTAACTGCCTGTTTTCACTTGATTGCCAAAACCAACTTGAGCCACCGATAACGACAAAAACGTACAGCACTAGTAGAGTAAATTTGCTGCGACGAAACGTTAGCATTTCAATCCCTGAATGACTTCTTTAACTGGCTATAGCGTAAAGGGTTTTGTTACAAATGTGTTTAGGTGCATTGATAAATTGAGGGATAAAACCGGACTTAGATCTACTTTTGTCTTTAAACTCAAAAAAAACATTAGTTTCTCTTGAAAAAGACTTTAATGTCCCCATTTCTGAGTGCAAAGAAACCGTAATTGGTGTTTTTTTTAGCAGTTAAGTGAGTTTTTAGGGTTATCGCGTGGCGATCTCAGCGATCGGCTCGACAGCTATCGATCTGCTCGGTAGAATGCTGCGTCTAAATTTTTAATCCTGAGGCTAATCGGAGATACCTTTAGCGACGATTGTTCGAGAAGATATCGCTGATTAGTCCGGTAACTAAGATGGCTTAGTTTCCGATACTCGATTTATGAAGAGTACTCATAGAGTACATACAAGGATGGGTTCTCTCTATAACACGAGTGGAGCACATAAGCTCAGTAATCTGAGCCAGTTTTGAGGTTAATGAATAATGCAAGTTACTGTTGAAACGCTAGAGGGCCTACAGCGCCGTCTAAACATTACTGTTCCTGCTGCAAACATCGAAGATGCTGTAACAGCTGAACTACGCAACATCGCAAAAAACCGTCGTTTCGATGGTTTCCGTAAAGGCAAAGTGCCGCTAAAAATGGTTGCGCAGATGTACGGCAAAGCAGTACGTCAAGACGTGATGGGCGAAGTAATGCAACGTCACTTCATCGAAGCGATCGTTAAAGAAAAAATCAACCCAGCAGGCGCTCCAGCTTTCGCTCCAGTAGAGAACAATGAAGGTCAAGACCTAGTGTTCACTGCAACTTTTGAAGTTTACCCAGAAGTTGAGCTGAAAGGTCTTGATAAGATCACTGTTGAAAAACCAACAACTGAAGTTCAAGATGCTGACGTTGAAGAGATGATCGACACACTTCGCAAGCAGCAAGCTGCTTGGGTTGAAGTTGAAGAAGCCGCTGGCGAAGGCAAGCGTGCAACAATTGATTTCGTTGGTTCTATTGACGGTGAAGAGTTTGAAGGCGGAAAAGCTGAAAACTTCCCACTAGAAATGGGTGCAGGTCGTATGATCCCAGGTTTTGAAGATGGTATCGCAGGTAAGACTGCTGGTATGGAATTCGAAATCGATGTGACATTCCCTGAAGATTACCACGCTGAAAACCTAAAAGGTAAAGCGGCTAAGTTTGCTATCAAAGTAAACAAAGTTGAAGCGCGTGAGCTACCAGAACTAAACGACGAGTTTGTTTCTAAGTTCGGTGTTGCTGAAGGTGGTATTGATGCACTTAAAGCAGAAGTTCGTAAGAACATGGAACGTGAGCTTAAGCAAGCGATCAAAAACCGTATCAAAGAGCAAGCGCTTGACGGCCTAGTGAAAGAGAACGACATCGACGTTCCTACTGCACTTATCGATCAAGAGATCGGTACCCTACGTCAGCAAGCTGCGCAACGCTTTGGCGGCAACCCTGAAGCAGCAGCGCAGCTTCCACGCGAATTGTTCGAAGAGCAAGCTAAACGTCGCGTAGTTGTTGGTCTGCTTCTAGGTGAAGTGATCAAGTCTGAAGAGCTAAAAGCGGACGACGAAAAAGTTAAAGCTATCATCGAAGAGATGGCAACAGCATACGAAGATCCAGCAGAAGTCGTTGCTTACTACGAGCAAAACGAGCAAATGATGAACAACATGCGTAACGTTGCTCTTGAAGAGCAAGCGATTGACGCTATCATTGCTAAAGCTCAGGTGACTGAAGCGGCCGTTAGCTTCAACGAGCTAATGAACCAGCAGCCAGCAGCGTAATAAGCAATATAGTGCTTAGAAGGTTGACTTAGCGTTAACTATTCTGCTAACAATGGTCCGTATGAAATATTTCATCCGGGCCATTTATTTTAGGGACATAACAATATGAGCTACCAAGAAAAAAATGCAATGTCACCAATTTTAGACGCGCTAGTACCAATGGTGGTTGAACAGACTTCCCGTGGTGAACGTTCTTACGACATTTACTCTCGTTTGCTTAAAGAACGTGTCATATTCCTAACCGGTCAAGTAGAAGATCAGATGGCAAATCTTGTCGTGGCTCAACTACTTTTCCTTGAATCTGAAAACCCAGACAAAGACATTTTCCTCTACATTAACTCGCCAGGTGGCAGCGTAACAGCAGGTATGTCTATTTACGACACCATGCAGTTTATTAAGCCAAATGTAAGCACGGTTTGTATGGGACAAGCTTGTTCAATGGGCGCTTTCCTGCTCGCAGGTGGTGCTCAAGGTAAGCGTTACGTTTTACCTAATTCACGTGTGATGATTCACCAACCATTGGGTGGTTTCCAAGGTCAGGCATCTGATATCCAGATCCATGCCCAAGAAATTCTGACCATTAAACAAAGACTCAATAAACTTCTTGCTGAGCATACCGGCCAGCCACTAGAAGTGATTGAGCGTGATACTGACCGCGATAACTTTATGGCAGCAGATCAAGCTGTGGAATACGGTTTAGTCGATGCAATTCTGACTCAACGCGGCGAATAACTAGCAAGATTGGGGTATATTGATATACACTCAATTTATATCAGTAAAGGCTAAGAGGTTAGCGAATGACAGATAAAAGCAAAGAGAGCGGTAGTAGTAAGCTTCTTTACTGCTCTTTCTGCGGCAAAAGCCAGCACGAAGTTCGCAAGCTAATCGCTGGTCCGTCAGTCTATATTTGTGACGAATGTGTCGATTTGTGTAACGACATTATTCGTGAAGAAATTAAAGATGTTCTACCAAAGAAACAATCCGAAGCGCTTCCTGTGCCTCGCGATATTCGTGAACACCTTGATGACTACGTGATCGGTCAAGATTACGCTAAGAAAGTGTTAGCAGTAGCCGTTTATAACCACTATAAGCGTTTACGAAATGGAGATACAACGAGCGAAGGTGTTGAACTTGGTAAAAGTAACATTCTTCTGATTGGTCCAACGGGTAGTGGTAAAACACTGTTGGCAGAGACCTTAGCTCGTTTCCTAGATGTACCATTCACTATGGCTGACGCAACCACGCTAACAGAAGCGGGTTACGTTGGTGAAGATGTCGAAAACATCATCCAGAAATTACTGCAAAAATGTGATTACGACGTCGCTAAAGCGGAACGTGGTATTGTGTACATCGATGAAATCGACAAGATTTCTCGTAAAGCTGAAAACCCATCGATCACGCGTGACGTGTCGGGTGAAGGTGTTCAGCAAGCGCTATTGAAATTGATCGAAGGCACGGTTGCTTCGGTTCCACCTCAAGGTGGTCGTAAGCACCCACAACAAGAGTTCCTCCAAGTAGATACATCTAAGATTCTATTTATTTGTGGTGGTGCTTTTGCGGGTCTCGATAAAGTGATTGAGCAGCGTGTTGCGACAGGCACAAGCATTGGCTTTGGCGCCGAAGTTCGTTCAAAAGACGAAACCAAAACTGTGGGTGAGTTGTTCACTCAAGTCGAACCTGAAGATTTGGTTAAATATGGCCTTATCCCTGAGTTCATTGGTCGTCTTCCTGTAACAACGACGTTGACAGAGCTCGACGAGGACGCACTGATTCAGATTCTGTGTGAACCAAAGAACGCCCTGACCAAACAATACGCAGCGCTTTTTGAACTAGAAGATGCCGAACTTGAATTCCGTGAAGACGCCCTACGTGCTATCGCCAAAAAAGCGATGGAGCGCAAAACAGGTGCTCGTGGTCTACGTTCAATTCTAGAAAACGTGTTGCTTGAAACCATGTATGAACTGCCATCAATGAATGACGTAAGTAAAGTCGTTATTGATGAGTCAGTGATTAAAGGTGAATCTGAGCCTCTGCTGATTTATAGCAACTCAGATAATCAAGCTGCAGGCGCAGAATCATAATCTAAATCACAGATTTAGAGACAGATAGAAAGGGAGTAATCATTTACTCCCTTTTTTTTATTCTTTCATTGAATCCAACCAATTAGCCCCCATATACTGCTCATAAGACTAAGCGGAAGAGAGAAGCATATGAACTTGGAACGTTCCGAACGTATCGAGATCCCCGTACTACCTCTAAGAGATGTAGTCGTTTACCCGCATATGGTAATTCCTTTGTTTGTTGGCCGTGAAAAGTCGATCGCCTGTCTAGAGGCGGCGATGGATAACAACAAGCAAGTGTTATTAGTAGCGCAAAAAGAAGCGGATACTGATGAGCCAAATCAGGCAGATATGTTTGAAGTGGGTACCGTTGCCACCATCCTACAATTGCTGAAACTGCCAGATGGCACGGTGAAGGTGTTAGTAGAAGGTCAGCAACGCGCCAAAATTAACCACTTTATCGAAAATGACTTCTTTTACGCTGAGGCTCAGTACCTTACAACGGCTGAGCTGGATGAGCGCGAGCAAGAAGTGATTGTTCGTAGTGCTATTAATCAGTTTGAAGGCTTCATTAAGCTTAACAAGAAGATTCCACCAGAAGTACTAACGTCACTCAATGGTATTGATGAAGCAGCGCGTCTGGCTGATACCATCGCGGCGCACATGCCATTAAAGTTAGCTGACAAACAGAGAGTACTTGAGCTGCTTGAAGTGAGTGAGCGTCTTGAGTTCTTAATGGGTCAGATGGAGTCTGAAATCGACTTACTTCAAGTTGAGAAGCGCATCCGTACCCGCGTTAAGAAACAGATGGAAAAATCTCAGCGTGAGTACTATCTGAATGAGCAAATGAAAGCGATTCAGAAAGAACTGGGTGAGAGCGAAGATGGTGTTGATGAGTTTGAAACGCTTAAGCAGAAAATCATCGATGCTAAGATGCCAAAAGAAGCGCGCGAGAAAACCGAGCAAGAACTGCAAAAGCTGAAGATGATGTCGCCAATGTCGGCCGAAGCGACAGTGGTACGTGGCTATATTGATTGGATGCTTGGCGTACCTTGGAACAAACGTTCTAAAGTGAAGAAAGATCTCGCCAAAGCGGAAAAAGTGCTTAATGAAGACCACTATGGTCTAGAGCGAGTCAAAGAACGTATTCTTGAATACCTCGCAGTACAAAGCCGAATCAATAAGCTCAAAGGGCCAATTCTTTGTCTTGTTGGTCCTCCTGGTGTCGGTAAAACTTCATTAGGTCGCTCAATTGCAGCGGCAACAGGTCGCCAGTACACCCGTATGGCACTTGGTGGCGTGCGTGATGAAGCGGAGATTCGTGGACATCGTCGTACTTACATCGGCTCGATGCCTGGCAAACTGATTCAGAAAATGTCGAAAGTTGGCGTTAAGAATCCGTTGTTCTTGCTAGATGAGATTGACAAAATGTCTTCGGACATGCGTGGCGATCCTTCGTCTGCTCTATTGGAAGTACTTGATCCTGAACAGAACAATGCATTTAACGACCACTACCTTGAGGTTGACTACGATCTCTCTGATGTGATGTTCGTTGCGACGTCTAACTCGATGAATATACCTGGTCCACTGCTGGATCGTATGGAAGTGATTCGTCTGTCAGGTTACACCGAGGACGAAAAGCTCAATATTGCTAAGCGCCACTTAGTAGAGAAGCAGATTAAGCGTAATGGCTTGAAAACGGGTGAAATCGAGATTGAAGACTCAGCCATCATTGGCATTATCCGTTACTACACCCGTGAAGCTGGGGTACGTAGCCTAGAGCGTGAAATTTCTAAGATTTGTCGTAAAGCGGTTAAAAACATTCTTCTGGCACCAGAGCTGAAGAAAGTCACAGTCAACATTGATAACCTCAAAGAGTACTTAGGGGTGCAACGCCACGACTTTGGTAAAGCGGAAGACAGCAACCGTATCGGCCAAGTTACTGGTCTAGCTTGGACGGAAGTGGGCGGTGATCTGCTGACTATCGAAACGCAATCAATGCCAGGTAAAGGTAAGCTCACTCAAACAGGCTCTCTGGGCGATGTGATGCAGGAGTCGATTCAAGCTGCGATGACCGTGGTTCGCTCTCGTGCTGAGAAGTTAGGAATTAACACCGACTTCTATGAGAAGCGTGATATTCACGTGCACGTGCCTGAAGGTGCGACACCAAAAGATGGTCCAAGTGCGGGTATCGCAATGTGTACCGCTTTAGTATCGAGCCTAACTGGTAATCCGGTTAAAGCTGAAGTAGCAATGACTGGGGAAATTACCCTACGTGGTGAAGTGCTTCCGATTGGCGGCCTTAAAGAGAAGTTGCTAGCGGCACACCGTGGTGGCATCAAAACGGTGCTTATTCCAAAAGACAACGAGCGTGATTTGGAAGAGATTCCAGACAACGTTATCGCCGATCTTACTGTGATTCCAGTACGTTGGATTGACGAAGTATTGAAAGTTGCATTGGAAAAAGATCCGTCAGGTGTTGAGTTTGCCATCGAAAAATAGTGATGTGCAGCAAAAATAAGTAAAAGATTACGCTGATAAGCATAAAAAGGCTTGTCAGCGTTTTTTTTGGGCGCTAACGTTAGCGACTATAGCTTCAAGCCTTGTATTGTAAGGGTTTGTCGTTAATTTGAAACGAAATGGAACGTATAGCCACCTATAAAAATACAACCAGGTGGCGCAAAGGGGAATCACAGTGAATAAAACACAATTAGTAGAAAAAATCGCAGAAAATGCAGATCTATCTAAAGCTTCTGCAGGTCGTGCTCTAGACGCATTCATCGAAGCAGTTGGCGAAACTCTGCAATCAGGTGACCAAGTTGCTCTAGTTGGCTTTGGTACATTCAGCGTTCGCACTCGTGCTGCACGCACAGGTCGTAATCCAAAGACTGGTGAAGAGATCCAAATCGCTGAAGCAAAAGTACCAGCATTTAAAGCGGGTAAAGCTCTAAAAGATTCTTGCAATTAATCAAAAAATCGTCATTTAGACGTATTTTTTCGAACCTTTTTAAATTATGCGCATCATACTGATGCGCATTTCTTTTTCTGATATTATCGCGCTATCCAGATTTTTAATTTAGTAATGTACGTCGCACTGGCTAAAGCAGCATTTGAGTGCGTTGTATAAGCGGAGAGTAGTTTAAGTATGATGGACCGATTACGCGAAGGCGTTAATAGCATCGCGGTTAAAATTATCTTAGGGCTTATCATCCTGTCTTTTGTGTTCGCGGGAGTTGGTAGTTACATTATCGGTGGCTCTAACAATGCAGCAGCAAAAGTAGGTAATGTTGAGATTGGTCGTGGTGAGTTTGAGCAAGCTTATCAAAATGAACGTAATCGTATGCAGGCTCAGCTTGGTGATTACTTCTCTAACCTGCTTGCCGATCCAAGTTATGTTGAGTCTTTCCGCAAGTCTGTTCTTGATCGTATGGTTGACGATTTGTTGCTAGAACAGCACGCAGAGTCATTAGGTTTACGTGTGAGTGACTCTCAGGTAAGAACGCTGATCTTAGAGATGCCTCAATTCCAAGTCGACGGCCAGTTTGACCAAGACATCTACCAAACCGCGCTGCGTCGTGCTGGGTTCTCTCCTGAGAGCTTTGCTGAGTACCTTCGTCGTGATTTGGTACGCAATCAACTGCTAACGGCTATCCAAGCTAGTGACTTTTCACTGCCTGGCGAAGTGGAAGCGCAAAGTAAATTACTGACTCAAACTCGTGACATTAAGAAAATCACTTTATCACGTGCAGATTTTGCCGCTAAAACTGAGCTGTCTGAGCAAGAAATTGAACAGTACTATCAACAAAACGCTGAGCGTTATACTCGTCCGGAACAAGCCAAAGTTGCTTACATCGAACTTTCTGCGCAGCAGTTGAAACAAGCGTTCGAAGTGTCTGACGAAGAAGCTAAGCAATACTACCAAGAGCATCTAGACAAATATTCGTCTGAAGAGCAGCGTAGTGTCAGCCATATTCTGATTGAAGGTGATGACCAAGCAAAAGCGCAAGCTATCTTAGATGAGTTAAACGCGGGTGCCGATTTTGCAGCTTTGGCTGAAGAGAAATCCGATGACTTTGGCAGTGCGTCACAAGGTGGATCGCTAGGTTGGATTGAGCGTGATGTCATGGACCCTACGTTTGAAGAGGCCGCATTTGGTCTACAAAATGTTGGTGATACGACGGGCTTGGTTAAATCGAGCTTTGGTTACCACATCATTAAGCTTGACGAGTTGAAAGATTCAGTGGCTAAGCCTTACCAAGACGTAGCCTCAGACATCAAGCAAGAGCTTAAGGACCAGCGCGCTGTTGATAAGTTCTACGAACTGCAAAGTGAACTTGAGCGCATTGCTTTTGAATATCCAGACTCTCTCGACGATGCAGCAATTGCGATTGATGCTAAGATCCAAACGACGGACTTTATCTCTGAATCTGATGCCCCTGAGCTATTGAAAGCGCCAGCGGTTATGCAGGCGATTCTAAGCCCAGAAGTCAAAGAAGATGGATTAAACTCTGAAGTGATTGAAGTTGCACCAGAGCACGTGATCGTCTTGCGTGTAGAAGAGAGTCGTGATGAAACCGTGCTTCCACTCGAAGAGGTTCGTTCACAGGTGACTGAATCACTGGCGAACATCAAAGGTGAACAGGCTGCGATGGAATTAGCGCAAACGGTGATTGAAGGCCTTAAGCAAGGTGAGCAGGCTTCTCTTGTTGAGAACGATTTGGCGTTCAGCGAGACTGAAACGCTTGATCGCAGCTCTCCGTTAGCCGATGTTATCTTCTCTATGGCGAAACCTGCAGAGGGACAAGCTGAGTTCGCGTCAGCCAAAGATCTTAATGGTGACATCGTTATCGTTGAGCTAACTAAGGTAGCTGCTGACTTTGATCCGCAGTATAACCAGCAAATTGGCGCTCAGATCACTCAGGTCAACTCTCAGCAAGATTTATCGGGTCTAGTGAGTATTTTACGTAAGACCATCGATATCGAGTACTACGTTGTGAACTGATCGCAACAGATAATGTAATTGATACATCGATAAAAAACGGACTGCTTCGGCAGTCCGTTTTATTTTGTCTCTCAGGCGTGTTGCTTTTTCATCAATCAGGATAGTCTCAACGGACTTCACACCAAAGAGGAATACCCAAATGATGAAAACCGTTTTGCTGGCTTTTATTTTGTTCTGTGTCAGCCCGTTAAGCTTCTCGCAGCAGCAGGATGTAGACCCAAAATATGATGGTATTGAAATCACGGTCAACATTAATCAAGCCAGTGCGCAAGAGTTAGCGGATCTGTTAAAGGGAATTGGACTGAAAAAAGCGCAAGCGATTATCGACTATCGTCAGCACAATGGTGACTTTACCAGTGCTGATGCACTCACGGCGATAAAAGGGATCGGTCCATCCATTGTTGAAAAAAATCGCGACCGGATTGAGCTATAACTGTTCGTAAGAGCGCGAGGGCGCTCTTTTTTTTAATTCACTTCGATCCTGCCTAGAACCTACACTCGTTTACCTCTATAATTTCACGCCGAACAGGGTCTCAGCATTAAGCTTTGACGCGCAACCAACATGGAGTAAAACATGTCGTCTCATACACCGGTGGTCACCGTTGATGGACCGAGCGGTGCCGGTAAAGGTACGCTTTGTATGCTACTAGCCAAACAGCTAGGTTTTCACTTACTAGATTCTGGTGCGATTTACCGCGTACTTGCGCTTGCAGCCATTCACCATGGTGTCGATTTAGAGTCTGAAGATGCCCTGGTTCCTCTTGCGACCCATTTAGATGTTCAATTCATTGCTGAAGGTGACTTGGTAAAAGTGATCCTTGAAGGTGAAGATGTCTCGGGTGAATTGCGTAAAGAAGTCACCGGTATGGCGGCATCAAAAGTGGCGGCGCTACCACGTGTAAGAGAAGCGCTACTGCGCCGTCAACGAGCGTTTGCTGACGGCAGAGGTTTGGTCGCGGATGGACGCGACATGGGTACGGTGGTTTTTCCACAAGCAGAAGTAAAGATTTTCCTTGATGCGAGTGCGCAAGAGCGCGCGAGTCGTCGCCTTAAACAGTTGCAAGGCAAAGGGTTAGATGTTAGATTTGACGACCTTTTGAGCGAGATCCAAGAGCGTGACGATCGAGATCGTAACCGCCCAGTAGCGCCATTACGCCCTGCTGAGGATGCGCTTTTGCTTGATTCTACTACGATGAGTATCGACGAAGTGGTAGAAAAAGCACTACAATATATCGAATCGAAGCTAGTAGCATAGGCTGCTAGGTAAGAGCGTTGGTCGCAAGGATGATGACTGGCGAATTTAATAACCCCACGCGGTAGGATACCCGTGGACGTTTAATTTATTGAAGATTAAATAATGACTGAATCTTTTGCTCAACTCTTTGAAGAGTTTCTAAACGAAACCGAATTCCAACAAGGCAGTATCGTTAAAGGTACTGTAGTAGCTATCGAGAACGGTTTCGTTCTTGTTGATGCTGGTCTTAAGTCTGAATCTGCTATCCCTGCTGAACAGTTCAAGAACGCTGCTGGCGAACTTGAAGTTGAAGTTGGCGCTGAAGTAGACGTAGCTCTAGACGCTGTTGAAGATGGTTTCGGTGAAACTCAACTTTCTCGTGAGAAAGCGAAGCGTCACGAAGCTTGGATCGTACTTGAGAAAGCTTGTGAAGAAGCTGAAACTGTTGTTGGTATCATCAACGGTAAAGTTAAAGGCGGTTTCACTGTTGAACTAAACGGAATCCGTGCTTTCCTTCCTGGTTCTCTAGTAGACGTTCGCCCAATCCGCGACACTGCTCACCTAGAAAACAAAGAGCTAGAGTTCAAAGTTATCAAACTTGACCAGAAGCGTAACAACGTAGTTGTTTCTCGTCGTGCAGTAATCGAGTCTGAGAACAGTGTTGAGCGTGATGAGCTTCTAGAAACTCTACAAGAAGGCGCAGAAGTTAAAGGTATCGTTAAGAACCTTACTGACTACGGTGCATTCGTAGACCTAGGCGGCGTTGACGGCCTGCTACACATCACTGACATGGCTTGGAAGCGCGTTAAGCACCCTTCTGAGATCGTTAACGTTGGTGACGAGATCCAAGTTAAAGTTCTTAAGTTCGACCGTGAGCGTACTCGCGTATCACTAGGTCTTAAGCAACTAGGCGAAGATCCATGGGTAGCAATCGCTAAGCGTTACCCAGAAGGTCACAAACTATCTGGTCGCGTTACTAACCTAACTGACTACGGCTGTTTCGTTGAAATCGAAGAAGGCGTTGAAGGTCTAGTACACGTTTCTGAAATGGATTGGACTAACAAGAACATTCACCCATCTAAAGTTGTTAATGTTGGCGACGAAGTTGAGGTTATGGTTCTTGAAATCGACGAAGAACGTCGTCGTATCTCTCTAGGTCTGAAACAGTGTAAAGCTAACCCATGGCAGTCATTCGCTGAAGCGCAAGCTAAAGGCGATAAAGTAACTGGTAAGATCAAGTCTATCACTGACTTTGGTATCTTTATCGGTCTAGACGGCGGCATCGATGGTCTAGTTCACCTATCTGACATTTCTTGGAATGTTGCTGGTGAAGAAGCGGTACGTGAGTACAAGAAAGGCGACGAAATCTCTGCAGTTGTTCTAGCAGTAGACGCTGAGCGTGAGCGCATTTCTCTAGGCGTTAAGCAAATGGAAAATGACCCATTCAATGCTTACGTTGCAGACAACAAGAAAGGTGCTCTAGTTAACGGTACTGTTACAGCAGTAGACGCTAAAGGTGCAACTATCGAGCTTGAAGAAGGCGTAGAAGGTTACATCCGCGCTTCTGAAGTTGCTCGTGACCGCATCGAAGACGCTTCTCTAATCTTGAGTGTTGGTGACAGTGTTGAAGCGAAGTTCACAGGTGTAGACCGTAAGAACCGCGTAATCAACCTATCTATCAAAGCTAAAGACGAAGCTGACGAGCAAGAAGCAATGGCTTCACTGAACAAAGCAGATGATGCTTCATTCGGTAACGCTATGGCTGACGCTTTCAAAGCAGCTAAAGGCGAATAATTGTTTCGCTTTTAAGTTAAAGGAGCCGTAAGGCTCCTTTTTTATATTTTAATTTTGAATAGTGGTAATACCAATCTCTACAAGTCGCTCAAGAAAAAGCACTTTTTCTTTGCACACATTGCTCAAATATTGTCTAAAATGTAAGGCAAGTGTTTGTTGGAACTGGTATTGCTTACTATAATAAGTGATAAATTACTCTATGAGGACAACTATGACTAAGTCTGAATTGATCGAAAGACTCTGTGCTGAACAGACGCACCTGTCTGCAAAAGAGATAGAGGATGCTGTAAAAGATATTTTAGAGCATATGGCGTCAACGTTAGAAGCCGGTGACAGAATCGAGATTCGTGGTTTCGGCAGCTTTTCTTTGCATTACCGAGAGCCGCGTGTTGGGCGCAATCCGAAAACGGGTGAAAAGGTTGAGTTAGAAGGTAAGTTCGTTCCTCACTTTAAGCCTGGTAAAGAATTGCGTGAACGCGTAAATCTTGATTAAAGAGCAGTAACATACTGATTTGAGAGCGGCATACATAGTGTATGCCGCTTTTTTATCCTTCGAATTAGCAGAGATAACCATGGTTTGTTTGGCGCTTTTCCTGCATAATCGTAACGGCGGAATTTATCTTAGGTGATGGACTATGAAAATTATAAAAATCGTTCTCGTACTGGCCCTATTTTTAATTGCACTGGCACTCGGCTCCCAGAACCAAGTGGTGGTGACTTTTAACTACCTACTTGCACAGGGTGATTTTCATCTTTCAACATTGTTAGGTGTCGTGTTTGTCGTTGGCTTTGCGTTAGCATGGTTGATCTTTGGTAGCTTACATCTAAAGTCTCAGCTTCAAGTGCGCAAGTTGAGGAAAAAACTCAATAAACTTTCTCCAGCTACAAGTGAACCATCTCAAGGTAAAGCTTAGCAGTCGTATTTAGGTAGGCTATTACTCGATGTTAGAAATTCTCTTCTTGCTATTGCCAATCGCCGCCGCATACGGCTGGTATATGGGCAACCGAAGTGCTCAGCAAGACAAGCAGAAACAATCCCATCAGATTTCTCGACAATATGTAACGGGCTTAAACCTGTTGCTATCGGATCAGTCTGATAAAGCGGTTGATCACTTTATCGAGCTTCTTCAGGTCGACAATGAGACCATCGATACCCATCTCGCTCTCGGCAATCTTTTTCGCTCCCGGGGTGAAGTTGATCGCGCCATCCGTATCCACCAAAACCTTATCTCTCGTTCTGGTTTGACTATCGACCAGAAAAACATCGCGTTACAACAACTAGCAAAAGATTATATGGTTTCCGGCTTTTTGGATCGTGCCGAGAAGATTTTTGAACAGTTAGTTGAAGAGCCTGATCACAAAGAGGCCGCGCTGCAGCAATTAGTCGCTATTTATCAGCAAACGCGTGAATGGAGCAAAGCCATCCATTATGCCAATTTGTTGGTTAAAATGGGTCGTAAGCGCATGCGGACCAGCATTGGTCACTTCTGGTGTGAATTGGCAATGCAAGAGAAGTCTGATGGTAACGACACTATGGCTATTCAGCACTTTAAACGTGCCTTAACGGAAGATCCTAAGTGTGTCCGTGCGAGTATTGCGCTCGGTAAGTTGTACCTTGAGTCAGAAGACTATAAAAATACCATCAAGTACATGGAGCGTGTGCTTGAGCAAGACAGTGACTTTATAAGTGAAGTACTACCAACACTGGCTGAGTGTTATCACCACATTGGTCAAGAAGATGAATTACTTGGCTTCTTACGCGAGTGCATCGTCAGCAAAGCGGGGGTTTCGGCAGAGCTAATGCTCGCGCAGCTTGTTGCTCAACATGATGGGGTGGGTGCGGCACAAGAGCTGTTAACTCGACAACTCGTTAAGAACCCAACCATGAAAGGCTTCTATCGTTTGATGGATTATCATTTAGCAGAGGCTGAAGAAGGCCGTGCTAAAGCCAGTCTCGGTACACTGCAAAAACTGGTGGGTGAACAATTAAAAACGAAGCCTCACTATCGCTGTCGTAAATGCGGATTTTCTACCCACTCAATGTACTGGCATTGTCCTTCATGCAAAGGGTGGGGAACCATCAAGCCAATTCGAGGACTTGATGGTGAATAGGCAAATCATTGGGTCTATCCCAGAATAAAATGGCAGTGGTGATCCCGCTGCTTTTTTTCGATTTTTATAAATATGTTAGGAGATGAGATGATCGACCAAAAAGTAATTGTTGCCCTTGATTATGATAACCAAGCCGACGCACTCGCTTTTGTGGATAGAATTGACCCACGCTCGTGCCGCCTTAAAGTGGGCAAAGAGATGTTTACGCTATTTGGTCCTGATTTCGTCAAACAGTTACACCAACGTGGTTTCTCGGTATTTTTGGATCTCAAATTTCACGATATTCCCAATACGTGTTCAAAAGCGGTGCGTGCGGCTGCTGAGATGGGCGTGTGGATGGTTAATGTTCACGCCAGTGGTGGTGAACGTATGATGACGGCTTCACGTGAAATACTCGAGCCATATGGCAAAGATCGCCCGCTATTGATTGGTGTTACAGTCCTGACCAGTATGGAGCAGAGCGACTTGGCAGGAATAGGTTTAGACATTGAACCGCAACAGCAAGTCGTTCGCTTGGCTAACTTGAGTAAAAACTCAGGGCTAGATGGCGTGGTATGCTCAGCGCAAGAAGCGTCAACGTTAAAACAACAGTTAGGCCAAGAATTTAAGCTTGTTACTCCAGGCATTCGACCTGCTGGCGCTGATGTTGGCGATCAGAAACGTATCATGACGCCGTTTGATGCCATTCAAGCCGGGTCGGATTACTTAGTGATTGGCCGCCCGATCACGCAAGCCGTCAACCCTGATCAAGTGCTTGTCGATATCAACGCTTCACTTGCGTGATGTCAAAGTACAGCTTTGGATAAAAACAAGGTCAGCTCAGGCTGACCTTTTGTTAGGCAGGAATACCACTGTGGAATTTAAAATCCGAATCTGGCGATGAGATGAGGTCTGCTTCTAAGCGGCCAAAGTAGGCGATACGCTCATCAATATTATGACCTGCAATGGCTTCGGCAAGAGCCAAATAGTCTTGATAATGGCGTGCCTCTGAACGCAGTAACGAGATATAAAACTTCGCGATATCCTCATCCATATGCGGTGCCAATTTGGCAAAGCGCTCACACGATCGCGCTTCTATATAAGCACCAATAATTAGTTTATCGATCAAGGTTTGTGGCTCGTGGGTGGTCATATGACTTATTAAGCCTTTGGCATAACGACTTGCTGGAATCGGTTCATAAGCAATATCACGTGCTTGCATAATCTCTAACACTTGGTAAAAATGATGCAACTCTTCTTTAATCAGCAGTACCATCTTATCGATTAAGTCCTGACTGTATGGCGAGTCAGACTTTGCCATGATGGCTTTGGAGATATGACTTTTGCCTTTTAGAGTTTGCAGACTACCGACTTTGCGATAGGCGAAATCTTCGTAAGGCTTAAACCAATCGAGTAGATTAGACGCACTAGATGTGTCGACGGCATATTTACGGATTAAATACATCGCAGACTGTCCAGCTTTCAGCTCACACAAATCTTGGGAATATTGAAATTCTCGAAAAATAGCTAGAAAAGTGACTCAAATGAACTGTTCTTAACTTAAATTTTCCAATTAAAACAGAATGATATGTAATTTTTGGGAAAGTCAAATTTTGGCAAAAAAGCAATATGCACGACTCGGCCTTTTGAAGAACTACCGTGCATATTGCTATCTGTTTTGCTGTTTTTTTGTACCATGTGGCTATTTTGTGTGAGCTAGAGTGATGCATAACTTTAAACTATCAGATGGAATTGATACGGGTGAGACCGAGAGTTAACGATTGTAACTGCTAATCAGCAATGGAATTTTACTTTCCACCTACGTGGATCACAGGTTTTATGTTTTTTGTCAATATTGAATTAACAATATCTTTTAGTAGCCGGACTCTTTGACAAGCTTCTTTGTTAAGAAGGTGATTAGTATCTTGCTGTCACATATGTAGATGTAATGTCAACACCCAAGATGATAAAAAATCCGACTATTAGGATTAGATGAAAAACGTGTTGTAGATAGTTCAGTATGCAATTGATATAATGATATATTTGTATTGTTTGTTTGGCAATTAGTAGGCTAGGGAGCTTAATTCTTTGAAATACAATGAGTATTTGGAATCAGCAAGACGTCATAGTTACGCTTGTCGATTAATGCGTGATCGAGCTAATGATTTTAGTGATGAGGATAGAAATACAGAAAATTTCAAACATTTGGTTTGCAGTCTTTATTATCTGTCTGGTTATGTAATTGAGTGTTCATTGAAATTTAAAATATTCGAGTGTTGTGGTTTTGACTCTGAAATAGATATCGATGATGAAGAGTGTAGAAAAGTTGGAATAAATTATCGAAAAAAAATCAAAACACACTCTTTTACTACACTTCAAAACTACTTGAACTCCAAAATCAGTGGGATTACACATGAAAGTGATGATATTCAAATAGTAGCTCTTCTTGAAAATTGGAGCCCTGAAATTAGATATGAAACTAGAGAGCTTGATTTTGATTTGGTTAAAAATTTCCATGAGCATGCTAGTAAGTTCCTAAGAATAATGTAAGGATTAATTATGTTAAAATCAGTCGATTTTATGCAAAGACTAGAATCAGATCTAGTTGTTAACAAAAGTGAAAGCCTAATCGATGATTATTTTATTGAGCTAAGAATTAATCATAACATTGACGTTTATATTGTTAGTGATAGCGTTAAGAAAATCAATGATTTGAGCCTAGATGAAGTTGATATTAGTGAGTTTGAAAATAAAAAAATAAAAATTGAATTTATAACGATTTCGCAATCTAAAGACGAAGATTATAGCTATTTATTCGAAGAGGAGAAGTCGAATATTGGATTAAGGCGTTCACTAAATGCACTTTTAGATTCGAACAAATATATCAGAAATACAAATGGAAATATAATTAGTTTTTACAGCTATAAAGGTGGTGTTGGTAGAACAACCTCTTTGGCTTTGACCGCCACCTATTTAGCAAGAAAAGGAAAAAATGTCTTCGTTCTAGATTGTGACTTCGAAGCACCAGGTATAATTAACTTTTTCAATACATCACAATCAGAAACATCTAAAAGTGGACTGATTGAATATCTAAACGATAAGCTTTTCATTGAATCTTTAAATTTAGAAGACTATATTTATAACATAGAAAAAACCTATTCCGGGTCGGGTGTTATAAATATGATGTCTTCTGGAAACATTTTGAATGGTCTGGAAGATCTCAATGATTACTTGGAGGGTCTAGCAAAATTAGATATGCAAGGCTCTATGCTCATCAAAACACTAGAAAACCTCGTCAATCATATACAATCAATTTATTCTCCAGATGTAATTTTAATTGATTCTCGAACAGGTTTTAATAACGTATTTGGGGCTTTGGCATCTATTTCGGACCACGTAGTAGTGCTGGCAGGCGATGACTTACAAAATCAACCAGGTATCGACTATTTAAGTAATTTACTTACGAATAGTGATTCAGGGGCTTCATTTGTTTTGTCTGTGTTAAGCGGCAGCTTTAGCAAGAGATTTAAAAACTTCGAAAACCAAATAAAAAGCATTTATGATCACAACGCTGATGTGTTTTACTTTGATAGGCAAAACGTATTGGAGTTTATAGGTACTAGTCTAAGTGATAATGATGACCTAAATGACTTTATAAGTGGAGAAAATGGTTCCCCTCAGTACCAAAAGTTCTTTAAGCATTTAGAGGATATCGTGGATCAGCTGGGTACTACTTGTGAAGAAGCAGAAGAAGCAGAAGAAGCAGAAGATGCAGAAGATGCAGAAGAAGCAGAAGAAGCAGAAGATGCAGAAGATGCAGAAGATGTAGAAGATGCAGAAGATGCAGAAGAAGCAGAAGAAGCAGAAGATGCAGAAGATGCAGAAGATGTAGAAGATGCAGAAGATGTAGAAGATGCAGAAGATGTAGAAGCGCAACAATCTATATCATTACAAGATAAGATTCTTACAGAGCTTGAAGCTAGGTTGCCAGACCTTTATGCTGAAAATATCGATTATAATGATGAATACATAAATAAAGATTTTTTCATTCGCCCGTGTATGGAAGACTTTTTTATACCAGAAAAAGTGATGTTACTGGGTGATAAGGGTACGGGTAAAACTGCATTTTATAAAGCACTACAAATTGATGAGTTGTTTTCATCACTCATAAATAAGTGCCAAAAGAGACATTTGAATTATAAAGTTTTAAACGTAACTAATTTTGAAAATGATAATTTTGAAGTTCTAAACTTTGATAAATACATCAAAGATGAACTTTTTATCAAGAAATTATGGATATTTATTATTTGGAATTCATTGTGTAGTAGAGGAGGCTTTCAATCTTCAAATAAAGAATACTTAGTTGATTTAAGCAAAACCACAGTCAAAAATGATATAGTCTCTATAATTAAGAATGAAGATGCATTTCAAAAAATAGAAGAGGAAATGTACAAATTCAATTCACTACTTAAGTTTAAAGATGAACGATTGATTATTACATTTGACCGATTGGACAATATAGTGAAACCATATCTGTGGAACGATGTTGTTTCACCTTTAGTTAAGCTTTCTATGAGGTTTCCTTGGGACTATATTTATCCTAAGCTTTTTCTGAGAAGAGATTTGTATGATAGATTAGGAAATTTAACCAATAAAAACTCATTTAATTCTAGAGCTATTAATTTAGAGTGGTCTCAGAATGAAATTTTCTCTTATTTCCTAAAAATCGTATTCAATTATTCAAAAAGTGATTTTTTAAAGTTTATTGATGATTACGGAAAGTCTAGAATTAACGCTACCTCAATTTCTAAGAAGTTAAAGACAAAGAACAAAGAACACAATCAGTTGCCATTAGATACTCATTTAATTAAGCCAATTATTAATTTGTTCTTTGGAGAACCCAAAAAGAGAAAAAATGCCAAGCCTAGCACAGCATATGATGATCTTTATAGAAATATTCAAAGTGCAGACAAAACAGTTAACTTAAGACCTTTTATTGATTTAATGTCTTATTCTATTGAAAACCAGAAAGAGCAAGACTATCAGAAAAACTTTAGAAAAGAAGCTATATTGGGTTTAGCTTACTGTACAAGTAAACAAGTTAGAAAAAATGCAGTAATTAAATACTTAGAAGACTTGTGGAATGAGCAAGGAAACGAGTTTGTGAAGTATTTCTGTACAGACTTATCCAATAATAGAGTGTCACCTAAATACAAAAAAAGTATGCTAAATGAAGATTCTTTTGAAAAGTTATTACTTGAAGTGGTTGCCAATAATCGTTCAGATAGAAATCTTCAAAAGATGACTGTAGAGGAACTAAAACAAATTCTCATTGCTAACAAGATAATTACGCCTTATATGGTTGGTAGTAAAACTCGATATGGTTTTGCTTATCTATATACAAATTATTTTGGGCTATGATTTTTTCTTTATGGAGGAGTTTAATAGCTCCTCTTTTCATTTCAAGTTATTATTGAATTATATATATGCTTTGATAACGTAGTGATATAATTATTCAATAACTATAAAATAATAGCTTGTGAATGCTTAGTTGTTGTTAGCTTTGGTACGCCAGAGTGGAAGCGAAACACTGAATCGTCAGAGGTAATTAATTCAGCTTCAACATTAGCGAAGAGTTCAATACGTTCGGAAATATCTTCACCAGCAATCTGCTCTGCGAGTTCCAAGTAGTCGTGGTAGTGTCGTGCTTCTGAGCGTAGCAATGAGATGTAGAATTTTTGAATTGGCTCATCAAGGAACGGGGCAAGTTTGGCAAATCGTTCACAAGAACGAGCTTCAATAAATGCACCAATAATCAGCTTGTCGATAAGAGCTGCTGGCTCAAAAGTTCGGATATGCTTAATCATTCCTTTGGCGTAACGACTTGCCGTAATAGGACGATACTCTAAACCTTGCTCTTCGATGATTTCTAACACTTGGTAGAAGTGGTGTAGCTCTTCTCGAATCAAGAGAACCATCTTATCAATCATATCCTGCCCGTAGGCGCAGCCATCTTTGGATTTGATTGATTTAGAAATATTGCTTTTACCTTTTAGCGTTTCAAGGCTGCCAATACCTTTGTAAGCAAAGTGCTCATATGGCTCAACCAATTGAGTAATTTGCTCTTTACCTTCATCGGTTAATACATAGCGCTTAAGAAGGAAAACGGCACTCTGCGAAGCTTTCAACTCGCATAGTAAATGATCCCGCAAAATCACGGAAAGGTTCTCTGGCTTACGAGCTTCTTCAATCCAAGAGTCAGGGGTTGAGCATTTGAGGAAGTTATGAATAGGGGCTAAAAGTTGTTCGTACATCATTCACAAAGAGTTGCAGGTTGTTTCGATAATCTTAACACGCTCAGTACGGTTAGTTTCATTGTTTATAAGAAGGAAATTATGAAATGCATCAGAGAAGCCGCTGTTGCATATCAGGTAAGATGGCAATTCGTTAAGTTGGTTGGAGTAAGAACAATAAATGAATATCACAATAGAAAATTGCAACAGTATTGACTCAGCAACGATTGCACTGACAGATAAAAAACTAAATATTAAATTTGCACCGAATGGCACAGGAAAGAGCACGATAGCAAAAGCTATTACGCTGCATTCACAAGAAGGAGTTCTCGACTCTCTAATGCCGTTTAAGTTGAAAACAGATAATCCTGACTCAAAAGTACCATCAGTAACTTCTGATGTTGAGGTTAATTCGGTTATGTGTTTTAACGAGGAGTATGTACGTCAATTTACTTTTCAATCAGATGAATTGGTCAGCAATAGTTTCGATATTTTCATCAGAACGGAAGCGTACAACGTTGTCGAAAAAGAAATTGATACAATCGTAAAAGAAATCAATGGTTTGTTTGATGGAAACGAGAACCTTGAAACGTTCATTAGTAATCTAAGTGAGTTAGGTACTGCTTTCACCCTGACAAAATCTGGCCTATCACAGAAATCGACAGGTATGAAAGGTCTTTCTCAGGGAAACAAGTTACAACACATCCCTGAAGGTTTAGAAGTATATCAACCCTTCATTAGTAGTTCTTCCAACGTGGCGTGGATTGATTGGCAAACAAAAGGTGCACAACAGTTTTCTGAGTTGTCAGATTGTTGCCCGTACTGCTCATCAGATACTACGGATAAGAAAGAGCAAATCGCCAAAGTTGGTGAAGAATATGACAAAAATGTTATTAAAAACTTGGTAAAGATAATTGATGTTATCAACCAACTTGGCAATTACTTTACTGAAGAAGCAAGGCAAAAACTAACAGATATCACTCTTCTTCCAAATGGTCTTGAGCCAGAGCATGTCGATTATCTCAAACAGATCAAAACGCAGATTGACCGTTTGTCTGAGCGCTTGGTCAAGTTGAAATCACTCAAAGGGTTTGATTTTAAAAGAGATGAGTTGGTACGAGATCAGCTAAATGCATACAAGATCGATCTTGCTTTTCTTACTGAATTAAATTCAGATGCCACCAAACAAGAAATTGACGCTATTAATAACTCGATAGATGAAGTCGTAGTTAAGGCTGGTCAGTTACAAGGGAAGCTAAATCAACAACGTGGCGAAATGCAAAAGTTGGTAGAAAAGTATCAAACAGAGATTAACAGTTTTCTATCTTACGCTGGTTATAAATATAAAGTGCAAATATCAGGAGAGGACGATAACTCCCAATTGAAATTGCAGCATATTGACCATGACGGTTTTGTTTCTGGTGGAGATCAACATTTGAGCTTCGGTGAGCGTAACGCATTTGCAATTGTCTTGTTTATGTACGAGTGCTTATCCAAGAAGCCTGACTTGATCATACTGGACGATCCGATTTCTTCATTTGATAAGAATAAAAAGTATGCAATTTTGGAAATGCTTTTTCGGAGAAAGCCTGCTAATTGCTTAAAGAGTAAGACGGTCTTGATGCTTACTCATGATGTTGAACCAATCATAGACACAGTGAAAGCGGTGAAGAAACAGTTTGATAGTCAGGTGTTTGCTTCTTATCTAAGGTTCGACTCTGGCCTAATAAGCGAACTGGTTATAGATAAGAGTGACATCAAAACGTTTTCTCAAATCTGTACAGATTACTTAGAAACTGAAGCTCACTCCATATTAAAGCTAATATACTTACGCAGATATTTTGAGATTACAGATGAAATGGGGGATGCTTATCAGGTTCTTTCTAACTTGTTACACCTTAGAACTTTGGAAGAAGCGGAAGATAGGCGATTAGATGGTTCGCCGATAATGGAACCAGAAAAGTTAGACAGTGGTATTGCTGAAATTTTAGATAAAATTGATGGTTTTGAATACGGTAGTGTACTTGAACAGTTACAAGCTAAAGAATCATTGAAAGAGCTGTATGATAATTGCTCAAATGGTTACGAAAAGCTTCAGGTTTTCCGTTTATTTAAAGAAGTAGATGAAGAGCTTGATGTGGGTAATTCAGTCATTCAAAAATTTATCAATGAAACATACCATATTGAGAATGAGTACATATGTCAGCTTGATCCAACGAAATATGATTTGATACCTGAGTATGTCGTTAAGGCTTGTGATGAATTTTTAGCTAATAAGGGCATCTGAGTAGATAGAAGAGGCGGGGTTGTATGCCTCCCTCTTAATCCAGTATTAGATCGTTAACTGCACACCTATGCCTTTAGCTCACACAGTAGGTGATCGGTAAGAATCACCTTTAAATTTTCAGCTTTGGCTGCTTCGGTGACCCACTGCTGTGGGGTTGGGCAATAAAGGAAGTCATTTATCGGCGCGAGCAGCGCTTGATATTGGTTCAATTCAATCATCTTGGTCTTACAACTTAAATTAAAAAGAAAAGGTCGCAACAGCGACCTTTTCGAATTTGGTTTGCGGCGATTATATTACCACTTTTTCTTTTCACCAAAGAGGGCGTCCATATCATCGGAGCGCTGGTCTTCTGTATGCTGATGAAGATCTTCGGCGTTCTTAGTTTGACGTTTAGACTCCAACTCATCATACATGGTTTGTAGCCTTTCTCTGGCTTGATTGGAGTAGGCGTCATTTTTGGTACTCAGAGCATCGAGACCTTTTTTCAACAACTGAATTGCGGTTCCAGGTTGACCACGTACGATGGCATCATTTGAGCGCTTAATGACATTTTCTATATTGATACGAATTTGGATTGTTTCTAGACGCGCATTCTCAGCAACATAAGCTTGGGTTTCAAAGCGGCCTTTATTGTGCTCGCTACGAACCGTATCACGTAAACGTTTAACCAGTTTAAGCATGACGATGGCTTGCTTATCACTGCTCGGAACTTTAAATGGAGTGCTCTCGGCGCCCTGATGATTTTCGCTCAGATGCTTGATCTGCTGTTTCATGTTCTCAACGCGTTGCTCAAGCTGTTTGTTTCGAGGATCGAGTTCAGACATGTTTTGTAGCGCATCTAAAATGCGGTTATTTAAACATAGCAACAAGTCTTTGCTGTAAGGCATGTGGTGTGCGTGACCGATTAACTCTTCGGTCGCGTCAATAATTTGTAGATAGCGAGAGCTTTCCTGCTTTCGAGCAGTTTCAGCTTTAACTTTATACTGAAGCATAATGTTATAGCCAAGAACCAAGACGAGTAAGATGGCGACTAAAGCTATGATTAACCCAATATTCATAAATTCCGTATCTTAATATTTTCTAATGGTTAGCAGGTTAGCATACACGAATAGTAAAAGTCCCTGCACCTACTTTGTATTATCGCCTAACCAGGCCATTTTATTAATCAAAAACGTCAACCCAACGCTCATTCTGAGTAATTGATTGCAAAACGGGCAGCGAATACCAAAGTGTCTCGCTTTTCTAAGCCTTAAATGCGATTGGGCTACCAATTTGATCACAGAGACGTTATAACTAAATATTATAAACTATGTCTGCTCATTGTGGGGCGCCGATAAGGGATTACGAGGTCAAGAATGAAATTACAACAATTGAAGTATATTGTTGAGGTCGTCAACCATAATTTGAATGTTTCAGCGACGGCAGAGAGTTTGTATACTTCGCAGCCCGGCATTAGTAAACAAGTGCGCCTTCTTGAAGATGAGCTTGGTATTCAAATTTTTGAGCGTAGCGGCAAACACTTGACTCAAGTCACCGGTGCTGGCAAAGATATTATTCGAATTTCTCAAGAAATTCTTGCCCGAGTAGAAAGTATTAAAGCGGTCGCGGGTGAGCATACTCATCCTGAAATGGGCACCTTGAATATATCAACCACCCATACCCAAGCGCGTTATGCATTACCAGATGTAATCAAAGGGTTTACTGCGCGTTACCCTAAAGTATCACTGCATATGCACCAAGGTACTCCATCGCAAATGTCCGAGGCGATTGCCAAAGGCACGGCAAATTTTGCCATTGCGACTGAAGCCCTGCATCTATACCAAGATGCAATTATGTTGCCTTGTTATCATTGGAATCGTTCGATTGTTGTGCCTAAAAATCACCCACTAGCGCAGAAAGAAACAGTGTCGATCCAAGATTTGGCTTCTTACTCCTTGGTCACTTATGTGTTTGGTTTTACTGGGCGCTCTGAGCTCGATACTGCATTTAATAAATACGGACTGACCCCGAGAGTCGTCTTTACTGCCACCGATGCTGACGTGATTAAGACTTACGTACGTATGGGGATTGGTGTTGGTGTTATTGCCAGTATGGCAATTGATCAAGAGTTGGACACTGATCTTGTCGCGATTGATGCCAGCCATATCTTTGGTGCCAGCACGACCAGCATTGGTTTCCGCCGCGGTACTTTCTTGCGTTCTTACATGTATGATTTCATGGAACGTTTTGCACCGCACTTAACTAAGCCAGTGGTCGAACAGGCACTATCGCTTAAATCGAATGCTGAAATCGACGCGATGTTTAAAGATATCGACCTACCTATACGTTAAACGCTATCATCTCTATTCACTTCCCTCTAAACTACGCTTTCTAGGGGGAAGTCATGCAACACCAATTTCAATCACTTGATCAATTTCTACTCGACAATCAATCGTATTGGCGCTTTGAGCCATTTTTTTCGAGCGTACACCCCTCGCTACCTTGGTTAAAAGAGAACCCTCAGCTTTGTCAATGGCTCAACAATCTTAACGCCTCGGATATTGAGTGGTATAAGCAAAATAGCGTTGAGCTAATAACGGTTATGCAAGCCTTTGTGCCTGCACTTGCAATGCTCAGTCGCACCACGCGGTTAAACCCTAGTAACAAACGTTCATTGTGCTTACCACGTGGCATTGATAGCGGCATTCCCGGTCGAAAGTTAACTCAAATTCGCGCCATAGGCGAAGCCTTGGTGTGTGATCATCATGGTCAGGAGTGGTTAGAATGGTGCTCAGGCAAAGGCTATTTAGGCCGAATCTTGGCCAGTCAAACACAGCAGCCTGTCACCAGTTTTGAGTTTCAGGCCGAGTTATGTGCAACAGGCCAACACGACGCTGATAAGCAAGGCCTACCGATGCGCTTTGTCCAAGGCGATGCGTTTTCTTCGGCGGCAAAAAATGTGTTTAACGCTCGACAGCATGCGGTTGCGCTGCACGCTTGCGGCGATCTCCACGTCACGCTGATTAAACATGCGTCACAGTACCAATTACCAGCCATTACTTTTTCTCCTTGTTGTTACCATCTAATCAACAGTGATCACTATCAGCCGTTGTCTGAGGCAGCGATTGACTCTCAACTGGTACTATCAAAAAATGAATTGAGAGTTCCTCTGCAAGAAACGGTCACGGGTGGCGAGCGCGTCAAACGACATCGGATGGAAGAGATGTCCTATCGACTTGGTTTCGATATTTTACTGCGTGAGGAGTTAGGACATTCACAATATGCACCAGTACCTAGCATCAAAAAGTCTCAGTTAGCCGAAGGTTTCGCTGCGTTTTGTTTGTGGGCAAGTGACAAAAAATCGCTGACGTTGCCCAAGCTTGATTTTGACCACTACCATCAGCTCGGCATCGAGCGATACTGGCACATGGAACGTATCAGTCTTGTTCAACAACCGTTTAGGCGTGCACTTGAGCTATGGCTTGTGCTCGATAAAGTACTCTATCTACAACAGGCTGGTTACCGAGTTTCTCTTTCAGAATTCTGCCCACGTGAAGCAACACCGCGAAACATACTGATCCATGCTGTTAAAGAGTAAATACTCACCAGTCTCTCTTTTTGTTATCTTGATGTTAAAACCTGCTTTTCTTTTGTACAGCTTACTGGTAATAATATTTGCTATGTACACGGAATGTGTAGATAAAACGATAAATTAAACACAACATACAATTGCTTATACCAGACCAAGAGTTGCCAGCGCTTTATTCACAACACAGGCGCGCTGTCAGCTCAATGACGTTGCTTGCTTAATCATAAATGTCTACTGAGTTTTTATCATAGGGCGTTGTGATCGGGGCTTCTCAATGGAATGGATATTACATCAAGGAGTTAAGATGAAAGCAGGAAAAGTCATTGCGACCGCTATACTCGCAGGTGCCACGTTACTCTCTTCAACCTCTATTATGGCTAAAACAGCCAAGGTAGCGGTGTCACAAATTGTTGAGCATCCGGCGCTAGATGCAACCCGCCAAGGTTTGATCGATGGTCTAAAAGCTAAAGGTTATGAGCAAGGTAAAAATTTAGATTTTGATTTTAAAACCGCGCAAGGAAATCCTGCCATAGCGGTTCAAATCGCGCGTCAATTTGTTGGTGAAAAGCCTGATGTTTTGGTCGGTATTGCAACGCCAACTGCGCAAGCGCTGGTTTCTGCAACGCGTTCTATTCCGGTTGTCTTTACCGCCGTTACGGATCCAGTCGGTGCAAAGTTGGTTAAAACGATGATACAACCAGGCAAGAATGTCACGGGTCTGTCTGACCTATCACCCGTCAATCAACATGTTGCGTTGATTAAAGAGATCATGCCTAACGTCAAGTCCATTGGTGTGGTGTTTAATCCGGGTGAAGCCAATGCGGTTACCTTGGTTGAACTGCTTAAACAAAGTGCGAGTGAGCATGGGATTAAAGTTGTCGAAGCCACGGCACTGAAGAGTGCTGATGTTCAATCGGCGACCCAAGCGATTGTTGCCAAATCAGACGTGATTTACGCACCGACAGACAATACCGTTGCCAGCGCAATCGAAGGCATGATTGTCGCGGCGAACCAAGCTAAAACGCCAGTGTTTGGCGGCGCTACCTCATATGTTGAAAAAGGCGCCATTGCGAGTGTCGGTTTTGATTACTACCAAGTTGGTGTGCAAACCGCCGATTACGTTGCGGCAATTATCGAAGGAGCAGAGCCGGGTTCACTGGATGTAAAAGTGGCTAAAGGTTCTGATTTAGTCGTCAGTAGCAGTGCGGCGATGAAACTCGGCATAACCATTCCTCAATCTGTTCTTGACCGCGCAACTAGCGTCAAATAATCCACCGCCCCAAAGGCCAGTTGATGGGATTTGGGGCTGCTTTTTTTTAGCACAGAGGGAGTGGATATGTCTGCTTTTGCTTTTTTTGGCGCACTGGAGATCGGGTTGCTTTACGGACTCGTTGCTCTAGGTGTGTATATCACCTTCCGGGTACTTGATTTTCCAGACTTGAGTGTCGATGGCAGTTTTCCTATGGGAGCGGCAGTCGCGGCAACGGCAATTGTGGCAGGCATTAACCCGTGGATTGCAACCATGATGGCGGTGGTCGCTGGCGCAGCAACCGGCTGGGTGACGGCGTTTCTCGCTGTGCGCTGTGGGATCTTACATTTACTGGCTTCAATACTGACTATGATCGCGGCGTTTTCGATCAATATTCGCATTATGGGGCGGCCCAATATGGCATTGCTCGGTGAAGAAACGATTTTAACGCCGTTTGAAACCCTCGGCGATCCGATGCTCGTTCGTCCTTTGATTGTTGGTCTGCTGGTTTTAGTCGCTGCATGGTTAGTCGTGCGTTTATTGAATAGTGACTTTGGGCTCGGACTTCGTGCAACCGGCGTGAACGCGCGAATGGTCTCGGCGCAAGGTGCAAGCACGGCTTTTTACACTTATTTTGGCTTGGCGCTCTCGAACGGTTTTGTCGGTTTTTCTGGTGCGTTATTCGCTCAAACCAACAGCTTTGCCGATGTCACATCAGGGGTAGGGACGATAGTAGTTGGTTTAGCCGCCGTTATTTTAGGTCAAACGCTGATTCCTGGTCGCAAAATTTGGGTTGCAGTGTTGGCAGTGATCGTCGGGTCTGTGTTGTATCGTTTAGCGGTCGCGTTTGCCCTCAGTACGGGTATGTTTGGTCTGCAAGCCTCTGACCTTAATTTAGTGACTGCGGTTTTGGTTGCTATTGCACTAATAGCCCCCAAGATAAAAGGAAACTTAAAAGCAAAAAAGCGTAATGCTCCTGCTCCAAGTAAAGCAGCGCTAAAGCGAGCCAATGAGTCAGGAGAAACCACATGATCCATTTAGAAGATATTCAAGTGACATTCAATCCCGGTACCATTCTCGAAAACCGCGCCTTGAGAGGCGTGACGTTAGAGGTTCCAGAACACCAATTTTTAACCGTGATTGGTTCCAATGGTGCCGGAAAGTCGACACTGCTTGGCGCCGTAACGGGTGAAACTCCTATGGTGGGTGGCAAGGTGATTATCGACGACCTTGACGTCACTAAGCAGACGGTCGACCAACGAGCAAAGCAGTGTGCTCGAGTGTTCCAAGATCCGTTAGCCGGAACGTGTGGCGATCTCACGATAGAAGAGAACATGGCTTTGGCTTATATGCGCGGTAAATCGCGCGGGTGGAGTCTATCTTTGTCGGCTAAGCGGAGAAAACTGTTTCAAGAGCGAATTAGTATTTTGGGATTGGGTTTAGAGGACCGCTTAGGCGACAGCATTGGTTTGCTCTCGGGTGGGCAACGCCAGGCGGTAAGCTTGGTAATGGCGACATTGTCTGACAGCAAACTGCTGTTACTTGATGAGCATACCGCTGCACTTGATCCACGCATGGCTGCATTTATTATTAGTTTGACCAAAAAAATTGTCGCGGAGTTTAACCTTACCGTGATGATGGTGACTCATTCAATGAAAGACGCCCTCGCATGTGGTGATCGCACGGTTATGCTCCATCAAGGTGAAATTGTTCTTGATGTCGCAGGAGATCAGCGAGCCAATATGCAAGTTCCAGATTTGCTTGAAATGTTCTCTAAAGTGCGTGGCGAAGAGCTTGCTGATGACAGCTTACTGTTAAATTAGTGACTTACTGAGTTATTGTGGCCATACAAACCATATTGGTTTGTGACATAATCAACACAATGACATCGGCTAAACCTATCCATTACAACTACAGTATGGGTAGGTTTATTATTTTTTGAGGAATGGGATGCAAGTTAACAGACAGCGGCACTTTAGTTTAGCGTTCGTTTTTCTTGTGCCTTTGATTGTGCCGTTGGCGATTATCGCATTGACGATTAAAAATTATTACGATTCGGTTAATGGCCAAATTAATGATGAATATCAACGAATACATAGTGCTTTATCACGTGCTACTAAAGTATTGTCGGCGATCGATTACAGCTTCTCAAACTATTCGAAATCAAATTTTATTTGGCTAGTGGATCATAATCGTCAAGTTGTCGATGGTTTATGCCAAATGTGGCCCATTGATGCGTTATTACGGGCGGAAGGTCGCGGCGAAATCCCAGCGATAGACATTAACTATATGTTAGTGGGTGACAAAGTAATGTGTGACCCAAACAGTGCACAGTACAAAAGAGTGTCAGGGCAAGTATCTTTAGCTCCAGTACTCTCTTTTCTACATGATATTGATGACTTCTTACTCGGCATTCATTACATCGATCGCGAGGGCTACATCATGTCTTCGCCCGATACTTACGCCAAAAATATTACCAGTGAGATCATAAACACCATCAAGACGCGACCTTTTTGGCAGGTGACGGCTAGAAACCGAGACTTGATTACTATCTCTGGCCCAGCACCAGTGCTCTCATACAGTCAATTAGTGATGAGTCTATCGATGCCTGTATTCAATCAAGATGTTCATCAAGGAATGCTATCGCTTGATATTGCCTACAACACTTTGCTTAGTTCCCAACAACGTTTAGCGGGTGAATTGGGTTTGTATAATAGTGCCCATCGAGCACTGCCGAATGATGCCGTGAGGATTGAATCTGTCAAGATCGATGGTGTCGCGGTGAATTATACTCTCTACTACCAATATGATTGGAAAGCCGAGATTCGCCACTTAGTTGATCGTCAGCGTTATGGTTTATTATTGGCCGTTTTCACCTATGTTTTTTCCGTGATAGCGTTGTTCTTCATAAATATTCGGGTAGAGCACAATTACTTCAAACAGCTTGCAGCTAGAGACCCGTTGACGGGGTTGTTAAATCGACGTGGATTAGAAGTTTATTTGGCGACAGCGCAACGTGAAAATTATCTAGCTTTAGCGGTGTTTGATATCGACAATTTCAAGTCAATTAATGATACCTTCGGCCATGATGTCGGTGACCAAGTGATCATCTATATGGCTAAAAAAATAACCGCTAATATCCGAAGCCATGATGCAGCGGCCCGTGTTGGAGGTGAGGAGTTTGTCGTTTTCATGACGGGTAACGAAATCGAACCATTGAAAGTGAGTATGCAAAGAGTGCAAAAAGCGGTGCGTGATGGGGCGCAGCAGGTATTATCCGATGGATTTACGATTTCAGGTGGGGTAGAAGTCGTATCTGCTGAGACGGACAGCAGCTTTGAAGTGTTATTCAAAGCTGCCGATACCAAATTGTACCAAGCAAAAACGACGGGTAAAGATAAGTTGGTGTTCTAGTTGGTCGCCATTTCGTCACGATAACGAGTCAGATAATCAACAATAGGCGCGGCTTTGTTGAAGATGCGTATCTCGCGGAAAAGTTCGGCAGCTTGTGGGTATTGCTGACGCAAGTAAGAAAACCATTGTTTAACGCGGTTAGGGTAGTAGAGGCCTTTATCCCCTTTCATCTCATATTGAGAGTAGACTAACAGCAGTTCAACCACCTCAGCCCAAGGCATAACCGAGTGATTGTGTTTGACCACGTTACCTAGGTTTGGCACATTGAACGCGCCGCGACACACCATTAAAGAATCTACGCCAGTCGTTTCAATACACGCTTGGCCGTCTTGATAACTCCATATTTCACCATTGGCAATCAATGGGATCGTGAATTTCTGGCGTATTTGATTGATGTAGTCCCACTTAATTTCACTGGCTTTGTAACCCCCGGTCTTAGTTCGAGCATGGACAGTCAGTTCGTCTGCACCTGCCGATTGAATGGCATCGACGATTTCAAAACAATCCTCTGGATTATCCCAACCGAGACGAATCTTGGCGCTGACGGGCGTTGCTTCGGGTACGGCTTCACGACACGCTTTGACCACATTGTGAATTAGTTCAGGATGCTGAAGCAGCGCGGCGCCGCCCTTACTTTTATTCACTAGCTTCGCTGGGCAGCCAAAGTTGAGATCGATGCCTCGAGCGCCAAGTTGGGCGGCACGACTTGCGTTTTGCGCCATCCAGTGCGGGTCTTGTCCCAATAATTGGACGTGGACGGGTACGCCTGACTGAGTTTTTGAGCCCTGTAATAGTTCTGGGCATAAACGATAGAACACGTGGTCAGGCAATAGCTGATCAACGACGCGTACAAACTCAGTGACACATAAATCGTAGTCATTGATGTCGGTTAAGATCTCACGCATCAAATGGTCTAGCACACCCTCCATCGGGCCCAAAACAACTCGCATAATAAAACGTCTCCAATTCGGGAGGCGTGATTTTAGAAGCTTGAAGGGTAAATGTCATCCTCAATCGTCGATATGATTTAATCACAGGAAAATGCAAGGTAGTTGATGGCGAATTGATGGGAGGTGAATAAAGTCTCGAAGTGACCCGGCGGCATGCATCGGGTTATAATGGCCCCAAGTCCTCGCTAACACTAGAAGTAGATCATGAACTACCGATTACTGACACTTGCCGATACTATTACTGAAGAGTCACCTTTGTACCTTGAGGGCGCGACCCTTGCCGCCAATCTAGCGACCAAACCGCTTGCGCCAGAAACTTGGTTGCCAACCTTATTGGGTGAGCAATCCGGGGCGGCGAAAGCAGACATTGAGAATCATATTAATCAACAGTACGGCTATTTAAAGCGTAACGAATATTCAGTGCTCGCATTACTCGGTGAAGATCGTCAACAAGAACAATTGGCTGATTTTGCCGAAGGCTTTATGACTTTATGGCCAACGATTGAACAGCAGTGGATGGAAACCAGTATTGGTGACGGTACCTTGCGCATGTTGCAAGCGATGTTAACGACATTCATGCTAGCGGTTGATGAAGCGCAAACCCAGGCGCAAATGAAAGCGTCTGGTATTGAACAGCCGCCAGTGCTTAGCGATCTTATGCCACAACTCGACTTAATGATTGCTGAAGTGGCACAAGCGGCTGACGAGGCCATGATTGGCGCTAAATCCCAAAGTGTTAACCCTTATAAAAGCATCGGACGTAATGATCAGTGTCCATGCGGCAGTAGTAAAAAATTCAAGCAGTGCTGCGGTCAATAGTGGTTTATATCGAACAAAGTTAACCTTTTTCGGTCAAAGCGAATAGCGAAGCAAGCTATAAATAACCGAATAGCGACGAATTTAGGAAAAATGAAATGAAGAGATTGGCGATACTGTTACTGATGAGCTTTACAGCCGTCGCAGCCCCTAAAGATGATTTGAGCCAAAGATTGCAGATAAACGAGGGCTTTAGCGCCGACTTTACTCAGCAATTAGTCAGCCCCGAAGGCGATGTGGTCATGGAAGGTGAAGGGAAAGTAGACATTGCCAGACCGAGCCTGTTTCGTTGGTCAACCACTACGCCGGACGAAAACGTACTGGTATCAGACGGCGAAAGCTTGTGGTATTACAGCCCTTTTATTGAGCAAGTGAGTATTTACTCACAAGAACAAGCAACAGAACAAACTCCCTTTGTATTGTTAACACGTAACCGAGCCAGTGACTGGGATAACTACCGTGTTGAACAGCAAGGGGATGTGTTTACCCTCACACCGACGGCTGTTGACAGTAATCAGGGCCAATTTAAGTTAGAAATTGATACCAAGGGTGCAGTCCAAGGTTTTAGCGTTGTCGAGCAAGATGGTCAGCAGAGCAATTTCACATTTAACAATATCGATCTGACCAAGCCGAGTGCCGAGCGATTTAAGTTTGTCATTCCAGAGGGCGTTGAGGTTGATGACCAAAGGAACTAACTGTGAGTAACTACTCGTTAGACTTTTCCGGTGAAGAAGACTTTCGTCCTTTGGCCGCGAGAATGCGGCCTCAAACGCTAGATCAATACATTGGACAGCAGCATATTCTCGGCCACGGTAAGCCACTGAGGCGCGCTTTAGAGGCCGGTCATATTCACTCGATGATCCTGTGGGGGCCTCCCGGCACCGGAAAAACTACTCTTGCAGAAGTGGCGGCCAGCTACGCCAATGCCGAAGTGGAGCGTGTTTCTGCGGTGACATCGGGTGTCAAAGAAATCCGCGCGGCGATTGAAAAAGCTCGTGAAAACAAATTGGCCGGCCGCCGAACTATTTTGTTTGTTGATGAGGTGCATCGTTTCAATAAGTCTCAACAAGATGCGTTTTTGCCCCATATCGAAGATGGAACGGTGACTTTTATTGGCGCCACCACGGAAAATCCATCATTTGAACTTAACAATGCACTCTTATCGCGCGCTCGGGTATACAAGTTAACCTCACTAGCAAAGCAAGATATTCGTTTGGCACTGGACCAAGCGATAGCAGACAAAGATCGTGGGCTTGGCCTTGTGACCGTCGCCTTCATCGACAATGTATTGGATCGCCTAGCCGAGTTGGTCAATGGCGATGCGCGAATGTCACTCAACTACCTTGAGCTTCTTTATGATATGGCCCAAGAAGATGAGCAGGGCATTAAACAAGTGACGTTGCAGTTACTGGCTGAAGTCGCTGGTGAGAAGGTGTCACGCTTTGATAACAAGGGTGATATTTGGTACGACCTGATTTCTGCTGTACACAAATCGATTCGTGGTTCAAACCCAGATGCGGCACTGTATTGGTCAGCGAGAATGATTGCCGCAGGGTGTGACCCGCTCTATATAGCCAGACGTTTACTGGCGATCGCTTCAGAAGATATTGGCAATGCGGACCCTCGAGCCATGCAAATTGCGCTTTCAGCCTGGGATTGTTTTACTCGTGTTGGGCCGGCAGAAGGTGAGCGAGCCATTGCTCAGGCGATTGTCTACCTCGCTTGTGCGCCAAAGAGTAATGCGGTGTATACCGCTTGGAAACAAGCTTTGGCCGATGCGCATAATTTATCAGAGTATGAAGTTCCGCCTCATTTACGTAATGCGCCAACTCATTTGATGAAAGATCTCGGTTACGGCGCTGAATATCGCTATGCCCATGATGAGCCCGGTGCCTACGCCGCTGGTGAACGTTATCTACCACCTGAAATGGCGGATAAACGTTACTACCAACCGACAAACCGAGGTTTAGAAACTAAAATTGGCGAAAAGTTAGATTACTTGGCTAGTTTAGACGCAAAAAGCCCACAAAAGCGCTATGAATAAGCGTCTATTTTAGATACATTTATCCAATTATCCCTTCATACTTGAAGCCGCAGCTTTGTTAACTGCACAAATTCACCCTAATCACATAGAACTCCTATGCTCATAGGGCTGAATTGGTTTGTTGCCGCGCGGCAACTCCAATTATTTTGGGAAACATTTTTTAGCGTTTGAGCATGATGTTTGGGCGCGATTTCACAACTAAAAAAGCATAGGATTAACAATGCTGGATTCTAAATTACTTCGTACAGAGCTGGATGAAACAGCTGCAAAACTCGCACGTCGTGGCTTTAAGCTCGATGTAGAAACAATCCGTACACTTGAAGAGCAACGTAAGTCGATTCAAGTCGAAGTTGAAAATTTACAATCCACGCGTAACTCCATCTCCAAGCAAATCGGCCAGAAAATGGCAGCAGGCGATAAAGAAGGCGCAGAAGAGATCAAGAAGCAAATCGGTACTCTTGGTAGCGATTTAGACGCGAAAAAGGTAGAACTTGACGCGGTAATGGCGCAACTTGATGAGATCACTCTGTCTGTTCCTAACCTGCCTGCTGACGATGTGCCAGACGGTAAAGATGAAAACGACAATGTAGAAATCTCTCGTTGGGGTGAGCCAAAAACTTACGACTTCGAGCTTAAAGATCACGTTGACCTAGGCGAAATGGGTGGCGGTCTTGATTTCGCAAGTGCAACTAAGATCACTGGTGCACGTTTTATCGTAATGAAGGGCCAATTTGCTCGTCTACACCGTGCCATTGCTCAGTTCATGCTAGATCTTCATACCGAAGAGCACGGCTACACTGAAATGTACGTGCCATACCTTGTGAACTCTGACAGCCTATTTGGTACTGGCCAGTTGCCTAAATTTGGTAAAGACCTATTCCACACTGAGCCGCTTGAAGAGAAAGTGAACGACGAAGAGCCGCGTAAACTGTCGCTTATCCCAACAGCAGAAGTACCAGTGACCAACATGGTCCGTGACACCATTTCTGATGAAGCAGATCTGCCACTTAAGATGACAGCGCATACACCATGTTTCCGCTCTGAGGCGGGTTCTTATGGTCGCGATACTCGCGGTCTCATTCGTATGCACCAATTTGATAAAGTTGAGCTAGTACAAATCACTAAGCCAGAAGATTCAATGGATGCGCTCGAAGAGCTAACTGGCCACGCTGAGAAAGTGCTTAAGTTGTTAGAACTGCCTTATCGTAAAGTTGTACTGTGTACAGGTGACATGGGCTTTGGTTCTCGTAAAACCTACGATCTTGAAGTGTGGGTTCCAGCTCAAGAGACTTACCGCGAAATCTCATCATGTTCAAACATGTGGGACTTCCAAGCTCGTCGTATGCAAGCGCGTTTTCGTCGTAAAGGTGAGAAGAAGCCTGAGCTTGTTCATACACTCAATGGTTCTGGTCTTGCCGTTGGTCGTACTATGGTTGCAATTCTCGAAAATAATCAACAAGCCGATGGTCGCATCGAAATCCCAACAGTGCTTCAGAAGTACATGGGTGGCGTGACGCACATCGGTTAAGTTAAGGTTGAAACAATGCAAAGCGGCTCAGTGAGCCGCTTTTTTTGTACCTTAATTTTGTAGTAAGAAATATAAACAATTGATTTTTATAATTTAAATTTTAACGTCAACAATAGTTTACTCAAACGACAATAGGCAACTGGTTGCTTATTGTCGTTTAGCGATTATGTTTGTAGTGAAACCACAACACTGAAAGGGAACATCAATGAACAACATAATACGCAATGTCACTCTGGCTTACTCTTGTCTCATTTCTTCGCTGGCGTACGCGCAAACAGAATTACCTGTGATTGCAGAAGAAATACCGTTGGCGTTATCTTCTCATCAATCAGAATCGACGGTCATGGAAATACAACATCATGGTGCAGAGTTCATAAAAATTCACTTCAAGAATTTGATATTACCTCGGGGCAGTTTGATTCGATTAATGTCCAGTGATGGCTCGGAAACGGTTGAATATACCGAAAGTCAACAAGAGTGGTTTGCGCAATCACTATTTGGTGATTCGGTGAAGATTGAATTAGTGCCTAATGCCGAAGGACAACTGGGGCAGTATGATATTGATTATTTTATGGCAGGTAATGAAAAGGCGATAGCTTTCGAGCCGAGCAGTACTATGCTATCGACGTGTGGAGTGAATGAACGCAAAGACGTTGCTTGTTGGCAAGATACGCATCCGGAGCAAGTGGCATGGTCTAATCCTGTAGCACGGCTGCTGATCAATGGCCGTAGCCTTTGTACGGCTTGGCGGGTTGGGCCAGATAATAAACTCTTTACCAATAACCATTGTGTTGGCAGTGAGTCTGAGCTTAGAAACACCGAGGTATGGTTTAACTATCAACGTAATACATGTGGTGGAGCATTGTCGACAACGGTAAAAGTGATGGGTAACGAGCTATTTAGTACCGATTATACCTTGGACTATACCTTGTTCTCTGTTGATGATTTTAGCAAGATTGAATCATTTGGTTACTTAGGCTTAGATGCGTCTGAACCAGTATATGGCAACGGTATCTATATTCCTCAGCATGGTGCCGGAAACCCCAAAGAGCTTGCAATAGAAAGTGATCAAAATGGCTCGGGTTTATGCCAAGTCGATATTGCTTCTACCAACGGGCGTGGTGCGGGGACAGATACTGGCTACTTCTGCGACACGATCGGTGGTTCATCCGGCTCTCCAGTGTTGAACTCTTCAGACAATAAAGCGATTGCACTTCATCACTTTGGTGGTTGTGAAAACCAAGGGGTCAAGATCAGCAAAATTTGGCCTAAGGTCGCGACATTCTTTAATAATACCTTACCTGAAGGCTCTGTTGGTCAATCGGTGCCTAGCGTTGAAGAGCTTATTCCAGGCACACCCATTTCATCAATAGCCTTGTCGAAAGGGGAACAACGTATGTTGGTCGTTAAGGCCAAAAATAGAACCTCGCCACTGACTATTAGTATCAGTTCAGGTACAGGAGACGCCGATTTGTATGTGCGTTCAGGTAGCGAACCTACCACTGGTGCTTACGACTGTAGACCGTATCGATCTGGCAATAATGAAACGTGTTCTGTTTCATCGTCTGATGAAGATCTCTATATCATGCTAAAAGCATTCAACAGTTTTTCTGGTGTTGTATTACGCGCAACTGAAAACTAGTGTTTCGGAGCTAGGGAGAGAGTGTTGGCTCTCTAGCTCAATTGTTTTTAAGTTTATGATTTTTAATAATATTTATCTTTATTGTTGATTCAGTGACAAACCTAGCTTACACCTTAAGAGAAAGCGAACAGTTCTCGTTACTAGTATAATTACCCTAACTTTAAAGGGCTTTAAAAATCCATGGAGAGGATAATGAAATACACAAAAACGTTGTTGGCAATGGCTTTAATGTCGGCATATTGCAATGCCTATGCTGAAGATAAAGTATGGATCTCGATTGGCGCAGATGCTGCAGATACCGTCATGCACTCGGGGGCTCAATCACTGTTGCCACATTCACTCGCAAGCAGTGGAAAGGTTTGGGTTGGTGAAGTGGCCACCGAAGAGTTAGCCGAGTTATCGCACAATATGCATGAAGAGCATAACCGTTGCGGTGGTTACATGGTGCATGCGTCCGCGCAAAGTGCGATGGCTGCAAGCGCGATGCCGCAAACCTTGGCGAATTTTGTTGTGCCTACACCATCACAGCAAACCACCGTCAATGCTTGGTTACCCCAGATAAGTGCCAGTCAAATAACCAATACCATTAGTTCGTTAACCAGCTTCAATAACCGTTTCTATACCACCACATCAGGTGCGCAAGCGTCCGATTGGATTGCTAGTGAATGGCGTGCGTTGACCTCGCAGCTCTCTGGTGTCAATGTCGAGCAAGTCACTCATTCAGGATACAATCAAAAATCGGTGGTGTTAACTATCCAAGGTAGCGAAACTCCCGATGAATGGATCGTGGTCGGTGGGCATTTAGATTCAACCGTAGGCGCCCGTACCAACGAGCAATCTATCGCCCCAGGAGCCGATGATGATGCGTCGGGTATCGCCAGTGTCAGTGAAATCATTCGTGTACTCAGTGAGAACAACTTCCAACCGAAGCGTTCAGTCGCCTTTATGGCGTATGCGGCGGAAGAAGTGGGGCTAAGAGGGTCTCAGGATATTGCCAATGCATATAAGGCTCAGGGAAAGAACGTCGTTTCTGTACTGCAATTGGATATGACGAACTATCAAGGGTCTCAACAAGATATTGTTTTTATCACTGACTACACCGATAGTAATTTGACCCAATTTCTTGCCAACTTGATTGATGAATATATCCCTAGTCTAACCTATGGCTACGATCGTTGTGGTTATGCATGTTCAGATCATGCTTCTTGGACGAATGTCGGTTATTCTGCCGCAATGCCGTTTGAGTCGAAGTTTAATGATTACAATCCCAAGATTCACACCGCACAAGACACGCTAGCCAACTCAGATCCAACAGGAGCGCATGCAGAAAAGTTCGCTAAACTGGGTTTATCGTATATTGTCGAAATGGCTAATGCCGACTCAAAACCGCAACCCGATGACACTGTGCTAATCGATGGCGTAGAAAAAACTAACCTGAGCGGCTCGCGCTCAAGTCAAAAGCGCTACACCTTTGAGCTAAAGGGGCAGCAGAGTCTAAACATTCAAACCACAGGGGGCACGGGTGATGTTGATTTATACGTTAACTATGACTCTGAGGTATCGACTTCGAATTGGGATTGTCGCCCTTATCGTAGTGGCAACCAAGAAACGTGTACGTTTACCCAAGCTCAACCGGGTACGTACCATGTGATGTTAGACGGTTACAGAGCTTACAGCGGCGTATCACTCAAGGCATCCACTCAATAAGCACCAATCACAGAGGCGAGTAATTCGCCTCTGTGGCTTGCTGATTATTTGTTTTGATACGCCTTAATAAGTACCGATGTATCCATTCGTCCCAATCCTTGTGCTTGCAGTGATTGATACATTGCATCGACTTGTTGAGTCATAGTCAAATCTAGATTGTTTTTCTCGGCTTCATTGAGACATATCCCTAAGTCTTTACGCATCCAATCAATCGCAAAGCCAAAATCAAACTCGCCACGTGACATAGTCACGGCGCGGTTTTCCATCTGCCAAGAACCAGCAGCACCATGTTTAAGCACGTTAACAACCTGCTCTACATCAAGATTTGCTGATTGAGCAAGTTGAAGTGCTTCGCTCAAACCCTGTAAGATCCCGGCAATGCAGATTTGATTGACCATTTTGCAGCGTTGACCTTGGCCATTAGCACCAAGCAGCACCGCTTGTTTGCCATAAGCATCGAAGAGTGAAGAGAGGGCTGCAAATACGCTAGGTTCGCCACCGCACATAATGGTTAGCGCACCATTTTCGGCGCCCGCTTGACCGCCAGAGACAGGAGCATCGACAAAATGAACCCCTTTCTCTGCACAAGCTTGCGCGATCTCTTGCGCCAGTTCGGCAGAGGTGGTGGTATGATCAACAAGGATTGAACCTGCTTTCATCCCCGCAAGAACGCCCTCTTGGCCGAAAACAACGCTACGAACATCGTCGTCATTGCCAACGCAGATAGCAACCGCATCGCACTCCTTTGCTGCCGCATGTGGGGTGTTTGCAGACTTACCACCGAATTCATTTGTCCATTGAATTGCTTTGGACTCAGTGCGGTTATAAACGCGAGTATCAAATCCCGCTTTCGCTAAGTGGCCCGCCATTGGGTACCCCATGACACCTAAACCAATAAAAGCGACATTGTTAATTTCCATCATTGCTCTCCCTAAATAATGATTGCCAATCCTCTGATCAACAACCTTTTACGTCAAGTGTAAAAAAACCGGCCTGAGCCGGTTTGTATATCATTGTCTGTTAAATTGTCATCTCGCCGCGCAGCACTTGCTGCATTTTGACTTTGACTTGCTCGTAGCTTAGACCTTGACTCAATAGGTAGTGAAGTTTCGCCAGTGCCGCTTCTGGCGTCATATCATAGCCACTGATCACTCCGGCTTCAGCCAACGCACAACCTGTCGCGTAGCCACCCATATTGACTTTTCCTGCGAGACATTGAGTTAAGTTAACCACGATAACACCGCGCTGTGAGGCATCTTTAAGGTGCGCTAGCAGTTCTGGGTTTTGCGGTGCATTACCGACACCAAAGGTGAGTAAAATCATGGCGTTAACCGGTTGAAGTAGAGTGTTACGAATCACTTCATGGGAAATGCCTGGATACATGGTGATCACACCGATTGGCTGTGGCGTGATGTCATGCACGGTAAAGTCACCATCGGGTTTTGCATCCACTTTAATATCATTGCTGATTTGAATGTTAATCCCGGCTTCCAGCAACGGCGGCAAGTTTGGAGAAGTGAAAGCATTAAAACCATCGGCGTGCGATTTGGTGCTGCGGTTACCGCGCATTAGCTTATTATTGAAAAACAGAGTGACTTCATTGATTGGGTAATTCGCGGCGATATGCAAAGCATTAAGTAAGTTGGCTTGGCCATCAGAGCGCAGTTCCGCAAGGGGAATTTGCGAGCCAGTGACAATAACTGGTTTCGCGAGGTTCTCTAACATAAATGATAAAGCAGAGGCGGTGTACGCCATGGTGTCGGTACCATGCAAAATTACAAAGCCATCGTATTTATCGTAGTTATGACGAATATCATCAGCGATTTGCTGCCAATCTGCCGGAGTCATGTCAGATGAATCAATCAGCGGTTCGTACTCGTGAATAGTGAACTCTGGCATTTCAGGGCGATGAAACTCAGGCATGCTTGCGAGTTGTTTTTCCATGAAGCCTGCTACTGGCACATAGCCGTGGTCATGGGATTTTTGCATGCCAATGGTACCGCCAGTGTAAGCGATATAAATATGTTTTCTAGCCATTGCTTGAAACCGGTTATTTTGTAGGGGAACAGAGCGACGAATTATAACGTAATCGAGGCCAATAAAAAGGGGGATTTCGCACAGGAATCCCCCTTAATTATTGACTGCTCAGCAGTGCAGTGATGTTTGTCGACTAGTGTTATTGAATCTGACAGTTAAGGCAGAATGCGTAGTGACCTTTAGGGTCATTGAAGCTTTGTAGCATATCGGCATCTTGTAACACTTGAGTGGCGATCGGCTGTAGCGCTGCTGGTAGATAGCTATTTACATCAAAACCAAATTTAACCTGAACTTGATTGATGAAGTCTTGGATAAACTGCTGTGCGGGTGACAGAGGCTCTTCAACCCAGTACAGGTTGTATTGTTCAACATCGGCAAGTTGAGCGGCTAACGCAACCGCATCATCAAAATCACCGATTTTATCGATTAAGCCTAATTTAAGCGCATCTTGGCCAGTCCATACACGACCTTGCGCGATATCGTCTACTTGTTGCAGCGGGATGCCTCGTGATTGACTCACTAAGCCAATAAAGCGGCTGTAACCATGCTCGATGCCCATTTGGAAAGCCTCGGCTGCCCCTGCAGATAATCCGGTGGTAATACCGACATCTGAGAATGGAGAGGTGCCGATACCATCAGTATAGATACCGAGTTTGTTTAAGCCTTTTTCAAAGGTAGTGATAACACTGAAGATACCAATCGAGCCAGTCAATGTTGTTGGTTGAGCGACAATGCTGTCTGCACTCATGGAAATCCAGTAACCGCCCGATGCAGCGAGACTAGACATTGACACCACAACCGGTTTTCCGGCCTCTTTTAATGCATCGACTTCGTTACGTATTACCTCTGAAGCAAAAGCGCTCCCGCCCGGGCTATCAACGCGCAATACCACGGCTTTGACTTTGTCATCCGTACGAGCTTGGCGTAGCAGTGCCGCGACAGTATCTCCACCAACCGTACCACGTGGTTGAGAGCCATCCATGATTGCGCCACTTGCCACCACCACTGCAATATCATCGTTGGCGAGGTTAAAATCAGGCGTCATTGTGGTGAGGTATTGGTAGTAATCGACATGGTTATAGCTGTCTTCCCCATTGCTACCGAACACTTCCATTAGCGCTTTACGAACTTGTTGGCGAGTGGCCAGGGTATCGACCAATCCTACGTTCAGCGACAGAGCAGCTAAATCTCCGTTGTTTTGCTTGAGTAAGGCTAAAAATTTGTCCATGTCAGGAGTTAAGGCGTCAGGGGCAAGTTGACGGTTAGAAGCGACATCATCAATGTAGGAACCCCACAGTTGACCTAACCAATTAGAAGCGGACTCTTTGGCCGCTTCTGACATGTTATCGCGCACAAAAGGTTCAATTGCCGACTTGTAGGTGCCAACTCGGAAAACGTGAGTGTTAACGTCGAGGTTCTCTAACAAAGTTTTGTAATACATCGAATAGGCGCTGTAACCTTTAAGCATGACCGCACCATCGGGTGCCAGGTAGATCTTATCAGCGTAACTGGCCAAATAATATTGGCTCTGATTATACATATCCCCAACCGCGTAAATCGGTTTGCCAGAGGCTTTGAACTCGTTCAGTGCTTTAGCAATGTAGCGCAGTTTGGTTAAATTCGTTTCTGGCATGTCGCTCAATGCTAATACGATGCCGCTGACCTTATTGTCATCTTTGGCGTGGCGAATCGTATCGACTATCTCGAACAGCACATTCTCTCTAGGTAGGTCTTGACCAAACAAAGAGCCAGTTACAGAGTCCATTGGGTTAACATAACTTGATTGTTCAACAATTGGCCCTGAAATATTGAGAATCAACGCTGATTTAGTCGGTACGGTAGGAACCGGCGTTTCAGCGCTAGTGTAAAGGAAATAGATAGCGCCGATACTGGCTAGGAAAACCAGATTGACGAGAGCAATACGTACAAAGGAGAGTAGTTTCCACACCCCTTTAAAAAGCATGCCAATAAACTTAAAAATATTTTTCATTATGTCTCCGCTGCGTATTGCGCAGTTTAAGGCTTATTCGCTGTAAGACCTTATAAAATCAGATAAGTTACATCCTACTCAAACTCGTATAGCCAAACAACTGTTAGATTGATCGGTGTTACAAAAATGTAAACGACTGTTTGATTTTTAATTACGATGATTTTATTGTGGTCAGACCACAATAAGAAAAGAGTTAAGTGATGTCTGCCATGTACCCAAATCTACTTAAGCCATTAGACCTTGGATTTACTCAACTACGTAATCGAGTGCTGATGGGCTCAATGCACACTGGTCTCGAAGAGCACAAAGAGGGGCTAGGTAAGCTGGCTGCTTTCTATGCAGAGCGCGCGAAAGGCGGCGTTGGCCTTATTGTTACTGGTGGTTTTTCACCTAATTTACGTGGGCGACTGCATCCGTTCAGCGCTGAGTTCAGTAAACCAAAGCATGCTAAGGCACATAAGGTAGTCACTCAAGCTGTGCACGAGCACGGTGGCAAAATCGCATTGCAATTACTGCATGCTGGTCGTTATGCGATGCACCCTTTCGCGCAAAGTGCTTCCGCGATTAAAGCGCCGATTGCCCGTTTTGCGCCAAGCGAAATGAGCAGTCGTCAAATTAGGAGTACGATTGACGCTTTTGCTAACAGCGCTTCGCTCGCTCAGTTGGCCGGTTACGATGGCGTCGAAGTCATGGGCTCAGAAGGCTACTTGCTCAACCAGTTTATCTGTAAACGCACCAACATGCGTTACGACGATTGGGGCGGCAGCTATGAAAATCGCATCCGCTTTCCACTCGAAGTGGTCAAAGCCATTCGTCAGGCGGCTGGCGATGACTTTATCATCATCTTCCGCCTCTCTATGCTAGATTTAGTCGAAGAGGGCAGTACATTTGATGAAGTCGTTACACTGGCAAAAGAGTTAGAAAAAGCAGGTGTTACCATCATTAATACCGGTATCGGTTGGCATGAAGCACGTATTCCTACTATTGCCACTCAAGTTCCGCGCGGTGCGTTTACTTGGGTAACAGAAAAAGTGCGACCCCATGTTAACGTGCCGATTGTGACCTGCAATCGAATCAATACGCCAGAAGAGGCTGAAAACATTCTGGCCAGCGGTCATGCCGACATGGTATCGATGGCGCGTCCGTTCCTCGCTGATCCACATTTTGTCATTAAAGCTGAACAGAACCAATCGCCACTGATCAACACCTGTATTGGTTGTAACCAAGCGTGTCTTGATAATGTCTTCAAAGGCAAACGCGCAGGGTGTTTAGTCAATCCGTTGGCTTGTCGAGAGACGGAACTTGTCGTCACCGAGGCCGCGACCAAGAAAAATATTGCCGTTGTAGGCGCAGGTCCTGCGGGGCTAGCCTGCGCGACCACGTTAGCCGAGCGTGGCCATCAGGTCGATTTGTTTGAGCGCAATGACCGTATCGGAGGCCAATTCCGTTTGGCAATGCAAATTCCAGGTAAAGAAGAATTCAGAGAAACGATTCGCTATTTTGCCAATCGTATTGACCAAACCGGAGTTAAATTGCACCTTGAAACCGAAGCGGATTATGACCTACTGGCAGAGTATGATGAAGTGGTGATGGCGTCTGGGGTTGAGCCGCGTAAAGTCAATATTCAAGGTTTAGATACCCCGGATAAAGTGGTTGATTATCAAACGCTGATCAAAGAGAAAACCTTTGTCGGTAACAAGGTTGCGATTGTTGGCGCTGGTGGAATTGGTGTTGATGTCGCGACAATGTTGACTGAGCCAGTCGGGCATAATTTGGACGATTGGCTGCACGACTGGGGAATCGACAAAGAGATAGCTTACCCAGGAGGACTTTACCCTTACCCAGATTCAGTCAGCGAAAAAACCGTCTGGGTGCTGCAGCGTCGTAAAGGGCGTGTCGGTAAAGGGCCAGGCAAAACCACAGGCTGGATCCACAAGCGTACGTTGGAAAAACGCGGCGTCAACCTGTTGGGTGGCGTGAGCTATGACCAGATAGACGAGCAGGGACTGCATATTACTATTGATGATAAGCCACAACTGCTTGATGCCGATAAAGTGGTTATTTGTGCAGGGCAAGAATCTGTGCGCCCATTTGAAAGCCAATGGCCCCTGCTGGGTGATAAGTTACACGTGATTGGCGGTGCCGATTATGCGGGTGAATTAGACGCGGTGCGCGCGATCAAGCAAGGCGTTGAACTCGCAGTTAAACTGTAATTGCAAATCAATGACAAAGGCTTCCGAGCGGAAGCCTTTGTTTTTTTGGAGACGTTACAAAATGACGGTTTTATTGCCGTAGACAAAGACATGGTCATTAAGCACTTTATTGAGTGCTTTACTTAGGACATTTTTTTCGACGTCACGGCCTGCTTGGGCCATATCTTGAGCGCTAAAGTTATGATCGACCGGAATGACGTCTTGTTTGATGATCGGGCCTTCATCAAGATCATTGGTCACGAAGTGCGCGGTTGCACCAATGATCTTTACGCCACGCTCATACGCTTGTTGATAAGGTTTCGCCCCGATAAACGCAGGTAAAAAGCTGTGGTGAATGTTGATGATTTTATGATGATACTTTTCAACAAAAGAGGGGGTTAGGACACGCATATACTTGGCCAAGACTAAGTAATTCGGTTGATACTGTTCAACCACTGCCAGCAGTTTCTTCTCGTGCTCTTCACGATTTAAGCCTTGATGCGAAACATGATGGTAAGGAATGTCGAAGCGCTCAGTGAGGCTCTGTAATTTGTCGTAGTTGCCGACGACTGCCGCGATTTCTACATCAAGGCTCCCATCATAATTCTTCATTAAAATATCACCTAAGCAGTGTGCTTCTTTGGTGACGAGAATAACGATGCGTTTACGGTCTGAACCAATCAGTTGACGCTTAGTTCCTTGTGGCAGTGCTTGATCAAGATCGGCCAGAAAGGTGGTATCGTTAAAATAGCCTTCAAGCTCAGTGCGCATGAAAAAGTGCCCACTGGTATTATCGACAAATTCGTTGTTGTGTACGATATTGAGTTGGTGTTTGTAACAGATATTGGTGATCTTAGCGATAAGACCGGGCGCGTCTGTACAGTGCGTCAGTAGTGTTTTCTTTTCCATTTGGTCAGAACTTCCGTGAATTATTTTTTTCGACTTGTGAATTTTTACAGGGGACTCGAACGGTGAGCTCTCCCTCATTATTGAAGCTACAATTAAACTAATATCGAAAAGGTTTCAACAAATAATCTAAGTTAACCGTTTGGCTTAGTGTTTTGTTTGAATTTTTTGCTCTGTTTAGCGTGTTTCTAGGTGGTATTTATGGATAAAGAGCTATTAGCCCGTAAGCTTTATTCTGAGCGTGTCAGTGCTCTAACTGGCGGAAAAGAATTAGACGAAGAAATTCTCGATCAAATGTGGGAAAACAAAACATCCCCAAGTGAGGCGGCACGCGCAATGACAGAAGTAGAGCCAGGTGGCTTTTCTGGGCCTGCGTGGCTAAGTCGTTACCTTAATAAACGTTAACCTTGTCACATTGCTCGGGCGCGAAAATCTCATTCGCGCCCTGGTATGAAAGCTGCCATAATTACCCACCTCTTGTTCAACCTCATACTGTTTCATGATTTCAAAGACCTTCTCGGCGCAGGGAGCGCTAGGTAAAGCGATTCCGGGCTTTCAACCGCGTCAGGCGCAAGTCGATATGGCCGAATCGGTTGCCAAGGCGATTAAAGAGCAGACCCAAGTGGTGGTCGAAGCTGGAACAGGTACTGGCAAAACCTTTGCTTATGTGGTTCCTGCATTGCTGAGTGGCAAGAAAGTCATTATCAGTACAGGTTCGAAAAATCTCCAAGAGCAACTTTTCCATCGTGACTTGCCGTTAATGATCGACGCATTAGGCTTTTATGGCCAAGTGGCGTTATTAAAAGGGCGTGCGAACTACTTGTGTCTTGATCGTTTAAGTCGCCAGATGGTCGAAAGTCACAATCAAACTTCTGATCCAACATTGCTTAGCCAATTGGTCAAAGTTCGCAGTTGGGTCTCAGAAACCAAAAGTGGCGATTTGGGTGATTGCGATGCGATTGCTGAAGATAGCCCAATTATTCCCACCATTACCTCAACTAACGATAATTGCTTAGGTAAAGAGTGCCCAAGTTACCAAGATTGCTTTGTGCTTAAAGCGCGCAAACGGGCGTTAGACGCCGACGTGGTTGTGGTCAATCACCACCTGTTTTTGGCCGATTTGGCGATCAAGGAAACGGGGTTTGGTGAACTGATCCCTGAAGCAGAAGTGTTTATCTTTGATGAAGCCCATCAGTTACCTGATATTGCCAGCCATTACTTTGGTCAATCCTTGTCGAGTCGTCAAATTCAAGATCTGAGTAAAGATATCGAAATTGCGTATCGTACTGAGGCTAAGGATATGCGTCAGTTACAGAAGGCGGGTGAAAAACTGTTGCAAACCGCCATGGACTTAAGAATTGTATTGGGTGAACCGGGTTTTCGTGGTAACTGGCGTGAAGCACTGGCTTCACCCTCGATCGGCCGCGAGTTAAGGCGGTTGGAAGAGACGCTAGAGTTTGTCATCGAAGTGCTTAAATTAGCGCTCGGCCGCAGCCAATTACTCGATAGTGCCTTTGAACGTGCTAATACAATTAAGGCACGTCTTGACCGAGTTTGTGACGTATCGATTACCGGTTACTCATATTGGTATGACACCACCCCTCGGCATTTCAGTTTACACATTACGCCGCTCAGTGTGGCCGATAAGTTTCATGAACAGATCGAGATGAAACAAGGCGCGTGGATTTTTACTTCAGCGACATTGGCGGTTAATAATGATTTTGGCCATTTTACTTCCCGGTTAGGTTTGAAACCTCAAGCGCAGATGTCATTACCAAGCCCATTTGATTACCAAAGTCAGGCGCGCTTGTGTGTTCCTCGCTATCTACCTGAGCCCAATAGTCCTGGAATGGCTGAAAAGTTAGTGACGATGTTGAGCCCGGTGATTGAACAAAACCAAGGACGATGTTTTTTCTTATGTACCTCTCACAGTATGATGAAAGAGCTGGGAGAACGCTTTAGGCAAACCTTGACTGTGCCGGTGCTGATGCAAGGCGAAACCAGTAAACAGAAAACCCTTGCTGAGTTTATGGAGCTTGGTAATGCGTTATTGGTCGCCACAGGTGCATTTTGGGAGGGGATCGATGTTAGAGGTGATGCCCTTAGCTGTGTTATCATCGACAAATTGCCGTTTACCGCCCCCGACGATCCTTTGCTTAAAGCACGTATCGAAGATTGCCAATTAAAAGGCGGTGACCCTTTTGCTCAAGTTCAGATCCCCGATGCGGTGATCACTTTAAAGCAAGGGGTTGGACGACTGATACGCGACAAAAAAGATAAAGGCGCGCTGATTATTTGCGATAATCGCTTAGTCACTCGCGACTACGGTGGAGTATTTATTGCGAGCCTGCCGCCGATACCACGCACAAGAGATTTGGCTGTGGTACAAGACTTTCTTGAACATCAATCACACATCAATAATTAGAGATATCAATGAGTGTAAAGATCCTTGCTCTAGATACAGCAACTGAAAACTGTTCGGTTGCTCTTTTAGTCGACGACAAAGTATATGTGCGCAGTGAAATTGCACCGCGCGATCATACAAAGAAAATCCTACCTATGGTCGATGAGGTGCTGAAAGAAGCCGGTTTGACCTTGACTGATCTCGATGCATTGGCATTTGGACGTGGGCCTGGCAGCTTTACTGGAGTACGGATTGGCATTGGTATTGCACAAGGTTTATCATTTGGCGCTGATTTACCCATGATAGGTATTTCAACGTTAGCAGCTATGGCACAAGGCGCTTACCGTAAACATGGCGCAGAGCAGGTTGCAACAGCGATTGATGCGCGCATGAGTGAAGTGTATTGGGCACGCTATCTTCGTCAAGAAGATGGCACTTGGTTGGCAGTGGATGAAGAGGCTGTGCTCCCGCCTCAGTTAGTGGCACAAAATAGTCACTCTGATGAGCATCAATGGTATAGCGCAGGAACAGGTTGGCAGGCATACTCAGAGGTACTTGGCCAAGTCAAGTTTGCCACTCAACAGAGCGAGGTGCTGTTTCCTGATGCGGAAGATATTGTTCAACTGGCAAAGTTTGAGCTAGCGAAAGGCAATACCATCGATGCAGAGCAGGCGAGCCCAGTTTATCTTCGTGATACTGTTGCATGGAAGAAGTTGCCTGGCAGAGAGTAACTGAGTCATACGACTCTTAAGATAAGCGGATAGTATGGTATCAATTAACGGATTACCTCCTTCGATTCCTGGCCCCAACCGAGCGAATAAGGCCAACAAAAAGAATGAGGCAAATAAGTCGCAAAACCAGTCACCAGTTAGTCAACCTAGTAAGGTGGCAAACGCGGTGGCCCATTCTATCCGTCACGTTAACGAGTCTGATATTCATAAAGCGCAAGTACAGTATGATCTGCCTGAAGGGCGAGGTCGCAAAGCCATGCAAGAGTACCTCAACGTGTTGAATCAGAACAAGCGCGAGGAACTTTCTCAGATGCTTGGTGTCGATATTTATATCTAAACCGCTACGTAAGTTTAAGTTTTCGATGAATAAATACACATCCCAGCTACTGATCGCCTTTTTGGGCCTGTTTACCCTCAGTGCCTGCAGTACGCTTCCAGATAGCCTTAAATCAGATAACCCTAATATCATCTCTGACTACCAAACTTGGCAAGCGAACCCTGACTCATCAAGTCAAGTGCGCTTGGGTGGTGTCATTGCCAAAGTGACTAACCTTGAGCAGAAAACTCGAATTGAAGTCGTCAACCTACCAATAAGTTCTGCGGGCAAGCCGGATATTAATCAAGAGCCGCAAGGGCGTTTTGTGGCCTATGTTGAAGGTTTTGCTGATCCTGTTACCTTGTCAGAAGGTCGTCTCATCTCGCTGATTGGTGAGAGCAAAGGGCGCGAAAAAGGCTTGGTTGGAGAGTATCAATATGACTTTCCAGTGATGAAAGTCAATGGTCTCCATCTTTGGAGAGTGGAAGAACGGGTTATAGTTCATGAGATAAACAGCTATTTAGATCCCTGTTTTGGTCTCTACTGTCGAGACTCAAATTTTAGCAGCGGATATGGCAAAGTGATCAAAGAAGTGAAGTAATGCGGGTAGAAAGATGTCACAGCATCGATGCCGTGCAGATAGCAACGATAGAATATGGCGAGAGCTCTAACGCGGATGTTTCGTTGCTATTCATCCATGGTTGGTTAGATAACGCCGCCAGTTTTGAGACAGTGATGTCTGAGTTACATGCACTTCAACCCTCATTGCATCTTTGCGCAATCGATTTACCTGGGCACGGCCTTTCGAGCCACAAAGATAGCCACAATTTCTACCCATTTCATGACTATATAGATGATGTTTACCGACTATTGGCTAAGTTATCACCAAACAGACTGGTGTTAGTAGGTCATTCTCTTGGTGCTTTGATTGCAAGTTGCTATAGTGCCGCCTTTCCTGAGCAAATTAGCGGATTAGTTCAGATAGAAGGAAATGGGCCTTTAGCCGAAGAACCTCATTTAAGCGTGTCACGTCTACGCGATGGGGTACTGAGCCGACAACGAATTCGTCGTAAACCCGTTCGCACTTTAACATCGCCGCAACAAGCGATACAAAGACGAGCGAGAGTGAATGACATCGACAGCGATTTAATTGCCCCTGTTGTGTATCGCGGTATACGTCAATGTGATTCTGGTTGGCAGTGGCGGCACGATAGTAAGCTGCAAAGTCAGTCACTGTATCGAATGTCATTCCAACACGCTGACACCTTTCGTCAACATGTCTTGTGCTCACAATTGATTATTCTCGGTGAGCAGGGTTTTGAATCTTTGCAATCAATATCAATCGATGCTCGCGCCTCCACGCAAATAGAGTGGATTCACGGCGGCCATCATTGTCATCTGCAATCTCCTTCTAGAGTATCTAGTCTAATTTTTGGCTTAGTTAACAAAATTTAAACAAGTGTTTGAGTGTTTCGTGCCCAAACCGCCGCCCTGTGCTGTAATAGTCGAGTTTGAAAATAGAGCTTTTCACATTGATGACAGCCAGTTAATTTCGAGGAGTTTTACCGTGGATAAACCTTGGTTATCGCGTTATCCAAGTGATGTGCCAGAGCACATCAACCCAGATCAATACCCATCTTTAGTCGAGATGTTTGAACAGTCAGTACAAAAGTTCGCTGACCAGCCTGCATTTATGAATATGGGCTCGGTAATGACTTTCCGTAAGTTAGAAGAGCGCAGCCGTGCCTTTGCAGCCTACTTGCAAAATGATCTTAAATTAAAGAAAGGTGACCGTGTTGCCTTGATGATGCCCAACCTGCTCCAGTACCCAGTGGCGCTGTTTGGTGTGCTGCGCGCTGGCCTGATCGCGGTCAATGTCAACCCACTTTATACGCCTCGAGAGCTAGAACATCAGCTTAATGATGCGGGGGCAACGACTATAGTGATCGTATCAAACTTTGCCAATACGTTAGAGCAAATCGTTGATAAAACACCCGTTAAACATGTTGTCCTGACCAGTCTTGGTCAAATGTTACCCCGAGCGAAAGGTACGTTAGTCGATTTCGTGGTTAAGTACGTCAAAGGCATGGTGCCAAAATATGACTTGCCGGGTGCAATCTCAATGCGTCAGGCGCTGCATAAAGGTCGTCGTCTCCAGTACGTTAAGCCGTTTATGTCGGGCGAAGATATCGCTTTCCTACAATATACTGGCGGAACGACCGGCGTTGCCAAGGGAGCGATTCTTACTCACCGTAATATGATTGCGAACGTTTTACAGGCTAAAGGCGCTTATGGTCCGGTGTTGTCTGAAGGACGTGAACTGGTTGTGACGGCACTGCCGCTTTATCACGTGTTTGCACTAACGGTGAACTGCTTACTGTTTATTGAAATGGGTGGACAAAACCTACTGATCACCAACCCACGTGATATCCCAGGTTTTGTTAAAGAGCTACAGAAATATCCGTTTACCGCGATTACTGGTGTCAACACGCTATTTAATGCCTTGGTCAACAACGAAGACTTCCATGAACTTAACTTTAGCAAACTCAAGCTAGCGGTAGGTGGCGGTATGGCGGTTCAGCGAGCAGTTGCAGAGCAGTGGAAGAAAACCACAGGTATTCACTTACTAGAAGGCTATGGTCTGACAGAGTGTTCGCCATTAGTTGCTGGCAACCCTTACGATCTTGTCGACTACACTGGCGCGATTGGTTTGCCAGTGCCATCAACAGAAGTGCGTATTGTCGATGATGAAGGTAATCCGCTGGCGATGACAGAAGTGGGTGAGTTGCAAGTCCGTGGTCCTCAAGTGATGCAAGGTTACTGGCAGCGCCCTGAAGCGACTAAGGAAGTGATCAATACTGAAGGTTGGTTGTCTACTGGCGATATCGTTAAATTCGATGACGAAGGGTTGCTGTACATCGTCGACCGCAAAAAGGACATGATTCTTGTCTCTGGCTTCAATGTTTATCCAAATGAGATAGAAGATGTGATCGCTCTACATGGCAAAGTGCTTGAAGTTGCGGCGATTGGTCAGCCTCATGAGGTCTCAGGCGAATTGGTTAAAGTTTATGTGGTCAAGCGCGATCCGAGTTTAACCAAAGAAGAGATCATTGCGCACTGTCGTCAGCATTTAACCGGTTATAAAATACCGAAATTAGTTGAGTTCAGAGAAGACTTACCAAAAACCAATGTGGGTAAGATTCTACGCCGCGTACTGCGTGAAGAAAACGATGCTAAGCTTGCTCAATCTTCCCAAGAGTAACTCAGTTACCTGAGCAAGATAATCTGTTTGATGGTAGAATGCCGACTCATGTAGTCGGCATTTTTTGTTCGCCGCCAAAGACCGCTAATAGTGAGAAGTTAGTGAAATATCAGATTATTACCAAATCCGAACACCTCGACATCGTGATTAATCGTGCACGCGAAGCTGATGTCGTGATGCTAGATACCGAGTTTGTCCGTACCCGCACTTATTATCCGCAATTAGGCTTAATACAGCTGTTTGATGGTCAAGAGCTATCCTTGATAGATCCGACTGTTATCGATGATATGAGCGCTTTTATTCAACTGTTGCAAGATACCTCTGTGTTGAAAGTTCTCCATGCGTGTGGGGAAGATTTGGAAGTGTTTCACAATAGCTTTGGCTGTTTGCCATACCCAATGGTAGACACTCAATTGATGGCTGCTTTCTTAGGCCATGGCTTATCGACAGGCTTTGCCGCACTAGTCGCCGAGTACTTAAACGTTGACCTTGATAAAAGCGAGTCTCGAACGGATTGGCTTGCCAGACCTCTAACCCAGAAGCAATTAGAGTATGCAGCCGCTGACGTCTACTACCTTGAGCCACTATATCAACAACTGTTTGAGAAAATTACCCAAGCAGGCTGGTGGCAAGCGGTCCAGCAAGAAAGCGACTTACTCGCCAGTAAGCGTATTAAGAACCCGAATCCAGAGATGGCTTATCTCGATATCAAAGGGGCGTGGCAGTTAAAGCCGAGTGAGTTAGCGGTGTTGAAGCCATTAGCAACTTGGCGGCTAACCGAAGCGATTCGCCGCGATTTAGCGCTCAACTTTGTCTTTAAAGAAAACGATTTGCTGACCATTGCTCGAAAAGGCGTTCAAAGTCGCCAATTGATGGAGCAAGAGGGGATGGATATGCGCGCTGTGCAGCGTCATAGTGCACGTCTAATCTCATTAGTTAAATCAGCTAAGATGACAACGGCCGATGACTACCCAGAGCCAATAGAGCGCCTGATGGATGCTCAAGGTTATAAACAGACGTTCAAAATCCTTAAAGATGAAGTGAAGAAAGCTTCTCAAACCAGTGGATTGGCGACCGAGTTTTTAGCGTCAAAGAAACAGCTTAATCAGTTCATCAGCTGGGTATGGAAACAAGAACGTAATCCAGCGAAACTGCCTGATGTGATGCAAGGTTGGCGTCTTGAACTCTTTGGTAACAAGCTTAATAAATTGCTTTAAGCGACGGTAACTTGATACAAAAAGGGCTTCCAACTGGAAGCCCTTTTTTAGGTCTAGTGGTTAGCCTGCTAGTACGTCAGTGGCAACCTTGTAACTTGGATCTTCTTTCACGTTGATCTCGACTAAGCTGCCAGCTTTATCGAGTAGCTTACGACAGTCTTGGCTCAAGTGACGTAAATGCAACGTTTTACCTTGCGCTGTGTAACGTTCAGCCAATGTCTCAATCGCTTCTATAGCCGAGTGATCGGTCACGCGCGAGTCAGCGAAGTCAACAATAACGTCTGCGGGGTCGCCGTGCGCATCAAAGATTTCGAGGAAGTTTGCCACTGAACCGAAGAAAACAGGGCCGTGGATTTTATACTCTTTCGAGCCTTCTTGGTTAATGTGCGTATCGGCGTAGATATGCTTAGCATGTTGCCAAGCAAACATCAGTGCTGACACTATCACACCGACAAAGACGGCGATGGCAAGATCGGTCAGGACCGTAACCACAGTAACAAGAATGATAACGAAAAAATCTTGTTTTGGTACGCGACGTGCCAGTTTAAAGGTTGCCCACTCAAAGGTACCGATCACCACCATAAACATCACACCTACTAGCGCTGCAAGTGGGATCATTTCAATAAGAGATGATGCAAACAAGATGAAGAACAGTAGCGCTAATGCAGCAACGATACCAGATAGACGACCACGGCCACCAGAGTTTACATTGATCATCGATTGGCCAATCATCGCACAACCACCCATGGCACCGAACACTGAACAGGTCATGTTTGCCATACCCTGACCGATACACTCACGGTTAGATTGGCCACGACTATTGGTCATTTCATCAAGTACAGTCAACGTCAGTAGTGATTCAATCAGGCCGATAGCGGCAAGAATGATCGCATATGGCAGAATAATTTGTAGCGTTTCTAACGTAAATGGCACCATTGGAATTGAGAACGTTGGTAGTGAACCTGCAAGCGTTGCCGCTTCATCTCCTGACATGGCACGCAAGAAGTCAACCACAGTGCGAGTTTCCAGATCTAAGCCAACAACCAGTGCCGTCACAGTGACAATCGCAGCCAATGATGACGGTATTGCCGTGGTGAACTTAGGTAAGAAATGAATGATTGCCATGGTCAAAGCGACTAAGCCGAGCATCAGAATCATTTGATCTTGTGGTAACCAAGTTAACAGGCCGTTGATGTCTGGCGCTTTGAATTGGCCAAGCTGAGCCAAAAAGATAACGATGGCCAAACCATTAACAAAACCGATCATCACTGGGTGAGGAACGATACGGATGAATTTACCAAGTTTGAATAAGCCTGCAGCAACCTGAAGGATACCTGCAAACATAACGGCGGCGAACAGGTATTGCACACCATGCGTGGCAACCAGTGACACCATGACGACAGCCATCGCGCCAGTCGCACCAGAGATCATGCCTGGACGGCCACCAAAAATAGAGGTGATAAGGCCGACGATAAAAGCGGCGTAGAGGCCGACCATAGGGTCAACACCAGCAACGAAGGCAAAAGCAACAGCTTCAGGAACCAAAGCGAGGGCAACGGTTAGGCCTGATAAAGCATCATTCTTTACAGAGTGTTTAGAAAATTGAGGAAATTCGAACATATTTACTCAGTTTGGCTAAGTGTTTAGAAGTATTCTGAATTGCAACTTGTTGCCACTGGGTAAAAGTGCAATGTAAAAGAGCAGGTGAGCAATAAAACAATTCAGATCGAGTGGGCGCATGCTACAGAAAAGTGTGATTAAGTTCAAGATTGATACAAAGTTTGAGCAATATTTGTGACAAATAGATGTCGCACTTTATATAAGCTTTGTCGGCAATAGACGCTGTGATTGGAATGGGTAATAGTGGTGTGACAAATAAAAAAACAGCCTCTTGTTTAAGAGGCTGTTTAATCGGGTTTACTCAGAGATTTAGTACTGAGGTTTGGTCATTGCTGCGCCCGCTTGACTACGCGCAACTTGACTACCTGCACCACGAGCGTCGTAACGCTCACCTTTAAGCGGTGCTGCCACAACAGTGACCTCTTTGACTTCAGTGTTACCTGAGGCTTTCGCCATCGGTGCTGAAGCGTGACCTTTAAGGTTCGGTGGTAGTACAATTTCTGTTTTCTCAGGCTTGCTAACTTCAACTTTCGTTTCGGCTTGCACTGGCTCAATTTCAACAGAAGCTTGCTCTGTTTCTACCGTTGTTTCTACTGTCACTGCTTCTACTACTGGCTGTACGGTTTCAATCGCAGCTTGTACGGTTTCGACCACAGGTTCAGTTGTTTCAACGGCTTCAACCGGAGCTTCAACGATTGGAGTGATTGGCGCAGTATCAACTACTGGCTCAACAATCGTGTCTTCACGGCGAACAATAACTTTACCCATTGCCATTTCAGGGCACGCGAATCCACCTAACGTTGGGCTCGTCATTTCAGCGTTATCGGCTGCAACTACAGGCTCAGTTTTTGGCTTCTGCTTTGGCGCTGGTTTGGTAATACCGTAACTTGGCATCACTTTACCCATTGCCATCTCAGGAGAAGCAACACCACCTTTGCGAAGGCGGAATGGGTTAGGGCGGCGATCGCGTCCGCGACGGCGTCGCTGGCCACTTGCACGCAGATGACGTGGTGAGCGACGGTTACGACGTTGTTTAGGTTGCTCTTCTGATTCAGCATCTTGTGCTGCTAGCGTTTTCTCTTCAACAGTATCCGCTTTTGCTTCAACTGCGATTTGTTTCGCTTTTTGCTCTGATTCAGCTTGCGCTACCTGATCTTTAACTCGAACTTGCTTCGTCATCTTACGACGTTGGCGACGCTCTTTAATTTTGACCGTTTTCTCTTCAACACGCTCTTTGCGTACTTCAGGTTGGTCACTTTGTTGAGCGTCGGTGGCAAGTTTCAGACCTTCTTCAGCGACTTTGCTTGCTTTGGCATCATCACGCTTATTGCGTGGTTCTTGCTTCGGCTTACGGTTTTGCTGTTTGCGGTCGTTACCTTTCACTTCATCTTGTGTGTCGTCGCGAGGCGACGTTTTACGCTTGTTGTCGCGTTTCTCATCCGGTTTTTCGTTGCGAGTATCGCGGTTGTTACGACGACGATTATCGTTACGAGGACGGCGATTGCGATTGTTGCGGTTACCTTCGCGACGTTCTTCTTTTTCTTTAGGTTGCTGTTCTTCCGGCTGTTTCTCTTCTTCTTTGGCAGAGCCAGACAAGAAGCCGCCTAACGCTTTCAAAAAGCGTGTTACTAGGCCTGGCTGTGATTCTTGCTCTGCAACAGTCGCCGCTTTTTTCTCTGGCGCTTTTTCTGGTGCTTTTGGCGCTATCGCTGTTGGCGCAGGAGCAGATTGACTTGGCGAGGCAAAACCTTTTAACGCTGGTTCTTCCAGACGCTTTGGTCTCGCTTCGCTTTCAACTGGCTCTTTACCTTCCGCTTCCTTCATCGCATCAATCTTTTGCGGTAGAAGATAAGAGAGAAGATCGAACTCTTCGCCATCACGAACACGGACCACATCAAAATGCGGTGTTTCCATGTCAGAGTTTGGAACAACGGTAATCTTAACTTCTTGAATGCGTTCAATATGGTTAACTGAACGGCGTTTTTCGTTAAGTAAGTAAGAAGCGATAGGGACAGGAACAACCGCCAATACTTGGGTTGTGTTGTCTTTGAGTGCTTCTTCTTCGATAAGACGAAGTACAGACAGAGCCAGTGATTCATTGTCGCGAACTACACCGGTACCGGTACAGCGCGGACAGATATGATGACTCGCTTCTGCCAGTGATGGACTAAGGCGTTGACGTGACATTTCAAGTAGACCAAAACGAGAAATTCGGCCAATTTGAACACGAGCGCGGTCCATTCTTACTGAGTCGCGAAGACGGTTTTCAACTTCACGTTGGTGACGGACGGGTGTCATATCGATGAAATCGATAACAACAAGACCACCTAAGTCACGAAGGCGAAGCTGACGAGCAATTTCTTCTGCGGCTTCAAGGTTTGTGTTTAATGCTGTCTCTTCGATATCACCGCCTTTTGTTGCACGAGCAGAGTTGATATCAATAGAGGTTAAGGCTTCCGTTGGGTCAATAACTATTGAACCGCCAGAAGGCAAGCGCACTTCGCGTTGGAAAGCCGACTCGATTTGGCTTTCGATTTGGTAGTGGCTAAATAGTGGTACTTCGCCATCGTATTTCTTCACTCGACTCACGAAGTCAGGGCGAATTAGACGAATATGCTCAAGCGCACGTTCATAAATCGTGTTGCTATCGATCAGGATTTCGCCAATATCGCGACGTAAATAATCACGAATAGCGCGAACAATAACGTTACTTTCTTGGTGGATTAAGAAAGGTGCTGCATTGGTATCGGAGGCTTGTTTAATCGCGCCCCAATGGTTAAGCAACACGTTAAGATCCCATTCAAGTTCTTCAGCGCTTTTACCCACACCAGCAGTACGTACAATCAGGCCCATGCCTTGCGGCAGTTCCAGAGTGCTCAATGCTGCTTTGAGTTGAGTACGTTCATCGCCTTCGATACGGCGAGAAATACCGCCAGCTCGAGGGTTATTTGGCATCAGAACAAGATAGCTACCTGCAAGAGAAACGAAAGTAGTAAGAGCTGCGCCCTTGCTGCCACGTTCTTCTTTTTCGACTTGTACGATTACTTCTTGGCCTTCTTTAAGCACTTCTTTAATGCTTGGACGACCTTGATAAGTGTAACCTTCAGGGAAATATTCGCGGGCAATTTCTTTTAGAGGGAGGAAACCGTGTCTTTCTGCACCGTAGTCAACGAAAGCCGCTTCAAGGCTTGGTTCGATGCGTGTGATACGTCCTTTGTAGATATTTGCTTTTTTTGATTCATGTCCAGGGCTTTCGATATCCAAATCGTACAAGCGCTGACCATCAACCAAAGCAACACGCAACTCTTCTTTTTGAGTTGCGTTAATTAACATTCTTTTCATTGATAGATCTCGTTGTCATTCTTCGTTTTGTGTTCTTATCGTTGCTATCACTATCACGGTGCCTGATCCCATGGCTTAATCAGTGCAGCCTCCCGGCTGGAGGGATGCTCTCGGGCACGTCAGTCTCACAAGCATTTCTCGTACAGCTTGTGAGCCACATTTGTGGCGTTAAAACACTCAACATGATGAGTGATGAGTAGGACGATAAGGTGTTAATTCCAAAAATGTCTTACGCCGTGTGCTGCATTTTGGTAGATTAACGGGCTACTCGATTTTTTGCTCAAATATGAGTTGGTTTGTTTAAAATGCAACCAAATCATAGTTTGCAGGTGTGAACTATAGCAGTACCCACTAAACTCAGCAATCTGCTTTATAATAAAACGCTAAAAAATTCGTTTTTATCATTTATAAGCAACTGTTTTTTCGAGTTAATCGGGCTTCATCTTGATATTTGTAAGAAAATTGATGAATTTCTGTTCGTAGCGGATTTGCAAGCCATTCTTAGTCCGCCAATTTTCCAATATGTTGCGTAGAAAATGTGATTTTGCGCAACTTTGAGTGTTAGAATAAACCCATGAGTGAAATTAGAACGAAAGTCCAGTTCGTCGATATTGACGATGATATGGCGGGTCAGCGTATTGATAACTTCCTACGCAACCAATTGAAAAGTATCCCCAAAAGCATGGTTTACCGAATCGTGCGCAAAGGTGAGGTTCGCGTCAACAAAAAACGCGTTAAAGCTGAGTACAAACTCAAAGCGGGCGATTTGGTCAGAATTCCACCGGTGACGATTGAGGAACAAGCCGATGAGGTTGCTCCGAGCACTAAGCTTAATAAGGTGGCAGAGCTTGAGCATATGATCATTCATGAAGATGATCACATGCTCATTCTTAACAAGCCGTCTGGTACCGCGGTGCACGGAGGAAGTGGACTGAAGTTTGGCGCGATAGAGGCACTGCGAGCATTGCGTCCTGAAGCTCGGTTTTTAGAACTTGTGCATCGTATTGATCGCGATACTTCTGGCATTTTGCTGGTTGCAAAAAAACGTTCGGCGCTTCGTCATCTGCAAGCTCAATTTCGCGAGAAAACAGTCAAGAAATTCTACTTTGCACTGGTTATGGGCGAATGGAAAAGCAGTTGTAAAGTCGTCAATGCGCCATTACTAAAACATGAAGTGAACAGTATTGTGCGAGTCCACCCTAATGGTAAAGCGTCGGAAACACGCTTCAAGATCCTTGAAAAATTTGCTCAAGCGACGCTCGTTCAAGCGAGTCCAATTACAGGCAGAACGCACCAGATTCGTGTCCATAGCCAATATGCAGGTCATCCGATTGCGTGGGATGATCGTTACGGGGACCGACGTTTCGATGCGTACACCAGTAAAGTTGGTTTAGACCGTTTGTTCCTTCATGCGGCTAATATTAAGTTTCAACACCCATCGAATGATGAGTGGATGGAGATCAATGCCCCAATGGAGCCAAAGCTAGAGCAAGCATTAGCCGGATTACGTAAACTTTAACAACGCAAATCGTTGCCTGTAGCGGTGGCAATGACCATCGTCACTAAACAGTGAGTAACGGTTGACGCAAAAACGTCAACCGTTACTCACTGCCTCGCTAAAGCACTTCAAACCCTTGCGATTGCAGCATATCTATCAAGTCGATCAGAGGCAGACCAACTAATGTGTTCGGATCTTTGCCTTCCAAACGCTCAAATAGGGCAATACCTAACCCTTCACTCTTAAAACTGCCAGCGCAGTAGAAAGGTTGTTCTTTATCAACGTAGTGCTCGATCTGTTGTGGACTCAGTGATCGGAAGTGAACCGTAAAGGTATCCATTTTTACCTGAGTTTGTCCGGTGACGCTGTTGTGTAGTGCTAACCCCGTGTAGAACTGAATCGACTGTCCGCTTTGCTGAGTCAGTTGATCAATTGCTTTATCGCGAGTAAGTGGCTTACCGATGATATTACCGTTAATAACGCACACTTGGTCACTGCCAATGACAAGGCTCGCGCCCTCGGTTAGGCAAGATTGGGCTTTTTCCTGAGCTAAACGCTGGACCAGTTCGATAGGAGATTCACCACTAAGTGGTGTTTCATCGCAATCTGGTGACGCAGTAACAAAGGGAATTGCTAGTTTATTGAGCAATTGCTGACGATATGGTGACGTAGAAGCTAAAACTAGTTGGTAATTTTGCATTTTAATTTACAATCGAATCATGAGTTAGAACGAGATTGATCGATATTATCGCTTTGATACTAACTCCGAAACTGATAAGGAAAAAAAGTCTAACTTTTTCCCCTTTTTCTTTGACTCTAAACGATTTGGAAGATAGAATTCGCGCCCTATGCAAAAGGTAAAAATACCGCGTACGATAGATCCTACACGCGCTGCTCAAAAGCGACTTGATGTTGAAGGTATTATTCAAGTCAGTCTCTTTAAGCGTTTAGAGGAATCAGTCGAAGGCGTTAAACGCGACGCCCAAGTGTCACTGTCATTTGACTTAGATGAGCAGCGACTCGTTGTTATCTCTGGTAAAGCTAACATCGTAGTCGACTTAGAGTGTCAACGCTGTAATGAGGTTTTCGCACATCAGTGCGATGTCCAATTCACTTATACACCGTATCACGGTGAAAAGACTGATGAGGAAGCACCGGAAGAGTACGATTTGGTAGATCTGAACGAGTACGGTGAGTTAGACCTAATTGAGTTAGTTGAAGACGAGTTCATTTTAAATTTGCCTCAAATAGCAATGCACGATGAAGCGGACTGTAGCGTTAATCCAGATAATATGGTGTTTGGTGATATTCCAGAAGAGATTGTGGAAGAGCAGAAACCGAATCCATTTGACGTTTTAAAAAGCTTAAAGAAGTAATTCTTTAAGAACTTACATAGGAGTAGGGTCAATGGCCGTACAAAAGAGCAAGAAATCACGTTCAATGCGTGGTATGCGTCGTTCACACGATGCCCTAACTACAGCAGCACTTTCTGTAGACGCAACTTCAGGTGAAACTCACCTACGTCACAACGTAACTGCAGAAGGTTACTACCGTGGCAAAAAGGTTATCAACAAGTAAGGTTGACCTTTGCACAATATAACCGTTGCACTTGATGCAATGGGCGGGGATTTCGGTCCTCGCGTCACAGTGCCTGCCGCCGTGCAGGCACTGTCGCATTTCCCAGAGCTAAAAGTGACCCTAATTGGTGATCAAGCTTCGATCACATCTCAATTATCTTCTCTTGGTTATCAGTCTGATACTCGTTTGAGTATTGAGCATACTGACCGAGTGATTTCCAACTCAGAAAAACCTTCCCTCGCGCTTAGAAATAGTCATGGTAGCTCTATGGGCACCGCAATTGACTTGGTCGCTGCCAATCAAGCTGATGCTTGCGTAAGTTGTGGCAACACTGGCGCATTGATGGCGTTATCCCGTTTTAAATTGAAACTGCTCCCTGGTATTGAACGCCCCGCGCTTACCACTGCTTTGCCGACGGCATCGGGCAACCGAACTTGGATGTTAGACTTAGGTGCTAACGTTTCTAGTGACGCCGATTCGCTGTTTCAATTTGCCGTCATGGGCAGTGCATTAGCTGAGCAATACCTGCAAAGACCGCCGAGAGTGGCAATTTTGAATATTGGCGCAGAAGAAATAAAAGGCAATGATCTTGTCAAGCGCTGCGCAGAAATGTTATCTCAAACTCAATCGGTCAATTTTGTTGGCTATATTGAAGGTAATCAGTTACTCCACGATGCCGCAGACGTTGTTGTTTGTGATGGTTTTGTGGGCAATGTGTGCCTTAAAACATGTGAAGGTACTGCTCAGCTCTTTATTGACAAGCTAAAATCAAGCATGATGGCTTCATCGATAAAGGGTTGGATTGCAAGAAAATTATTTTCTGAGCTATTTAACGAGCTAAAAACATTGAACCCCGACCAGTATAATGGCGCAAGTTTGCTAGGATTGCGCGGCATTGTCATAAAAAGCCACGGAAGTGCTGATGTAGACGCAGTCATCAACGCGATTGGTGAAGCACTGCATGAGGTCAAACGACAAGTACCCACCCGTATTAGTGATCGTTTGGAAGCGGTTTTACTCGAGAGGCATTATTAGTCTTCATGTATAGCAAAATTTTAGGTACTGGCAGCTACCTGCCATCTCAGGTGCGTACTAACGCAGATCTAGAGAAAATGGTAGATACCAGTGATGAGTGGATTGTCGCTCGCACGGGTATTAAAGAGCGTCGTATTGCTGCTGAAAACGAGACAGTTGCCGACATGGGTTATATCGCTGCAAAAAATGCTATCGAAATGGCAGGTATTGATAAGAATGCGATTGATTTGATTATTGTCGCAACAACCAGCAGCAGCCACACGTTTCCCTCTTCTGCATGTCAAGTTCAAGCCAAACTTGATATTCAAGGGTGTCCTGCATTTGATCTGGCAGCCGCGTGTTCAGGGTTTGTTTATGCCTTGTCTGTTGCCGATCAACATATCAAATCGGGTATGTGCAAAAATGTGCTAGTTATCGGCGCTGATGCTTTGTCTAAAACTTGTGATCCTACCGATCGCTCAACCATTATTCTGTTTGGAGATGGTGCGGGTGCGGTGGTGGTTGGTCAAAGTGAAGAGCCAGGTATCATCTCAACTCACATTTATTCAGATGGTCGATTTGGCGAATTGCTTAGCCTACCTGTGCCTATTCGCGGTCAAGATGCGAATAAATGGTTACATATGGCGGGTAATGAAGTCTTTAAAGTGGCGGTTACTCAATTGTCGCGACTGGTAAAAGATACGCTGGCTGCCAATGGTATGCATAAGTCTGAATTAGATTGGCTGGTTCCACACCAAGCAAACTATCGCATTATCTCAGCGACAGCCAAAAAGCTTTCAATGTCGCTTGACCAAGTGGTTATCACGCTACATAAGCACGGCAACACTTCAGCGGCGACAGTGCCAACGGCACTCGATGAAGCCGTGCGTGATGGTCGAATTCAGCGCGGGCAAACTTTGTTGCTTGAAGCATTCGGTGGCGGATTTACTTGGGGTTCAGCATTGGTTAAGTTCTAACCTTCAGCAGAATAATTACAATTGAAGGTGCCAGTATTGGCATCTTTTCTTTGTTCTCTTTTATGAAAGAAAATGGTTTAAGGAATAGATAATGAGCAAGTTTGCTATCGTATTTCCAGGTCAAGGTTCTCAAGCAGTTGGCATGCTAGCGGAGCTTGGCGAACAGTATGACGTAGTTAAACAAACATTTGCTGAAGCGTCTGACGCTCTTGGCTATGACCTTTGGGCTTTGGTTCAAAATGGTCCTGCTGAGGATCTTAATCAAACGCATCGTACTCAGCCAGCATTACTAGCATCATCTGTTGCTATCTGGCGCGTTTGGCAAGATCTTGGTCTAGAACAACCGGCTAACCTAGCGGGCCACAGTTTAGGCGAGTACTCAGCACTAGTGTGTGCTGGTGTGATTGACTTTAAACAAGCGATCAAACTGGTTGAACTGCGCGGTCAGTTAATGCAAGAAGCGGTACCTGCAGGTACTGGTGCCATGTATGCCATCATCGGTCTTGACGACAGTGCGATTGCTAAAGCGTGTGAAGACGCAGCTCAAGGCGATGTTGTTTCGCCAGTCAACTTTAACTCACCAGGTCAGGTGGTGATTGCGGGTAGTAAAGCCGCCGTCGAACGCGCGGGTGCATTGTGTAAAGAAGCGGGTGCAAAACGTGCTTTACCGTTGCCAGTTTCTGTTCCTTCCCACTGCGCATTAATGAAACCTGCGGCAGATAAGCTTGCCGTGGCGCTTGAAGAGATTGAATTTAATGCCCCTCAGTTGCCTGTCATCAATAACGTTGATGTGATTGCAGAGACGGAACCTGCGAAAATTAAAGATGCGCTTGTTCGTCAGCTATACAACCCAGTACGTTGGACTGAAAGCGTACAGCTAATGAGTGATCAAGGCGTAGAAAAACTATTAGAGTTGGGCCCAGGTAAAGTTCTGACAGGCCTGACTAAACGTATCGTGAAGACACTGAGTGGCGCTGCTGTGAACGATATCGCTTCGTTAGACGCTGCAAAGTAACTTACAGATCATAGGAAAGAAGAACATGATGAATCTAGAAGGCAAAATTGCTCTAGTGACGGGTGCTAGTCGCGGAATTGGCCGTGCTATCGCTGAACTGTTGGTTGAGCGCGGTGCGACGGTAATCGGTACTGCGACTTCTGCAGGCGGCGCAGCTGCGATCAGTGAATACCTTGGTGATAATGGCAAAGGTATGGCGCTTAACGTGACGGATGTGACATCCATCGAAGCAACACTGAAAGCGATCAATGAAGAGTTTGGCGTGATTGATATCCTAGTGAACAACGCGGGCATCACTCGTGATAATCTACTGATGCGAATGAAAGACGATGAGTGGAACGACATCATCGATACAAACCTAACGCCTATCTTCCGTATGTCAAAAGCAGTATTGCGTGGCATGATGAAAAAACGTGCAGGTCGTATTATCAACGTCGGTTCTGTTGTGGGTACTATGGGTAACGCAGGTCAAACTAACTACGCTGCTGCTAAAGCAGGCGTGATAGGTTTCACTAAATCGACGGCACGTGAAGTGGCGTCTCGTGGAATCACTGTCAACACGGTTGCGCCTGGTTTTATTGAAACCGATATGACGAAAGCACTAAACGATGAGCAGCGTGCAACGACGCTTACCAATGTACCAGCAGGTCGTTTAGGTGATCCGCGTGAAATCGCTTCAGCCGTTGTCTTCCTTGCTTCACCGGAAGCGGCGTATATTACAGGCGAAACTTTGCATGTAAATGGCGGTATGTACATGGTGTAAATCGCTTTCCTGTAGAATTGAGGAATTTTTTCATTAATTTTCACTCAAATTTCTGCAACGACAGTGAATTTGTCCATAATGTCGCCAACTAGGCTACTTATTGTCATTAAAATAGCCTATAGTTTGTGATAATTGACATAGATGTGCGCAACATTTGTGCATGATTTAAGTCAAAAATGTATTGAATTTCGGTTAAAATCGCTAAAATTGTGGTTTGACCAGCAAGGTCCCTCTTGCAACTTTCAGTAGTTCTAATAAACTACGGAATCATCGCATTGAGCGAAATCTGTAAAGGAAAAGAAAAATGAGCAACATCGAAGAACGCGTAAAGAAAATCATTGTTGAACAGCTAGGTGTAGACGAAGCTGAAGTTAAAAACGAAGCTTCATTCGTTGACGATCTAGGTGCTGATTCTCTAGACACTGTTGAACTAGTAATGGCTCTAGAAGAAGAATTCGACACTGAGATTCCAGACGAAGAAGCTGAGAAAATCACTACTGTTCAAGCTGCAATCGACTACGTAAACAGCGCTCAGTAATATCTCTCCCAGGCGGCCTTCTGGCCGCCTGTGTTCTTTTAAACACTTCTATCCTTCCATAGAATCATTTCAATTCCGGAGAATAAAATCGTGTCCAAGCGTCGTGTTGTTGTCACTGGCATGGGTATGTTGTCACCGGTAGGCAACAGCGTAGAATCATCTTGGAAAGCCCTGCTAGCTGGTCAAAGTGGTATTGGTAATATCGACCATTTTGATACCGAAAATTACTCAACTCGCTTTGCGGGCTTAGTGAAAGATTTCGACTGCACAGAATACATGTCGAAGAAAGATGCTCGTAAAATGGATCTTTTCATCCAGTACGGTATTGCAGCGGGTATACAAGCTTTAGATGACTCTGGTTTACAAATTAACGAAGAAAACGCGGCACGTGTTGGCGTAGCGATCGGTTCAGGCATTGGTGGCCTAGAGTTGATTGAAACAGGTCACACCGCGCTAGTTGAAAAAGGCCCACGTAAAGTTAGCCCGTTCTTCGTTCCATCAACCATCGTTAACATGGTTGCAGGTAACTTATCTATTATGCGTGGTCTACGTGGTCCGAATCTCGCGATCTCGACGGCGTGTACAACCGGTCTTCATAACATTGGTCATGCGGCTCGTATGATTGCATACGGCGATGCAGACGCGATGGTTGCAGGCGGATCGGAAAAAGCATCTACACCGCTTGGTATGGCTGGTTTTGGTGCCGCTAAAGCACTGTCGACTCGTAATGACGAACCACAAAAAGCGTCTCGTCCATGGGATAAAGATCGTGATGGTTTCGTTTTAGGTGACGGTGCAGGTGTGATTGTGCTTGAAGAGTACGAACATGCTAAAGCGCGCGGTGCAAAGATTTATGCAGAGCTTGTTGGCTTCGGTATGTCTGGCGATGCTTACCACATGACTTCACCAAGTGAAGATGGTTCAGGTGGTGCATTGGCAATGGAAGCGGCAATGCGTGATGCAGGTATCACTGGTACTCAAGTCGGTTATGTTAATGCTCACGGTACGTCTACGCCAGCAGGCGACGTTGCCGAAATTAAAGGCGTTAAACGTGCTCTAGGCCAAGAAGGGGCGAAACAAGTTAAAGTTTCTTCGACCAAGTCTATGACAGGCCATTTATTGGGTGCTGCCGGCTCCGTTGAAGCGATTATTACCGTGATGTCTTTGGTGGACCAAATTGTCCCACCAACCATCAACCTAGATAATCCTGAAGACGATCTCGATATCGATCTCGTTCCACATACAGCGCAAAAAGTGTCGATGGATTACGCCATCTGTAACTCATTTGGCTTTGGTGGTACGAACGGCTCGCTTGTGTTCAAGAAGATTTAATTAGACTTCGCAAACTCAATAAAAACGGCTTACTGCTTTGGCATTAAGCCGTTTTGTTATTTAATAGCCTCTAATAGTCAGTTTGTTGTGTGTTCATAAGGAAATGATATGTTGCTTAATGGTATTCGCGCTGAGTCAATTGCATTGACCGATCGCTCATTCCAATACGGTGACGGCTGTTTTACCACCATGCTCACCCGTGATGGTGCTATTCAGCACTGGTCCCTTCATGTTCAGCGCATGAACGATTGTTTGGATGCACTGTACATTCCCCATCCTGATTGGCTGTTGGTCGAAAAATGGCTGAGTAGTGTGATGCGCGATGATCACAAGGCCGGATTAAAGTTACATATCAGCCGCGGCGAAGGCGGACGTGGATATAGCCCTACTCAAGTCACCTCACCAAATGTTACTATTAACGACTTTATTTATCCCTCTCACTATGAACAATGGTGCCAAGAGGGGGTGACGCTAGGTGTATGTGAAACACGATTGGGTCACAACCCTGTGCTAGCTGGTCATAAACATAACAACCGCCTCGAGCAAGTCTTGCTTAAAGGTGAGATGGACCGCCGCGGGTTTGCCGATGGCGTTGCGTTGGATATAAAAGGCAACGTGGTCGAAACGACCATGGCGAATCTTTTTTGGTTGCAAAATAACACCCTGTTTAGCCCTGATTTATCCCTTTGTGGTGTTTCCGGTGTGATGCGTCGTGTCGTTCTGGATTGGGCACAAAAGCAGGCGATTAAGGTTGAGGTAGGCCAGTTTCCTCTCTCGGACTTAATCCAGGCACAAGAGGTGTTTATCTGCAACTCTTTGCTCGGCGTTGCACCGGTTCGTCAAATAGGGTCACAACGCTTTGATATTGGAATCATAACTACACGAATTCAGGAGATGGTCGAGTCGTGATTAAAAAAATCGCTCTCTTGTTGCTCTTTGTCGCTGTTTTTCTAACGGCGGGTTACTCATACGTGACCAAACAAGTCGAGCAGTACATTACCCAGCCGCTTCAACTTAAAGAAGCACAAATTTTTACCATTGAACCAGGAACCAGCTTTAACCGCGTTCTCATCAATCTTACCCAAGCTGATCTAATCAATCCAAGTGATTGGGTGAAGTTAGTTCGTCGTTTTTACCCGCAACTAACTCAATTGAGAGCGGGGACTTACTTACTTGAACCTAACTTAACGTTAGCTGAAGCCTTAGCGGAATTTAAGCAGGGTAAAGAGCACCAGTTTGCGATTACTTTTATTGAAGGATCGACTTTTAAACAGTGGCTTGAAATTTTGCGTAGCGCGCCGTATTTAGAGCACGAACTGCAAGGGCTTAGTGAAGCGCAAATTGGGCAGAAGCTTGGATTAGAACATAGCAAACTCGAGGGGTTGTTCTTAGCGGAGACTTATCATTACACGTTTGGTGCGTCTGATTTTGATATTCTTAAACGCGCTGCGGATAAGTTACAAATCGTGTTAGACCAGCACTGGGCACAGCGTCAAGAAAAGTTACCACTAAAATCGGCCTACGAGGCCTTAATACTGGCTTCTATTATTGAAAAAGAGACCGCCATCGACTCAGAGCGAGAACGGGTGGCGTCAGTGTTTATCAATCGACTTAATAAACGGATGCGATTGCAGACAGATCCTACGGTTATTTATGGTATGGGTGATAAATACGATGGCAACATTCGTAAAAAAGATTTGCGCACGCCGACGCCATATAACACCTATACGATCGCGGGGTTGCCACCGACGCCGATTGCGATGCCGGGAGAAGCCTCTATCGCTGCTGCTCTCAACCCAGAGCAAAGTGACTACCTCTATTTTGTCGCCAGTGGCAACGGTGGGCACGTTTTTTCTAAAACACTTGTCGAGCATAACCGCGCGGTTCGCGCTTATTTAAAACAATTAAGAAGTAACCAATGAAAAACGCACAATTCATCGTCATCGAAGGCCTAGAAGGGGCGGGGAAAAGTACCGCAATTAATGCTGTTCTAGACACGCTGAAACAAGCGGGGGTTGATCGCATCCGCAATACCCGTGAACCTGGTGGAACTGCTTTGGCCGAAAAGTTACGCACTTTGGTCAAACAAGAGCATGAAGGCGAAGAGTTGCAAGATATGACAGAGCTGCTGCTGATGTACGCCGCTCGCGTTCAGTTGGTCGAAAATGTTATCAAGCCTGCTCTAGCTGATGGTGTGTGGGTGGTGGGTGACCGCCACGACATGTCTTCTCAAGCTTATCAAGGGGGCGGTCGTCAGATCCCAAGTGAGACGATGGCTGCACTTAAGCAAACTACGTTAGGTAACTTTAAGCCTGACTTAACCCTCTATTTGGATCTTGACCCGCGAATTGGCCTTGAACGTGCCCGTGGACGTGGTGAGTTAGATCGCATCGAGAAGATGGATATGAGCTTTTTTGACCGTACCCGTGCGCGTTATCTAGAGCTAGCGGAAAATGATGATACGGTTGTCGTGGTTAACGCCGAACAGTCGATTGAACAAGTGGCGAAGGATATTCGCCTCGTTATCACTAACTGGTTAAATACATAGTCTATGAATGAGCTTTATCCTTGGTTAACTCACCTGTGGAGTGAGTGGCAGACAAACTTGCAAACGGATCGCTTTTCAAATGCAGCACTGTTGCTTGCCGAGCAAGGGATGGGGGCTGAACAGTTAGTTGATCAGTTTAGCCGTGCAGTAATGTGCCAAAACTACCCAGCAGAGGCGTGTGGGTTTTGTCATAGCTGTCAGTTGATGAATTCTCAAAGTCATCCCGACTTTCACATCATCAAGCCTGAAAAAGAGGGTAAAGCGATTACGGTCGACCAAATTCGTCAATGTAACCGCTTAGCGCACGAATCTTCGCAGTTGTCTGGTTTGCGTTTGTTTGTCATTGAACCTGCTGAGGCGATGAATGAATCCGCGGCCAATGCATTATTGAAAACGTTGGAAGAGCCCTCTAAAACCTGTCTGTTTTTATTGGTCAGTCACCGTTCAAGTGCCTTATTACCGACCATTACTAGCCGTTGTCAACAATGGCACTTAACGGCGCCTGAATCACAGTTGGTTGCCCAATGGTTGAGTCAACAGTTTAGCGGTACGGTTCCTGAATATGCGGCGCATATCAATGGCAATGCGCCCATTACGACGCTCGCGTTTATTGAACAAGATAAAATGAGTCGTTACTTGGCTTTAGAAGCTCAATTGACTGCTTGGTGCCAGCGCTCCGGTGATGTGGTTAAGTTGGCCAAAGAACTTGCCACAGAGCCACACGAGCAACTCAATTGGATGTGGTATCTCTTGTCTGATGCTCAAAAAGTGCATTATGGTTTAAACATGGCATTTTTTACGCCGGGGTCTCAAGCACTTGCCAACGTGGTTGCTTATCAGCAGCTATACTCACAATCACAAGCTTTACTGGCTTTGATGGAACAACTCCGCCAGCATTCAGGGCTTAATGCTGAACTGCTAATCTTGGATTGGTTATTTAAATTTAACGAGGAAACATGTTCGTAGACTCTCACTGTCATTTAGACAAACTCGATTATCAAGATCTTCACCAAGGCATTGAAGATGTAATAGATAAAGCCAACGCCGCAAATGTCCGAGAACTATTGTCCGTTGGGGTTACGCTTGATTCGTTTCCAAATATGCTCGCGATGATCGAACCTTATGAAAACGTCTATGCTTCTTGTGGCGTACATCCACTTGATGTTGAAAGTGACTTTGCTTTAGATACGTTGCACGAATATGCGTCACACCCACGTGTTGTCGCTATTGGTGAAACGGGGTTAGATTATCACTATCAACCCGAAACGGCGCAATTGCAAAAACTGCGATTTGAACAGCAAGTAGAGTTGGCCGTTAAGTTAGACAAGCCGCTCATCATCCATACCCGCAATGCCAGAGAAGATACGCTCGACATTTTGCGCAAAGGCAATGCGGATAAATGCGGCGGAGTGATCCACTGCTTTACCGAAGATCTTGCTTTTGCCAAGGCGGCAATAGAACTCGGTTTTTATATCTCAATTTCAGGTATTGTAACGTTCAAGCAAGCGACTGAACTGAAGCAAGTTGTTCAAGCTTTGCCGTTAGAGTGCCTATTGATTGAAACCGATTCGCCCTATCTTGCCCCTGTTCCTCACCGAGGGAAACAGAACCAACCAGCTTATGTTGTTGAAGTCGCCGCGTACATCGCACAGCTAAAAGGCTGTTCGTTACACGAAGTTGGACAGAAAACTAGCGAAAACTTCAGAAATCTTTTTTTGAGATAGAAAATGAGTTTTGAACAAAAAAGGAGCGATGGCTCCTTTTTTTTGTGCGAACAGTCACGATAAGTTTAAAATTGGCTATTGTTTACTAAATTTGTTGAAGTTGAGAGCAGCTAAAGTCGTCTTGTAAATTTGTTACAGAAAATAACAACCTCGTCTATTTTATTTACCCATCAAAATTAATCAGGTCTGTCACTAAATACAATTAAATCAATAGGTTAATTCTTTGCAATCCATTTCAAATTGAGGTGTGGATTGTGATCTATCTATTAGTTTGAAACTAAATTTCGTAACTAACTAGAAAGTTTGATTACACGCAATATATATTTAGAGGCAGAAAATATACTGTCATATGTGGTTACATTTTCTTAGGGTGCTAACATTATAGGCTACGGGGGTGTGCCGTTAGAGCCCAATAATTCTTATAATTTATCAGGAGCATAAACATGTTTAAGAACCTTTTTGCAAACCTGCAGAAGGTAGGTAAGTCTCTGATGCTTCCAGTATCAGTACTTCCTGTTGCGGGTATACTACTAGGTGTCGGTGCTGCCGACCTTGGTTTCATTCCAGAAATCGTTTCTAATCTAATGGAACAGGCTGGTGGTTCAGTCTTCGGTCAAATGGCACTGCTATTTGCTGTAGGTGTTGCACTAGGCTTTACAAATAACGACGGTGTAGCAGGTCTTGCTGCTATCGTTGGTTACGGCATTATGACCGCAACACTTAGCGTAATGGCTGGTGTTATGGGCGTAGAAAAAATCGACACAGGTGTACTAGGTGGTATCCTAGTCGGTGGTGTTGCTGCTTGGGCATTCAACCGTTTCTTCAAAATCCAACTTCCAGAATACCTTGGCTTCTTCGCTGGTAAGCGTGCTGTACCAATCATTACTGGTTTCGCTGCTATCGCACTTGGCTTCGTACTTTCTGTCGTATGGCCACCAATTGGTGCAGCCATTGGTTCTTTCTCGCATTGGGCTGCAGATCAAAACCCTCAACTAGCGTTCGGTATTTACGGTATCGTTGAGCGTTCTCTAATCCCATTCGGTCTACACCACGTTTGGAACGTACCATTCTTCTTCGAAGCAGGTAAATGTATTAACGCGGCGGGTGAAGCTCAGAACGGTGTTCTAACTTGTTACCTAGTTGCTGATGAAGCATCTCGTGCTGCTGGTAATGGCTTCGGTCAGCTAGCGGGTGGTTACATGTTCAAGATGTTCGGTCTACCAGCGGCGGCGATTGCTATCGCTCATTCTGCTAAGCCTGAAAACCGTGCGAAAGTAATGGGTATCATGGCATCTGCGGCATTGACCTCATTCCTAACTGGTATCACAGAGCCAATCGAGTTCTCGTTCCTATTCGTTGCACCACTACTGTACGGAATCCACGCTCTACTTGCAGGTTCTGCTTACGTTGTTGCTAACACGCTAGGCTTTGTACACGGTACTTCATTCTCACACGGTCTGATCGACTTCCTAGTTCTTTCGGGTAACGCTCAGAAAATGGGTCTGATGGTTGCTGTTGGTCTTGTATACGCTGCAATCTACTACGTAGTTTTCCGCGCAGTTATCAAAGCGATGGACCTTAAGACTCCTGGTCGTGAAGATGAATCTGAAGAAGTTGCTATGACTTCTGGTTCTGACTTAGCGGGTGAACTTGTTGCCGCATTTGGTGGTAAAGCGAACATCACAGGTCTTGATGCGTGTATCACTCGTCTACGTGTTGCGGTTGCTGATACAGAATCAGTTAACCAAGAGAAACTAAAACAACTTGGCGCCGCAGGTGTAGTTGTTGTAGCAGGTGGTGTTCAGGCAATTTTCGGTACTAAGTCTGACAACCTGAAAACAGAAATGGATGAGTGGATCCGTAACAACGGTTAATCCCCACTAACTCATCATTGATAAAAGGAGGCTTCGGCCTCCTTTTTTACGTTTGTTAAGCGTCAAGTTGATGCTAGTAGTGACGGTTTGTTTGATTTTCCTTTGTCGCGCTCTTTACTGGGTGATGACATAGTGGTCAATAATGCTTGGATAATGTGACGCTAACACCATAATTTTGCGCGAAAAAAGCGTATTTATTGAAGATATATCAGGTTGATGTTATTACTTTGTTACACAATCAGGAGGTGTTTATGGAACACGATCTTAAATTAGCTCTACTGATCACCGCGTGCGCTTTTGCGATGATACTCGGCTTTGCTATTACTGCTGTAACATCAGCGTAGGGCTCAGTATGAAAAACTGCGGTGTTATTACCAACGCTGCTGTACATCTCGATAGTGAACGACTCAAGCGGTACACTGGTGGTAAAAATGCTCTGGTTGCTCAAGGTGGCGGCCAGCGAGGTATTTTTACTGCTGGTGTTTTAGACGCCTTTCTTCTTTCCAACTTTGATCCTTTCCACTCTTTTTATGGCACGTCAGCGGGTGCGCTGAATCTGTGTGGGTTCTTATGTCGCCAACGTGGAATAGGGCGTTCCTTTATCTTAGACCTAACCACTGATCCTGAATTTTTTCAACTGTTCCGTTATATCCGCCGCAAGCAGTTTCTTGGCCTTGATTGGGCATTAGATAAAATCAGTGATTACCCCTATCGGCTTGATATCGATATGGGGCGTAAAATGCTGCAGGGACGAGAGGCTTTTGCTGCGGTTACAGATACAACGCGTTTACATGATCACTACTTACCCATGCTACAAGACGATTGGCGACAAGTGTTAATAGCAACTTGTGCAATCCCTCGTCTTTATCATCAGCCAGTGCAATTTCCACATGGAGAGTATGTTGATGGTGGAGTGTCGGCATCAATACCCGTACAAGAAGCCTGGCGTCGAGAGGCGCGTTGTATTGTTGTGATTCGTACCGAGGGGCATGATTTAGCAACAGGCACCGTAGAGGTCAATCAGGAGCCTCAGGTTACATGGTTGAAAGATTCATTTAATGTGATCCAAGGGCAATGGCAAGAGAAGCTAGGCCAGTGGAAGCAAGATTGGAGTGCTTTTTTTAATTATCAAATGCAACGTGCGGTTCAACAAAATAGTCTTGATGGTAAAACCGAATCACTCAATGGCGGTCGTTGGTTGTTTGGTGCAGATGAAGTCTACCGTTTGAGCCATCTAATCGGCGATAAGTTTGACTCGAGCTTAGCGGACATGCTGATGGTTCACTATCAAACCTACTCGCTAACCCAAGACTTCTTAAATTCGCCACCCGATGATTGCTTTATTATTCAGATTCGACCTGAACAGCCACTGAAATCGAATTCATTGATGAGCGAGAAAGAGGAGTTACTCCATGACTATCAGCTCGGGTTAGATGCCGGCTATCGTTTTGTGGAGCTATTTTCTCAATGTGCCGCGCCGCCTATTTCTATGACCAATTAAAAGTAACACCAACAGAGCCCAGGCTCCCTTGATGTTACTTGATGATTACCTTTATTTGATGAAAGGGTTAAGCGGCTAAAATCCGTAGACAGTTCGTTGAACCGATTACATCCATCACATCACCTTGAGTAATGATAACTAAATCACCATCGTCGAGTAGGCCGCGTTGTTTTAACGTTGCCACTGCTGCTTGCGCTGTGGCGAGTCCTGTATCTGACTTATCGTGGAAATAGACTGGGAACACGCCGCGATAGAGTGCGGAAAGATTCAGAGTACGTTCGTTGCGTGACAGAGCGAAAATGGGTAAGCCCGAACTCAGACGAGACATCATAAGAGCCGTGCGACCAGATTCGGTTAATGTCACTATGCCTTTCACTCCTCGCATGTGATTGGCGGCGTACATAGTCGACATCGCAATGGTTTCTTCACCACTGTCAAATACCGACTCCATACGATAACTTGAGCGGTTAATGGCGGCCATTTTTTCCGCGCCTAAGCACACTTCTGCCATTGAACGTACGGTTTCTATTGGGTATTTACCTGCTGCTGTTTCACCGGATAACATCACAGCATCGGTACCGTCGAGCACGGCGTTAGCGACGTCCATCACTTCTGCACGGGTTGGCATCGGGTTTTCCATCATCGATTCCATCATCTGGGTTGCGGTAATTACAGTACGATTGAGTGCACGGGCGCGTCGAATGAGCTGTTTTTGTACCCCGATTAATTCAGGGTCGCCTATTTCTACCCCAAGATCACCACGCGCGACCATAACGGTGTCAGACGCAAGGATGATGTCATCAATGTTCTCTTCTGTTGCAACGGTCTCTGCGCGTTCGACTTTTGCAACCAGTCGTGCTTGAAGTCCAGCATCGGTAGCAAGTCTACGAGCATAATGCATGTCTTCGCCATTACGTGGGAAAGAGACGGCGAGATAATCGACGTTGATTTCCGCCGCAAGTAAGATGTCTTTCTTGTCTTTTTCGGTAAGGGCATCTGCCGACAATCCACCGCCTTTTTTATTGATCCCTTTATTGTTTGATAGCGGGCCACCAATCGTGACTTTGGTTCGTACTTGAGTCTCGTTAACACTGATCACTTGCAGTTGTACACGCCCATCATCAAGCAACAAAATATCACCGGTTGAAACATCATCTGGCAGAGCTTTGTAGTCAAGGCCGACAGCGTCTTCGTTCCCTTCACCAGCTGGAAGCGTACTATCTAGGGTGAAAATATCGCCAATATTGAGCTGGATTTTACCTTGCTTAAACGTTGAAACACGAATTTTAGGTCCTTGCAGGTCACCTAATATTGCCACGTGAGTGCCTAATTTAGCCGCAATATTGCGGACGCGTGTTGCCCGCTCACGATGATCATCTGCGCTACCGTGAGAGAAGTTCATTCGTACTACGTTGACACCCGCTTCGAGAATAGATTCAAGTACACCAGGTTGATCGGTTGAAGGTCCAAGGGTTGAAACAATTTTGGTTCTTCTTTGGATTGCAGTCATTCGGTTCTCCTTGAGTTGAATCTGCCAAGTCCACACTCTAAAAGGCGAGCACGGATCTTTCTACCTAATCATTATTACTGTTAAGGTTAAGTATATACCCGCGGTGCCATCGTGTTTTGAAATCGCCACTTGGCGGTGATTAAAGCGATGCAAGTATGATTATAGACATAATTATTAACGCAAAAAAAATCAATCTGGACTGTGATTAATAGTTCGCTATTTGATTCACGACACAAACAAAAATGTTTATACGTGACCCTTGTCACGGCGATTCATCAAAGCTCTTCACAATTACTTCGCAAAGTAAAAAAATTACTAGGTTATTGATATTCGGAGCACTCTATGTACATGGCTCAACCAGGCCATATTGATCACATCAAGCAGGTCAATGCTGGCCGTGTATATAAACTCATTGATCAAAAAGGTCCTATTTCTCGAATAGATCTCTCGAAAAAAAGTGCGCTTGCACCAGCGAGCATCACCAAAATTACCCGAGAGCTTATCGAGGCGCATCTGATCCATGAAACCACGGTCCAAGAAGCGACCAGTCGCGGTCGACCGGCTGTTGGCTTACAAGTCAATAACGAGGGTTGGCAGTTTCTGTCTATGCGCCTTGGTCGCGGTTATTTGACCATCGCACTGCACGAGTTGGGTGGAGATGTACTCATCGACACCAAAATTGACATACATGAAGTTGATCAAGATGACGTACTAGCCCGTTTACTGCATGAAATTGATGAGTTTTTTCAAACTTATGCCGACCAACTCGATCGTGTTACCAGTATTGCGATTACTTTGCCAGGTCTTGTCAATTCGGAACAAGGTATTGTGCTGCAAATGCCGCACTACAATGTTGAAAATCTGCCGCTTGGCCCTGAGATTTATAAAGCGACGGGCTTACCTGTGTTTGTTGCAAATGATACTCGCGCTTGGGCTTTGGCTGAAAAACTGTTTGGCCACTCTCAAGATAATGAAAATTCGGTGTTGATTTCTATCCACCATGGCTTGGGGGCGGGCATCATATTGGATGGACGCGTGCTGCAAGGGCGCCATGGTAATATCGGTGAGCTAGGCCATATTCAAATCGATCCAAGTGGAAAACAGTGCCACTGTGGTAATCGAGGCTGCCTTGAAACAGTGGCGAGTTCTCAAGCGATTCGCAATGAAGTCAGCGAACGTATTGCACGAGGCGAAGCGTCGTCACTGTCTGCTATCGAAGAAGTTTCAGTTGAAGAAATTTGTGAAGCAGCGGCCAACGGCGATCCATTGGCAGTTGATGTGATTGAGAAGCTCGGCCGTTACTTAGGCTCGGCGATAGCGATCGTTATCAACCTATTCAACCCAGAAAAGGTGCTGATTGGCGGCGTCATCAATCAAGCAAAAGACGTGCTCTATCCAGCAATTCAGACCTGTATTGAAGAGCAGAGTCTGCCCGTTTACCACCAAGATTTAGAGTTGGTGGAATCACGCTTTTACAAACAAGCCACTATGCCTGGTGCTGCGTTGGTTAAGCAAGCGCTCTACGATGGCCTTTTATTGATGAAGGTTATAGAAGGGTAGCGTTTCTGAGCTTTAGCTCTCCTTTATATTTGAGGTAAACCCATATAATCTGAAATGATATGTGGGTTTATTTTTATCTTAGTCTTGCTATAGACTACCTTTGTTATATACACACCGGTTGAGAATGAGTATGTCTGGAGTTTTAAATACCGTTGACCAACGAACAAACCTTGTCGGCGAAAACCGGCTTGAGTTGTTGTTATTTAGTTTAAACAGCAGACAGTTATTCGCGATTAACGTGTTTAAAGTCCGCGAAGTGATTAAAGTGCCACCGATGACGAAAATGCCCGGTTCGCACCATCATATTACAGGTGTTGCGTCACTACGTGGCGTATCGGTGCCAGTGATCGATCTTAGAGCTGCGATTGGCTTCCCGCCATCACGCCTTGAAAATCAAGAAGAGAACCTGATCATTACCGAGTATAACCGTAGTATTCAAGGCTTCTTAGTCGGTCAGGTGCGTAATATTATCAATACCGCATGGACAGAGATTCAGCCACCGCCGAAAACCGCAGGTCGTTCAACTTACTTGACTGCAATTACTCATGTTAAAGAGGATAAGCGACAGGAGATTGTCGAAATTATTGATGTGGAAAAAGTACTCGCTCAGATCATCGATTACGATATTTCAATTTCTGAAGGAGTGCTTGATCAGGAGCTGGTCAATGAAATGGTCGGTCGCAAGGTCTTAATTGTTGACGATTCATCGACAGCCCGTGCTCAAGTGCGCGGTACGCTTTCTCAGCTAGGGTTAAATATTATTGAATGCCGTGACGGTCTTGAAGCTCTTAATCTACTGAAATCCTGGTGTGATGAGGGTAAAAACGTTGTTGAAGAGTTATTGCTGATGATCACCGACGCGGAAATGCCAGAGATGGATGGTTATAAGCTCACGCATGAAGTGCGTAGTGATCCACGTATGAAAGACCTTTACGTCACTTTGAACACATCGTTAAGTGGCAGCTTTAACGATGCGATGGTTAAGAAAGTTGGCTGTGATCGATTCATTTCTAAGTTTCAGCCGGATCTTCTGGTTGAGGTTGCACAAGACAGATTAAGGCAAGTTCTTAATCGCTAGATCAATTGAACGATCTTGCCAATAAGGCTTTGTTGAGTCATTAGGCCGGAAAGCAAAACGCCTTGCGTGTTACTGAAGTAGACGCAAGGCGTTGGTATGTTTGGAAGTCAAGGGATTACGAGTTATTTCGGCTGAGCATCAATACATTGGCCATTGACGCATTTACTCTCAGGTGCCATCAGGTAGAGATAAAGTGGCATGATGTCTTGAGGTGTTTTAAGCAGATCCGTATCTTCAGCAGGATATGCTTTTGCTCGCATTGCAGTACGTGTTGCCCCTGGGTTGATGGCATTGACTCGAATGGTGCTGTCGCTTAGCTCATCGGCTAAGACTTGCATCATACCTTCGGTAGCAAATTTAGAGATGGCGTAGGTGCCCCAGAATGCACGACCACTATGGCCTACGGTCGATGAAGTAAAGACAATGCGCCCATCTTGTGATTTATGCAGTAATGGCAGTAGTGCTTGAGTCATCAAGAACTGCGCCTTGACGTTGACCTGCATAATATCGTCGTAAGTATCTTCACCAATTTGGTCAAACGGGCTGATAACACCCAATAGACTAGCATTATGCAATATACCGTCTAAACGACCGAACTGGCTCTCAATCGTATCGGCCATGTCGACATAATTCTGTTTGGTTGCGCCTTTCATATCGAGAGGGATGATCGCAGGTGTCGGGTAGCCTGCCGCTTCAATTTCATCATAAGTCTGTTCAAGCTTGTTTACAGTTCGCCCCAGTAGAATCACGGTTGCACCATGCTGAGCGTAAGAGAGTGCGGCTTGTTTACCGATACCAGCGCCAGCGCCAGTAACCAGAATAATTTTCCCTTTTAGGGCATCTGAAGAAACAGCATATTCCACGATGTTTATCCTTTTGTAATGATCTGCTTTATGAATACATAACTTGGTGGTTACAATACACCAATTCGCATATGAGGGGATATCACATTGGAATTTTTGTTGGATTACGGGCTGTTTTTGGCCAAGATTGTGACTGTCGTGGTTGCCATTATGGCGATTTTAGTTATCGCCAAAGCGTTGGGCGGTAAGAGCGGAGCGGCGAAAGGTGAGTTAGAAATCACTGACTTAACTGAGCAACACAAGCGAACGGTTGAACAGCTAGAGCATCATTTGCACGACAATACTTTTCTTAAGGCGCGCGATAAAGCGGAGAAAAAACTCGATAAAGAGAAGAGTAAAGCGCGTGAGAAAGCGATCAAAAAGGCCTCAAAAGAAGGGGATCTTGATAGCAAACGTGAACCACACCTATTTGTACTCGACTTTAAAGGCAGTATTGATGCCAAAGAGGTTGCGTCATTGCGCGAAGAGGTCACTGCGATTCTGGCGGTGGCACGTGAAGGTGATGAAGTCTTACTGCGTCTTGAGTCTGGCGGCGGCATGGTGCACGGCTACGGCTTAGCCTCATCGCAACTCGATCGCATTAAGTCAGCTGGGTTGCCTTTAACTATTGCGGTAGACAAAGTGGCAGCCAGTGGCGGTTATATGATGGCTTGTATTGCCGATAAGGTCGTGTCAGCGCCGTTTGCTATTGTTGGCTCGATTGGGGTGATTGCTCAATTACCTAACTTCCATAAGGTATTGAAAAAATATGATATTGAGTATGAACAGCTGACGGCGGGCGAGTATAAGCGCACCTTAACCATGTTTGGTGAGAACACGGATAAAGCGCGTGAGAAGTTCAAACAAGAGCTTGAAGAAACTCATGGTCTGTTTAAAGACTTTATCCGTGAACGTCGCCCGCAACTTGACCTTGATAAAGTGGCGACAGGTGAGCATTGGTTTGGCACGACAGCCTTTGATCTTGGCTTAGTAGATGAGATCACAACGTCAGATGACTTGGTCGTGGCAGCATGTAAAGAGAAAACCGTGCTAGCGATTCACTACGTCGAAAAGAAAAAACTGACCTCTAAGCTGGCTGGTCTGGCTGGTGAAGCGGCAGATAATGTACTGATGAAACTTATCGATCGTGGCCAACGCCCGATTGTTTAAGTCAAATAAAAAAGCGCTCATCAAATGATGGGCGCTTTTTTTATGCTTGATGTGGCGAGCTTAACTTCTCTACGAGACTTAGCTGCGAGCCGCTTGCGGTTTACTTGGTCGACGGCGAGCCGGCTTGCTTGCCGCAGGTTTATTGCTGTCGCTTCGTTGGCCGTTGGCGCCTCGGCTTTCGCCGTTTGGCTTGTTACCACCGAAGTGACGTTTGTTCTTACCTGCCGGTTTATTGCCGCGTGCATTATCACCTGAGCGCTGACCGTCTTGGTGTCCTACTTTTGGCTTCTTCGGTTTCTTTGGTTTTATTGGGCGTGTATCTAGCCTTGATTCTGGTAGCTCGTTAACGGGTTTAAAACCTTCAAGCTCCATACGCGGCAAGATTTGTTGAATCAAACGTTCAATACCAAATAGGTCGATGGCTTCATCTGCCTCAACCAGGGAGATCGCTTTACCCACTTCACCTGCGCGGCCAGTACGACCGATACGGTGAACATAATCTTCAGAGACATTGGGTAACTCGAAGTTAACCACTTGTGGTAGCTGAGGAATATCAATACCACGCGCAGCAATATCGGTGGCGACTAAGACGCGAACATCGCCCGATTTAAAATCAGCCAATGCACGAGTTCGAGCGCCTTGGCTCTTGTTACCATGAATCGGTGCTGCGGTAATCCCTTGCTCATTAAGGTAATGCGACAGACGGTTGGCACCATGTTTAGTACGAGAAAAGACCAGTACTTGTCTCCAGTTACCATCGTTGATCAATTTCACCAGCATCGGCGCTTTTTTGCGTTTGTCAGCTGGGTAGATGCACTGTTCAATTGTTACGGCTGTCGAATTTTCAGTATTGACCGACACTTCAACTGGGTCGTTCACTAAACCTTTCGCCAATTGACGAATTTCAGCCGAGAACGTCGCAGAGAAGAGTAGGTTTTGGCGTTTTGCTGGCAACAAGTTAAGAATTTTTCTGATGTCGCGGATAAAGCCCATATCGAGCATACGGTCAGCTTCGTCCAGAACCAATACTTCGAGTTGGTCAAATTTAAGCGCGTTTTGCTGATATAGATCGAGAAGTCGACCTGGTGTCGCCACCAATACATCACACCCTTGGCGCAGCTTAAGCATCTGTGGGTTGATTTTAACGCCGCCGAAGACTACTTGAGACGTCAGGCGTTGGTAGCGGCTGTACTTGAAAACATTCTCTTGTACTTGCGCTGCAAGCTCACGAGTGGGTGTTAGAACTAAAGCGCGAATGTGGTTGCCTTTCACACGCTGGCCATTGTCTAAACGTTCTAAGATAGGCAAAGTGAAACCAGCCGTTTTACCGGTACCTGTCTGCGCAGCCGCCATGACATCTTTACCTGCTAAAACGGCAGGAATTGCTTGCTCCTGAATAGGAGAGGGAGTGTCATAGCCTTGCTCTTCAATTGCTTTAAGAATCGGAGCAGAAAGGCCCAAGGAGGTAAAACCCATAGTATGTTCTCTAGATGGTAAAATCGGACAAATCGCGAGCAAATTGAAACTACGCGAAAAAGGGCGCCATTCTGCGCCCTTTAACGAGGAACATCAACCAAATTATGACGAAGCGGGCTGATGTCTTGCTTTATATTGGCGTATATAAAGTGCCATTGCGAGAACGATACCTGACAGAGCGCCATAAAGATGAGCGTCAACAGCCACTTGAGCATTGATCAGAACTTGAGTCGACTGTGATGCGCCCATGGTCAATTCCCAGGTAATTTTCGCACAAACCCCGATCACCAGTAACCAACTGCTCTTACGCCCATTCAGCGCTTCTTGGAGGGCAAAATAAGCAAATAAGCCGTGCAAGGTCCCTGATAGGCCAACATAACTATTCATACTGCTAAGGAAATTGAGTACGCCGATGGCAGCGCTGGTCACTAATAGGCAAAATAGCAACGCTTTGTCACTCGGTTTAAAAATCAAACCGATCATCCAAAGTCCGCCTAAGTTCATGGCTAAATGGGGAAAGTTGGTATGGGTGAAGTTTCCTGTTAGGATTCGCCACCATTGGCCGTCCAAAATAAGGTAACGCTGCCAATTAACTAAAGAGGCCTGCGGCTCGAACTGTAAGCCGATGCAAACTAAGCTAATAGCGATTAACAGAAAAAATACACGCACTCTATGTCCCGATACTGTTCTCAATGTAAAAAATCACTCAAAGCTTGTATCTGTGAGTGGGTACAAAGCCTAACATCGAATGTTGAGTTGGTCATCCTCCAGCATCATAGCGAAACAAACAAGCCGATGGGGACGGCGAGAATCTTGCTACTCTCATTAGCGAACTGCCACTGTTTAGTCGGGGAGGACTTCAGTGACAACACGCAGCTCAACGCGTTGCTCAGCGATCCGCACTATTGCCATTTTGTTCTCTACCCGGGAGAGTCTGCCCTTGCCCACGGCGAAGTCGGAAAGCGGCGCCAGGACAAAAAAGCCCGTGTTATTTTGCTCGATGGCACTTGGAAGAAAGCGTATAAAATGTGGCAGCTTTCAAGCAACTTGCACGCTTTGCCTCTGATCCGTTTACCCGATGATCTGCAAGGCAATTATCGTATTCGTAAAGCGCCAGATGGCAATAGCTTGTCAACGGTTGAAGCTGGTTATCATATTCTTTCGCTACTCGAACCAGAGCAAGACTTCTCAGCGTTGATTCACACGTTTAATCAGATGATTGAGTTTCAAATCAAGCAAATGCCGCCGGGTGTGTTTGAGAGTAACTATCTGCGTTCCACTTGAAGGTTCAGGTTTGAGGCCTGAAAACTATCTGTAATTCTTGATGCCAGCGGGTGGATTTATTTCGTCTTCACTTTCTCATTTTAGTTTTAGAACACTTTGTTTTATTAATAACTATATCATTAGTGCTATGGTTTAACTGTAATAAAGCGGTTGTTTAAAATATGTCAATATAAATAAATATAAAGAAATTAATTCTATATGGGGATGAATTCAATGAGTGTTAAAAATACTGCACAGCTATATATATATACATTTTTTCTTGCTTGGAGTACTTGCTCATATTCTGACAGTGATATGAGATTAAATATTCAAGAAGAAAGTGACTTAAATACATTAAATGCAGAAAAACGAGACGCATTAACGCGATTTTTATTTACCGCTGACCCTCAGTTTTATACAGGTCGCTCAGATATTAATGACCCTACTTTAGATAAGTTGGCTGGTATTATTTATGACTTAACATACAGTAGAAATACTCCTAATCCTATATTTGGTTTACTTGTAGGAGGCGATATGACCCAGACCGCTCACAACAACAGTATTTTTGGGAAGGAGTTTCAACATTGGAAAAATATCATTAAATATTATAACGTCATGGATAAGTCATATGAAACCATAGGGAACCATGATGAAACGACTGGTGGAGTTTCTAGACATGGAAAAATTGAGAGTTTTATCGATCGAAACAGAGAATACGCTCGTCAAAGTTATCGACGAAGTGGGGCTCTATACTCGTGGGATGTGGAGGAGATACATTTTGTTGCGCTTGGAACTGGCGTGTTCTCTTCTGAACGCCCCACCAAATATGAGGATGTAAAAAATTATCGTCAACTTGATTTCTTACAAAATGACCTAGACATCAATGTCGGTAATAGTGGCAAGAAAGTGGTGTTGATGTTTCATATTCCGGCTAATCATCATGATTGGAAAGAAGCTGATAGAAAACGTTTTCTTAATCTAATTCAAGAGTACAATGTCGTACTTTTACTGGCTGGGCATACCCATGCTTGGGGAGGGGAGCAATATATCACACTCCCTAATGGTCGAAGAATAGCTCAAGTCGTTGCACCAACAATACGTAATGACCAACGCCCTATTGGGCAATATGCCGATATTAAATTGGAAAATAATTCGACGCGAATGCAAGTTGAATTAAAACATAATGACGGAATAGAAAACTATAAAGGAAAAATAACGTTGGACCTTAAAATAGACCAACTTTGGTATCCACAAACTGCAACTGTTAAGGCTCCAATCTATATGGAGAAAAGTGGTAGTTTCAACGAAAGAAAATATGTTTATAAAGATGTCCATTATTACACGATGCAATCTAGAAATGGAACAGGGCGTTGTATTGGTTATGATGGCAATACAACATCTGATAAATTACTTATTCAGGTGACGTGTGATGCATCAGATCCAAGACAAAACTGGTTCTGGTCTGCACAAACCCAACAAATACATTCTAAAATGGATTGGAATTATTGTTGGCGATACGATTCAAACTTCGCTGGCAGCCCGATCAGGTTAGCCAAGTGTAATGCAAATGATCCTAACATGCGTTGGCAATACAGTAAGTATAATAAAGACCAAGATTGGCTACGAAAAATTAAACCTGCTAACTCCCCCAACCTACAAGTCGATGGATATAAAGAAAGCAATGAAGTTAACCTTTACAGCGCTCATTCGAGTAGCACTCAACTTTGGGGAGTCAGCCACCAAAGATACCCTGCTAACCAAATGTCACTAAGTGCTCACGGACTTAAGCATACTCATCTAGAATGATAAAGCGCCGTATTGTTCAGATTTAAAAGCGAATACACCTTTGAGTGACTTTGTTGATGATTTTAGTATAATTAAATCAATGAATTATGAACAAGAGTAAAGCGCACAGCGCTTTTCTCTTTGTATGACTTACGCTTTTCAGAGAAAAGGGCTTGTTGAAAACTCATCATATTGAATGGAGAGACGTAAGCGTGAATCACACTACTTTTATTCAGCAACTGCCTAAAGTCGAATTACATCTGCATATTGAAGGCACCCTTGAGCCTGACATGATGTTTCAACTGGCCCAGCGTAATCAAATTGCTTTGCCTTTTTCTACGTCTCAACAAGTGAAAGAGGCTTATCAGTTCAGCAATCTCCAGTCATTTCTTGATATCTATTATCAAGGTGCTAACGTTCTCATTCATCAACAAGATTTCTATGACCTGACGTGGGCTTATCTTATCCGTTGCTATGAGGACAATGTCATTCATACCGAAATCTTTTTTGATCCACAAACTCATACCGAGCGTGGGATTGAATTTGATACGGCGATCAATGGTATTTATCAAGCACTGCAAGAGGGTTATAGGCAACTTGGTATTAGCAGCCAAATCATCTTGTGTTTCTTACGTCATCTTGATGAAGAGAGTGCTTTTACCACCTTGTCTCAAGCAATGCCCCATAAAGATAAAATTGTTGCTGTTGGACTTGACTCATCAGAGCTAGGTCACCCTCCAGAAAAGTTTGCCCGAGTGTTTGCAAAGGCAATAGACGAGGGATTTTTGACGGTAGCTCATGCCGGTGAAGAAGGGCCGGTGAGCAATATCTATGACAGCCTAGAATTACTTAAAGTGAGCCGAGTCGATCATGGGGTTCGCTGCGCCGATGATGATGCGTTAGTCAATGTACTTGAGCAAAGTCAAATGCCGTTGACGGTTTGTCCACTTTCAAATACTAAGTTAAAAGTGTTTGCAACCATGAGTGAACACAATATTGTCGAGCTGTTACGCCGAGGCTTATGTGTGACGATTAACTCTGACGACCCGGCATATTTTGGCGGTTACATGACTGACAACTTTATCGCGGTGGCCGAGAGCCATGCGATCAGCCAGCAAGAGTTGGCGCAGTTTACCCGTAATGCTATCAACGCTAGTTTTATTAATGATATAGAAAAAAGCCGCTTACACAGTCAGTTAGAATCATTTCTCGCAGATGACGAGTGATTTTATCGCAATGAGCCACTAAACTAGAAGTTCGATTGTTGCGTATTAATGGGTGGTGATAAGGACAATCATCATTAGGCGCTTGCTACATTTTTTCTGTGCTCGATAAGGACTTTTATGCAACCTCACGTCAATCAAACCATTCCGTTATCTGAGCTAATGCTCTCGCTAACCACAGCGTTAGATATGACAGAAGGTCAACCGCCTGAACACTGTATTCGCTGTTGTTGGATCGGTATGCACCTTGGTGATGCAATGCAACTTGGCGACGAACAGCTGTATGATCTATTTTTCACACTGCTGCTCAAAGATGCCGGGTGTAGTAGCAATGCTGCACGTATTTGTGAACTCTATATGACCGATGATCGTTCCTTTAAGCGCAACTACAAAACTGTTGGTACGAGTCTGTCTAGTGCGATTAACTTTGTGGTGAAAAATACCGGGATCGGCCAGAGCTGGGTCACTCGGATCTCAGCCACCATCGATATTCTCAAAAATGGTAATGATTACGCTCAAGAGCTGATTGAAACCCGTTGTACTCGTGGTGCGGAGGTGGCCCGAGAGCTGCGATTTAATGAGCTGGTGGCAAGAGGTGTACACAGTTTAGATGAGCACTGGGATGGAACGGGGCGCCCGGAGCAACTCAAACACGATCAGATTCCGTTGTTTTCTCGCATTGCTTTGCTCGCTCAGGTGGTTGACGTGTTCCAATTTGAGCATGACTTAGACCGCGCGATTGCTGAAATTGAGGCCCGTAGTGGCAGTTGGTTTGACCCACAGTTAGTGGCGCACTTGGTCGATATATCACAACGAGCGAGCTTTGTTGAGGGGCTTAATGCGGCGGATATCGCTGAACGTGTGATGAGCCTCGCGCCCGCTCATGCCAGTGTCATTGTTGATGAAGAGTACCTCGATTGTATCGTTAGTGCGTTTGGTAAAATTGTCGACTCGAAGAGCCCTTATACTGCAGGTCATAGTGAACGTGTTGCCGTCTATACCGACTTAATTGCACAGGAACTCGGGATTGAGTTTGCTGAAAGGCAGTGGTTAAAACGCGCCGCCTTGCTGCATGATCTTGGCAAACTTGGTGTGAGCAATGCCATCTTAGATAAACCGGGTAAACTCGACGAACAAGAGTGGGAAGCCGTTAAATCACACGCAGCACTGACCGAACAAATTCTCAATTATTTAAAACCGTTTAAAGAGATGGCGTGGATCGCAGGCGCGCATCATGAAAAGCTCGATGGTACTGGTTACCCAAAACAGCTTAGTGCCGAACAAATTCCACTCTCAACCCGGATCATTACTACCGCGGATATTTTTGATGCCATCACGGCAGAAAGGCCATATCGGGGTGCGGTGCCCGTACCTAAGACCTTACTCATTATGCAAGAGAACCTTCATACCGCAATTGATGAACGCTGTTTCAACGCATTGAAAGCAGCGATTACCAAGTTGCCTAGCCATTATTTTGCAGAATCTGAATAGCCTAACCACGGACTTAGTGAGAAGAGAACAGTTGTTGGTGCAGTCTTTGAGCGTGCCCGTCAGTCATGGATGAAATGTAATCGGCTATCACGCGAAAACCTGCGCTATTGTTGTCGCACGCTGACCATTTCTGCCGTACGTTGACTGGCAGCAAGCGTTCAGGATCGGCGCTTAGGGCTTCAAAAATATCCATAATGATTTGTTGGCCTTTGTATTCAACGACTTGAACGTGCGGGACTTGAATAACATAGTCACTAACGAAGCGTTTCAAGATGTTGAGCGCTTTATCCATGGTCGGTTCGAGTACGGCGTTGAGTGCGAGCAGTTCACAATCAAATGGCGCCTCAACGGGTTTTATCGAAATACTGGTCAGTAGCGCATTAACCATGCCTCCGATGGCATCCTTACGTTGATAGTGTGTGCCAGAAAAAAGCATTTCTGTAATCGAATCAATATGTTTTTCAAACCATACATCGCCACACTCGGCAAGTTGACTGGCGGCTCCCTCAATCCATTGATGGCGATTGACCATACCGAGTACTAAGGCATCTTCAAGGTCGTGAACGCCGTAGGCAATATCATCAGAAAGCTCCATAATCGAACAATCAATTGACTTAAAGCGTGTTTTTTTATGCTGGTACTCAGATAGCGGTTCATCACGCATCTGACTAAACAAGGTTTTGTCTTGCTCGCTCAATGGCGCTAACACCCAATCGAACAAAGCTTTATCGCAATCATATAAGCCTTTCGCTGGCGCCCAATCGCGAGCGCGCAGTTGACGTTGATGTGAGACACTTGCAGGGATGACGGCAGCGCGAGTATGGCTAATTAACGCAGGGTATTTGATCAAACCTAACAAGGTGCGGCGCGCGAGGTTCATACCGAACAGCTCAGTATAGGGCTCTAATTTGGTCACAATACGAAAAGTTTGTGCATTGCCCTCGAAGCCGCCGTGTTCACGCATCATGTAGTTGAGAGCGACTTCTCCGCCGTGACCATAAGGGGGATGGCCGATATCGTGGGCAAGGCAGATTGAGTCGATTAAGCTATCACTCGGCAGCAAGTCGCGAAATTGCGGTTGTTTCTTTTTAAGTTGCGCGACAATGCCAGTGCCCAATTGAGCCGCTTCCAACGAGTGGGTTAAACGGGTACGGTGAAAGTCATCAAAACTGTTGCCATGAACTTGGGTTTTCGCTTGCAGACGGCGAAAGGCCGCCGAATGGAGAATGCGTGCGCGGTCTCGTTGGTATGGGCTTCGATGATCATCACGACGAATTTTATGTTCATCATCGTGACGGTCGTGCCATAAATCGCTGATTGGAATACCCATCGTCAACCTCTGTATGCTCACTCTTAGGTTAAAATTTATGATTTGAAAGTTACTCTATACTGAATGTTAGCTGATCTCATCAAGAGAAAGCTCAAAGCTGGGCGCGAAGGTATTAAGGAAATAGTCCATCTCTTCGGTGTAACGTTCTTTCAGTGTCACGTCCAAGCGCTTTTTAGCCAATGCATATTCATGGTTGCCCGCACTGAGCTCTTCAAGGCATTTTAAATAGGCGCAGATGGTATCCGCTTGCTTCACAATGGCTGCATCTTGAGGATGCGCTGACTGAGAGACCAAGTAAGGAGCAAAGTCATCGCGAAACTCTTCAGGCAGCATAGAAAGCAGCTTTTGTTCTGCTGCCGCTTCAATCTTTTTGTACTCTTTGGCAATGTCAGGATTGTAGTATTTTACCGGAGTCGGCAAATCGCCAGTCAGCACTTCGCTGGTATCGTGATACATGCCTAAAATAGCAATGCGTTCTGGGTTGAGATCGCCACCAAACTTTTTGTTTTTGATCACGGCCAAGGCATGGGCTACAAACGCCACCTGTAGACTATGCTCAGAGATATTTTCAGTCGACACTGAGCGCATCAAAGGCCAACGCTGGATGAGTTTCATGCGAGCAAGGTGGGCAAAAAAATGGCTTTCCTTTGGGTTGGTATTGGGCATGGATGACTCCTAAGCGTTAAAAATAAAAGGGTGCTCGATGAGCACCCTTTAAGCATATGAAAAATAGCGTCTAATTACTACTGACTGTATGTCGATAAGAAACGTTCAAAACGACCAATCGCCATTTCTAAATCTTCAACATGCGGCAGCGTAACAATACGGAAGTGATCCGGTTTCGGCCAGTTGAAGCCAGTGCCTTGAACCAACAACACTTTCTCTTGAATCAAGAAGTCGAGCACCATTTTCTGATCGTCTTTGATGTTATACCGTTTCGTGTCGATTTTTGGGAACAAGTACATCGCTCCTTTCGGCTTAACACACGAGACCCCGGGGATCTGATTGATAAGCTCAAAGGCGCGGTCACGCTGTTCAAGCAGACGCCCGCCAGGTAACAGCAGCTCATTAATACTTTGATAACCGCCCAGAGCGGTTTGAATGGCATGTTGCATCGGTACATTGGCGCACAAGCGCATTGACGACAGCATGTCGAGTCCGTTGATGTAGCCTTGTGCTTGGTGTTTTGGTCCGGTTAAGAACATCCAACCACCACGAAAACCACAAACACGGTACGCTTTCGACAGGCCGTTAAAGGTCACGACTAAAACATCTTCAGTGAGTGTGGCAACGGACGTATGGGTGGCGCCGTCGTAGAGCACTTTGTCGTAGATCTCATCAGCAAAAATAATCAGTTTGTGCTGACGAGCGATTTCGATCACTTCGAGTAAAAAGTCACGACTGTAAACCGCGCCCGTTGGGTTGTTTGGGTTGATCAACACAATACCACGTGTTTTAGGCGTGATTTTTTTCTTAATATCGTCGAGATCTGGATACCAGTCGGCCTGTTCATCACACAAGTAATGCACGGCTTTGCCACCAGAGAGTGCGACCGAAGCCGTCCACAACGGGTAGTCGGGCGCTGGGACCAACATTTCGTCGCCGTTATTGAGTAAAGCTTGCATTGCCATGACGATCAATTCAGAGGCGCCGTTACCGATGTAGACATCTTCAACATCAAGTGAACGTATTCCTTTACGTTGGTAATGTTGCACCACGGCTTTACGTGCTGAGTAGATACCTTTCGAGTCACAATACCCTTGTGAAGTCGGTAGGTTACGAATCACGTCGACCAGAATTTCGTCAGGGGCGTCAAAGCCAAATGGTGCGGGGTTACCAATGTTTAGCTTTAGTATTTTATGCCCCTCTTCCTCCATGCGCTTAGCATGTTTAAGTACAGGACCCCTAATGTCATAGCAGACATTGTCGAGTTTTGACGACATCCCGATATTTTGCATTGAATAAAACCTGAATTTATTGACATTCCTTTATTAAAGTAACTTAAAATGAGGTTACTTAGAATAAAAATCTGAGCCAATGGCGATAATTCCTGCCTTGTAGCACGCCCGTTATCACAGGAATATATAAAACATTACTGACATCCTTGATTTGAGTAAGGTCTATAAATAGAGTAGCGAGGTAAAATAATTAATAACTCCTATGCATACGAGGCTGATTTGTCTGACTTTCATCAAGCCGTTTCTGAACTGATTGAACGCGCTAAGGAAGCGCAACAGGGTGTAAACCGTCTGGTTCAAGTTCTTGAAAAAAAACCGGACTTTGCATTTGTCGACTGGTTGGACGCTCAACCAGTGTTCCCAAAGTTTTATTGGCAGTCTCGTGATACTCGTGAAGAAGTGGTCGCCTTAGGGCAATTGCACACCTTTGTCGACCCCGCTCCGGCCTATACTATTTTGGCTGATGACCAACGCGTTTGGGGTGGGCGTTCGTTTGACGGACAAACGGATAAAAACCGCCGCTGCATGTCGTCATTTTTTTTCCTCCCGCAAATTGAGCTGATTCGCTTTGATGACCAATGGTCACTTGCGATCAACTTGAATAGCGAGAAGCAGCGTACTCTAGCGAGCTTGTCTAAACTTCAGTTTGATGTTGCGCCACTGCGTGCCATTTCATCGCATATTGAATCAATTCAACATATTCCTGAGCAACACCAATGGTCTGATTTGGTCAACAAAGTGTTGCAAGGTATCGAAAATGAACAGTTTAAAAAAGTGGTCTTGGCACGTAAAACGACCCTAACTTTAGATAAGCCCCTATGTGCGGCACAACTGCTAAAGTCGAGCTATCTGCAAAATCATCACAGCTTTCATTTTTTGCTCGCCTTTGATAAAAAACACTGTTTTATCGGTTCCACACCTGAGCGACTTTATGCCCGTCAAGGGCAAGAGCTCAACACGGAGGCGCTGGCTGGCACCATTGGGCGTGGCCAAAATGCCGCTCAGGATATGGCGCTGGCCAATTGGCTCGCGAGTGATAGCAAAAATCTCAACGAAAACCAGTATGTTGTCGATGATATTATTGACAGACTGTCACCACATTCAGATCAGGTGTCAGTAGAACAAGACACAAGATTAGTTCGATTGCGTAAAGTGCAACATCTCAAACGCAACATTCGTGCCCATCTGCATAAAGGCACTAACGGTGTTCAATTGCTTGAGGCGTTACAGCCGACGGCGGCTGTGGCGGGTTTGCCACGTAAAGCATCGATGGCGTTTATCCAGCAGCATGAGCCGTTTGCACGCGGCTGGTATGCAGGTTCAATGGGGTTCATTAGCCATCAGCGCGCAGAGTTCTGTGTCGCGATTCGCAGTGCCTTGGTAGTGGATGATCAGGTTCAGCTGTTCGCTGGCGCGGGCATTGTGCCGGGGTCGATAGCTGAACACGAGTGGCAAGAGCTGGATAAAAAAATGTCGACGCTGCTGTCACTGATTTCAGACCATCCTTCTTTGGGAGTGGCTTCATAGATGATGACCAAGGCAATAGAACAGGCGGTGATCAATCGTATTTGGTGCCAAACCTTGCTTGAAGAGCTGACCCGTTTCGGTGTCAGCGATATTTGTATCGCTCCTGGTTCACGTTCGACACCTTTAACTTTGGAAGCGGACGAGAATCAAAAGCTCACCCTGCACACTCATTTTGATGAGAGAGGTTTAGGCTTTCTTGCGTTAGGGTTGGCTAAAGCAAGCAATAAACCGGTCGCCATTGTCGTTACTTCAGGTACCGCCGTAGCCAATTTGCTTCCGGCGATCGCAGAAGCCAAACTTACTGGTGAGAAACTCGTGGTATTAACCGCAGATAGACCACTTGAGTTGGTCGGTTGCGGTGCCAATCAGGCCATTGTTCAGTCGGGGATATTTTCTCACCATGTAACCGCAGCGCTTGATCTGCCAAGTCCAAATTTACTCACACCCCTTAAATGGCTACTGACCTCGATTGATCAGTTGCTGATTCAACAGAACAAGCAGGGCAGTGCGGTACACATTAATTGCCCCTTCCCAGAACCGCTTTATAGTGAACAGCCAAAAGCGCTTTATCAAGACTACCTTGATGAAGTGGCTCGATGGCAGCAAAGTGAGCGCCCTTACTGTCAGCAGTGGTCTACCGATCGCCAGGCGACTGTACCGACAGCAAGTTTTGTCGATAAGAAAGGCGTCATCGTGCTCGGTTGTGTGACCGTGAGTGAAGCTAAAAAAGCGCAGCAATTGGCACACAAACTGGGTTGGCCGCTATTGTGCGATCCTCAATCTGGTGTTTGTTCTGATTGGGCGCACTATGACTTGTGGCTGCAACATCACCAACGAGCCGAGGTCATTAATCAATGTCAACTGGTGCTGCAAGTGGGCGCGCGAATTGTCTCTAAGCGGCTAAATCAATGGTTAACCGAACAAGTTGAACGGCGCGATGCTGATTATCATTACCTTTCGCCTAATGGAGCGAGAAACAATCAAGCGCATTTGATGCAGATTCATCACCAGTGTGAGATTGGCTGTTTTTTTGACTCATTACTGGCGAGATGGCCAACCATAGGCCACACCACAACCGGGTGGGCTGATAGCTTGACTGAAGTTGCGGAACAGGTAGCGTTGCTGGCTCTGACCCATTTAAATCGTGACGCTAATGTCGATGAAATTTCATTGGCATTGACGGTCGACAAACTTCCTAAATCAAGCCAGATCTTTTTCGGTAACAGTTTATTTGTTCGTCTGGTTGATATGTTTGGTCGCCTTGATGGTTATGAGGTTTATTCGAATCGAGGCGCGTCAGGAATTGATGGCATCATTGCCACTGCCGCGGGTGTAATGCGGGTGACAAATCGCCCGACAACGCTATTCATTGGTGATACTTCAGCGTTGTACGATATTAATTCGCTCGCCCTGCTGACCAAACAAACGACCCCTATGGTTATTGTGGTCACCAATAACGACGGCGGCGCTATATTTGACTTGTTGCCAGTACCAGAGCAGCAGAAGCAAACGTTGTATCAGATGCCACATGGTTATGACTTTGAATTTGCGGCGAAACAATTCAAATTAGGTTATACGCGGCCACAAACCTTGGCAGAGTATCAACATGCCGTTGAGGTGCATTTGAGTAGCGGTAAAGGGGCGTTGTTAGTCGAGATCCAAACGCCAGCCAATCAAGCGTCAAACCAACTTAAAGAGTTTGTGCGTCAAGTTCATGCTTTATAGTCGCGCCAGTGCCAACATTAATACCACTAACCAAGCCGTGTTGGTGTTTTTGCACGGATTATTGGGTTCAGGACAAGATTGGCATTCAGTGACCGAGCACTTAAGCCCTCGGCCATATATTTGTCTTGACCTACCGGGTCATGGCGTGAGCGCTCTTGACGCTTGTCGTCATTTTGGTGATTGTTGCAAGCAAATTTCTGACACACTCCTTACCCATATTATGCCGCACAGGCCTATAGTGCTGGTGGGCTATTCACTGGGTGGTCGGATTGCGATGTCAGGGATTGCAAATGGCGATTTTGCTCAGCTCAATGTGCAGATGTTGATCGTCGAAGGAGGAAACTTTGGCCTTTCGCACCGAGATGCAAAGCAAGCGCGATGGCTTAGTGATAGTCACTGGGCGGCGCGGTTTAGAAATGAGCCGATTGAACAGGTGTTAAGCGATTGGTATCAACAGCCCGTATTTAGTTCGCTAAACCATGAGCAAAGACAACAACTGATAACGAAACGCAGTGCTAATCTTGGCCCGTCGGTGGCGAATATGCTCGAGGCGACCTCGCTCGCTAAACAAGATGACTTACTCGATGAACTAAAACGTACACGAGTAAAAACACATTACATTTGTGGTGAAAAAGATCATAAATTTAGTCAGTTGGCTAAGCTAAGCGGTTTGTCTTTTAGCCAGGTAGTCAATGCTGGGCACAATGTTCATTTAGAGCAGCCCCAAGCATTCGCAGACATAATCAATGCTCAGTTGAAGCTTAATGGTTTGAGCTGAGTCACTAAGTAACAGAATAGGAATCACCATGGCAAAAACAGTCGGTATCTCAGAAGAAGAACTTTATGCACCCGTAAACTGGAATGACTGCAGCGGTGAATATGAAGATATTCAGTACCACAAATCGGCAGATGGTATTGCCAAGATCACCATCGCCCGTCCGCAAGTTCACAATGCATTTCGGCCACAAACTGTCAAAGAGATGATTAATGCGTTAGCGGATGCTCGTTATGATGAAGGGGTGGGCGTTATTATCCTGACGGGGCTTGGAGAGAAAGCATTTTGCTCTGGTGGCGATCAGAAAATCCGTGGTGACTACGGCGGTTACCAAGACGATTCAGGTACCCACCACCTCAATGTGCTCGACTTTCAACGTCAAATTCGTACCTGCCCTAAACCCGTGATTGCTGCGGTAGCAGGTTGGGCTGTGGGTGGTGGTCATGTATTACACATGATGTGTGATCTGACCATCGCTGCTGAGAACGCCCAGTTTGGCCAAACTGGGCCAAAAGTAGGCTCGTTTGACGGCGGTTGGGGAGCGTCGTACATGGCGCGTATTGTCGGCCAGAAAAAAGCGCGTGAAATTTGGTTCCTATGTCGCTTTTATGACGCCCAAGAGGCGTTAGATATGGGGTTGGTTAACACGGTTGTGCCAATTGAGTCGTTAGAGAAAGAGACCGTACGCTGGTGCCGAGAGACCTTGCAACATAGCCCAATGGCGCTGCGTTGTCTTAAAGCGGCGCTCAATGCTGACTGTGATGGTCAAGCGGGTTTGCAAGAGCTAGCGGGCAATGCGACGATGATGTTCTACATGACGGAAGAGGGGCAAGAAGGCCGCAATGCGTTTAACGAAAAACGTCGCCCTGACTTCAACAAGTTTCCACGTAATCCTTAATACTTGCCAATCTAACTAAATCTGCTTTACGCGCCAACCAGACTGGCGCGTAATCGTAATAGTGATACTTGAATATCGAGTATCACTGATTGGCATTGGGTGGAAACAAAATCAATCATCATCATTCTAACTGCTAAGGTTAGAGGGTGATAACAATGATAAAAGAATGAATAAAGGATTAAGCTATGAGATCAGCCAAACTCTATCGCTATGAATTGCCGATGGACAGTGGGGTGATTCTGCGAGAGCAACGCTTAACGGTGCGAGAAGGGTTTATTGTTGAACTGGCACTGGATGACAAAATAGGTCGTGGTGAAATTGCGCCGTTGCCGGGTTTTAGTCTCGAGAGCCTCGAGGAAACTTACGCTCAACTGGTTGAGCAACTTGCTCTGTGGTCACAAGGTGTTGAACTTGATTTAGAGCCATTGTTTCCTTCCGTCGCATTTGGTTTGTCGATGGCGCAACTTGAGCTCGATGACATTCTGCCTGAGCAAGGCTGTTATCAAGCGGCGCCGTTATGCTCAGGTGATCCTGATGAACTGCTGCCAAAACTCAATGCGATGAGCGGAGAAAAAGTCGCCAAGATTAAAGTTGGCCTTTACGAGCCGATTCGTGATGGCATGCTTGTTAGTCTATTTTTGGAGTCGATTCCGGATTTGACATTGCGCTTAGATGCCAATCGCGCATGGACGTCAGAAAAAGCGCTGCAGTTCGCTAAGAAAATCGCCCCATCACTGCGTCAGCGTATTGCGTTTATTGAAGAGCCTTGTCAGTCGCCGGGCGAAAGCTTTTCATTTGCCATCGCGACTGGTATTGCCATCGCCTGGGATGAAACGTTGCAACATTCTGTACGCAAAGATGACTTTAAACTGCAAGATTACAATGGTGCTAAAGCGATCATTATTAAACCGACTTTGATTGGCTCAATTGAGCGTTGCGCCGAGTTAATCGCCACTGCTAAATCGCTAGGAATTAAAGTCATCATTAGTTCGAGTATTGAGTCGAGTCTAGGCTTAACTCAGCTTGCACGGTTTGCTGCATGGCAATTACCGCAAGAGACCCCAGGATTAGACACGATAGGGTTGTTTGCTCAGCAGTTGGAAGTCGAGTGGCCAGGCTGTGAGCTTCCTGTTGTGCCACTTAACCAACAAGCGCTTATCTGGCAGTCATGAGTTCCTTGCTTAAACACTGGGCTCATCAGAGCCCTTTATTGCCTGCTTTAATCACACCAACACATCAATACACTTGGCGTGAGCTAGCCGATAAGGTTGATCAAGTGGCTGCAGGGTTAACACAGCAGGGGATCCAAGCTGGACATGTGATCACCAGTGTTGGCAAGAATAGCGTTGAGCAATTGCTGGTTTACTTAGCGTGTCTTGAATTAGGCGCGATTAATGCGTTGACCATGCCGCAGACAAAAAGCGAACTTGACGTTAAATTAGCGACACTCTATCAAGATCCGCGCGAGTCCCATGTTTGGTTTACTCAGCCATTATCATCTGCGCCTTGTACGGCCACGATTACTCTTGAAACCGAGCATATTTTTCAGACCGATTATACTTATAAAACCGATTGCACCTATCAAACAGATCATGCGCCGATGTCGTTACACCCTGATGCGCAAAGCCGTTATGATCAAGATGCATTAGCCTCGATTGTCTTTACCTCTGGCTCGACTGGAACGCCGAAAGCGGTGGCGCACTGTTCTCGTCAGCATCTTGCTTCTGCGCAGGGGCTATTGGCCGTTTTCCCGTTCAAGCAAGGCGACTGTTGGTTGCTCAGTTTGCCGCTTTATCACGTGTCGGGATTGGCGATTGTCTATCGTTGGCTATTGAGTGGTGCAGGCCTTAAAGTGGGTAGTGGCGAGTTAAGTCAAGATATTCAAGGTGTCACACACGCCTCGTTAGTGGCGACTCAATTGCGAAGACTGCTCGACAGTGCGCAGCCGTTACAATTAAAGCAAGTGTTGCTTGGTGGTGGCCATGTTGATCATGGGTTAAGTCAGCAAGCGGCGCAGCGAGGGATCGAGACCTGGCTAGGTTATGGCTTAACCGAAGCCGCCTCTACGGTGACGGCTAAGCGAGTGGATAGCACGTACAGTGCAGGTCGTCTGCTAGCAAAACGGCGTTTAAAGCTAGAGGGACAAAGCATCTACATTGGAGGTGAAACCTTAGCGTCGGGTTACTATCAATGTGGACAGTTAACACCGTTAACAGTCAATGGTTGGTTTGATACTAAGGATTTGGGTGAGTGGGTAGGAGACGAATTAAGAATTATTGGTCGAGCTGACAATCAGTTTATCTCTGGCGGTGAAAACATTCATTGTGAAGAGATTGAGCAAGTATTAAATCGGCATCCTATGATTGATTTCGCCATCGTCGTGCCAGTTGAAGATCTCGAGTTTGGTCATCGTCCGGTGGCGGTCATAATAACGTCCGATGGTTTTGATAGTGGCATCATGCCTGAGTATCTTGACAGTCAACTAAGCCGATTTAAGTGGCCCATCGCCTACTATACGATGCCAGCGGGTTTAAGCGAGAATGGCATTAAAATATCACGCCACGCCGTAAAGCAGTGGTTGAAATTGAATTATCCAACTCAGGGATAATACGGTGTGATCGAAAATGTGTTGTGGCTGCATAATTATTGCTTAAAGTCACATGCTGAGTGACGGTTTTTGCATTCGATCGTCGTTCAGCGAGATAATCACCGGGTGTAATTAGCTAGGGTCGCCTTTGTCGTATGGATAGCACTTCTATCACTTTTTCCAATCAACAGGAACTGGATATCCTGCTTGAATCGGTTAATCACCACTACTCAAACCCACTTGTACAACTATTCTCAAACCAAGCACAAGGTGAAGTTCAGGGTTATTGCTTATCACTGCGTATCAAGTGGCCAAGCGCTGTTGTGATTGGCAGTAGTGCTGAGCATAAAATAGACCAAGGTAAAATCACGCGCCAGCAGACAGTCGCCGTTATTAGTCAATTTGAACAAGTACGATTGACGAGCGCAGTGGCTCATTTTTCACCGACAGAGCGTCATGCTACGCATCAATTACGTCAAGAGCTGGCGATCACCGATGAGACAAAAGCGATCCTCTGTTTTGCTGACCGTTTAAGCGCCAACGATGAAGACCTTTTTCAAGCATTTCGTCATGACACGGTTCCAATCGCTGGTGGCGCAACCACGGTAACGAATCATGGCCGTTGGGCGATGCTCAATGGTGAGTTCTATCAAAACGCTTTAGTCGCTGTCGCGTTTCACTCAGCCACACTGCATGTTTGGCAAAAATCCTACAACGAGTGGAACCCGATTGGTCAAACATTTGTCGTGACCAAAGCGCAAGGGAATCGGGTATTTGAACTCAACCATCAAGCGATTGGCCATATTTATCGTCGTTACCTAGCCGATGGCGAACACTTTGCACCGGAGTTATTGATTGGCTTTCCGATGATGAAAGGTGATCAGCAAGATCAAGAACTTGCCACGCCAGTCGCGGTGTTAGAAGACTTGAGTATTGAATTTGATCAGCCTTTAGAGCAAGGGGATAAGGTTCGATTCTGTTATGACCACCCTGAGCTGACCATACAGCAGGTCAAGCAGGGCGCCTTTCATCTTGCCCACCTGCAACCGGATGCTATTTTTGTTTATAACTGTACATCGCGCCTCGATTTTATTGAGGGCAATGCGGAACTAGAGCCCTTACAGTCGGTCGCAGATTGCTATGGCTTCTACTGCATGGGAGAGCTGTACAAAGAGCAGCAACAACAAAGGGTGCTGCATCATAGTCTGACGTTACTGGCGATGCGCGAAGGGGAGGCGAAACAAGATATAGTACTACCTAACGTCGATGCGTCTTCGACTATGTCGCCACTGTTTTCGATGATTCGCAATTCATTTTCAGATCTAGAAAACTACAATCAAATCATGCAAGACAAGATTGAAAGTCAGGCGAATGCGCTGGTCTCAAGTTATCGCACTGATCGTCGCACTGGGCTTCCCAATCGAGCGGTGTTGATCGAAAATATCGCTGAGATGGGGCTAGATGACAGCTTACTCAATGTAAAAATTAATAACCTAACCGATATCAATGAGAAATATGGTTACTCGGTTGGCGACAATCTTTTGGTGATGTTAACTTCATTTTTCGCCCAGTTGGTCAGTGACCACTTACCTCAAGGAGCAAAGCTTTACAGCATCGGAATTGGGGAGTGGGCGACGGTGTTCAGCAACCCGTTGCCAATGCACGAGGTAAGGCGTCGATTTGAGCGGCTACTTGAGCAAGTCGAATCTGTCGACTTTAAAGGATTCTCGTTTTTAGATAGTACCCATCTTGCTGTATCGATCAGTGCTGGTATTGTGCAGAAAAAGGCGTTTATGTCGTGTTCTGATGACGCACTGTTGTTTAAGTCAATTGAAGCACGCCGTCACGCTAACAAGACCAATCAGTCTTTTGTTGATGCCAATGATTTAATTCAGCAAGAGGAGCAACGTCGCGACCGTCTCGAAAAGCTCTCTATCACTAACCATGCGATTGCCCAGCGCAATATTGAGCCCTATGTGCAACCCATTTTTGATGCGACTACCCGAATGCTCAGCAACTATGAATGCTTGGCGCGCTTAACTCATGGGTCAAAAGTTCTGCCGCCGGGTTACTTTTTACCTTTGATTCAAGGTACACGGTTATACAACAAAATGAGCCAACTAATGATCAACCATAGTTTTGAGTTGATGCAGCCTCGTAATGAGAAGTTTTCGCTCAACCTTTCCCATCAAGATATCGTTAACGATACAACCTTAGAGTTGCTTGAGTCGAATATACTGTCCCTGCAAGACCCAACTCGAGTCGGTATCGAAATTGTTGAATCTGAACAAATTCACGACTTTGAGCGGATGAGCGAAGTCTGTAATCATTTTAGAAGGATGGGGGTGACGATTATTGTTGATGACTTTGGTTCGGGTTATTCGAACCTCGATGAAATCATCAAAATTGAGCCGGATATTATTAAGCTTGATGGCAGCTTGATTCGCTATATTGATGTTGACTCTAAACAGCGTAAAGTCGCCTCTCAATTAGTAAGACTATGCAATGTGTTTGGCGCTAAAACGGTGGCGGAATTTGTTCATAACCAAGCGGTATGTGACATCGCGACTGAGTTGGGCGTCGATTACTTGCAAGGTTTCTACCTAGGAGAGCCGACAAAACTCACTTAGTTAATTTGGTAATTTCATAGTGCCAATACGAATTTAGTAATCATATAACCCTGATTCATAATAAAGCAAATATAAAAGGAATTAGGGTATAACGATGTTAAGAGTCGGGTTGATCGCAGCGATTATAGTGCAAATTATCATCGCGATTAATAGTGACGGTTTGATTCGTTCATTAATGGAGTTGTCTGCGTTTGTTTCAACCCTAGTGTTAGTGCGAAACATCAAGCTTGCTAGCCGAGCAAAAAGTGTCCGCCAAGCCAGAGAGCATTAATGCAGCGTTAACCACGCCAGCGAACTGACCGAAATTAATCCCCACAAGATCACACCAAACAGCAAGGGTTTTGGCCCGGCCCTTTTTAGCTTCTCGAACGAAATACCACAGCCAATCAAAAACAGACACACCACCAATGCACGTTTTGCGATGTCGAAGATCGCTTGGTACACCAACTCAAACTGTGGTAGAAAATCACTCACTGCAATTGCCGCGCAATAAAAGAAAATAAAGTAAGGTATGGTTATTTTCTTCGAATCATTGCGAAACAAAAAAGCGCTGAACAGAGCCACTGGAATGATCCACAATGCACGAGCCAATTTTAACGTGGTTGCGGTAGTCAGCGCTTGCTCACCGTAGGCAGAGGCAGCACCAACAACCGAAGACGTATCGTGAATTGCAATCGCAGCCCAAGTGCCGAAGGTGATTTGGTCTAGCTCGAGTGCATGGCCGATGACCGGAAACACAAACAAGGCAATTGAGTTAAGGACAAACACCGTTGCTAGTGCTAATCCTACTTGGTCATCTTTGGCTTGAATCGCGGGAGCAACTGCGGCAATCGCACTGCCGCCACAAATCGCTGTTCCTGACGAGATCAAATAGCTTGTTTCCCGGTTCAATCCGAGTAACTTTGCTAACCACCACCCCACCAATAATGTGCCCATGATCGTCACAACAATCAGACCTATGCCGTCTGAAGTCACGGCAAGGGCTTGTTGAAACTGGATGCCAAACCCTAAACCTACAATCGAATACGCAAGCAGCTTTTTGGTGATCTTGGCAAGGTTAACGGTGGTAGGGACTAGACCTAATGAGGCAAGCAAGAAACCGATCACTAACGCCGTTGGTGATGAGATAAGTGGCGTTAAACAGATTGCCGCGGCAATCCAGAAGGGTGATGACTTAGAAAGTGAGTTCATAATCAGTAAGATATTTTATGTGAGGACGCAGTGTATCGAAACCATCGCGATAAAGAGAGCCGATTGTATTGAACAAGCGTTAAGAAAAACTTAACGCTTGTGGTTAGCAAACCGTCGAAGGCTAACGCCAATCGCCGCGCAGTTGTGCAACTTTTTGTTGCATCATGGCAGTCGACGCCAACTCGGGTGGTACAGGTTCGCCCACTTCTATCTCAATACGAGACCAGTAACGTGTAGGTAGCCCCTGACACGCCTTGCCTTTGTGTCGACTGAAATAGCTTCCCCACATACCTTTTAACGCAACTGGAATGACAGGTACTGGGCTGCGTTTCAAAATGATGTCCATGCCGCGCAGAAAAGGGTGGATTTCACCGTCAGGGGTCAGGCGGCCTTCTGGAAAAATACACACGATATGGCCTTGTTCAAGGGCATGTTCAACTTGATTGAAAGCGCGAATGATAGAGCGGCGGTTGGTGGCCGAAATAGGAATTACCCCCGCGCGGCTAAGAAACTTTTTCAGCGCTGGTGTATTGGCATACTCTTCTTCCATGACAAAACGAATCAAGCGTGGACAGACAGCGCTAAGCAACAGGGCATCCATATAACTGACGTGGTTACAAACCAGTAATGCGCCTTGTTTTTCTGGTAAGTGGTGCAAGTTCTTGTGCGATACACGGTACATAGTATGGGTCAGCACCCACAGCAGAAAGCGTACGACAAAGATCGGCACTTGAATAAACAAATAACTCGCAACAAGGAAGTTCAATATTGCCAGTAATAGGAATAGTTGAGGAATCGTCAGTTCTAAAAGTGATAAACAGACGATACCCAGAACCGCACTGCCAACCATAAACAGTGAATTGAAAATGTTGAGTGCGGCAATCACTTGAGCGCGTTGTTTTACTTGAGCGCGTTGTTGCATGAGGGCGTAAAGAGGCACAATGAACACGCCACCAGAGGCGCCAAGTAGCAATAGGTAAGCAAACAGTGGCCAAAGTGGTGAGTAGTGAATCAATTCACTGAAGCTGGTTATGTTCGACATCGTCTCCGGTACAGAGGTCGCCATTAAAGCGCCAAAGACGGTAATGCCTAAGCTACCCAAGGGAACGATGCCCACTTCGATACGATGATTGGATAATTTGTCGCAAGCAAGCGACCCTAATGCAATACCGATAGAAAACAGGGCCAACAGAAAGGAGACCGCACTTTCACTGCCGTTGAGGTGTAGCTTGGTAAAGTTCGGGAATTGAGTTAAGTACGCCGCGCCCAGAAACCAAAACCAGCTAATCGCCATCAGTGCTTTAAATATAGTAGGGTCAGCCTTGGCAATGGCAATGGTTTGTTTGGTCTGCTTAATCGGCTGCCAGCGAAACTTGAGGCTAGGGTTGCTTGCTGGCGCGCAAGGGATCGAACGGCTTGAAATATAGCCAAGAAGAGCAAACACAATGACGCACGCGGCTGCAACATATTTAGCATCATCGGCTGAAGCAATCACTCCGGCGCCCAGTGTGCCAAGAAGAATCGCTAAGAAGGTTCCTGTCTCGACTAACGCATTACCTGGTACTAATTCATTGGCTTTTAATTGTTGGGGCAACAGGGCGTACTTGACCGGGCCAAAGAAGGCGGATTGTGTACCCATTAAGAACAGTAATATCAGCAGAATAACGTAGCTTTCAGTGATAAAGCCGATAGCGCCAAGGCACATGATGGCAATTTCAGCCAATTTAACCTTACGGATAAACCAGGATTTTTCGTATTTATCAGCTAATACCCCAGCCGATGCCGAAAAAAGAAAAAAGGGTAAAATGAACAGCCCAGCGGCGAGGTTGATAAATAGATTGCTTGAGACAGGTAAAGCGCCGACACCTGCGAAAGCCACAAACAACAACAAAACATTTTTAAAGATGTTGTCATTAAATGCGCCAAAAAACTGGGTGATGAAGTATGGTAGAAAGCGCTTTTGCTTCATCAAAGAAGCTTGATTTTGTGGCATTGTTTAGCCTTAGTTGGTGAATTTACCAGTTGCTTAAGTAATGGGACAAAAGATTGCTAATCAATTCTTTACCGTCGATAGGTTCAGCGGCAAAAAATTTATCGTCGACGCTTAAGAGCGTAATACCATGTACGCCAGACCACAGAACACGGCTCGCTCTAAGCACATCAGCGGCGCTGCGCTGTGGCGCGAGTGTTTGAAGTAGGCCCTCTAGCATGTTGGTCATGGCGTTAATTCTTTGCGCCTGCCAATCTGGTAGTGGATCGCCATTCATGTTGTGCTCGAAAATTAATTGCCAGCGATGAGGATGACGCAGCGCAAAATCGTGATAGCAGTAAGCTAAATCATACAGTGCAGCCTCAGCATCTTGGCTGCGCTTGACTACGGTATTTGCCTCGGCTGAAAGTTCATCCAAAGTTTGGGCAACGGTGTGCAATAAGAGTAGGTTATAGCTGCCGAAGACATTGACTAAAGTACTTGGGACATAACCAATCATATTCGCAATTTTTCTCAAGCTTAACTCATGATAAGAGTGGGTTGCCAAAAACTTTTTGACAGTATTAAGCGTGAGCGCCACCAGTTCTTCTCGAGTATGATCGTTTCTTCTAGCCATGATAAAAATCTGTAATGAACAACGTTCAATATTTTATGAGCGAAGGGAGAGAGCGTCAACGTTGCCGATCATTATTTGCAATATTCTGATACATCAAACTGCAATGTTTTAGTTGAAACTGGTGAGCTGGACGTTACTATGGTGTGATAAATAAAAGACTTAATCCGATTAAGAACCTTAAGGAAGAACATGAAACGACTCTTTTCCCTTGTTGCACTGCTTATGGTCTCAGTCGCGATCACCCCGATCGCTGAGGCTAAAAAGTTCGGTGGCGGCAAATCTTTTGGCAAAAGCTTTAAAACAGCGCCTGCGCCAAAACAGCAACAACAGAACACCAATACGCTAGGCAAAGACCAAACCACAAAAACTCAATCAAGCAAGAAGGGGTTAATGGGCGGGTTAATGGGCGGCCTACTTGCAGGCGGTCTACTTGCGGCTTTCTTTGGTGGCGCTTTTGAGGGTATCCAATTTATGGATATCTTGATCATGGGCTTGATTGCTTTTGTTATCTTCAAGTTGATGCGTAGCATGCTTGGCGCTAAGCAGGGCAGTATGAACCAACATCGTCAGCAACCTGCGTTTGGCGGTTCTGCGTCTAAGTTTGAGCAACCGAACATGCATAACTTTGAGCAACCGCAAGCAGGCGCTAATCAAGGTGGCTTTGGTTTTGGTGCTCAAACGGATGTTCCGCACCGTTACCCTGAAGGATTTGATCAAACTGCCTTTATCAACGGTTCTCGTGAGCACTACCGAATTTTGCAAGGTGCGTGGAATCACAACCAGCTTGAGACGATTGAAGAATACGTGTCACCAAGCTTGTTTGCCGACCTACAAGCGGAGCGAGCTAAGCTTGAAGGTGAGCAGCATACTGACGTCATGTATGTCGATGCAGAAATTGTTCGTGCTGATTGCGATGCAAGCAAAGCACAGTTGAGCCTACAGTTCAGTGGTCGTTACCGCGACTCAGTTGAAGGTATTGAAGAGAACATCGAAGATATCTGGCACTTAGAGCGCGACCTAACGGTACCGAATGCACCGTGGTTGATTGTTGGCATTCAAGGTTAATCACCATCGATTTAAACAACGCCCGAGCTCTTAGCTTGGGCGTTTTTGTATTGAGTAAATAATAGTGAGGCTGTTACACTTTACCCACTAAAACAATAATCGAAAGGTAAGTAAAGTGGCTGAATTTAAATACAAAAATTTATCTCAACAAGAGCAAGACAAACTCGATGCAGCGGTATTTCGCCGTTTGCTAACTCATCTAGATGACAACAAAGACGTGCAAAACATCGACTTGATGATCTTGGCCGGTTTCTGTCGTAACTGTTTTAGTAAATGGTATAAAGCAGAGGCTGACAGTCAAGGCGTAGCGCTCGAGATTGACGATGCACGTGAGCGTGTTTATGGCATGACTTACGACGAGTGGAAACAAAACCACCAACCGAAAGCAACATCAGAGCAATTGGCGGCTTTTGAGGCACGTCAAAATAAACAATAAATAAAAACGCCATTGAGGATAACTCAGTGGCGTTTTTTCTATCGAGTCTTAAAATGCTTATGCGCTCAGCTCACCTGTGGCTTCAAAGGTTTCAAGTTTTGCGAGATAAGGTTGCAGATCGCCAATATTGTCTTTGATCCACTGCTGGTTGTAATAAGTATCCAAATAACGCTCACCGCTGTCACACAGCAGTGTCACAATCGAGCCCTTTTCACCACGTAATTTCATTTCACTGGCGAGTTGTAAAACGCCATACAAATTGGTGCCCGTGGAGGCCCCCACTTTACGTCCTAATATTTTCTCTAGCCAGTGCGCCGTGGCCACCGAGGCCGCATCTGCGATAGTACGCATTTCATCGACCACACCAGGAATAAAACTTGGCTCGACACGAGGGCGACCAATCCCTTCAATTTTGCTGCCACATTCGCCGATGAGATTTTTGTTGCCAGTGCGAAAGTAGTCGTGAAACACTGAATTCTCAGGGTCAACAACGCATAGCTTCGTGTCGTGCATTTGATAACGAATAAAGCGGCCAATGGTTGCTGATGTACCGCCAGTTCCTGGGCTCATGACTACCCACGCTGGAATAGGGTGATCTTCTAATTCCATTTGGCTAAAAATAGAGTTAGCAATATTGTTGTTACCGCGCCAGTCGGTGGCACGTTCTGCGTAAGTGAACTGATCCATGTAATGGCCGTTGAGCTCTTTCGCAAGGCGACGCGACTCGGCGTAGATTTGATCTGAGCGGTCAACTAAATGTGCCTGACCACCATAAAATTCAATCTGTTCGATTTTTTTACGTGCGGTACATTTGGGCATCACTGCAATAAACGGCAGCCCGAGAAGTCGTGCGAAGTAGGCCTCAGAGACGGCAGTACTGCCAGATGATGATTCAATAATCGTGGTTTCTGGCCCGACCCAACCATTACAGATGGCATAGAGAAACAGTGAACGTGCCAGACGATGTTTGAGCGAACCGGTTGGATGTGTACTTTCATCTTTAAGATAGATATCAATGCCGGCAACACTGGGTAAATCAAGCTTAATTAAGTGAGTATCAGCGCTACGCTGGTAATCGGCTTCAATTTTACGTACCGCGTTGTTAATCCAGTCATGATCAGTACACATAGTTTTCTCCTTAGAATCGTTATAGAACTAATTTATCGATTGTTGCAGAGAAAAACTTTGCTTTTTTTGCTTCCATTTGCTTTATTTGGAGAATTATTTTCTCTTTTGTGTCTGTATGGAAATTGAATTAGATAAGATTGATCGAAAAATACTCGATCTATTACAAAACGATGCCACCTTGTCATTAAACGATCTCGCGGAGGCGGTCAATCTAACCACGACACCGTGTTGGAAACGGCTCAAAAAGCTTGAAGAGGCGGGGGTGATTCAAAAGCGTGTCGCTTTGCTCAATCCAGAGAAATTGGGTCTGTCTTTCACCGCTTTTGTACTGGTCAAAACCAGTGACCATTCCCATGAGTGGTATCGTCAATTTGTTTCTACCGCGTGCGAGTTTCCTGAGGTGATGGAGTTTTACCGCATGGCTGGTGAGTATGACTACATGTTGAAGGTGTTAGTCAAAGATATGCACTGTTTCGACCGTTTCTACAAAAAATTGGTTAATTCTGTCGCTGGTCTGTCGAATGTCACGTCTACTTTTGCTATGGAGCCGCTGAAGTATACGACCGCGCTACCGATTAGTAGCGAAGGCTCACAGTAACCACATTGAATCGCTTATCACCACTGCGCCCACGACAATGAGCGCAGCGGTATTGATGCTATTGGTTAAAACGCATAACGCCTTCTTGCACTGCTGAGGCGACTAAGTCACCAGCACGATTATAAATCTCTCCTCGTACTAAACCGCGCGTATTCGATGCGGTCGGGCTCTCAATCACATACAGTAACCATTCATCCATCTTGAATGGGCGATGGAACCAAATCGAGTGGTCAATAGTGGCAACCTGGAACTTAGGCGTCATTAGCGAAACACCGTGCGGAAGCAGCGCCGTGACTAAAAACCCCCAGTCAGATGCATAACCGAGCAAATATTGGTGAATTAACTGATCATCAGGTACTTCACCATTCGCCTTGATCCACAGATATTGTTTTGGCTCTACTTTTTCTGGTTTGAGTGGGTTAACCACTGTCACTGGGCGCATTTCAATCGGCTTCTCACCGCAGAACGTCTTCTTCATTTTTTCTGGTAAGAACGCCTCGATTTGAGCGGCTAACTGTGATTCTGAGGCAAAGTTTTCCGGCCCGGGGATATCTGGCATGGTGTTTTGATGCTCAAAACCCGGGGCTTCACCATGGTATGAGGCAGTGAGATAGAAAATTGGCCGACCATTTTGAATCGCTTTGACACGTCTGGTACTAAAACTGCGTCCGTCACGCAGGTTTTCAACATCATAAATAATGGGCTTTTCTGGATCGCCAGGGTAGAGGAAGTAGCTGTGAAACGAATGTACCGTGCGATCGGCATCAACGCTATAACGAGCAGCCGAAAGCGCTTGGCCAATGACTTGCCCACCATAAACTTGAGGCAGTCCCAAGTTTTCACTTTGACCTCTGAAGAGGCCCTCTTCGAGCTTTTCTAATTGCAGTAAGTCTAATAACTCATTGAGAGGTTTACTCATTATTGAACCCTTGATTTGATATTATGCAGATATTCTACGCCTATTAGTGACAATTAAAACAGCGGCTGCGACGAGATTGTCATCGTGGCGTAATTTGGGTCAGAGTCTTGTTAATTCACCGTCACTACCATGACATTAGTATAGCGACTACCTATAATTAACTATAATTTAATAAGTTAAGTGAGGTTTTATGAAAAAGTCATTAGGCTTGATTCTAGCCGTTGTGTTCGGGGGCGTATTGGTTGGCTGCCAAAACTCAGAGCAGGAAGCGCCGCAAGCGAAGATCGATCATGTTACTGGTATTGTTGCTTATCGTGAGCGCATTGCATTACCTGATGACGCCGTGATTACCATCAAACTAGAAGATGTCTCACTTGCCGATGCTCCGTCTAAAGTGATTGCTAAGCACCGGTTTGAAAGTAACGGCGCCCAAGTCCCATTCGAGTTTGACCTTGCTTACGACACCAGTAAAATTGAAGCACGCCATCGTTATAGTGTGAGTGCGCGAATTGAAGTTGATGGTCAACTGCGCTTTATCACCGATACCTCATACCCAGTCATTACGGACGCTAACCATACTGAAAGTGTTAACTTACGCTTGGTAGGCGTCGGTAACTAACGCGATTACAATGGCAGCGCTCACGGCTGCCATTGGTATTGCCGCAGCGCGATTTTTCCATCCGGTGACACGGCTACTCCCTCTGCCATCAAGGCTTGCCGCTGCCGATCAAGATCTTGTCCTTGCAAAGAAATACGTCCTTGGCTGTTTATGACCCGAAACCAAGGCAGTTTGCTGTCATTGGGTAAGTGACTTAATGCTTTACCAACATGACGGGCGTAACCAGGGTAACCCGCCATTTTCGCCACTTCACCGTAGGTTGTTACTTTACCAAACGGAATTTGGTGAATTACAGCAAAGATTTGGATTAAAAACTGATCCATAATGAAAGTGTCCTAGTTCAAGTTTCCAAGGAATGGATAAGGAGAGGGCATGATATTTTCAACATTTCAATTCGTTATTACTACACTGCTTGCCATCGTATGTGCACGCGCTATCAGTATAAGTGCAGGTGATATTCCTGTCTTGGCTCTGATTATCCCTGCGTTATGGATTTTACCACAAGGCGGCGTCATCGGCCTGACGCTTCTCGCCGCCATGACTAGCTATGGTTTAACTTTACCTCATCAACCCTTCACGTTATCGGTTAGCTTATGGATTTTATTTCCTTTACTGATGGTGGCATTCTCAAAACGCAGTAGTATCACTGTAATTTTAACCAGCCTGCTGATTGTTAGCACGCTCTTGGTCGGGATCATGGTGACACAGTCAGCGGGCAAGTTAAGTGGTGAGCCGATAGTCACCATTATTCAAACCTTAGCCATTGCCGTTGTATGGTGGTCTGCCTCTCGCTGGCAACCTTCACGAAAACACAGTTGGTGGGCGTTAGGTTTAGTACTGCCACTTTGGATGGCTGATTTACCCTATGCGGCGTTAATTGCATTATGTGTAACGGGTATGATTGCCTCAATGGAAAGCTTGTCACGCCTGAAAACATTCCGCTGGAGTAAGTTATTGTGTTGGACCTTGCCTACGGTGGGGTTTGCAGCTTTGGTTGTGACGCCGGGTATTGAAGTGCCTAATCCGGTATTCGTGGTCTGGTTATGTTTGCTCGCGACCGCGTGGATGACCGATTACATCATACGCAGTGTTGAAGAGCAGCAGGACATTTAACTTATCAATAACAATGCCTATCATATTGGCTTGGCATATGAGTACTGTTGTGTCAGAATTGGCCGAATTTTGCGCGTTATTGAGTAAAGGAACACTGGCAGTAATAATACGCAGAAACAGGGCTAAATAATCATTCAAACAGGACGACAGTACGATGGCTCTTTTTTGGCGGACGATTGGGTTTCTTCTCTCCTTTATCCTGCTTCCTTGCTCTTACGCAAGCATGACTTACAAAGTAGGGATAGAGGCTGACGATATCGTCACGCGGATTCTGTTTGATGAGGTGGCTGAACATTTTGATCTGAATGTTGAGTACATCTACTATCCAAGTTTTGATGCGATCTTAAATGCAGTTGAACGTGGAGAAAGTGATTTTGCCGCTAACGTCACTTATACAGACCAACGTGCTACGCGCTTTGATTTTTCTAGCCCCACTAACATTGAATATACCTACCTATATAGTGTGACCGAAGCAACGCTTGACACAGCGCATGTTATTGGTGTGCCGAAAGGGACTATTTACGCCGATTTGGTTAAAGCTAATTTCCCCCATATTAAGCAAATAGAATATAGCGGTCATCAACAAGCCAGAGACTTGATTGAATCAAGAATGGTAGACGGTGTCATTGATGCCATAAACCAGCTTAAGCCGATGTTGATGGCAGGGTTTGATGCTCAGTTACTCAATCATCAACTGTCGATAAAGCCAGTTTCTATCATTGTGCCAAAGCACCAACATCAAGCGTTACTGACGAATATTGTTGAATACGTGCACAGTGCCGAAATGCAAAAAATGTTGCGTGAATCTGTTAAAGCGTATCAGTTTGAGATCCGGCAACAAGCGTTGAGACAGTCGGTCATCGACAGTGAGCTTAATATTAACCGTCAGTATCGAGTCAAACTGCATAATGTTGGTCAATATGCCGAGTATCAAAGTAATGGTGAGATTAAAGGCATTAGCGCCGATGTGGTTCTGCAAGCCTGTGACATTCTACTTCTCAACTGTGACATTGTAAGTACTGCCGACGAAACTTGGGAAAGTATGTACAGTGATCTAATTGAAAAGCGTATCGACATTCTTGGCCCAATCGTTATTTCTGAGCAGCGAAAAGCATTAATCGAGTTTAGTAACCCTTACTACTTCCCCAAAGCGATCATGATTAAGCGCGAAGGCTATAAGAATGGCGTGTACAGTAATGTGTCAGAATTGATCGTTGAACAGATTGGGGTGATGAAAGATGACTTTTTTGAAGCACTATTGTCGCAGCTATTACCTAATAAACAACTTAAGTCTTATTCCAGTACTGCGCAAATGTACAATGCGCTACTTAGCGGTGAAATCAGTTATATGGCGATCAGTCGCGCCAACTTCAATAAAATGATGCGTGAATCAGGCGACATCATTCCACTTGAAGAAGATGTGTCGATTGGTCACTTTTACCAGTCAAATATTGCGATTGGCTTTGCTAAAAACCGTGTTGGAGAAGCTTTGGCACCCCTGTTTAGTCGCGCGATAAAAATTATCGATATCGAGCAAATTATTGATAGGTACGATTATCATCCCAATTGGAAAGCAACCTTACAAGCGGAGCAGGCCTTCTCACGCCAACGCCAAATTCTATTTATGTTAGTGCTCGGGTTTTTGATTGTGGTCGCGATGTATTTACATAGTCAGTCCAATACTGATCCGCTGACGCGAATGAAAAATCGTCGCTCAATGCATCAAAAATACCGTAGTGGCGTGAACGCTGATGACACGGTGATCTATCTTGATGTGAATCGTTTCAAGCATATCAACGATACCTATGGCCATGAGATTGGTGACCAAGTGCTTAAAAGTGTTGCGACTTACATTGAGCGTGTGTGGCACGGACATAGCTTTAGGATCGGTGGCGATGAATTTATTTTAATTGGCAAAGTCAACCAAACTCGAGCCAATGACTTATCCAGCAAGCTACAGTTAATTCCTTTTGCTTCAGACGATGGTCAGCTTTGTTTCAATATCTCGATTGCGATAGGTGTTTCTATGCCGAGGGCCAGTTTTATGAGCTTGCAAGAAGTTTTGAATGAAGCGGATGAAGCGATGTATCGACATAAACAAGACTCAAGAGGGGAGCCGCTCGCGATGTCAGGTGATGAGAAAATCGTCCATTACCTACGATAACGGTTATTGACTAAGCAGTTGAATAGAAAAGGTAGACTTTATTGCTTTGAGGGCTTGAAATAGAGCCGAGTATGGCTGATAATCCCCACACTTCTTAGCCATGCTAAGAAAACAGAATCTATGGAGGCCCTGGTCCTCCCGCAACAATAACTCGTGAACTCGGTCAGGTCCGGAAGGAAGCAGCCGCAGCGAGTGACTTGTGTGCCGGGATGTGGCTGGGGCTTCCACCCATTTGAAAGCCCGCTTTTTAGCGGGCTTTTTCGTATTCTATTTTTACCACTGCTTTTCACCCAAGCTCCATTCCTGAGAATATATCTATCTCTTTTTATAGTGATAAATACGATAAAAAACCAAAGTCAAACAATATATCTGATTGATTTGTAACTATAATACTTCTGCGTTGTGATATTTGTTCAGGAAATGTTTTTCTTGAATTATACCTTGGTGATTATTTGTCCCATTTGTGGTAATTATTTGCCAAATTTCATCCATTTATGGGATGAATGTCTTATTAATTGTCAGTGGTTGTTGAGATGCAGTGGTTTGTGCCCACCAAGTGGTTTGTGTTCATTGGTATTTTTTTATGTTTCGGTCGGGTTAGTGATTCGCTGGCCAATACTCTCCCTACAGGTCCACTCGCGACCCAAGATATTGAAAATAAGCAGCAAAAACTGCTCGAGTCTTTGGAGAGTAGCAATCAATCACTAAAAAACCTTACCCCTTTGCAGCCTATACCTGGCTCCGAACCTGAACCTGAGGAAGGTTGCGCTCAGGTTGAAGCAATAACGTTTTCTGGGAATACCTTGTTTGACGGCATGGAACTACAGAAAGTCGCTGGGTTTAAACCTGGATGCCTGTCGCTCTCCGATATCAATGAATACCTGCGTCTGGTTTCGAATCATTATATGGAGGCCGGCTACGTGACCTCTCGAGCCTTCATGACCCCTCAAGATCTCTCCAGTGGAGTGCTAAACATTGTGATTTTAGAGGGAAAAGTGGAGAAGGTGCTTTGGAATGGTGAGTCGCTTCCATGGTTAGTGATGGCGTTCCCGAACATTGAAGACTCGGTATTAAACCTAAGAGCCATCGAGCAGGGGTTGGATCAGATCAACCGATTATCTCGCTATGACGCAAAGATCAAACTCTTGCCCTCCAAAAAGCAAGGTTACTCTGTGGTGGATCTTCAAACCCAAGAAGGTCGTTTAGGCTCTTTAAATTTTGGCTTAAGTAACAGCGGTCAAAAGTCGACAGGCGAGGATCAAATAACCATCAACGCCTCTGTAGAAAATCTATTCAAATGGCTGGATAAATGGACGCTCTCTGCCACTCAAAACGCGGCTTTTATCGATTCGAAACAATCAGATAGTCTATATCTTGGCGTCGATGTTCCAGTCGGTTATTGGAACCTAGGTTACAGAACATCTTATAGCACCTACAAAACCACCTTTTCCAACTCTGGTTTTAGCTTTGATTTTACCGGCAGAACCAATAGCCACTATTTGGACGCAAAGTGGTTGGTTTTCCGAGACGGAACCAGTAAATCGGCGTTAAAACTCACCGCAAGCCATCGCCGCGAAAAAAATTATATCCTCGGCACTTTAGTCGATGCGAGCTCACGAAATCTGTCTGCACTGACTCTTGCTTGGGAACACAGTATGCGACTAGGCGGCGGCTTCCTGACGGTGTCTCCAATGCTATCGCTAGGAACAGATTGGTTTGGTGGTGAAGAGAACCTGTCTAGCGATTCAAATATGGCGAAAGCCCAGTTTAGAAAGAGCACCCTGACAGGGAGCTATACCTATCCAGTGACACCTAACATGACTCTGACTTCAACGCTGTTTGGTCAGTGGACGAATAACACCTTATATGGCAGTGAGAGAGTCAGTATTGGCGGTCAGTATTCAGTGCGTGGCTTTAAAGGCACGTCGCTCTCTGGTGATGAGGGTTATTACTGGCGCAATGATGTGACGTACAGGCTAGGACAGTGGCCCTATATCGGGTTGGTTTCGGCACAACTAGGGCTTGATACCGGAAGTATTGCTAAAGACTCGTCAGATCAATACGAAGGCGGCTCGTTAATGGGCACCAGCCTCGCCTTAACAACCTCACAAAAACATCTATCGAGCTCTCTAATGCTAGGCGCGCCCATCACGGCGCCGTCTCGACTAAATAGCGACGACTTTGTTGTTTATTACCGCGTTGATATCAAAATATAAAAATAATCAGTTGGCTATATGAATAAATCCCTTACTCTAGGCAAAATCTGCCTCACCTATACTTTATGTGGTGTTATCAGCTTGCAACCTGTATTGGCAAACGTCAAGGTTGACGGTAGTTCAGGCAATACTAATGTCACTTCCGCAGGTAATGACGTTGAAGTCGTGAATATTGCAACGCCCAATAGCAAAGGTTTGTCTCACAACAAATATCAACAGTTCGACGTTGACCCTTCAGGGTTGATTTTGAACAACTCGACTGAAGCGTTGGCGCGCTCTCAGTTGGGAGGCATTTTACAGGGCAATAGCAACCTCAATGGCAAAGCGGCCGGCGTGATCCTAAACGAAGTCACCGGAGCCAACCGAAGCCAGCTCGAAGGGTATACCGAAGTCTTTGGACAACAAGCCAACGTTATTCTGGCCAACCCTTACGGTATTACTTGTGATGGGTGTGGCTTTATCAATACCCCACGCGTGACATTATCGACGGGGACACCAGAGCTTGATAATGGCTTAGTGAGTGGGTTTGATGTTGCTGAAGGGAGCGTGACCATTGAAGGGCTAGGATTAGATGCGACCAATCAAACCTATTTCGATATCATCAGTCGTACCGCGCAAATTAACGCAGACATTCATGCCAATGACTTAGCGATTATCACGGGTGTCAATCAAGTCGAATACCAAACCAACAAAACGACGTCTAAACAGCCAAGCTCCGGCACCGCTCCTGCACTAGCGATTGATTCATCGTCGCTCGGCGGCATGTACGCAGGTCGCATTTCATTGGTCGCCACCGAAGAAGGCGTTGGGGTTAATGTTGGTAACCTCTCGGCTTCGCAAGGTGATATTGTTCTGACGGCTGATGGAACAATTCAATTGTCGAATGCGGTTAGCCAGAAGTCAATGTCACTCACTAGTGGTGAAAGCATCTGGTTAGAACAGAATGTTATTGCCAAAAAAGATATTAATGTTAGTTCACAAGAAGCGATACACGTGTCAAATGCAACCGTTAAAGCAGGGGGTACTGGTGACGCGAGTGCTCGCTTTGTTGCAGATGCTAAAATTTTATCGGTGCAAGGCAGCGACGTTGTAGCTCAGGGAAACTTAGCTACACAGGTTTCAAACTTATCTGTAGATAGCAATAGTTCGTTTGGCGCACTTAATATTAACCTTGAGGGGATCGAGACGGTATCCGTATCCGGTGAAGTCGCATCTTCCAATGATTTGATTGTTAAAGGTGACGACATTTCTATTCAGGGTGAGGGGCTGTTGTTCGCAAAGAGTACTGATTTTGACGCGACAAATTTACACCTAGACTCTGAAGTTCGCACAAACACGTTCGTCGCAAACGTAGATAACGCCGTTAACTTGGATACCAATGCTGTGGTTAAGGCGAGTGATGGTTTTAAAAGTGATAGCCAGTCTTACCACCAAACTGGGAATATGCTTTCAAATGGCATTGTTGAAGTAAACGCTGAAACAGTCGAGCTTGGAGGAACTACTGAGGCACAAAGTGTACAGCTAACGGCGACGTTGCTGGTTCAAAACGGGCAAATGTTAGCAGATGGAAATGTTCAGATTGATTCGCAACGAGTAGAAATTGACGGAAAGGTATTTGCCAATAACTCTGTAGATATTGACAGCATAGATACCCATGTATCGGGAACAATAGAAGCGCAACATGATGCGATTATCACGAGTCAACAAGCCGTCAATGTTGGCAACGGCGCAAAGATAAAAGCGGTTAACAATATCCAGGTCGAGACTAGCTTGTTGCGAAATCAAGGAAGTGTTGCAGCAAATGAGGCTATCACCATCCGCACAGATAACTATGTGCACGATGGCAACATTCGTGGCGAAGCAGCTGTTAGCATTAACACCAATGAGCTGTCGATAGAAAATGATATCACGGTTGATGGGCCGTTAGACATCAGTGTTAACAGCGACCTTAGCTTGACCAAAAATATCCATTCCAACGATCGGTTGCAGATTAGTGCGAATCATCTAACAAACTCAGGTAACTTCTCATCTGATGGTTCTATTGCTCTCAATCTCTTGGGCTCTTTTGATAATTATGTTGATGGTATGGTTGTGGGTGATAGCGTGCAGATTGATGCCACTCATACGTCTAACTCAGGTGTGTTTCAGTCTTTAAATAATATGGGTTTGAATGCGAACTACTTGACCAATCTCGGCGGTATATATTCGTTTGGCGATATGGTTGCAGAGGTAAATGGGAATATTGCCAACTCAGGGGCGCTCTATTCAGAAGGTAGTCTGACTTTGCTCTCAGACTCCGTCATTAACTCAAACGAAATATTTGCAAAAGGCTCCATTCATGTGGCGAAAGACATGGCTGGTACCAAAAGTAGTAGCTTGCTTAATTCTTCTGGAGTTATTCAATCGCGCGAAGGAAACATCGAGATATCAACTGGAATACTTCGAAATGAAATGAAGTACATCGCAGAGAGCAAACAAGAGACCAAAGACTATCGCTCATCCATTCCATCAGATGGCTCTGAGAAGTTCGTCATCGACTACCTTTCTCCATTTGCGCCAGAGTATGAATACTATGAACAAGAGTATGGCGGCGGGGGAGGAGGTCGCGATAAGAAATCAAGAAAACATATCAGAATTACTGGTGAACGTGAACTTACGTTTAAAGCATACCAAACAATAAGTAGCCTTAATTATGATGGAAGAGCTAGCCAAATACTTGCTGGTAAATCTGTGCTCATTAACGCAAATGATGTGTTGAATAGAGCTAGCTTGATGCATGGACAAAACACAGTCATTACCGCAAATAAATTGACTAACAAAGGCTACAGTTCAACCAATGAGACTACGTATTTTGATTATGAGTTAAGTCGATATTCATCCCCTTGGTACTGGGACGTAAACAACCCCGAATTCGAATATTCACTAGTTAGAGCACGAAAAGAAAACAACGGCAGTGGTGATGTTTTAAATTCGACTATTTCGGCCAGTAATGATCTTGATATAAACGTAATTAGTAAGTTTGATAACTCAGTAATCGGTAAACAAACGTCACAATCACTACAGAACAAAACAAAAACGCCGCTTCTTATCAGTGTTGGTGAAAGTACTGGGGTCGTTGGCTTTCAAACCTATTCCCCCAACGGGGTTAACTTTTCCGATTACTTCTTGCCGAGCAATCCCAATGGTTTGTTCGTTTTTAGTGCTAAGCCTAATTCTAAGTATGTCATAGAGACCAACCCACTTCTTACCAATATGGATCAATACCTAGGCTCTGACTATTTTCAGCAGTCGGTCGGCTTTAATCCTGAAAGTGGCATTACCTTTTTAGGTGATGCTTTCTACGATACACGCATTATTACTCAAGCCATATTTGAGCACACAGGGCAACGTTATCTAAACAATCAAATAGGCAGTGATCTTAGCCAAATGCAGCAGTTAATTGATGCCGCAGCCGTGCAAAAATCATCGCTTAACTTACAGGTAGGCGTTGCCCTTTCGCAAGAGCAGATCGCTAAGTTGACCAATGACATTGTTTGGTATGAACCGATTTTTGTTGATGGGAAAAAGGTGTTAGCGCCTAAGCTTTATCTCGCTCAAGCAACAAACGAGCGATTTAGTTCAATCGCATCCATTGGCGCAGACAATCTTACAATTACGGCAAATGAACTACGTAATGATAAGGGGAGTTTAACGGGTGGGAATGTCGTATCGGTTGTCACAGATAAGAACATTACCAACTTAAGTGGGGTGATCAAAGGTGGGGAGGTATCTTTGGTCAGTAGTAGTGGGGACGTAATAAACAATACATTGACTGACTCCTTCTCTGTAGACAAGCACGGGAGCATCGTAAGCGAGAATGCTCAGAATGTTATTTACCACACAACAGATGTAGGGCCCAAAGCGACGATTTCGGCGACAGAGGGATTGAACCTGTCAGCAGGAGATAGCGTGAGAAGCTACGGTGGAGATGTTCGTTCTGAAAACGATTTAACTCTTTTCGCTAAAGACAGTATTGTTTTTGATACGGTGGAAGAAAAGCAGTATCAAATATACAAAACTAGATTTGGGCGCAATACAACACAAAGCAATAGCAACACTGGAAACAGGATGACATCAGGCGGAAACCTAACAATGATCGCAGGCCGAGATATTAATATCACGTCTAGCCAAATTGAATCGAGTGATGTTCTAAGCCTTACTGCGGGAAACGACGTTAACGTCAACACGGCGCTCAATAAACAATCAGATCATTCCTACCGCTCAAACTACACCGAAATCAATCGGAGTACTCAACATCAAGCTTCACTGATTGAGGGCAAGAGTGTTTCGATTAACGCAGACAACAACATTACTCTTTCAGGCAGCAAGGTCGCAGCAGACCAAACGGCTAGTCTTTCAGCCAAAGGCGATGTCAACATCCTCGCGGTTAACGACAGCCAATATCATTATGATAAAACCGTCTCTAAAAAGTCTTTTGGCCGCAGTAAAACCACCATCAATGAAACTTATAAAGAAACGGTCAAAGGCAGTTCAATTCAAGCGGGCGATCGCCTTACTATTAAAGCTCAAAACTTAGATGCAGCGATTACTGCTGGTGGTGAGAGTGATATCAACATCATCGGCTCTGAGCTGAATGCGGGTGGTGAAGTCGAGCTGTCGGCTGATGGCGACGTTAATTTCGCCGCCCAAACCTTCAAAGAGTTCGAACGCCACGAAACCATCAAGAAAGGCTTTGGTGGTTTAAGTGGTCGTAATAAAGGCTCTCTCGAAGATGCAACCTTGCTCAACAGCAGTTATGTCATCAACTCTGGAAACACAACAGTCACAGCCGGCCGTGATATCGGAGTGATTGCTAGCGAAGTTAGCAGTGGCGGCGATGTCAACCTCAATGCTGTTAATGACGTGCTTATCGCAGCGGGAGATGTCCTCAAGCAAGCCCAGCAGTGGGACGAAAAAACCTCTTTCCTTAGTGGCGGTAATCTATTTGAGATGGAGAAAAAACGCCAGGGAGAACAGACGTCTACGGCACAAGCAAGCCAAGTTCAATCTGGTGGAAACCTTACTGTAGAGGCGGGTTCAATTCAAGTGATTGGCTCGGCGCTTAATGCCAACAATAACGTTGATTTGGTTGCAGATACCAGTGACGTTGAAATTCTTGCCGCGAAAGAAACTACCCAGACCACGAGCAGTGAAGAGAAGCTGTCGATCCGATTGGGCGATGGTTTTCAGGGAGTGAGTGTTGAAGATGGCCAGCTTAAGATCTCGTTGGGTGACGCCTCTTACGACAAGGTGAAAGACAAAAGTGATGCACTCAACCACCAAGGCAGTCAGGTTGTCGCGGGTGATCATCTTACGATGGAAGCGGAATCGTCCATCTTGGTTGAAGGGTCCAATCTTGTCGCAGACAACAATCAAGACCAAATGGGGGATTTAACCCTAGCGGCCAAAGACAATGTCACCATCAAAGAGGCTGTCGATACGCTTAGCGAGCAGCGCGAAGAAATTCATGGTAAAGCGGAAGCGAGCTTAATTGTTCAGCATCAGGCTGTAGAAGTTGCTAAAGCAGCTATGGCGCTTAAACAGTCAACCAAAAAGCTTAAACAAGCAGAACAAGACTACAAACAATACAAGAAAGGCTTGGACTCTTTAGAGTCAACACTCGGCACGCTAGAGCAAGAGTACGCAGACAAAAAGCCAGGTGTCACTTTTGAAGATATTGAAGAGCTCAATGACTTAATCAGCGAAGTAAAAAGCGACGAAGCTTGGTACGTGGCAGGTGTGACGCTAGCGGCTGAAGATGTGGCTTCAAAAACCACACTCTTGGTTCAGCGAACAGCGGCAGCCGCTCAGAGTTCTGGAACGTATGGTTTTAATGCAGGCTTACACTTAGATATTGAAGCGAGTAAGACCAAGTCAAACTCTCAAGAAACAAAGTCGGTCGGCTCGCAATTGAGTGGTCAGAACGTCATTGTTCGTGCAGGGGAACAAGAAGGCGACCAAGCCAACATTAGCGGTTCGGTTGTAGCGGCGAACGACAGCCTAAAAATCGCCGCTAATGAGGTCAACATTACTTCCTCACAAGATACTCAAAACAGTAAATCAGAGACGCAGTCGGGCAAAATCGGCGCTTCAATGACGGTTTATGGCGCGTCTTCAGGCATTAACCTAAATGCCAGTTTTGATCGCAATCAAAGTACCTCATCTTCTGTTACCCATAACAACAGCCAGTTAAACGCAGACAACATAACCATTACGTCAAACCAAGAAACCAATATTAAAGGGGCGACCGTGGCGGCGAATGAAAGTTTGACTGTTGATGTTGGTGGTGATTTGAATGTTGCGTCTGTTCAAGACCGCCATAGTTCGAGTCAAAAAGGCTCGGGTATCAGTGGGGGCTTATCTCTTTCAGGGGGGAGTGACGCTGTACAGCTAACAGGAGGCAGCTCGGGTATCAATGCTTCCAATGGACGAACACGTACCAAACAAACGGTACTGACAAGCCTAAACTCCGGTGGTTCTGCAGACATTACGGTTGCAAACAATACCGATATGAAAGGGGCGCTGATAGCGACCACAGACGAGAATGGGCAAGATAACGGAAAGCTGAACCTGACTACGGGATCGCTCACTTTCGCAGACCTTTCGAACACCAGTTACAACCAAAATAGAAGCATGGGGTTAAACACGAGTGTCGGAGTAAATGACGGTGAACTGGATTCAACCAATAATTCAACGTCTGTTCAATACAAAAATACATCTGGTTATAGCAAATCCAAGACCCTAGCGACCATAGGACAAGGTCAGTTAACCATCGCGGACTCAGAAAACTCCGACGACACCTCACGCTTAAATCGCGACACCGAGCATACAGAAAAGGACCTGTTTACTGTTGACCGTAAGCAGGGGGATATAGATGTTACTGTTGATCACCGTCTGCTGACCGAAGGTGGGAGGGCGCAGATAAAAGAAGATGTTAAGCGGACACATTTGGCTGGGAACGCAATTGCTGATGTCGTCACTGATGAATCGGTTGAAGTATCAGACACCTTCGAACATATGGATGTACTGCAAAAAGAGTTAGACATCCAAAAGAAGATAGCGCTAGAAAGCCCTGAAGCTGCGCAGATATTGAATAACCTTGATTTAGCGAATGCTGAAGCTAAACAATATGCCACAAAGGTTTACATACAGGCCTATGCGGCTGTGATGGGCATTACTATTGATGAAGCACGGGTTGTGGCGATTAAAAGTGGCTCTAAAGGTAGTCATCTGGTTCAAAATGGAAAGACCACAGTCGAGTTGAATGATGCTGAGACCGCCAATGGTGCAGATGCTGCGAACACCATAGTACATGAAGGAACCCACGCTGCTATTAATCAAGGGCGAATTGGAGATAAAGGCAAGTTTGAAGAGCAGTATACGGGTCTAGTTGGTAACTATGCTGAGGATACCTTTAAGTTTGTTTTGGACAACTATGGGCTTGGTGAATATAAGTCTGGTGATGTAAACCAACATATTGGTAATGACAGTTCACCATTGGTCTGGTTAAACAATATCAACTCGGCGATAGAGCACAATACTCTAGGGGTGACTGTTGACAATCGGTTCTTGAGTAAGCGTGAATACGAATTGGCTAATACTCTAGCCTCCGAGAGCAATGGAAAATATACAGCGGAAGAAATTCGTAATGTAATGCGCCACACCAAAGCTCAGGAAAATGAAAAGTATGATGCAGGCGTATCACCTTACGTTGTAGATGCATCCAAAGTAAACGATAAGAGTTTCGTTGATAATAGTGATGGTAAGTTGATCGTAGGGCAAGACGGAACAGGAAAAGGTCATTACATCGTTCAGGATATGAGAGCTATCCCATTGAACGACTCGGCGAAACAATACCTATTGGATAAGGACTTAGGTTATAGCTTCTTTAAAATTCCAGAAACGAATAAAATTGTCATTGATTATCTTACCGGTAGACCAATTGATCCAGCGTCGGGAGCTTACATACGACCACAAACGGTAGATGGCAAAACATTCGCCGTAAGTTATTATCCATGTGCTACTGCTGGGTGCGTAGCTACCAATAGTAATATGGTGAAAAATGCTGCCAGCGATGCGTTTATAGATGCGACAAGTGCTAAGGCGCTAGATGATGCGGCAACAATGGCTACTTATGCAGCTTTGCCAGCTAGAGCAGGAACGGTCGTGTTTAAAACCATTGATTACGTGGGAATGGCAACATCAGTTGGAAGTGCTGTTTTAAAAGAACAAGTAGCAAAAGAAGCATTAGATTTTAGTACGACAAAGTTAGTCAATATTATGCTTCGAGACAATTTAGTACCTCTCAAAGCCGATAAGTTGCAATCGTACATATCTGCATCTGGAATACTTGATGATGTTAACAGGAGTATTCCTGAGGACAGCAAAATAAAGGTGTTTAAAGATGAATAAATTGATTTTAAAAATATTATGGCCTGATAAAGTTTTTAGTGAAATTTCCAAGTTGATGATTATATTAGCTTTAGTGGTAGTATGGTTTTCTTTTATATATTGGAAAATAGAGACTGTTGGCTATGTAACGCTTAAGCACTTTGTGTCTTTATATTGTATATTGATAACATTTTGCTTTTTATTTAATAAAACATTACCAATAGGTGTCGCTACACATGATTATGATACAGATAGCCATGGTTCACAGTTCATTAGATTTCTCATCTGTGTTTCGTCTTTAGCAGTCTATTATTATTGTACGATTGTATAAAAAGAAGAAAACGAGTGAACTAATGGGGTCAGGTCTTGCCTTTTGCTTTTTGAAGAGAATGGTCTAGCTTTTAGCTAGGCTATTTTTGTTTAGGGAAGAAAAGTGAGTAGACCACTACGGATAGAATATGCAGGTGCTTTGTATCATGTCACCTCACGAGGTAATGCCAGACAGCCGATTTATTTAGATGAGCAAGACTTTGCGTTGTTTATTGAAGTCTTAGATCAGGTGTGCGAACGATTCAACTGGGTCATACACAGCTATTGTTTGATGACTAATCACTATCACTTGTTGGTAGAAACGCCCGATGGCAACTTAAGCAAAGGGATGAGGCAACTGAATGGCGTATATACCCAAAAATTTAATCGCAAACACCAGCGTGTCGGGCACTTGTATCAAGGGAGATACAAAGCCATCTTGGTCGACAAAAACTCTTACTTGCTTGAAGTGGGGAGATATATAGTGTTAAACCCCGTTCGCGCTCATATGGTGGATTGCCCCTCGGAATATGAATGGAGCAGTTGGCCTTTTTTAATGGGCTCTAAAGAGGCACCAACTTGGCTTTCAGTTGAGCAAACACTGTTGTTATTTGGTAAGCAAAAGAAGTCCGCTAGGCTAAAGTACCAAGAGTTTGTTCTGTCTGGGATTGATAAACCGTTATGGGATAACTTGCGCCAACAAGTATTTTTGGGCAATGACGATTTTATTAGTGAGCGTCTGAATAAATCGAACATAGATGAAGGTGATATAAAAGAAATTCCAGCCAATCAAAGAAGACCAAAACCACTCCCCCTAGATCAATACTTAATGCGCTATGAGACACGCAATGAAGCTATAGAAGCTGCCTTTAGTAGTGGTGGGTACACCCAAAAGCAATTGGGTCAGTATTTTGGCTTGCACTATTCAAGAATCAGCCGGATAGTGTCAAAAGGCAAGACCTGACCCCGCGAGTGACCCTTAATATAGTTACTTTGCATTTGAAACAGTCATAATGGCCAATATTGTTAACAATGTTGACCGAAAATCTTTATTAAAGGTGTTAAATAGGGAGTTTGCTTGATGCGTAAATCAGATAAGAAGACCGAAAATCAAATTAGAGAAGTGTTAACCGAAGTTTGTGAAGATACGTTAAAAGGCTACGATGGTTTCCTTTGGGTGACTCATACGGTCAAATACTCTTCTTTTCCACAGAGCTTGAAAATTGTCTGTGTATTCGACACGAATCAAGATAGAGCAAACTTTTTAGTGGGAGAAGGGCCGCAGCATGTCTCAACAACTATCCAAAAGGCGTTTAATAAGGTTGGGGTCCAATTTAAGAACGTAGACAAGCAAATCAGTTACGATACTCAGCTCGATTAAATTCACCAATTGTTGTTGTGGCTATCAAACAGCGCAGCTACGCCTTGCTCAACTCGTCGCTGATGGTTTGCACAAACACAAGTATACCTTGAGGGTCATCGCCAAAGGCCTTTAGCATTGCAGAGCGACTTAACTCTTTTGAGTCAGTTTGAACTATCTATCGTTTGCATTGGATACCTGAGACTCTTCAAATTGCACCGAATCGTCAATTGCACGACAAAAGTTGTCAAAGTTATCCATTAACGCATCTTTGAAACTTTGTTCTTGCAGTGGCTTAGTTAACACTGCATTGGCCCCTGCCTGCAAAAAGTCTCGGTGCGGCTCGTCAAATACATCTGCGGTATACGCGAAAATGACCACATCGCTGTGTAACTTTTCTCGAATCAAGCGCGTGGCTTCGATACCGCTGATCTCTGGCATATGGTTGTCCATTAATACCAGATCGAAGGTTTTTTTCTCCAACATATCGATCGCGATTGTGCCGTTTTCAGCAAGCTCTACATGAAAACCAAACTTCTCACAGAAGCTCTTGGCCACAATACCGTTTACCCGGTTGTCGTCGACGATCAACACATCCAGGTCGGTTAAACACTCGACACTGTCGTGTTTGACAGAGTCGACGTCAGAGTTGCCCTTGACGGACTCCCACTTAACGGGCACGGTCACAGTGAATGTTGAACCATTCTCTTCGCTACTCTTAAGAAAGACTTGGCCATGCATTAAGCCAACCAGTCTACTCACAATGGCCAAGCCCAAGCCTGTTCCTCCAAATCGCCTAGTGGTAGAGGAGTCTGCTTGCTCAAATGAGTTAAAAATAAATGCTTGTTTATCTTCGGGAATACCGAGCCCGGTATCGATCACGGAGAGCACCAGATGGTTCATCGCGAAATTCAACTGAACATAAACCTTTACGCTGCCTTGTGAGGTAAACTTGACCGCGTTGCCAGTCAAGTTATACAGGATTTGGGTCAGTCTTGATTTATCTGCCCAAACCCTGACATCTGACGGGACATTATTGATGGTTTCTAAGTCGATTTTCTTGTCCGTGGTAAGTTGCGATAACGGCACGATCACAGGCTGTAACATCTGCTCGACATTAAACCATTCGGGCGAGATACCGAGTTTATTCTCTTCTATCTTCGAGTAGTCGAGTACATCATTTAGCAAAGAGAGTAGGTGCTGACCAGATTCTAATATGATGTTGGCGTGCTCTTGAATTTTAGGCTCTAAGGTTTCTTGCTGAATGATTTTCGCCAATCCAAGCACCCCATTCATCGGCGTTCGTATTTCATGACTCATTGTAGAAAGGAAATTGGCTTTGGCGCGCACGGCGGCTTCGGCTTTTTCTACATTTTGCGTCAATCGATTTGCTAATTCGACACTCTCCGAAATATCATGTTCTACGACAATAAACTCCTCCAGGCTTCGAGCATGATCGTAAATTGGTACGATAGAGATTTCGCTCCAGGTAGGAGGGTCGGACTGCTCGTCTCTGAGTAGTTTAATACGTTGGTATTGCTTCGTGTTGATGGCAGCGTGTAATTGTTCGATGGTTTGTTGTTGTTGCGGCCCAATGGTATCAATGTAGTTCTGGCTAACCAGTTCCTTGTGTGTGCGGTTCACACGCTGCTCAAATGCTCGGTTGACCCAGGTAATATTGAGGCGCTCGTCAGTGAACAGCACAGAATCTCGGATGTGTTTGGCAACTTGTGCAAGCAGTCGGTTTTCGGTTTCCTTTCCTAACAGTTGCTGCTGTGAAGTTTGCAACTCTTCCAACAGATCATTAAGTTGTTTCGCAATGCTGCCTAGCTCATCTGAGCTCACTACCTCACAACGCGCCGATAGGTCATTGCTTGCGGCTTTGGTGATGGTGTCATGGACAGATGCCACTTGTCTGTTGATAGTATTAAGTAGACGAACACTCACAAAGAAGGTGACTGAGACCACCACCACCACCACCAAAACCAGCAGCCATAAACTACGCTGGGCATCTGTTATCATACTTTGTGACAGGCTGAGCAACTTATTGATGTTTAGCAACTCCTCCTCGTGGAGAAGATCAATCCTGACCGTCGCGGCGTCAAACCAGTCTCTGGAATTTTTTTCCAAGCGCCCTGACAACGCGCTTTGTCGATACTGCTCGACCATCTGCGATGCCTGCGATAGCAGAATAATGTCGAAGCGGCGATTGGCATCAGGGCTTGCGTAGTTCTGAAATGTCGCGAAGTGGGTAGCTTGCTGGCTCAATAAGCTGAGGAAATGTTCGTATCTGCCCAAAGAAAACGCGCCTTGAGCGAAGGTATTACTTAACACTGCTCGCTCGATCCCTGCATGCTCTTTACCTTGCATAAAATACAGTAGGGCTGCCAACATTCGGTTTACCTGGGCATCACTTGATTGTTTCGCGGTAATCGTAGGTACCGTCAGTAGCAGACTATTAAGTTCGGTATAAAAGTCTAAGGTTTGCGTTAAAGATAGCTCGCGATTTAGCAACTGTTTGCGCACATTGACAATGGCTAAAGAGGCGACCTCAAACGATCTCAACGCCACGCCAATTTCTGGAAACTGACTAAACTCGCTGTCGCGATCGCTCACAAAGCGTTTTAGTACTGCTAATTTCTCATCAGTCAGACGATACTGGGACGCAAGGCGATCTTGAAACTCGCCCGTACTGGAGCCTAAAAAGCCTGCCGAAAGCCCACGCTCTTTTTGAATTTCGTGTATAAGATCACTGCTGGATGCGGTCAACTCAACCAGAGAAGCAACCGTTTCTGCATTGCGAATCGATTGTAAGACATCTTTAGAAACACTTGCTGCAAACAATAACACCACAACAACAACGTTCAGCACAATAAGAGATATTTTGGAGCGGATTGTTTTATACATTCATAAGTCACTGGAAAACCATCTACCCAAAAAGTATAGGGGAAAATTAGTACTTTACCTGTATGTCGAAGCTACTCCGACTGCCTCAAAAAAATAAGTTTAATCTCAAAAGGCGGCACAAAAAGGCTCAGGTCTTGTATTTTGCTTTGTGGTGGAAACGGTTTAGCGTCCTAGATTTTTATTAAGAGAAGAAAAGGGAGTAGAGCATTACTGCCTAGTTTGCTGGTTGACCTGAACTCGGGATAAGAATAAAAGGGAACTAAAAAGTGGTTTATTGCAAGTAGAGGTGAAGTGCATAAAGCCACAATAGTTACTTGTGGCTTTATGCATTTAAACTTATTTAGTCGTTACCGTTTTTCGCCTAAGCTACTGCTAGGAAGAAAATAACAGTCGCCACAATACCAATAAGAGCATAAGGGAACTGGGTTGTTGCGTGTTGCATTGAAGTACAACCAGAACCTTGTGCGGACAGAACGGTCGAGTCACTAAAGAAGCAAGAGTGGCTGCCTGCAGCAGATGCCGATAGTAGAGCGGCTATCGTTAGATGCAGCGGCACACCAAGTTGTTCGCCTAGTGGTAAAACAATTGGCATCGCAACCGCAAATGTTCCCCAAGAAGATGCCGTAGCAAATACCAGTGCTCCAGTAATCATAAAGATAATTGCAGGGAAGTAAGATACCGATAGGTAAGGGCTAACGGTTTCAATCACGTACTGAGTCACACCCAATGAGTCATTGACGGATTTCAACATAAAGCCACCGATAACTGTTGCCAAAGGTAGCAGCATGACTTTAATGCCATCGTAAACCGCTTCGAACATATCGTTCATTGAAATCAGTTTTTGCGCGCCGTAGAAGCAGATGGTAAAGATCAGTGCAACAAAAACACCAGCAAGTAGGTCGATACCGAAGTACCAACTGGCGGCAACAAGCACAATCATTGGTAATAGGAAGTTGATAAGGCCCATCATTGGATTGGTGTGGGTTGATATATCAGCGCTGAAATCGACATCAGTTGCACCGTCTGGACGTACTTGACCATTCTTCGCGCGCTGTTCAGCCTGTTTCATCGCCCCCAAGTCTGGAATCTTTTCCATCGCAACCAACAGTACAATCACCAAAGTCACCCAACCATAGGCCATGTACGGAATCGCTTCAATGTAGGTTTTGATACCTTCCCCTGCTTCTGCCACGCCATTTGACTCTAGCAATGAGCTAAAGAAAATTGCCCAAGTAGAGATTGGTACAAGGATACAGATAGGCGCAGCCGTTGAGTCGACTAAGTAAGAGAGTTTTTCACGAGAGATTTGGTAGCCGTCTGTCACTTTCTTCATTGAAGATGAAATAGCGATGGCGTTAAGGTAATCATCAATAAAGATCAGAATACCCAAAGCAAACGTCATCAACATGGATTGCTTACGGCTTTTTACTTTAGTCACCAGCATGTCGGAGAAGCTTAAGATACTGCCGCCTTTCTCCAACACGGCAATCAAGCCACCCATCAAACCGCACACTAGGATGATCCAAGCGATAGTTTCGTCCATCATTACGCTCATTGAAATATCAACGATTTGCTCTACTGCCTCGGTTGGATTGAGAAGTAGAACCCCCGCAATGGCGCCGCTAAACAGTGCTTCTACCGTGCGGTGTGTCGTTAGAGCAAAAATGAGCACCAGCGCAGTAGGTAGAAGGCCGATCCAGCCATAAGCTTGCCCCTCTTGGTGGTTCAGCCCGATAGTCGTAAAAAATACGAACGTTGCGACCGAGATAAGAGAGATAATAATGTGTTTAGTGTTGATCTTAAGCGGCGCATCCATCGCCTTTGTTTGCGTAGTCATAAAGTACATTTCCTTTGTTTATGCTGAGTACAACATCCAGTCGATTTCCAGAGGAGTAATCGCTCGCTCAAATTCTGCGAGTTCGCTGTGCTTGCAAGCTAGATACAAATCGATAAAGTCCCTTGAGATGTATTGAGCTAATTCACTGTGCTCCAGTCGCTCGAGAGCTTCTGACATACGCAGTGGCAAGTCAATTGCATTATCGCTGAGAGTTGGTGGACATTGATCTTTGGTATAGTTTTCACTCGCTAATACTGCGGAAAGTACTACTGCAGCGAGAATGTAAGGGTTAACGTCAGCGCCTGCAATACGGTGTTCTATACGACGATTTTTGCTGTCGCTGATAGGCACACGTAATGCAACACCACGATGGTTCTCGCCCCAATCGGCTTTGGTCGGAACGTAAGCACCAGGAACAAAGCGACGATAAGAGTTGACGTTAGGACAAATCAACGCCATGGCATCCGATGTTTGTTCAAGCATCGCTGCCATAGTTTGATAGAAGAGGGGGCTTGCTTGGCCGTCTTGTTGACTAAAGTGGTTGTTACCCTCTTTATCTACCAAGCTAAGGTGAATGTGCATGCCATTGCCAGATTGTTCGCCAAACGGTTTTGCCATGAATGTGGCGTCAAAACCATGTTGATGCGCAATTTGTCGAATCAAGCGCTTGGCGATGATGATCTCATCACATGCTCTGAGCACATCCTGTGAATGATTAAAATTGATCTCGAATTGGCCCGGTGCCGATTCCGACAGGGCACCAGATGTGTTTAATCCTTGTTCTAGTGCGACTCGATTCAGAGAGGTTAAGAAATCTTCATAGTCATCTAAGCCATCTAAATCATAGACTTCAGTATCTTTTTCGCGTGTTTTCTTGATTGGATTAATCGCGGTTAATGGTTCTCCACTGTTGCCACGCTTTTTATCAACTAAGTAAAACTCTAGCTCAAGGGCAACACATGGATATTGGTCTTTCGCGTGCAGGGTTTGCAGCATTTCGGCGAGTATATTACGAATGAACAATGGGTTTGGTTTCTCACCACTGTCGTCCATCATACTCAATAACACTTGGCCTACTTGCTCTTTTGCAGTTGGCATTAAGGTGCCACTGACGGGAAAGCATAGGTTATCTGGCTCCCCTAGGTCTTCTCCAAGTCCTGCTGACTCGACCACGTTGCCTTTAGTATCGAGGGTAATAGTAGAGAGAGGTAACGCAACACCCTTACTGAGCTTATCCAACGCATTTATGGGGATTCTTTTTCCTCTAGGGGTTGCGTTGATGTCGGTAAAGACAAGGTCGATAAACTCGATATCAGGCCATTTCTGTTTAAAATTTTGTACTTCCTGTAGATACGATTCCATTTACTTCTCCAATTAGCCTGACGAGTTAAAACTAGAGATAAATAAATTAACAATAGATTTACACGCTATTGGTGTGGGCGTGGTTTGTTTATTTATATTTAGTTTAAACAAAAGCTTATATTGTGTTTTTTGGTTTTAGTGGGTTTGTTTTGTGTTTTTCTGTTAACTATTTTGTAACAGTCGATTTTGTTTTGTTCAATATAATGAGCATAAATATCGCTTTTAATGACCAAAAAAGTAGCAGGCGTCACGTTTTTGTTACATTTTTAAATATCCGCGTTGATAATTTTGTACATGGTTTGTAGTTTAAGTGTTAAATAAATCGAACACGGAAATGTCATGACAGGAATACGCAAACCCATCATTGGCGTTGTTAGCTGCACTAAAGAGTTGGGTGGCTATCAAATACAAGCGGTCAATGACTTTTATCTTCGCGCCATTAAAGACTTTGACGGCCTACCGATTATGCTGGCTCCGGATATGTCGAGTGATGAGGTCGAGGCAATTTTAGAGATGTGCGATGGCTTCTTATTCCCAGGTAGTCATTCAAACGTTGCACCGCATCGTTACAACGCGACTCATACAGAGAATAAGAAAGACGAAGCTCGTGACGAGCTGTCGTTGACCTTAATTCGTCATGCGATTGACAGAAACATTCCTTGCCTTGGAATTTGTCGTGGCTTTCAAGAAATGAACGTTGCACTTGGCGGCACGCTTAATCCTGTCGTTCATGAATCTGGTTTCAATGACCACCGCGAATTGCCGATTGAAGATTTCGAACAAAAATACGCCCCTGCGCATCTTGTACTGGTTCAAAAACAGAGCTTGTTTGAGCAATGGTTGGTACAGAATCACTGGGAAAGCACTGCCTTTTTTGAAGTGAATTCGCTGCACAACCAAGGCGTCGATCAGTTGGCGCCACAATTACAAGTTGAAGCCAAGGCGCCAGATGGTCTCATTGAAGCGTTTAGCCTGCCACAGCAAAAATTTTTCGTAGGTGTTCAGTGGCACCCAGAATGGAAAGCAAAAACCAATCATTTCGCACAAATATTATTTAAAGAGTTTATTATGGCAGCCTCACGTTAACGTCTGGAGCTGTATGAATGGACAATCAAGAAATTGGTAAAAATATTGTTCAGTTACGAAAAAAACATGGATTGTCACAAAGGGAATTAGCAGAACGAGCGGGTATCACTCATAGCGCTATTTCTTCAATTGAAAATGGCAAAGTGAGCCCATCTGTAAGCTCGCTGCAAAAAATCGTCAATGTGTTTTCTTTATCACTATCAGAGTTTTTCATGTTTGAACAAACCCTGAGCGATGAAAAGAAAGTAGTCGTGCTACCAACCGAGCTCGTTGAGATGGGCAGTGAATCAGTTTCGATGAAACTGGTGACAAATGGTAGTAAAGATCAAGTTATCGGATTCTTGATTGAAGAGTACGCACCTCACGGAACAACCGGTGCGGCAGGGATTGAACACGAAGGCGAAGAGATTGGAACGGTATTAGAGGGTGAAATTACTCTGGAATACAACGGACAGTCTCATGTCATCAAAGCCGGCGAGTCGTACGTTATTGATACGACGCAGCCACACAAATTTACCAATCACACAGACAAGGCTTGTCGAATGATAAGTGCGCATACGCCAACTACATTCTAAGTGGTGCTTGCCTTGTGTGGTCACAAGGAGAGCGTATGAAAACCCAAGAACAATGGATTGAGCTAAAAAACAATCTCAACATCGAAAACAGAGCGTACATTAACGGCGAATACAGTGCTGCACTAAGTGGGCAAACGATTGCAGTCGTTAATCCTGCGACAGACGAAATATTTACCGAAATCGCCCGCTGTCAAACTGAAGATGTCGACCTTGCGGTATCGTACGCTCGTCAGGCATTTCAATCTGGCCAGTGGAGTGAAAGTAGCCCGGCTCATCGCAAAGCAGTACTCAAACAGTTTGCAGACCTAATTGACCAAAATCGAGAAGAGTTAGCACTACTGGAAACGCTTGATACTGGAAAACCTATCTCTCATAGCTTCTCTACTGATATTCCTGGCGCAGCAAGCACGTTGCGCTGGTACGCAGAATCGATCGATAAAGTGTATGGCGAAGTTGCCCCAACAGAAAAAGATGTACACGCCTTTATTTCTCATCAACCGATTGGTGTTGTTGCAGCGGTTGTACCGTGGAACTTTCCACTTTGGCTTGCGTGTTGGAAGCTTGGTCCTGCTTTAGCGACTGGTAACAGTGTGATTCTCAAACCGTCAGAGAAGTCGTCACTGACGGCGATCTTCTTAGGCCAACTTGCGGCTCAAGCAGGTTTGCCAACGGGTGTTTTCCAAGTCGTTACCGGCTTTGGCCATGAAGCAGGTGACGCGCTCGCTAAACACCAAGACGTAGATTGCATTGCGTTTACTGGCTCTACACGTATTGCGGGTCAATTGATGGTTCGCTCTGGTGAAAGCAACTTAAAGCGTGTCTTCGCAGAAGCGGGTGGTAAGAACGCAAATATCGTCTTTGAAGATTGCGATGACTTAGACCGAGCGGCAGCCGAAACTGCCGCCGGGTGTTTTTACAACCAAGGTGAAGTGTGTGTCGCGGCAACTCGCCTGCTTGTGCACGAAAGCATTAAAGATCTATTCATTGAAAAGGTGATTGAAGCGTCAAAAGCGTTCACACCAAAAGATCCTATGGACCCAAGTTCATCAATGGGCGCCCTTATCGACCAAAATCATAAATCCACCGTGCTGGAATACATCTTATTAGGTGAATCTGAAGGTGCAAACGTCCGTTGCGGCGGTGATGTTGATGGTCAAGGCGCGTTTGTTTCGCCCACCATCTTAGACAACGTTGATAACAAGATGCGTGTCGCCCAAGAAGAAATTTTTGGCCCAGTTCTTTGTGTGATTGGATTTAAAGATGAAGCGCATGCGATTGAGATCGCCAACGATTCAAAATACGGCCTAGGCGCTGCACTTTGGAGCAGCAACATTAACCGCGTTCATCGCGTAGCGAAACTACTGCAAGCAGGTTCAGTTTGGGTGAATAACTACAACGAAGGGGATATGACCGTCCCATTCGGTGGGTTCAAAATGAGCGGGAATGGTCGAGACAAATCTCTCCACGCGATTGAAAAGTTTACTGAAACAAAAACCACTTGGATTCGCATCCACTCTTAAGCCTGCTGGCGATTATGATAAACAAAGGAATAGCTCTATGAACAAGCATACGGATTCGTTCTACGCGCACTCTGTGCCAAACATGGCGGAACACCCGCAATTGCAAGACAATATCGAGTGTGATGTGTGTGTGGTTGGCGCTGGTTTTTCAGGTCTTTCTTCTGCGCTACACCTAGCGGAAAAAGGGTTTAAAGTCGTGGTGCTCGAAAGCGCGAAAGTTGGCTTTGGTGCCACGGGGCGTAATGGCGGTCAGATCGTTAACAGTTACAGCCGCGATGTTGACGTGATTGAAAGTCGTTACGACCAACACCAAGCCAAAACACTGTGTGACATGATTTTTGAAGGCGGCGATATCATCCGTGGCCTGATCGATAAGTACGACATCAACTGTGATTACAAACAAGGTGGTTTGTTCACCGCTCTTAATAGTAAACAGCTCAAAGGGCTAGAAGAGCATAAGAAAAACTGGGAACGTTATGGCAACGACCAACTGACTTTGTTAGATGCAGGTGAGGTTGAAAAAGCGGTCGGGACTAAAGTGTATTCCGGTGGTCTGCTGGACATGCGCGGCGGCCATATTCATCCGCTTAAACTGGCATTGGGCGAAGCGGCCGCATTTATCTCACTCGGTGGACAAATTTTCGAACAGTCTGCGGTAGTGTCGATTGATAAAGGCATAAACCCTGTAGTCAAAACGGCTCAAGGCAGTGTTAAGAGCAAGTATGTGGTACTGGCAGGTAATGCCTATCTGGGTGGCCTCGCACCAAACATCAGTAATAAAGCCATCCCATGTGGTACTCAAGTGATTGCGACTGAGCCGCTGACAGACGATCAGCTAAAGCAAGTACTTACGAGTGACTACTGTGTTGAGGATTGTAACTATCTATTAGATTACTTCCGTTTAACCGCAGACAAGCGAATGCTCTTCGGCGGCGGCGTGGTTTACGGTGCACGTGATCCGGAAAATGTCGAGGCGTTGATTCGTCCGAAGTTGGAAAAAGTTTTCCCTCAGTTGAGAGGCATTAAGATTGATTATGCGTGGACAGGTAACTTCTTGCTGACTTACTCACGTATGCCTCAGTTCGGCGCATTTGCAGACAACATATATTACTTACAAGGTTACAGCGGTCACGGTGTTACTTGCACACACCTAGCGGGTAAACTACTTGCAGAAGCTTTAACCGGACATGCCGAACGTTTTGATGCGTTTGCAACACTAAAACATTACTCCTTCCCGGGTGGTCGCCACTTCCAAATTCCGTTCACGGCAATGGGCGCGGCGTACTACAACCTACGTGACAAACTGGCGATTTAACAGATAAGGAATATCTAATGAGCAAAGTCGTTAAATTTGCAGCCCTTCAACTGACTAAGAGCTGGGATCTGGAAGACAACTTAGCCAAAGCAGAAAAGGCAATTCGTGAGGCTGCGCAAAATGGTGCAAATGTCATTCTTCCTCAAGAGTTATTCGCAGCGCCTTATTTTTGCAAAAAACAACAAGCGAAATATTTTGAACTGGCAGAAGAGACTACAAATAGCGCTCTTATCAAACGGATGAGTGGATTGGCTAAAGAACTCGGTGTCGTTATCCCGGTTAGCTATTTTGAGAAGGCGGGTAACACCTTTTTTAACTCGCTGGTGATGATTGATGCCGATGGAACAGTGTTAGATAACTATCGCAAGTCACACATTCCGGATGGACCAGGTTACAGCGAGAAGTACTACTTCAGCCCTGGCGACACAGGTTTCAAGGTGTGGCAAACCAAGTTTGGTAAGTTTGGTGCGGGTATTTGTTGGGACCAATGGTTCCCAGAACTTGCGCGCTGTTTGGCACTTCACGGTGCTGAAGCGATTTTTTACCCAACGGCTATTGGCTCTGAACCACAAGATGCCACGCTGGATTCGCGCGATCATTGGCAACGTACAATGCAAGGTCACTCGGCGGCAAATCTGGTCCCTGTCATCGCGTCAAATCGAGTCGGCACAGAAGTGGATGATGGTATCGAAACCACATTCTACGGGTCTTCTTTTATTACCGACCATACCGGCGCTAAGATTGCGGAAGCGTCTCGTGAAAGCGAGACGATCATTTACGCCGAAATCGATTTAGCGGCGACAGAAAAAGCACGTCATGCATGGGGCTTGTTCCGCGATCGTCGCCCAGACCTTTACACCAGCGTTGGTAAATTGGCTGTTTAAAGGGGCGTTAGTATGAAGTTATCGACAACACCAGTACAAGATGGCTTCTATTTTCCGGCTGAATTTCAGCCGGTTAGTGAAGTCTGGCTAGCGTGGCCAGAAAGGAAAGACAACTGGCGTGATGGGGCAATACCTGCGCAAGAAACCTTCGCCAGAATTGCCAACTTAATTGCACAAGTGACTAAGGTGTGCGTAGCGGTCAGCACCAATCGCTTTGATCAAGCACGTCAAATGCTTGACTCGGACGTGCGCTTAGTGGAAATCCCATACAATGATGCGTGGATGCGAGATATAGGTCCGACAGTTCTCGTCAATCAAGCGGGAGAGCGCCGTGGAATTAGCTGGCAGTTTAACGCTTGGGGTGGCGAGTACAATGGACTCTATGACAACTGGCAGCACGACGATCTCGTGGCTGGCTCGGTGTGCGACATCATCGGGATCGATTATTACCGCGCTCCGTTTGTACTTGAAGGTGGATCGATTCACACCGATGGTGAAGGCACGCTTTACACTACCGAAGAGTGCCTATTAAGCCCGGGTCGTAACCCACACCTTAGCCAAACACAAATTGAAGAGCAGCTAAAAAGGTATCTCGGTATCGAAAAAGTCATTTGGTTGCCAAAAGGTTTATTCAATGACGAAACCGATGGCCATGTTGACAACCTGATGCACGTGATCGCACCGGGTAAGGTGGTACTAAGTTGGACTGATGATCCGAGCGATCCGCAATACGTGTTGTCTCGCCAAGCAGAACAAGTGCTGAAATTGCATCAAGATGCTATGGGGAGAGAGATTGAAATTGTTCGTCTACCATTACCAGGTCCGCTGCATTACAGCGAGCGAGAAGCCAATGGTATCGACACGAGTTCAGGGATGAGTCGTCAAGCCGGTGAGCGTCTTAGTGCCTCTTATGCCAATTTTCTTATCGTCAACGAGCACGTGTTCGTGCCGATGTTAGATGAGGAAACGGACGCCCTTGCCATTGATATTTTGCAAAATGCGATGCCGGAACACCAAATTATCGCGATACCGTCGAGAGAGGTTCTGCTCGGCGGAGGGAACATTCACTGTATTACGCAGCAGATCCCCGCATAAACACAAGCTCGCCGCTCAGGCAGTGGCGATGATGAGTTATCAAAAGGAATGACCATGCAACAGATACAAAACCAACGCCTTGTTTCGTTTATGGTAGCGAATCCACAACAGGGCATTGCCGTTACAAACCCAGCGACCGGAGAGCTACTCGGCTACGCACCAGTCTCTAGCGAAAATGACATTCTAACTGGCATTGAACGCGCTAGTACAGCACAGAAAGAGTGGGCAGCGCTTCCAGCGAAAACGCGTGCTGGTATGCTCAATCGTTGGTACCAACTTGTGCTAGAAAATAAACAAGATCTTGGTCGACTGATGACCTTAGAACAAGGTAAACCACTGGCAGAAGCTGAGGGTGAAGTGCTTTATGGGGCAAGCTTTATCGAATGGTTTGCTGAAGAAGCGAAACGTACTTACGGCGAAACCATTCCTGCACCAAGTGCAGATAAGCGCTTAGTTACCATCAAGCAGCCGATTGGTGTCGCTTGTGCCATTACGCCTTGGAACTTTCCGATTGCAATGATCACGCGTAAAGCAGGGCCTGCATTGGCCGCAGGCTGTAGCTTTATCGTTAAACCCTCTGAATCAACGCCACTGTCTGCGTTTGCTGTGGCAGAACTTGCCTACCAAGCCGGTATTCCACGTGATGTGCTGCAAGTGGTGTTGGGTGAGAACTCACGTCAGGTTGGTGCTATTTTTACTTCGCACCCACTGATTCGTAAGCTCTCATTCACAGGTTCAACGCAGGTCGGTAGCGTGCTGATGCAGCAAAGCGCGGGTGACATCAAACGTACGTCAATGGAGCTAGGTGGCAACGCGCCATTTATTGTATTCGATGATGCGGATATCGATGCCGCGGTCGCTGGTGCAATGGCTTCTAAGTTTCGCAATGCTGGCCAAACGTGTGTGTGTGCTAACCGTTTCTATGTCCACAGCAAAGTGTATGACGAGTTTGTCGTTAAGTTCGATGCTGCGGTTCAGCAGCTGAAAGTTGGCAATGGTTTGGAAGAGGGCGTGAATATTGGTCCTGTGATCAGCGAGTCTGCTAAGCAAGGTATTCAAACGCTTATCGAAGGGGCGATTGATCAAGGCGCGAAGCCAGTATCAGAGCTAAAAGAACTGGATGGCCTGTTCATGCAACCTGTGGTGTTGAAAGACGTTACTCATGACATGAAAATTGTTTCGCAAGAAATCTTTGGCCCAGTCGCCCCAGTGATTCGCTTTGACAACGATGAGCAACTGATCGAAATGGCCAACGACACCATCTACGGACTTGCTTCTTACTTCTACAGTCAAAACATTCACCGTGTTTGGAAAATTGCTGAAGCGCTTGAATACGGCATGGTCGGCATTAACGAAGGCATGATCTCGACTGAAGTGGCTCCTTTCGGTGGTGTTAAGCAGTCTGGCATCGGACGTGAAGGCGCAAAACAAGGTATCGATGAATACATGAACGTGAAATATCTCTGCTTTGGCGGCAATTAATTAAGTTAAGGACAACACAATGACAAACCAACAACTACACCAAAGAAGAAGCCAAGTCATTGCACAAGGCATGGGCGCGCTATATCCACTATACGTAGAGAAAGCAGAAAATGCTTACGTATGGGATATTGAGGGTAATAAATACATCGACTTTGCAGCGGGCATTGCGGTGACCAATACCGGGCACGCTAACAAACGTATCAGCGAAGCGGTAAAAGCTCAGTTGGATAACTTCTCGCATACCTGTGCGATGGTGACACCATATGCCTCATTTGTAGAGTTAGCTGAAAAGCTGACTGAACTCGCACCGGGTGAGACAAAGAAGAAAGCGATATTCCTGACCACAGGCGCCGAAGCCGTAGAGAACGCAGTGAAAGTGGCGCGCGCTCACACAGGACGTAGCGGCGTGATTGCGTTTAAAGGTGGTTTTCACGGTCGTACGAACATGACGATGGGTCTCACTGGTAAAGTTGCGCCATACAAAGCAGGTTTTGGTCCGTTCCCGAACGAGATCTACCACGCGCCATACCCAAATGCGTTCCATGGCATCAGCGTTGAGCAAAGCTTGCAAGCAATTGATGATCTGTTTGCGTGTGATATTGAACCGTCTCGTGTTGCGGCAATCATCTTCGAACCAGTGCAAGGTGAAGGTGGATTCTACCAAGCACCACAAGCGTTTGCACAAGGCTTGCGCCAGCTGTGTGATAAGCACGGTATCTTGTTGATTGCGGATGAAATTCAGACCGGGTTTGCCCGTACTGGTAAAATGTTTGCCACCGAATATCTAGGTATTGAACCAGACCTAATGACAATGGCAAAAGGTATTGCTGGTGGTTTCCCTATTTCAGCGGTGGTCGGAAAAGCGAATGTGATGGACTCTGCATTGCCGGGCGGTCTAGGCGGCACTTATGCTGGGTCTCCATTAGGCTGTGTTGCCGGGCTTGAAGTACTGAAAATTATTGAAGAGGAAGATTTGTGTGCCAAGGCGATGGGCATTGGCGAAGTGGTAAATGCACGTATGACCAAGCTACAAGAAACTGTCCCTGCAATTGGTGAAATTCGCACCATTGGCGCGATGATGGCCATTGAATTTACCGACCCAGAATCTGGCCAACCAATGCAAGATATGACCAAAGCCGTGATCAGTAAAGCGCAAGAAAACGGCCTTATTTTGTTGTCTTGTGGCGTAAAAGCCAACGTTATTCGTCTACTACCGCCGCTGACTATCGAGTCACAAGTACTAAGCGAAGGGTTAGATAAGCTAGAAAACATCATCACTCAAGTTAGTAACGCCGCCGTTTGATAGAGGCTTTGAACCACGTGTAGCTTGGGTATGTCATTGAATTTTACTGATAGGGTTATCGAACCAAAGGCGCTGGGCTTTCTTTACGCTACTTACAAGACAGTTGTAAGGGAGCTTAAGGTAAAGCCTAACGCCTTAGGCTATGGCGAATATTGTTACAACACCGATAATTGTAGGGATAGAGATTGAGTTCTGTTAGAATCCTCGGCCACTCTTTTCGCTACCCCACATTGAGCGTTGCTTTAATCGCGCCTTAATGCGCATGGGTAAACCAACCTCGGTAAGTTAGATATTTAGGAACGCCTTATGATGACTGATGAAGAAAGAATTGAATTACAGCAGAATAACCCTCTACACGGTCTGAAATTAGAAACGATGCTGCAAGAACTGGTCGACTTCTACGGTTGGGATATTCTTGATACGGCAATGCGTTTTAACTGTTTTCATACCAACCCTTCGGTGGTGAGCAGTGCAAAATATTTAAAGAAAACCGAGTGGGCAAGAGAGAAAGTCGAGAACTTTTACTTGTATCGTTTTAAGCGTATGCCTCGTGCGTCTGCTGAAGAGTATGATCTACCGCCACGTGCACGTACCTTTCCACACGGATTGGAACCGAAAGAACCGATGAAATTGACGGTGGATTCCATTTTGAATTCACAGGCAAAAGCAGCGTCTGCACACAAGGCGCGCTCATCGCGCGGTGGTCGTTAATAACAACGCCGTGAACGCTGACTGCTCTTGCCCGTTTAGCTTTTTGAATGGCCTAGTTTTTACTAGGCCATTTTTTATCTCTGCGCCAACAACGCCGCACAATAGAAGGTTATTTGACGTTTAAGTCTGTGTCATTTCGTTGACTAAAACGCACCATATTTACAACCGTTTGCAGGGCTGTGGTCGACTAATTGATGTCACTTGTGAATGTCGCCACAAGCTTAACGTCCTCAAAATTTCGGTAGCCACGTAGCATAATATTAAACTCCCCCGCAGGCTTGTCGAAGACACATTGCTCATTACTGCCATTTTGATATGGCCTACAGTCAAAGTCTGTTTTACTGACCTCACCGTTGTATTTGACGTATAGATCTGCATCACCAGAGCGCGGACCTGTGATTGTAATCGTGACTTGTCCGGTTGTTGTTGTATTGAAAATGAAAAATTGCTCGTCAGCGTAACCAGAATTGAGTTGTTCGACGGGCACGCCTTCACGCAGTTCGGTGGTACCAGACGTGGTAGAGTCTAAGCTGGTTTCTATCAAATAAGCGATGGCCAATTTGGCAAACTTAGTGGCATGTGTTGCAGAGGGGTCGGAGTTTTCTAGTGTGTCATGCTGGGTGTGGATATTGGGGTTGTAGTCATTAAACATACTTTCAAATGACATCGCCGCAGGGTATCCCTCATTGTGCCAAGAAGCGTGGTCTGAACAGGCGTAGCCACAACGGTCGAAATCGTATGTGATGTCACTAGCATAGGTATCAATTAACTCGGCTAAGAACACATTTAAATTACTGTCGGTGTAATCAGTGATAAAGGTAATGTCATGCGCCGAGCCATTATAGTTAGTCATATCTAACTGCAATACGGAAATGACATTGGCATTGTCAGCTTTGAGTTGTTGTGCAATGTCTTGAGAGCCTCTCAGGCCAACCTCTTCCGCAGCGTAGCCATAGAATTTGATGGTTCTGTCTGGCTGAATTCCGCTCGCAATCATCAGGCGCAAAGACTCGGTCACCGTTGCGATGCCGGAGGCATCATCGTCTGCGCCGGGAGAAAGGGTACCCTCTGATGTCCATGAACCGACGGTTGAGTCTAAATGCCCACCGACAACCACAATTTCATCTGGGTATTTGGCGCCCCATAATGTCACTTCAACGGATTTTTGTGGGTAGTCTGTATGCGAAATTTGTTGAGCTGTCGCATAAGGAACGTTTTCAATCTCGGTTTGCCAGCGTGCGAGTAGCCAGTCTGATGCCGCCACACCCGAAGAGGTTGTGTAAAAACGATTGGTGAAGCGGGTAAGATCTTCGATTGTCGAGACTATATTGTTGGGCTCAACTTGGGCAATCAGATCATCAACGGTTTCTTTGTGGTTAACAATAGGTTTTTCAAACGTGCTCAATGTTAAAGGCATCAATGATGCCTTTAATGCACTGGTTTTGTCTGGATGCACCATGTAGCCGCCGCAACGATGTTTTTCTTGATGCATGTGGCTTGATAGGGCGGCGAGTTGCTGTTGATTAATTTTTGCTACAACAGAACTAACACCGCCTGAAAAACTAGGGTAGACAGTCGCTCCGTGTTGGGTAATAAGATGTTGAGCGTCGGCATCGGTGGTGATCCAGACTTCTCCTTGGGTTAATGGAGCGATGTCTTGTAAAGCATAAACGGAGGCACTACTTAGTAGAGCCAAAGCCAAAAATGATTTTTTGATAGACATTGTTAATCCTTACGAGAGTGATGTCGATAATTGACAAAGAAGGGCTCCTAGTGGAGCCCTCGACTAAATTGATTGCGAATTAGTTTGTTTTAATGAAGCGATAGCGTTTGGTTTCAGAGCAGACATCGTTTGATGTACAGACTTGATATTCCACATCTATCGTACCGTTGTGGCGGAACTTATCGACGTATGAGTTAAAGTCCGTGGCACCGACGTTTTTGCCGTTGCGTTTAATAATGAAGTAGTCGCCATCTTTGTATTCCCATGCGAGCTTGACGCGGGCAGTGCCGTTTGGATGCTTATTACCAAACTTCAGTTTCAGTGGGAAGGCTTCAGTAGAGCTATCTTCGATGGTGATCGATTGACTAGTTGATACAGACGCACCAGCATCATCCGTGACAGTCAAGGTCACCACGTAGTCACCCGCAACAGCGTAGGTGTGGTTGGCCACTTCGCCACTCACACTATTGCCATCGCCGAGATCCCATTGGTAAGAGACAATTTGCCCGTCGTTGTCATGACTTGTGCTGCGCAGTTCAATGTTATTACCACTTATAGAGTGCTCAAATGCAGCCACAGGTGGCAGGTTAGTGTTGCCTTCATCGAAGGTTGCTTTTAGGCTGGCATCGGCATATTGAGCATAACCAAGCACATTGATCGTATAACGGCCTGCGATTGGATTCTCGATAACACAGACTTCATCGGTAACACTTTCACTCTTACAGATATTCTCCAGTGGGCTTGGCGCGTAGTCGAAACCAACATAAAGATCTGGATCGCCCGTTGTAACAGCAAGATCAATCGTTAGTTTCTCTTTGCCATCGGGTACTTCGATATCAAAATAAGTCTTAGAGCCTGTACCACCAGCAACTGTGGTTGCTTGGCCGTTTTCAAGACGTTGAAATTCTGGTTCTGGCGGCAGTGGTGGTTCTGCACAAGGATCGACACCAACTATGTTGAACGCTGCGACGACATCACTTGCTTGATAACCTAGATCGGTCGCAGAGTTTTTTACCCCACAGGCACCTTGCCAAAAATCACTGTTTTGTGACCAATAGATTTGGTTGGCGAGCACAAACAGTTCAAACGCTTTCTTAGTATCCCAACCCTGAGTGGTCGCTAGGTGATAAAAGGCTTTATTGAAAACGCCAGAACTATAATGGACGTTTAACCCATCATAATAGTCCGCTGCGTTGTTGATAGAAGAGCCGTCACGTGAGGGATCATCCATGTAACGTAGCGCACCGTCTTGTTTGAAAATATCACGGCCAACCATCCAGTCATTGGTGCCTTTCATGTAGTATTCTGCCGCTTCCCCTGCAATGTCTGAGAAGGCTTCGTTGATACCGCCAGATTGATTCGCATAAACTAAGCCGGAGTTTTGTTCGGTAAATCCGTGGCTCACTTCGTGCGCCGAGACATCGAGACTGACCAACGGATAAAAGAAATCTTTCCCGTCCCCGAAGGTCATGGCCTTTCCATCCCAAAAGGCGTTCTCGTAACCGTCACCATAGTGAACGCGCATCATCAGTTTGAACGACAGTGGCGCGGTATCGAACCAGTTTTTGTACATGTCGAAAACAATATTGCCAAAGTAATGAGCATCGTTTAATGGTGAATAAGCCCCATTTACTTGTTTGTGACTGTTACGTGGACAGTCGTAACTGTGTGGCGTTGCACCTTCTGTTGCGCCATTAAGATCGACGGTGACGACGTTTTCTGAGTCGAAAACGCACTCAGTCCCATTTTCAACCACATCAAGGTAGTGGTAGTCAGTACCATATTCATACATGCCGGTTTTTTGATTGCCGCCAGGCCCGGTACCAATTTGTGCGTGCGCAATGCCTTCCCAACGATCAATAATCTCGCCAGTGTGTGCATCTAACATGGTGAATGGTCGCGTAGGGTGCTCGCTGCCATCAATGAGATAAGACACCACGTAGATCAGACGAGTTTTGTTACCATCTTGGTACACAAACAGGTCGTCCTGAACGTTTTCTAGTGATGCGTTTGTGGTTAAGCCTGCGTTGATATCCTTACTCGCGAGTGCTAATGCCTGTGAGCGGTTAATGCTAGGTTTGACAAAAGCACGCTCGATAGTGGTGGTTTTTAGGTAGTTACCTTGTAGCGATTTAAGTGCGCCACCTTTGACACTTTGTGTGGCGTTGAGGTAGTGACCCCATACAGGTATGCCCCATAGGTTTTGTTGTACCTTAACTTTGTATATACCACGCTTCTTAAGCTGTACTTCTTTAACCACCTTAAAACTAGACGCATTGTTAACGCCGAGCTGGGCGTTAAGCCCAGAAAAGTTAGTAAAGTTAATCGGTTGAGTCACAGTCACTGACTCTCCTGCATATACCGATAAAGTCATTGCACTAGAAACGGTTAGCGCGATCAGACGTTTGTTTATGTTCATTGTTGTTATCACTCTCGATGATGAAATCAATTAAAAGTTAACAAATTTATAAACGATAATTCACATCATTCGTATTAACAATTTAGTTTCGAGGTCTCAAAGCACTAAGCCAATGAAACTAATATTTGCCATAGTTACAGCGGTCAATATCTGAGGAATTTCTTGGACGAAGTTAAGATTTTTTTCGGTAAATTATGATGAGTTTGTTAGTGGTTGTTTTTCGACAGAAATAAAGGTTTATATTTGACTGATATTTCTTATGCTCTCAAGTAGTCAAATGAAGCATATAAGAAATTAAACTTGTTAGCTTTCTCAGCCAATAGTGACACTAGCGCTTTTAAATTATGGTCTTGTAGCTCTATTTTATTTCCTAAACACACTGATTATATAGAAGTGACCTGTCTTGTTGTTTCTGCTCTCAATATTAACAAAAGTGTTAAAAAGGTTAGTTTGGCTTATTGTTAGACTATTCCTCTTAATTTTTACCGTTACTTAGAATTTTATTGGTGGTAATGTTGAGGATTGCAATTGACAAAAAAGTCAATGTAACATTCTGTTATGCATTTTTAAGAAGGTGCGGTGTGAGTAACATTGTCTTATAGTGATTTGGAAAGGCAATGATAATTATCTTATGGTTTCAAACCTATATTTGTACTTTAAATAGAGCAGATCAAAATAATACTTTCATAGACAGTGTTTTTATTATGGATTTACTTGTCGTCAATTAAATTTTCTAGAGGAGGAGTGTTTTGGTCAGCCTGTCTAGATGGAATTACTTAGATTAAATTGTATTCCTAAATGAAAAATGACTGACTAGGTTATCGAGAGTTAGATATAAATATGCGAAATGCGTATAGAACCTAGTGTAATAAATAATGCCGGAAGTGTAACGGGTAAATAATACTTAGGCTTTTAGCTGATTTAGTGTGGTTCTATAGAAAATGGAAAATACTAATGTACGAGTAATATTAGTGATTTTAGATGGGATATTAAATATGAATAGCTTATTAAAAAACTTCTTTAACATTTACATTATTCTTTTTATAGGAATGTATTCGATTCCATCATATTCTGGAACCATAAATTCAGGGACGGTTCTGAATAAAACCCATACTGCGAAAGCAAATAAACATGTGAAATCATTTCTACAAAAAAGAAATGCCTCGGGCTACGTGACATATACAGGTGGAAAAATATTGGGGAATACTAACAATAAATTCCAGGTTAATGTAGGTCCACGAAATACAACGATTGGGACTGTAATCGGAAAAGCTAACCTTTCGTTTAACCCACAAGAGCTTAATTGTGTCCGAGGTCTTCATCTTGCGTTAACAGTTAATAGTGATACACCTTTTTCAGCTAGCCCAACTTGTGAAGCACTATTAAGATCAGATTTCAAACGAACATTTTCACATACTGTTGCTTCAATCGAGGTGCCGCTTCCTGAAGTGCCTATTGATCCTATTGGCGTACTTAAGCTAGGTGCTAAGGTTGGTGCGATCTTAAAAACAGGAGTCGACTTTGCGGCGGGTTTAGAAGTCGGAGGGTTTGATAAGCCCAATACGCCTATTGAAATAAATGGCAAACGTCGTCCGGATTTTGTATACGCAACAGTACGTCCTTTTATTGCTGGTTATGCGACTGCAAAAGGCTACGCTATGGTTAACTTGGGTGTGAAAACAATTGAAAAAGGGGTGAAAGGTAGCGTTAATCTGATCAAAACAGGCACAAAAGCTCACGTAGAAGCCGGCGTTACCTATAAAGAAGATAGTTCATCTGATTTCCAATACTACACTCGCTTAAAATGGGATGCGATGGCATCCGGTGGTGGCGGAAATATCGGATTGTACTGTAAGGTCAAACTACTTGGGATGGTTGATATTTTCAATGCAGAAACCTCGCTAATTAGTTGGTCGCCAATTTTTGAAGCTAACCGTACTATCTACGATAAGACGAAATATATTTAAGCAAAAAAGTGGGGTAGCGTTCAGTTACCCCTTATTAACACTTGCTTATGATTGGAAAAACGATGATGAAAAAGAATATACTAATATTATCTATCTGCTTCACTGTGGTTGTTGGTATATCGATGTGGTTTCTACAGTCTGATGAAAATGAAATGTCGAACCAACAAGAAATTCCCCGTTTAGAACAGTTTGAGAATGTGGTTAGTCAACAAAGTTATCAAAACATTCCCGCTAAATTATATTCAGAGAACGAATTTTCTGAATATCAGTTTTCAGTGGTGGTCGAGACAAAAATAAGTAATCAGTCGATAGCAATAGGTGAAGTAGAGTATCGATTTAATATGGCCTTGAAACCATTGGGATCACAAAAGGCTCAGTTTTTTGGGCAAGTCTACAACATTCAATGGCCAAGCCAATATCAAGGTGAAGATCGTCCAAAGAAGCTTACTTTTACCACTCAAATGGTAGAGGGTGCGTTTGTGAACACTAATTTACTTGGGCTCAGTGCGTCGCATCCATTGACCCTCATTGAGACTGCGCTCACTCAGTTTTCCTATTATCTAGGAAATAAAACCTTAATGTTGGCTGATGGTAAACATCAGTTCATTTACTCTAGAGAAAGTGCCGAGAGAATTGAGCGAGAGTGGCTAGGGTCTGTTTCGACAGCAGATACCTACGATGTTGTTGACCAAAATGATCAATGGCAATTGACTCATGATCAAAATGGGGTCCCTCAATCGTTAGTTCACACTCATAGCAAAACTGTTAATTATGAGACTCAAATTCTGACGATAGTTCAGCACATTGAGGTGAAACCCGTATCGAGAAAGTCTCATTTAGACTGGAATATACAACAGTATGCTATCGACGTTAATCGTCATTGGCAAGGCATAGGTTCTGAGATCGCAGGCCATTTAGATAACGTCGATGAAGAGAATTTTAAATCTAGATTTGGAACTTTTGCTCAATCTCCTGACTTAGATAATGCCTTTGCCATCGGTGGGTATTTAGCAAAACAAGGATTCAATAACGTTAAAGATCTGTTGACTAACCAAAACTTAACCAATGACCAGCAGTCGTTATTGATATTTTGTCTTGAGCGATCGCAAAGCCCTGAAGGGGAATACATCCTATCTCAATTGATTGAGGATCATACATTAGACGAACAGAACCGACTTCGCGCGATTATGTCGATTGCTAAGATGGGTGAAGTGAGTTCAATTCAGGCACTGCATACACTTGAAACCGTTGCCCAAAGTACTAACAGCATGATTGCACAAACTGCACTGCTCAATATTGGTATCTTAGGCAATAATTCGGAGGTTTTGCGAAGTTACGTCACTGATTATCTATCGAATAACCTTAAATCAGGAAACTCAGTGTACGACACTCTAGTCTCTATAGGTAATTTGAATTCCTCTGGATTGGACGATGAAGTGGTCGCCTATACCCAAAGTGAACATTTTGATGAAAGGATGGCTGCGGTAAAAGTGTTGGCTAAAAATCCGAGAATGGAAAGTCATCTCAAAAGTTTAATCCTCAAAGATAGCAACCCCAATGTAGTTAAAGAAATTGTCGATGCGCACCTAGCGAAAGAAGAAGTCAAACCATTCGAGTCTGGCTACCAACGCCAGTTACGAGAACGTATCACAGAGAGAAACCTACCTACGCCCGCTAAAGAAATGTTGTTTGAATATCTGTTGTCCGGTTCAGAAAATCATCTTGAAAACAACCAAGTTGCGGAACAGTTACTCAATGATCCAGATTTATCTGACTCATTGCGTGAGGCATTAGAGAAGATGCTAGATAACTAAAATGGCGTGTTAGGCTTCAAAAACACTAAAATTTAGGACCATAAATTTCAAGCGAAGTCAATTGAATGGAGTGTTTGCTTCACATGGTTTTCTTTGTTCGTCACAATCTTGAGCAGTTCAATATCGTTCCTATGAGATGACAATGAAATGTTACAAGTAAACAATAAAGCGTTATTTAATCCAAGCTCTTTGGATAAAGCGCCAGAACTTACAGAGCAGCATCGCTCTTTAACAAAATGGCTTCATTGGAGTATGGCCGTCATCATTCTGTACGCCACTTTTGCTGGGTATGGGATGCTGTTAGTCATGGATCGTCCTGTGTTATTCCATGTACTCTCTAATCTAAATATATCTCTAGCGACCCTTGCTACAATTTTATTTTTTGTACGCTGGGTATGGAAATTTTTCCGGGTTGAACCGGAGCTGCCAAACACAATTTCTGACACACAGAAAAGTTTTGCAAAACTGGCTCATGGAGTTATGTATTTTGCGATGTTTGTCGTTTTTATTAGCGGCTATTTAATGCTTAAGCATAGCTATCAGTTTTTCTGGGTAATTGAAATTCCGAATCTAATTGATAACGTTGCTGTGAATGAGTTTTTCTTTGTTGTTCACCGCGCGTCCTGTTTGACGTTGGCTATCTTGGTTGTTGTTCATATATTGGCCGCTTTAAAACATCATTACATAATAAAAAATAATGTTTTACGTAGCATGATGATTCGCTTTAATAAATAAAAAGCTTATCTGCAGACTAATTCAACAGTGCATCAAACTGGCTTTCTTTGTACCCAACACTCCTTTTACAAGATAGCTAAATTAGGAAATAAAGATGACTTTAAAGAGAAAACGAACCGCCAGCTCAGCCGTATTTGCCTTAAGTGCACTTGCAGCAACAATGGTGATGATGCCTAACATGGCATCTGCACATGGCTATATGGTCAAACCACAAGATCGTGCGTACAGCTGTGATCAAGGTAGTACACCAAATGATAATCATATTTGTAATAGCAAAGTCGCTGAGCAAAAAAATGAGATTAACCAAGGTGCAGCTAACGGTGACCATAAGGCTGTTATCAAGGATCACCAACTCTGTTCCGCATCAAAAGGCGGCCAATATAGTGTTCTTGATGTGCCTAGTGCTAAACGTCATGTGACAGAGCTGGTACCGGATCAGGATGGATATGTAGAGTTTGAGTACCATATGACGGCGCCGCATAAAACTTGGTATTTTGACCTATTTGTTACTCGCGATGGATTTAATCCTGATACTGATGAGCTTACCTGGGCTGATCTAGAACGTGTCGCAGTGTTGGACGAAAGCGGGAAAATGCCCCCGCATGTAGGTGGTACATACAAGTACAAAGTAAAGTGGCCTGATAATAAACGCGGAAAACGACTTGTATACCAGGTTTGGCAGCGAACTAACCCAAGCCATAAGCCTCATGAAGTACTAGGTAAGCCACCGCAAAACGTATGGGATAGTGGTGAAGCATTTTATAGCTGTATGGATGTATTTGTTGATGGTGGTGGATATAAGCCCGACCCAGAACCCGGTGACCAGTGGGTTCATCAAGAACGATTTGCTGGCGATAAAGGTGATCTGAAAGTCGGTGACACTGCAATAGCTCGAATTATGTATGAGGGAACCACGCGTTATGAACCTTCCGTCAAAATAGATTCGCACAATACGTCAGAAGATGTGTGGAAACTTGAATTAGCTGAGGAAATTAATCGCAATGCTACTGCTTCTGAGTATATGGAAGTGGGTGTTAAAGAGAGTAATGGAGACATTGAGTTGACCCATGATGTAAATAGAAACAATATCTATTTTGTCTCAGAAAAATTCTCTCACTTGACTCAAGTTGTGGGAGGGGAGCAAGAAGAATTTACGTTTTCATGGCCGAGCCTTCAAGCGAGCTATACACTAGCAGGGAAACCTATCGAAATCCCCATCGATCTTCGAATCGACGAAGGTGACAATGGTGAATATACCTATAAAGCAACGTTGAGTTCGATGACTAACAATTCCGGTCAACCCGATATTGTTACTGGGGTGGTAGGAGAAAAACCGCATAAGTTTTTCCTCGTCGATGATGAAGATAATTACAGTGTGAGCGTTGAAGTTACAGATAGTTATGACAACACTGAACTAGACACTTACAACTTCTCTGTTGAGCAAGGTAATAGTGAAGTTCCTAATAACGTTGACTATGTTTACCCACAGGGGCTTGCAAACTATACCAAAGGTACGGTTGTGGACTTTGGTAAGGAAGGCATTTGGCAGTGTTTTGGCCCTTGGTATTCAAACTGCTCTAACTCAGTGTTTGCACCTGGTCAAGCCGCTGACCCTGCCTGGGTTACGCAGCAATGGGAGCAAGTAAGTAAATAGCGAATAATGAGGTAGTTAGTTATAACTACCTCAGTTTCAACAGTATGGTTGTTCTATTAGTAGTAGGTGGCGCGTTGTCATGAGAAGGATAAAGCGGCTGTGCTTATACTTTTGCTTCACTATTTCTCTATGGTGTTCTTGGACAGTACACGCTGGGAATGACGATAAAGATAAAGTTGAGCTCGGACGCTACTTGTTCAATGATGTTAGGCTTTCCAAGCTAGGTAACCGAAGTTGTGCACTGTGCCATGATCCCAACCATGGTTGGAGCAATACCTTTAGTAAAACCCCAGATATTTATGACCAAACCACCACTCTGAACACGCCTTCCTTATTGAATACGGCTAGGTTCAGCTCTTACTTTCAACGCACAAAGGGAGTGACAGATCTAAAGTCGTCAATTCGAAAACCGTTATTTGCAACTCAACCAGTAGAAATGGGTATGACCGAGCAACTTTTGATTCAACGACTATCAGAGGCGAGTAACCTTTACTCGCCTCTGTTTGAACAAGCGTTTGGTTCACCCAATGTCACCGTGGACAGAGCCTTGGATGCGCTAGCGAAATATGTGCAACAAATAGTGTCTACGGATACAGCTTATCAGCGGTATTTGAACGGAGACGAAACTTCTCTGTCGTTTGCGCAGCAGCAAGGCCGGAGACTATTTTTTAGTCAACGTTTGAAATGCAGCCAATGTCATGGCGGTAATTTAATGAATCAACCGATGGCGCGGCAGCCGGAATTTGTCAATGTGGGCCTGTATGGAATAAACAATAGTGATGGCCAAATCACTTACCCTATTGATGAGGTTGGTCTTGAATCGCAATCGGGAGATCGTTCTGACAATGGGCGATTTCGTATCCCTTCGCTTATTAATGTGGTTAAAACAGGGCCGTGGGGGCATGACGGAAGTTTTCAATCGTTGAATGCTGTGATTGATAGTTACGCCGCTGGTGGTAGAGTGATTCGTAGCGGAAATGATATTGGTGATGGGCGAGTGCATCCGAATAAAGATGCCAAGATTGCTGGTTTTTCTATTTCAATAATTGAAAAAGAAGCACTGATCGCTTTTTTATCCGCACTGTCTGTCTCTGATGCTTCCGTCCCTGCCAATAAACAGTCGCCTTTTTGTTCGCTTGTACCATTAAAACATCGGCCGGATAACCTAGGGTGCATTCCTCCATTTATATATTTAAACAAAGATTAAAGGTAATGGTATGCGATCTAAATTCATTAACTTGATACTGGTCTGCAGTCTGGTGTTGGCTGGTATTCAGTTTATCAATGCGCAAGACAACGACTCAGATTTGCTTTCTGGTCGCAATCAGTATTTTAAACAAGATTATGTTGCGGCTTGTAACCAGCCAGTCGTCTTACTCAATCAAGCTCCTACCACGCCTGATGAAGCAGCGCGAAGTGAAATCGTGGTGAATAGCCCTGTCGGGTACAAATTTAAACTGGATGACAATGGAAACGCTTTTTTACAGTTAGCGGTGACTAAGTGGAATGAAAAACTGGTTATTTTTCACAGTAAATCAGTCGCTTTAACAATGAAAGACGCAGATATCGTGGGGTCAAAAATTGAAAACTTACATTGCCCAATGCAAAGTGATAAATGGGTAACCCACATTAATACACATGAATGGGGAAGTTACGTACTCAGCATGAATGGAAAACCAAATCAAATGGTAGAGGTGACAATCATTCGGGAATCAAATAAATAACATAGTGATTGCGTTACTGTCTTTAGTTGTTGTGATTTACTGGGGATGTTTAGCTAGCTTGAAGGGGGAGGGTATAACCCTGTGCTGTTCGATAACAATGACTGTGTCATATAACAAGGTGTGAATCATTTCTGGAATCAATGATCCGTTTTGGGGAGTTGTGCGCGCTTATTGTGCAACTGGGTGATTGGCTTCACAGAACTTTTTATTGGCAAAGTTAAATGTAGCTAACTGTTAGCTAGTTTACATAACTTTTGTTAATTTCCTTGCACTATATCTAGCACAAGATGCTGTAAAAAAACATCTTGATAGATAATATGGCACTTCAATTCACTGCATAAAGAGTTCTCATGTTAATAAACTGAGATATTCGACGTTTGTAGTGATATTTACCAATTTATTGACGTAGTCACGGTGTTATACGACTTTTTGCTACATTTTAATGGCAAATTACTTCAATGATTGCTAATGTGTGCCGCAATCTTTGTATGTTTTTAGGTTTTTATGCTTATTTTTTGAGCTAAACAGATCTAAATCACTGTCCGTTCTGGTGCTGTACAAAGAAGTCATGGATGCAAATAAAAAACTTGGAGTTTTACACATGTATAAGAACAAAATCACACAAGCCCTTCTTCTGGGTGCTGGTCTAGCAGTGGCTGCAACCTCTACCGTAACTCTAGCAGCAGATGTTCCAGCAGGAACTAAACTTGCAGAAAAACAAGAACTTGTTCGTGGTAACGGCACAGAAGTTGCGACTATCGACCCACACAAATCGCAAGGTGTACCAGAATCTCACGTTATCCGTGATCTTCTCGAAGGCTTGGTGAACCAAGATGCAGATGGCAACACTATTCCAGGTGTTGCAGAGTCTTGGGAAACAGCAGACAACAAAACATTCACTTTCCATCTTCGTAAAGATGCTAAGTGGTCAAATGGCGACCCTGTAACGGCAGAAGATTTCGTATACAGCTGGCAACGTGCCGTAGACCCTGTAACAGCATCACCATACGCTTGGTACATGGAATACACCAAGATGAAGAATGCGAAAGAGATCGTAGCGGGTGAAAAGGATAAGAGCACGCTAGGTGTTAAAGCCGTTGACGACCATACATTAGTGGTTGAGTTAGATACAGCTGTACCATACTTCGTTATGATGACAGGCCACACAACAGTGAAACCTGTTCATAAAGCGACAGTTGAAAAGTTCGGTGACCAGTGGACCAAGCCAGAAAACTTTGTCGGCAACGGTGCATTCGTAGTAGACCGTTGGGTACTGAACGAGCGCATGGTTCTTAAGCGTAATGAACAATACTGGGACAACAAAAACACCGTTCTTAATCAAGTCACTTTCTTACCTATCGAGAATCAAGTAGCGGAAATGAACCGCTTTTTGTCTGGCGAGCTAGATTTTTCATCTTCAGCACTACCCGTAGAGCACTTCAAGCGCTTGAAGACAGAATATCCTGAATCAGTGTCTGTTGAAGGCAGTCTTTGTACTTATTACTACTCTTTCAACACCAAGAAAAAGCCATTTGATGACGTACGTGTTCGTAAAGCGATCTCTTACGCTATCGATCGTAGCATCGTGACCGACGCCATCTTAGCGCAAGGTCAAAAACCGGCATACTTCCTAACTCCTGAAATCACAGCGGGCTTCAACCCAGAGCTTCCTGAATTCGCTAAAATGTCACAGAAAGAGCGTAATGCTGAAGCTGCGCGCCTTCTTGAAGAAGCTGGTTTTGGTAAAGACAATCCACTAGAGTTTTCTCTACTTTACAACACCAACGAAAACCACAAAAAGATTGCGGTTGCGTTAGGTTCAATGTGGAAGAAGTCGCTAGGACTAAAAGTGACACTTGAGAACCAAGAGTGGAAAACTTACCTATCAACTAAAGACCAAGGTGACTTTGAAGTCTCACGCGCTGGTTGGTGTGGTGACTACAATGAAGCGTCTTCTTTCCTAACACTTATGGTTAGTAAGAACACGACTGCTGGTCAGCACTGGGGTAATAAAGAGTACGATGCGATCATCGAGAAGGCTCTAAACTCAACGTCTGAAGCAGAACGTACTGCGCTTTACATGCAAGCAGAAGAGTTGATTGCGAAAGAAATGCCAATCGCACCTATCTACCAGTACGTACGTGCTCGTCTTCTTTCTCCACAAGTTGGTGGTTTCCCATCAAACAACGCGGAAGAGAAGATCTACTCAAAAGATCTATACATCAAAGCTCAATAATCTATGAGCCTATAGAACTATAAAAACAAGGCCTGCATGTGAGAACTTACATGCAGCGCCTTACTCAACTCAAAATTCATAGAAATTTGGTTGAATTCCTTTATTTATTTAACTGTCACAGACTGAAAGAGTGAGTTTATGCTTAAATTCATCGCGAAAAGGATATTTGAGGCGATCCCAACCATGTTGGTATTGATCACGGTATCTTTCTTTCTAATGCGCTTCGCGCCTGGTAACCCATTCTCGAGTGAGAAGCCGCTACCACCTGAAGTTATGGCTAATATCGAGGCGAAATATGGCCTAGATAAGCCTGTATTTGAACAATACACGACGTACCTTACTAACGTTATTCAAGGTGATTTTGGTCCTTCCTTTAAGTACCTTGATTACTCGGTAAATGAACTGATCTACGGTGCACTACCAGTTTCGGCCAAAGTGGGCTTTATCGCTTTCATCTTTACCATCATTATGGGGGTAAGTGTCGGAACCATTGCGGCATTGAAGCAAAATACGTGGGTGGACTACACCATTATGTCAACGGCGATGCTCGGGGTTGTTATGCCATCGTTCGTACTCGCACCGGCATTGATTTATCTATTCTCTCTTCACTGGAACCTTTTTCCTGCTGGTGGTTGGCAAGACGGTGGTCTGAAGTATCTTGTTCTGCCTGTGATTGGTATGTCACTGCTTTACGTTGCAACGTTTGCCCGTATTACACGTGGTTCGATGATCGAAACACTCAACAGTAACTTTATCCGTACCGCCCGTGCCAAAGGGTTAAGTTACCGTTATATCGTCATTAAACATGCTCTTAAGCCAGCGCTACTTCCTGTTGTTTCTTACATGGGTCCAGCGTTCGTAGGTATCATCACCGGTTCTGTTGTTATCGAAACTATTTTCGGTCTTCCTGGCATTGGTAAGCTGTTTGTTAACGCTGCCTTTAACCGTGACTACTCGCTTGTAATGGGAGTGACCATTTTGATTGGTTTCCTATTTATCTTATTCAACGCGATCGTAGATATCCTACTTGCAATGATCGACCCGAAAATTCGCTACTAACAGGGAAGTTTGGTTATGTTAACGAAAAAAGAAAATCTGGACGCGATCGAGAAGTTCTCTGAGAACTTAGAAATTGAAGGTCGTAGTCTTTGGCAAGATGCCCGTATCCGCTTTATGCGTAACAAAGCGGCGATGGTCAGCTTGTTTATTCTCCTTATTATCACATTATCTGTGATTGTCTTACCGATGATGGCGCCGTTCGCTTATGACGATACGGACTGGTATGCCATGCACGTCGCACCGAACGCAGAGCATTGGTTTGGTACTGATAGCCTTGGCCGTGATATTTATGTCCGGACCCTTATTGGCGGTCGTATTTCATTGATGGTAGGTGTCATGGGCGCCTTTGTTGCGGTATTGATTGGTACGCTCTATGGCGCGGCTTCTGGGTTTATCGGCGGTAAAGTCGACCGAATCATGATGCGTATCCTAGAGATCCTTTACGCAGTTCCGTTTATGTTCCTCGTGATCGTACTGGTGACATTCTTCGGTCGTAACATCATTCTTATCTTCGTTGCGATTGGCGCAATTGCTTGGCTCGATATGGCCCGTATTGTTCGTGGTCAAACGCTGAGCTTACGTAGCAAAGAGTTTATCGAAGCGGCGCATGTTTGTGGTGTCAGCAACTGGAAGATCATCACACGTCACATCGTTCCAAACGTACTGGGTATTGTTGCGGTTTACTCTACGCTTCTAATCCCAAGCATGATTTTGACTGAATCTTTCCTTTCATTCCTTGGTCTTGGTGTTCAAGAGCCGATGACAAGTTGGGGTGCACTGTTACAAGAAGGTGCCCAGACAATGGAAGTGGCAATCTGGCAGTTGGCTTTCCCAGCCGCGTTCATGGTTGTGACTCTATTTTGCTTCAACTACGTTGGCGACGGTCTACGCGATGCGTTGGATCCAAAAGACAGATAATTGAAAGATAAGATTAAGGAAGCAATGATGAGCTTATTAGATGTCAAAGATCTGCGCGTCGAATTTACCACTCAAGATGGTATTGTTACCGCAGTAAACGATTTAAACTTTTCCCTGAATCAAGGTGAAACCTTAGGTATTGTTGGTGAATCTGGCTCAGGTAAGTCACAAACGGTATTCGCAATCATGGGCCTTTTGGCCAAAAACGGCATTATTTCAGGCAGTGCAAAGTTTGAGGGTAAAGAGATCCTTAACCTGCCAGAGAAAGAGCTAAATAAGGTTCGTGCTGAACAGATTGCCATGATCTTCCAAGACCCAATGACGTCGCTTAACCCTTATATGAAGGTGAGTGATCAGTTGATGGAAGTGCTAATGCTGCACAAAGGCATGGGTAAAGCAGAAGCTTTTGAAGAGTCTGTGCGCATGTTAGAAGCGGTAAAAATCCCTGAAGCGCGTAAGCGTATTACCATGTACCCACATGAATTCTCAGGCGGTATGCGTCAGCGTGTCATGATCGCGATGGCGTTGCTATGTCGTCCAAAACTTCTGATTGCTGATGAGCCAACAACCGCACTTGATGTCACCGTTCAAGCGCAGATCATGGATCTGTTGAACGAGTTAAAATCTGAGTTCAATACCGCCATCATCATGATCACTCATGATCTGGGTGTAGTGGCAGGTTCGTGTGAAAAAGTATTGGTTATGTACGCTGGCCGTACGATGGAATACGGTAACGTTGACGAAATTTTCTACCATCCAAGCCACCCATATTCGGAAGGGCTACTGAAAGCGATTCCTCGCTTAGATACAAAAGGCGAGATTCTGCCGACTATCCCAGGCAACCCACCTAACTTACTGCGTCTACCACCAGGCTGCCCTTACCAAGAGCGTTGCCACCGTGTTATGGATCGTTGTAAGCAAGAAGCACCAATTTTAACGCCGTTTGATACCGGTCGTCAGCGTGCATGTTTTTCGCAGTGGGAGGAATGGAAAAAATGAGTATAGATAAACCATTACTACTTGATGTAAAAAATCTTAAAGTGCATTTCAGCATCGCGGCGAAATCGGCGTGGCCTTGGAGCAAACCATCAACTCTTAAAGCGGTAGACGGCGTCAATGTGCGTCTTTACGAGGGTGAGACCTTAGGTGTGGTTGGTGAGTCTGGTTGTGGTAAATCGACTTTTGCTCGTGCGATCATCGGTCTGGTTGAAGCCACAGATGGTGATGTGATGTGGCTTGGTCAAGATTTGACTAAGATGCAAGCCGTTCAGCGTCGTGAAACGCGCAAAGAAATACAGATGATTTTCCAAGATCCGCTGGCATCGCTTAACCCGCGAATGACGGTCGGTGATATCATCGCTGAGCCGTTACAAACTTTCTATCCTGAGCTGTCTAAGCAAGAAGTAAAAGACCGCGTTAAAGAGATGATGGCTAAAGTCGGTCTATTACCGAACGTGATCAACCGTTACCCGCATGAGTTTTCAGGCGGTCAGTGTCAGCGTATCGGCATCGCTCGTGCCCTTATCTTAAAGCCAAAAATGATCATCTGTGACGAACCTGTATCGGCACTTGATGTGTCAATTCAGGCTCAGGTAGTCAACCTGCTTCAAGAAATCCAGAAAGAGCTAGGCCTATCTTTGGTCTTTATCGCACATGATTTATCTGTGGTTAAACATATTTCAGATCGCGTGCTAGTGATGTACTTAGGTAATGCCGTAGAGCTTGGGGAAGCGAAAGCACTGTTTGCTGATCCAAAACACCCTTATACTCGCGCTCTGATGTCTGCGGTCCCAATCCCAGATCCTAAACTTGAGCGCGCTAAGAAAATCGAGATGCTTGAAGGTGACTTGCCTTCGCCAATCAATCCGCCATCGGGTTGTGTGTTCCGTACTCGTTGCCCACAAGCGACAGAGGCTTGCGCACAAACCAAACCGACGATTCAAGGTAACGATGTGCATGCGGTATCGTGTTTACACGTTAGCATCTAAGTTCAGCCTGTGACGGGCTTAAGCGCGACATCCTTTTGGGGTCGCGCTTTTTTTGTCGTTTTTATTAATAGTTCAAATTATTCGAACAACTAAGCCAATACTCTCTACTCAAGCTGAGGCCCTTTTTGAATATACTGATTAAGTGAATTTATTGCTTAGGAGGTTTTTATGGGTAAGTTAGTTGAAGGTGTGTGGCATGATGTCTGGTATGACACAAAATCGAACAAGGGCAAGTTTGTTCGAGAGGATGCTGGCTTTCGTGACTGGGTTACCAATCAACCTGACGCTAAGTTCCAACCCGAGTCAGGACGTTACCACCTGTATGTGTCGTTAGCCTGTCCTTGGGCTCATCGAACTCTTATCTTTCGTCAATTAAAACAACTAGAAACGCACATCGATGTCACTGTTGTGTGCCCGGATATGATGAGTGAAGGGTGGCAGATGGGCTTGCCGGAACCTCTGTTTGGTCATACCTGTATGCACCAAATCTATACTCAAGCGAAACCAAATTACACCGGGCGAGTCACGGTTCCCGTGCTGTGGGATAAAAAACACAACACCATCGTGAGCAATGAATCGTCTGAAATTATTCGTATGTTTAACTCAGAGTTTAATGAACTCACCGGTAATCATGACGACTATTACCCACAAGCGCTTGCCGATGTCATTGATGAGTGGAATGAGTTTATTTACCCAAATATCAACAATGGCGTTTATCGCTGTGGTTTTGCCACCACTCAAGAGGCGTATCAAGAGGCGTTTGATCAACTGTTTTCTGCGCTCGATAAAGTGGAAGCGCACTTAGCCACTCATCGTTACTTGGCTGGAGAGCAGATAACCGAAGCCGATTGGCGTTTGTTTACTACCTTGATTCGTTTTGATGCTGTCTACGTTGGCCATTTTAAATGCAACAAACAGCGTATTGCCGATTATCCGAACCTCAATGGTTATATGAAAGAGCTCTATCAGGTGCCGGGTGTCAAAGAGACCACAGACTTTTATCACATTAAACGTCACTATTACTTTAGCCATACTGGAATCAACCCGACTCAAGTAGTGCCAAAAGGGCCTGAGCTTGATCTTGAATCCGCGCATGGTCGTGATACGTTATGATGGCAATGAGCTAAGCATTAACTAAGCTAAGTAATAACCAAACTAAGCCGCGAAAAAATGACCAATAAAAAGCCCTCGATCAACGAGGGCTTTTTTGATTTCAATTCAGAACAGAAAACTAGTTATTTTCTTGGTCTGCTTGAATCGCCGTTAGGGCAATCGTGTAAACGATGTCGTCGACAAGTGCGCCGCGAGATAAATCATTTACTGGTTTACGCATGCCTTGCAGCATTGGACCGATAGACACTAGGTCTGCCGAGCGCTGTACTGCTTTGTAAGTTGTGTTACCCGTGTTTAGGTCTGGGAATACAAATACGGTCGCTTTACCTGCAACTGGAGAGTTTGGTGCTTTAGAAGCGGCAACGTTTTCCATGATTGCTGCATCGTACTGTAGCGGACCGTCGATGATTAGGTCAGGACGTTTCTCTTGAGCTAATTTTGTTGCTTCACGGACTTTATCAACGTCTGCACCCTTACCAGATTCACCAGTAGAGTAAGAGATCATGGCAACGCGCGGTTCGATACCGAATGCGGCTGCAGAGTCTGCCGATTGGATAGCGATTTCAGCAAGCTGTTCAGCGGTTGGATCTGGGTTGATTGCACAGTCACCGTATACTAGGACTTGATCAGGCAGAAGCATGAAGAAGACAGAAGAAACGATAGATGCGTTAGGTGCAGTCTTGATGATTTGGAACGGAGGAACGATAGTGTTCGCCGTGGTGTGAACCGCACCAGAAACCAGACCATCAACTTCGTTGTTTTCAAGCATCATCGTGCCGAGGAAAACAGAATCTTGAAGCTTTTCACGAGCAACCACTTCGGTCATGCCTTTGGCACCGCGAAGTTCTACCAAGCGCGCTACGTAGTTCTCACGTACCGCATCAGCATCAATGATTTGAACGCCAGCACCTAACTCAACACCTTGTTGAGCCGCAACACGACGGATTTCGTCTGGGTTACCTAGAAGCACACACTCAGCAATACCACGCTCAGCACAAATAGCGGCCGCTTTTACAGTGCGTGGTTCATCACCTTCAGGAAGTACAATACGCTTACCAGCTTTACGTGCAAGTTCCGTTAGTTGGTAACGGAATGCAGGTGGGCTTAGTCGACGTGACTTTTGAGTACCTTCAGTCATCGACTCAATCCAGTTGCCGTCGATATGGCCAGCGACGTGTTCGTTAATGAACTCGATACGCTCTCTATCGTCAGCAGGGACTTCAATGCTAAAGCTCTGTAGATTAAGAGACGTTTGCCAAGTGTTACCTTGTGCCTTGAAGATCGGTAGACCTGTATCAAATGCTGGCTTACATAGACCGGCAATCTCTTGTGGGATGTCGTATCCACCCGTCAGTAATATGGCACCAATATCGACGCCGTTCATTGCCGCAAGTGCAGCCGCAACAATAACGTCTGGGCGATCAGCTGAAGTCACAAGCAGAGAGCCAGGTTTAAAGTGCTCAATCATGTTGGGTAGCGAACGTGCACAGAAAGTGATGCTCTTGATGCGACGCGTGTTGATATCACCAGGGTTGATGATGTCAGCATTGAGGTGTTTTGCCATATCGATAGCGCGAGTCGCGATAAGATCGATGCTCCATGGCACACAACCGAGAACACGAATTGGAGACGTATTAAAGATCTCCATCACTTTCATCTCGTTTTGCTTCGCACTGTCGGCATCATCAAAGATTTCAGATAGATCAGGGCGAGTACGACCAGCGTCGTCAACAGGCGCATTGAGCTTGTTGATGATCACGCCAGAGATGTTTTTGTTTTTAGTGCCACCAAAGTTTGAACACGCGACTTCGATACGCTCTTTGAGTTGCGTTGGGTTGTCAGTACCTGGTGTCGCAACAAGGACAATTTCCGCACCCAGTGTGGCTGCAATTTCAGCGTTCACTTGGTTAGCAAATGGGTGTTTACGAGTTGGGACTAGACCTTCGATAAGCGTCACGTCTGCATCTTTATTGATTTGGTTGTAACGTTCTACAACCGTCTCGAGCAGTTCGTCCATGTTGTCGTTACCGATAAGGTTTTCAGCAACAGACATCGCCATTGGTTGGCCAATCTTCATGTCACTGTTGTGAGCGACGATCGTAGACGTAAGATCCGGCTGATCACCACCGCTTCGCGGCTGACAGATAGGCTTGTAGAAAGAAACTTTAACGCCCTTGCGCTCCATTGCGCGAAGAACACCCATGCTTACGCTAGTAAGACCAACACCAGCGCTTGTAGGGATAAGCATAATAGTACGAGACATTCGTAGAGTACCTTTAGCTATTGAGATAAAAGCTTAACTTCGTATTCCGTTGCATTGGAATAGGAGTTAAGCCCCTTAAATATGAAAACCGGTTGACTGCTTTGTATAAAAAGAGCGTCAACCGGTTAAGTCAATTAAAGACCAGCGAGACGCGCAGTGTCTTCAGCGATCACAAGCTCTTCGTTAGTCGAGATGACCATCGCAGGGATACGGCTGTTTGCGGTTGTGATTGTGCCTTCACCACCGAAACGTGCTTTAAGGTTTGCTTCGCTATCTACTTCGATACCGAAAATACCCAGACGGTTCAGTACCATCTCACGGATAGGGCCAGAGTTTTCGCCGATACCGCCAGTGAAAGTGATAGCGTCAACACGGCCATCTAGCGTTGCTGTGTAACCCGCTACATATTTAGCTAGGCGGTGACAGAAAACGTCCATTGCGCGAGTCGCTTCTTCTTTCTCACCGTAGTTGTCTTCAACGAAGCGACAATCAGAGGTCACTTCAGTTAGACCAGCAAGGCCAGACTCTTTGGTTAGCATAGTGTTGATTTGTTCAACCGAGTAGCCAAGAGCGTCATGCAGGTGGAAGATGATAGCAGGGTCTAGATCACCCGAACGAGTACCCATCACAAGACCTTCAAGAGGAGTTAGACCCATTGATGTATCAACAGATTTACCGTTCTTGATTGCACATACAGATGCGCCGTTGCCTAGGTGACAGTTGATGATGTTAACTTCTTCAACTGGCTTGTTAAGTAGGCCAGCTACTTCACGAGTGATAAATAAGTGAGAAGTACCGTGCATACCGTAACGACGAATGCCGTGCTCTTTGTACAGTTTGTAAGGTAGAGCGTATAGGTATGACTCTTCTGGCATTGTCTGGTGGAACGCCGTGTCAAATACAGCAACATTCTGTAGTTCAGGGAAGTTGTGTTTCGCCGCTTCAATACCGATAATGTGAGCAGGGTTGTGAAGCGGTGCGAAAGTCGCAGCATCTTGAATACCCTTAAGAACGTCGTCAGTGATTAAAGCCGATTGAGTGAACTGTTCACCACCATGAACGATACGATGACCGATTGCGCCTAGGTTAGCTTTAAGTTCTGGTTTAGAAGCAAGAATAGTTTCAACCATGAATGCTAGCGCTTCTTCGTGAGCTGCACCATTACCTAGTTGAGCTTCGTGTTTACCATCAAGCTTCCACTTGATGCGTGCTTCCGGAAGATGAAGACATTCTGCAAGACCTGATAGGTGCTCGTTGCCGCTCACTGCATCAACAACAGCAAATTTGAGAGAAGAACTACCGCAGTTTAAAACTAAAACTAGCTTAGACATGTGTGACTACCTGTAATAATCAGTTAGGATGAAAATTAACCAAAATAATAGACGATGCAATTAAAGTTGCGCACTAATCTTGGTCAAAAAAACTTCGAATTCCGTATAAAAGACAGTGATGATACTTCTCATCACTCATGCATCCGCTGCAGAAAGGCCTCAAGAGTTGCTTAAATTGTAAATAACAGCAACAATGAGATTGTGGGTCCGCAGAAGGATAACGATAATAGGCAATAATAACAAAAAAATTTGAAAGAATATTAACTTCTATCAATTTTTTGTCCCAATAGTTGAAACTTTCAACTTATTTTTAGTTTTGACCTATTGCTAAGTGAAGTGAGAGAGCCCTATGAGTAATAAAGTCGGTTTAGTTCACAGCCTACGTGATGGACAGAAGTACATGGATACTTGGCCAATACGCAAAGAGTTGACTATGTTGTTCCCTGAGCAGCGTATTATCAAAGCAACTCGGTTTGGAGTAAAAGTGATGCCTGCGATCGCGGCCATCAGCGTGCTGACCCAGATGGCGTTCAATAACTACCCATCCATGCCGCAATCGGTCATTATCGCCTTGTTTGCGATCAGTATGCCAATCCAAGGTATGTGGTGGTTAGGCAACCGTGCCAATACTGAATTACCTCCGTCACTTGCGGGTTGGTATCGCGAAATTCACCAAAAAATCGCGGACAGCGGTTTTGCATTGGAACCTTTGAAATCGCGACCTCGTTATAAAGAGCTTGCACAGATATTGAATCGAGCTTTTCGTCAGTTAGACAAGAGTGCGTTGGAGCGCTGGTTCTAGAACAAAGAACGCAGCGTTAGCAGAACAGCCGCTGTGTCTTTTTATATCGCACCTCGATCAATGGATGGTATTCAGATAAAAAAAGCGCCCACCGAAGTGAGCGCTTTTTATCTTTTCAGTCATTCAACCTTAGTTGAACATAGCGATAGCATCAGCCGGTGCAACGTATTCTAGTTCAAAGCTCTCCGCTACTTCTTTACATGTCACTTTACCATGAATCACGTTTAGGCCTTCTAGGAAACCTTTGTCTTCAAGAAGTGCTTCGCGGTAGCCTTTGTTGGCAAGCTTAACAATGTAAGGCAGTGTCGCGTTATTAAGGGCAAAAGTAGAAGTGCGTGCAACCGCGCCAGGCATGTTAGCCACACAGTAATGAACAACCTCATCAACGACGTAAGTTGGGTCAGCATGTGTTGTGGCATGTGAAGTCTCAAAACAGCCGCCTTGGTCAATTGCAACGTCAACAACCGCCGCACCAGGTTTCATCTTCGCGATGTGCTCTTTAGTGACGAGTTTAGGCGCTGCAGCACCTGGGATAAGAACAGCGCCGATCACTAGGTCTGCTTCTAGAACATGCTTCTCGATAGCATCTTCCGTAGAATAAACCACTTTTGCGCGGCCTTGGAACTCTTCGTCCAAACGACGCAATGTATCAACGTTACGATCCAGAATGGTTACGTCAGCACGCAGACCAACAGCCATGCGAGCGGCATTAGCACCGACCACACCGCCGCCAACAACGACGACTTTAGCTGGCTCAACGCCAGGTACACCACCCAGAAGTAAACCGCGACCACCGTGAGATTTCTCCAAAGTTTGCGCGCCCGCTTGAATAGACATGCGACCTGCAACCTCAGACATTGGCGCAAGTAGTGGCAAGCGACCCATATTATCTGTTACAGTCTCATACGCTATACAGACAGCTTTGCTCTTGATTAGCTCTTCAGTTTGTGGAAAATCTGGTGCTAGGTGCAAATAAGTAAATAAAATTTGCCCTTCTCGAAGCATAGCGCGCTCGACAGCTTGAGGTTCTTTGACCTTTACAATCATATCTGCTTGCGTGAAAACGTCAGCAGCAGTAGGAAGAATGGATGCGCCTACAGCGATGTAATCATCGTCTGAAAAACCGATGCCTGAACCGGCATTAGTTTCAACAAAAACTTGGTGACCTTGAGACACTAGCTCGCGAACGCTTGCTGGGATCATACCAACACGGTATTCGTGGTTTTTGATTTCCTTAGGTACGCCAATAATCATCCTGAATCCTCATTTTATATTGGTTGTATATACTATATTAGTTGCTTTAACTGTTTGTAGGGTAATTCTGTCGAATTAATATCTAGTATAGATAGGTTTTATTAAAATTTGATACTGAATATTAAAAAGTTGTAGTATATTTTTTTGCAAGGAAGTAATAAGGTGGAATAAAAAATGGCAGACAACAATAAAAAGCCGTCCAAGGATCTAGACCGTATCGATCGCAACATACTTAATGAGTTGCAAAAAGATGGTCGTATTTCGAATGTAGAGCTCTCTAAGCGTGTTGGGCTCTCGCCTACGCCGTGTTTGGAGCGTGTACGTCGACTTGAACGTCAGGGTTATATTACTGGGTATACAGCATTGCTAAACCCTCAATATCTTGACGCTTCGCTGTTGGTATTTGTTGAAATTACGTTAAATCGCGGTGCGCCCGATGTATTTGAACAATTCAATACGGCTGTGCAAAAACTAGACGACATCCAAGAGTGTCATCTTGTGTCCGGTGACTTCGACTATCTCTTGAAAACTCGCGTATCAGATATGAGTGCCTATCGTAAGCTTTTAGGGGACACCCTTTTACGCTTACCAGGTGTGAATGACACCCGAACCTACGTTGTTATGGAAGAAGTGAAGCAAACTAACCAGTTGGTGATCAAAACCCGCTAGTTTTTGTAACTTAGGCTTTAAGTCTCAATAGCTTTCCATATTCTGACTTTAAGCAATTGGGTTTTTGCCCTTGATATGGTTAAATCGATAGTCCGAGCAGAGCACTGCTCGGGCTATTTTTTTTCTTATTATTCAGACCCTATTCGGGATAGATTAGTGTCATCTAAAGATTAAGTTGGTTATGTTCAAAGAGACCAAAAATAAAGTGGAAACTATCATTAAAACAGGTGAAGACACTCAGCCTTCACGTCTTAATGGGCCACAGCGCCTTCAAGAGTGTAGCCTGATTGTCGTGGTGCTTGCGTCGATACTGTTATCTGTTGCTCTATTGACCTATAGCGCTGCGGACCCCTCGTGGTCTCAAACTGCTTGGGGAGGAGAGATCGACAACGCCGGAGGCTTAGTGGGTGCTTGGCTTGCGGACACCTTGTTTTTCACTTTTGGCTCTTTGGCTTATGTATTGCCTTTGATTATCAGTGCGACCGCATGGGTGATGTTGCGTAAGCGTGACGAAGATGAGCCGCTTGACCTGATGCTGTGGGGCACGCGTCTACTTGGACTGACGGTATTAATATTGACCAGTTGCGGATTAGCAGACATTAATTTTGATGATATCTGGTATTTTTCCTCTGGTGGCGTGATTGGTGATGTGCTGACTAGCCTAGCGCTACCGACGCTTAATCTTTTAGGCACCACTTTGGTTCTGCTATTTCTATGGGGCGCTGGATTTACACTTTTAACTGGTATCTCTTGGTTGAGCATTGTTGAGTGGTTAGGAGAGAAGACCATTGCGCTACTCACTGCATTAGTTAACAAAGTGCGTGGTCATGATGATGAAGTGATCGAGGCCGAATTAAATCATCACCCAGAAGTGCAAGCTGAAACCCCAGCCGCGTCAGCGCTCCAAGAGGAACCATCAGCATTACCTTTAACCAATACGCAAGGCGATGATCTGCCGCGCCGTTTCAATATTCATATGCCAGAAGCCGCGGCAACGGTATCGCCACCAAAACCCGTTGAATCGCGTGAGATAACAACACCGACCCCCGAGCATACCGTTGAACCTGATCGTAACACCCAGTTAAACGCCACAATTGAAGAGCTAGAGCAGGCGGCGTTTAGTCAAGGCGACTTCGCGGCTGAGCAACAGGCGTCTCAAGATGCACCGCAAGCGGTATTTGAAGTACCTCAAACGGATACTGAGTCTATTGCACCGAAAAGTGACGAAACCTTAGTGGATGAGGAGTTGCCTTGGCAGCAAGAGGAGGGTGATGAAAGCGTCTACCAACCGAGCATCAGTGATACCGAACTGGACCAAATTACCACTGAGATAGAGCCAGAACCAGAGTTTAAGCAGCCAACGATTTCCTCTTTCGATGTCGTTGAAGATCAAGCAGCAGAGAATGATTTAAATAGCACGCAAGCGGATGACCACGATGCGTTAGCATTACATAGCTTAGTCGAAGAGGCGCAAGCCAAAGTCGCCGCACAGCAAAACCCATTTCTGGTTCAGCAAGAGCCAAACTTGCCTAAGCCCGACGAACCAATGCCAACGCTGGAACTGCTTTATCATCCAGAGAAGCGTGAGAACTTCATCGATCGCGACGCGCTCGAACATATCGCACGCTTGGTCGAAGCTAAATTGGCCGATTATAAGATTCAGGCGACGGTGGTTGATATTTTCCCAGGGCCAGTGATTACCCGTTTTGAGCTTGATTTAGCGCCAGGGGTGAAAGTCAGCCGTATATCGAGTCTTTCAATGGACTTGGCACGCTCATTGTCGGCTATGGCGGTGCGAGTGGTTGAAGTGATTCCCGGCAAACCTTATGTCGGTTTAGAGTTGCCGAATATGAGTCGTCAGACCGTTTACTTCTCAGATGTGATCGGCAGTCAGCAATTCATTGAGGCTAAATCGCCAACGACGGTGGTTCTTGGCCAAGATATCGCCGGTGAAGCGGTCGTGGCTGATCTGTCGAAGATGCCGCACGTGTTGGTGGCGGGTACCACAGGTTCGGGTAAATCAGTTGGTGTTAACGTTATGATTCTGAGTATGTTGTACAAATCAACGCCAGAAGATGTTCGCTTTATCATGATTGACCCTAAAATGTTGGAACTGTCTATTTATGAAGGCATTCCTCACTTGCTGTCTGAAGTGGTTACCGACATGAAGGATGCATCTAATGCTCTGCGTTGGTGTGTAGGGGAAATGGAGCGTCGTTACAAATTGATGTCAGCACTTGGTGTGCGAAACATTAAAGGCTTTAATGACAAACTTAAGATGGCGGCAGAAGCAGGTCACCCAATCCACGACCCGTTATGGCAGCCGGGCGACAGTATGGATGAGCAAGCGCCATTGCTTGAAAAGCTACCTTATATTGTGGTGGTGGTGGATGAGTTTGCCGATCTTATGATGGTCGTGGGTAAGAAAGTAGAAGAGCTGATTGCTCGCTTAGCGCAAAAAGCGCGTGCAGCAGGTATTCACTTGATCTTGGCAACCCAGCGCCCATCCGTTGACGTTATTACTGGCTTGATTAAAGCCAACATTCCAACCCGTGTCGCGTTTACGGTATCAACCAAAACAGATTCTCGTACCATTCTTGACCAAGGCGGTGCAGAGTCGCTATTGGGCATGGGTGATATGTTGTACTTGCCGCCAGGCTCTAGTCATACGACTCGAGTTCATGGTGCCTTCGCTTCAGATGATGATGTTCATGCTGTGGTCAATAACTGGAAAGCACGCGGTAAGCCAAACTATATTGATGAGATCACCAATGGTGACCAAGGACCAGAAGGCTTGCTACCGGGTGAAAAGCCAGAAGGCGATGAAGAAATGGATCCGTTGTTTGACCAAGTGGTGGAACACGTGGTTCAGTCGCGTCGCGGCTCTGTTTCAGGTGTTCAACGTCGCTTTAAGATTGGCTATAACCGTGCTGCACGCATTGTTGAGCAACTTGAAGTACAAGGTATTGTCAGTGCTCCGGGTCACAATGGTAACCGCGAGGTATTGGCGCCAGCACCGGGTCGCGAGATGAACTAGAGGGATAGCGGAAAGTTGCGCTTCGAGAGATGACGTGACCCTTCGAGAGTGACTCGCGCATGAGGAGTAGAAAGTGATTGGCAGACTTGCTGGCGGTAACGGTTGAAAAAACAAAGGGTTGACACGATGTCAACCCTTAAACATTTACTTGCTACTCGTTTTTACCTTTAACAAACTGAGCGATCATAATAAAGGCGAGCGCAACCAGATTGGCGGCAAAGATGACCACTAACCATTGTGGCATCGAAAGCGTCAGGAACTGCCACACCACTTTGCTGCAATCACCGTAAGCTTCAAACATCCATGGAACCCACTGATTAAGGGGCGCCCAGTCAGGGAAGACGACAAACAAGTCACAGGTTGCAAACGGAGATGGATTGAACTGGTAGTCGACGTGCTGCATTGATAACGCTAAGCCTTTGTAAGCACTTGCGCCCCATAAACCAAGGCCAAGCCAACGCAGAATAGGCTGCTCTGGTGCTATTAAGCCAATCAGGGCCGCGCCACCGATGCCGAGCATAGCCACGCGCTCATAGATACACATCACGCAAGGTGACAACATCATAACGTGCTGAAAAAACAGGGCGCATGCTTCAAAGAAGACAACGAATAAAAGCAGCAGTGCCCACGACAGACGTTGTTTTGAAAAAGTGTTTAAAGTGGAAAAGATAGTCACACTGGTTTCCTGTAGTAATAAAAAAGCTCTGACTTATCAGAGCTTTTTAGCGTGGAAAAGTTTCGTTCGCAACAAAAACTTTGCAGCGTTTAACGATTAATGGCTGTTAGAGACCTCGTGAGTCACATCACTTGTGTGGTGCACAATCCAACCTGCATCATAAAACCATGCGGTCATCGGGTCGACTAAGAACACAATACCGGCAAAGCCAACGACAGCCAGTACTACGGTGTAAGGCAGAGCCATAATCACCATTCGTCCGTAAGAAAGACGAATTAATGGCGCGAGTGCGGAAGTTAGCAAGAATAAAAACGCAGCTTGGCCATTTGGCGTTGCAACTGATGGAAGGTTAGTTCCGGTATTGATGGCCACAGCGAGTAGGTCAAACTGGTCACGAGTAATAAGGCCTTCAACGAGGGCAGTTTTCACTTCATTGATGTAAACCGTGCCGACAAAGACGTTATCCGACACCATGGACAGCAGTCCATTCGCGACATAGAACAGGGCTAACTGAGTACCTTTGTCTTCAACGTGCAGTACCATATCAATGACGGGTTTAAACAGTTGTTGGTCAATGATCACTGCAACAATAGAAAAGAACACGGCCAGTAGGGCAGTGAAGGGCAGTGCTTCTTCAAAGGCTTTACCCATTGCGTGCTCTTCGATAACACCCGTGAAAGAGGTGGCGAGAATGATGACTGACAAGCCGATTAAACCAACAGCAGCAAGGTGAAGAGCGAGTGCAACGATTAACCACACTGCGATGATACCTTGAATCCACAACTTGGCAACGTCTTGGTTGGTGCGGTTTTTACGCTCTTCAGTATCGAAGTCCACTAGGATCTGGCGCACATTATCAGGCAGTTCAGCACCGTAACCAAAGACTTTCATTTTTTCGACCAGTACACAGGTTGCCAAGCCACAAATAAACACTGGGGCAGTCACTGGTAACATACGAATAATAAATTCACCGAACAGCCAACCTGCTTGATCGGCAATGATCAAGTTTTGCGGCTCACCAACCATAGTCATAACGCCGCCAAGAGCAGTACCGACACCAGCATGCATCAACAAAGAGCGTAAGAAGGCGCGATAATTCTCTAAATCGTCACGGGTCAGTTCTGAAAGGTGATCATCTTGTGTGTGGTCATGAGAAGACTGTGGAGTCTGGCCTGAAGCGACTTTGTGGTAAATCGCATAAAAGCCCACCGCGACACTGATCACGACAGCGATGACGGTTAGTGCATCAAGGAACGCGGAAAGAAATGCCGCCGCGAAACAGAACGCTAGTGAAAGCATGCTTTTCGAGCGAATGCCGAGCAAAATCTTTGTGAAGATAAACAGCAACAACTGTTTCATAAAGTAGATGCCAGCCACCATAAAGACAAGTAACAACAGCACTTCAATGTTAGCTACCAATTCATGTTTGACTTGCTCAGGACTGGTCATGCCAATTGCAATTGCTTCTATCGCCAGTAAACCACCAGGTTGTAATGGGTAACATTTGAGTGCCATTGCCAGAGTAAAAATAAATTCGGCAACCAGCAGCCAACCAGCTACGAAGGGATCAACAAGGAAGAAAACAATTGGGTTGATAATAAGAAATGAAATGATGGCAATTTTGTACCAATCTGGGGCTTTACCAAGAAAGTTCTTAATAAATGCATTCCCGAGTGACATCGGCATGATTTAGATACTCTTAATGTTGTTATAACTAGACACTGCTTATGCTTGCATCCATTGTCGGGCAATGTGAGACAAATACGAAACGAAAGGCGTTTCTGCGTCGAAAACGAGCCCGATGCAACAGTGACTTAGAAAAACAACATTCTGTCCACAACCATGTGGTCTTGCCAAGTCACTCCCTGAGAAAGACAAGCACTCCTTTTTCGGTCGTCACTCTACTCTTCAGCGAAATTTAGTCAATTAGAAAATAAGATTCGTGATTGAGACGATAAACTTTTGTTTAAAAACGCGATCAAAGTGGCGTTACTCGCGATTGAGAGTGGTTAAAAATGAGCGTTAGTTGAAGCAAAGTGTTGAAAGCAGCGAATATGGATCTATATGTAATATTATTGAATAGAAATAGTGGTTTATTTTGCATTTTTTAAAACTAACATTTCATACATGACTTGATAATTGACGGGCTCTAGAGCGTGTTTTAACTTTGTTAAATTGATAAATAACTGCATTTTGTCTTGTAAACCACAACTATCAAACCTAGCTGTAATTAGAGTTTTGGCTCTATTGTGTTTTAACATTATGTTGACTGACTCTCGGTTTCCGATATTTTATAAGTAGTGGTATGATGAGTTGCATTAGACCCATAAAAACAAGTTTGGATAAGATATAAATGGTCATTAAGGCAAAGAGCCCAGCAGGATTCGCAGAAAAATACATTATTGAGAGTATTTGGAAAGGGCGTTTTCCACCTGGTTCAATTTTACCAGCAGAACGTGAGCTCTCTGAACTAATTGGCGTAACACGCACCACGCTTCGTGAAGTACTGCAACGACTTGCTCGTGACGGCTGGCTTACGATTCAGCATGGTAAACCAACTCGTGTTAATCAGTTTATGGAAACCTCTGGTTTGCATATCCTCGACACGTTGATGACGCTCGATGCTGAGAATGCTACCTCTATCGTTGAAGATTTGCTTGCAGCACGTACCAATATCAGCCCTATTTTTATGAGTTATGCGTTTAAAGCCAACAAAGAGGCGTCTGAGAAAACCATCACAAATGTTATCTCGTCGTGCGAAGCCTTGATTGCCGCGGAGTCTTGGGATGTGTTTATGGAAACATCACCTTATGCCGACAAAATTCGTCAGCACGTCAAAGGTGAAAGCGAAAAAGATCACACCAAGCGTCAGTCTGCTTTAATCGCTAAAACGTTTAACTTTTATGACTATATGTTGTTCCAACGCTTAGCATTCCATTCTGGCAACCAGATCTATGGTTTGATATTTAATGGTATTAAAAAGCTTTATGATCGCGTCGGCAGTTATTACTTCTCCAACCCAGAAGCACGCGAGTTAGCGCTGACGTTCTATCGCGATCTTCTTGAAGTATGCCAAACTGGCAATCGAGAGCAAATTTTGGTTGTGGTACGTCATTATGGTATCGAGAGTGCGCAGATCTGGAATCAGATGAAAACCACCTTACCAACCAACTTCACCGAAGACGACAGCTAAAAGATTGTCTTATTGATATAAAAAAACCGCCTACTGGCGGTTTTTTTATATCAGAGATTAACAATCTGGATACTCTTCGTCGCCGCCTCCGGCTTCTTTAAACCATTCAGTTAAGTAATGTTTTAAATTTTTGAGTTCATCAGGACCAATCAGCGCTAAGCCTAAATCTTCGGCGCGAGTGATGTCGTTATGACGTAAAGGGCGGAAACTGACCAACATCGCACGCGCTTGAAGACCACCAAGAAGATCGCGTAAAGATTCAAGTTTATACAGGGTATCGTCGCCATCGTCGCGCATGCCTTTGGTCTTACACTCGATGATGTGAAGTTTGTTATTGACCACTGACGCGACATCAAGTTCATTGCGTACCTCTTTCTCACCACGTTGACGATAAACCTGAACATTAAGCGAACGGTCTTGTATGGTCGGCATGTCTTGTTGGATCTGACGAACGGTACTATGCACTAAGGTTTCTAGCCATTCGCCATTGGAAAAGCGGCGTGCGTCTTCGTTGATAAAGGTTAAAACGCCATCTTGATAACTGGCAATGTTCGTTTCGACCAAGTCGTTGAGCAACATGTTCAGCTCGCGATACCCCTGCTGCTTTTCAGACAGAGCGACATCAAGACGTTGCTCTTTGCGGCAAGTGGTAGCTAAGTAGTTCAGGGTCGCAAGACCGGGACCAAGCTCCAGAGCATTGCTGGCCCAACGTTCACCCAATTGATACAGTTTCTGGTCCAATAACGCTGGTAGTTGATGGTCACTGAACTCGCCGCGAGCGCCAAATATCGTCAAGTAATCAGAAATAGTGATGCGGTCTTGAACTTGGGTGTCTTCTTGGCCGTCGGGATAGAGCCAGCATAAACGGTCACTACTCGGCTCGACCACGAAAATAGGCCAGTGATAGGTGCGAAAAATCTCGTAAACAGACAACAAACGATGACGTAGGCCACAACTGGCGTTGAGTTTAACTTCTTCACCACGTGTTTTTAAATCTTCAGCGAGTGTGTAAACCGCTTGTTTGATGGTTGAAGTGGTGGCGACGTTAGGGATTTGAAAAAACTCAGAGGTAATATTTCTCTTCGCGAGCACGCTATGCAAACGCAGGAACATGTCCTTTTGTGTTGAAACGCCAATAAATACGATGTGTTTACTGATGGAACGGTTGTCAAGCAGTGGCGTGACCAGGCGAATTGGGTCTTGGTCGATAATGCCAACATGAACTGCCATATAAAATCCTCATGATTGGCTTGCGAAAAGGTAACGAAGAATGGGCAAGCCTATTAACCATATAATGACATGGGATATAAAAAACAAGGGCGACTAAGAAAAATAGTCGCCCTTTGTCAATAAATGACACTGTACTGACTTTCTAAAGCTTAAATCGATGCACCAGCTCACCTTGCTGATTGGCGAGTGAAGAGAGATTACTGCTGGTTTGCGCGATTTCAGCCATCGCTTGATAACTGCTGTCGGCAATGAGGTTAATCTCTTCAATATTGCGCGCAATATCGCTAGTGGTTTCGCTTTGCTCGGCAGCGGCTTGGGAAATATGCCCACTCATTTGGCTGATCTCGACAATCAATCCTTGGATCTCTTCCATGGCGCTATTAGCATTCGATGCTTGCTCGACTGACAGATCCATATCATCCATACAGCTTTGAATCACTTTATTTGCCGACGTTGAGCTAGATTGCAAGTTGCTAATCATACTTTCAATCTCACTGGTCGACTGTGTGGTCCGTTGAGCCAGCACGCGAACTTCATCGGCTACGACGGCAAAACCACGTCCCTGTTCGCCGGCGCGAGCCGCTTCAATCGCAGCGTTAAGAGCGAGTAGGTTGGTTTGTTCGGCGATATTGCGAATGACATCGAGAATCGTACCAATCTGGCTGCTCATTGTTTGAAGGTCTTTGACGGCATCGACGGATTGGTTGAGGCGCGTCTCTAGTTGGTTGATGGTGGTAATATTCGTTCCCATGATTTTACGACCAGACTCTGAGGCTTGCTCAACGCGCTCGACCATCTGCTGAGAGCTTTGTGCACTTTGCGCGACTTCATGTACCGAGTGTGCCATTTGCGTCATCGCGGTCGCGACATTAGCGGTTTGCTCACGCTGTTGGCTAAGTTGACTCTGCGCTTTCGAAGAGGTGGTTTGGTTGGTGGTCGCCGTTTGGGTCAAATTATCCGATGCATCATTAAGCTTGACCAAAATGCCATGAAGGTTGTCGGCCAGTGAATTGATGTGATTGCTGACGCGACTAAACTCGTTGTTATAGCGGATGTCGATACGCTTGGTCATATCGCCTTGGGTTAGAGATTCGAGCGTCCCCAAAATACGAGTAAGCGGTTGACGAACGCTTTGAGCAATGTGGTAACCGATAGCAAGAGCCATCAAGATAACCAGCGCACCAATGGCGATTGAGCGTAAAACACCTTGCTCATAAACATTCCCCGCCTCTTGTAGCGAGTCAGTCAGTCCTTGTTCTGCGTACCCACTGAATGACTTAAGCAGCGTCATGGTGGCATCGACTTGTTGGGTAAGGCTTGCGATGTTGCCGTAAAGTGCATCTTTGGCCATTAGGTAGGTATTATGCTGATCAAGTACCCCGCCTTTTTGACCAACGTCACGAGTAAACTGTTGGACTGAATCATCAAATGCTTTTTTTATTTCTGGCATTTGTGTCGTCAGGCCACGATAAGCGTAGTTAAGGTGGGTAACGGCTTTTTTGTTTTTCGCGACGGCTTGCGAAACAAATTCGGTGTCATTGCTGGCAAGTGCATCGGATGTAGTAACCTCAGCGTCTTTAAGTTTAATGAAATAACTTTTTGCCATCACTTTGACTGAAATACTGCTTTGGTCGTCAACATACTCTTTCATGCCCACACTCAATTCAGAGTGAAGACGTTGGAATTGACGCGTTGACTTCTGTACTTTCGCCTGTGCTTCAAACATGGCGCGGTAATTCGCCATGGCTTGTTCAGCTTCAGCGAAATAACCCGCCTCCATTTCTTTTAGTTCGGTAATCGACTGCTCTAATTGTTCGTGGCCAATACTCACTTGCTCAAGTGCTTGTAGTTGCTCCGTGTAGGCCTGCTTCATGGTGGAAAACTGCGACGCCAATTGGTCCATGCGTTCGAAGCTTTGTGTGGTTAAAAAATCTTTAAACAGTTTATCTGCGGATAATAGCGCAACGCTGGTTTGGTTGGATTGATTCACCAATGGTAAAGAGGTGCTGGAAACGTCCTCAAGGTTATTGTGGATTTGCTGCATTCCTCGCATCATCATCAATGTTGTGACAATGAACATAATGATGATCAATGCAAAGCCAGCGTACATGCGTCTAATCACTGAACCTTTCATGGATCTCTCCCTAAATAAATAATGTCTTAAAAAAGTAACAAAAAGAAAGCTATTGTATTGATAGCGAGACACACATTTTTTGACGCACAATACATATTTTATTATTGATAGATTAGCGTTTAATGATTAATTGACATGAACACTGTTTTTTATTGTGATCTTGCGAAGCTTGACGCATACTCGATGCGAAAGATTCCACCAGCACAAATCTCTATGGAGCACTTCATGGCCGAAGAAACCATTTTCAGTAAAATCATTCGTAAGGAAATCCCAGCGGATGTTATCTACCAAGATGACCTAGTCACTGCATTTCGCGACATCAATCCACGTGCACCCAGCCATATTTTGATTATTCCTAACAAATTGATTCCTACGGTCAACGATATTGAAGACGAAGATGAAGTTGTGATGGGGCGGATGTTCGTTGTCGCGCGCAAGTTAGCAAAGCAAGAAGGCATCGCTGAAGATGGCTATCGACTGATTGTGAACTGCAATCCGCACGGTGGTCAGGAGGTGTACCACATCCATATGCATTTGGTTGGTGGTCGTCCTCTAGGACCAATGTTGATGAGCTAACTAAGCGCTAGCGAACCAAATATTAAATGTGTTGTCATAAAACAACCTCTTGCAAAGCATGGACATCAATCCATGCTTTTTCGTCATCAACAGGGAGTGCGAAGTGCAAAAATACAGGCGACTCGCATTAGTACTTGGGAGTACGTTGGTTCTCTCTGCCTGCGCAAACTTATCCGCAGGAAATCTCTTTAGTCACTACAGTGCTCAAAACAGCGAACTGCACCGCTCTTTACAACGTGGTGATTATCCGAGCGCAGAGCAGGCACTGCCTGATTCTGTTGCCGGTGAGATTCTCGATAATTTCGAAAAGGGGCGAGTTTATCTACTCAATCAAGATTATCCTGCGAGTCAGCAAGCTTTTGAACTCAGTGATCAGGCGCTACGTGAGCAACAAGACCTTGCGACTATTTCTGTTTCTCAAAGCGCACAAAGCTTGTCTGCATTGGCTGTCAATGACAACCTTTCGTCGTATCAGCCTGCTGACTATGAGCTAGGTTTCCTTCACCTCTACCTTGGTTTGAACTACGTTAAACAAAACGACTTAGAGGGCGCTTTGGTCGAAATGCGCAGAGCCAATCAGGTTCAGGAGCAGGCACGTAAAGCGCGCGAGAAAGAGCTATTATCGGCTCAATCACAAATGCAACAGCAAGGCTTAACGCCAAATTTAGGCAGTGTTTTGTCCCGTTACCCTGATGCGGGCACGACGTTGCAAGCGGTGCAAAATGGCTATTTACTCTATTTATCAGCGCTGCTTTATGAAGCCGAAGGTGACCTAAATAGTGCCTATGTCGATTATCGACGTGCATTAGCCGTTATGCCGCAAAACGACCAAGTGATTGATGGCACAAAGCGCGTAGCTAAACGCTTAACGATGAATGAAGATCTGAGCAAGCTCGAGCAACGTTATGGTCAAGCCAATTATCTTGATCGTCAACGCAGTCGTATTATCGTTATTGATGAGCGTGGGGTGGTTGAGGCCCTGCAAGGCTGGAAGCAAGCTTTACCCTTATATGACAGTCGTGGTAATGGCGCTTGGTATTCTGTCGCATTGCCTTACTATCCAGATCAGCAAGCTGACCACTATTTACCTTTAGAGTTGAATGGCCAAGCTTTGAGTGCAAGTCAACTGACGGACATTAACTTGATGGCTCAACACGATTTGTCTGAACGTATGCCGTCATTGGTGATACGGCAAGCATTGCGGGTGTGGGCAAAAGATCAGTTACGTCGTCAGGCGGCACAAGATGATGATGTCGGCAACTTATTGTTCAATGTGTGGAATACACTAACAGAGCAGCCAGACACACGCAGTTGGTTATCCCTACCAGCTAACGTTTATAGTGCGAGTCTTGAGACCGAGCCGGGAGAGCAGAGCTTAATGGTTAACGGGCAGCCCTATACTTTTAACGTTGAGCCGGGACAAACTGCGTTAGTTTGGTTATCTCGACAAAGTAATAACTCGATCATTTGGCATAAACAGTTAGGAAACATACGATGAAAAAATGGCTTAGTTTCGCATTTGTGGCATTAACCCTGCTAGGTTGTGCGGATAACACGGCAGGATTGCGCATTGACGGCGCATCTCAAACCGTAATTTTTGGTGATAACGTTTTAGCTGGGCGTTTAGTCATTGATGACATCTCAACAACCGAGGTGGATGGTCGAGCGCGTGGTGCGGTTCGTCTAGTCAGTCACTATTCGGGCGATCAACATGTTCAGTACCGTTTTTACTGGTATGACGACCAAGGTCTAGAAGTGAACTCTAAGCTGAGTCCTTGGCGACAAGCAGTGATCCGTGGAACTGAAGAGGTGTCACTGTCGGAAGTCTCGATTAATCCGAACGGACGTCAGTTCCGAATCCAGATTCGTCAATTAGATCAATAATTAATCCAAAATATTTAGAGGAACTAATAATGAATAAAAGTGTAGTTGCACTGCTTGGTTTAGCGGTGGTTTTAGGCGGCTGTTCGAATCAAGTGAGTTACGGTGATGCGCAAGCCGTTGAAACCACCACCATCGACTTTGGCTCAACAGACTTGCAAAAAATTGCTGGCGAAATGGTCGATAGCATGATGATGTCGGGATCGGTTGCCGCGATTACGCGTGATTCGCGTCCGATTGTTTTTGTTGAGCGTATCAAAAATAAAACCAGTGAACACATCGATACAGAGTCTATTACTGATACAATTAGTACTAAGATGCTGAATTCCGGTAAGTTCCGTTTTGTTGATATGGACAGAGTCGAGTCCGTTCGTGATCAACTTAACTTCCAAAACAATGATGAGTTAGTTAATCAGAGCACGGCGATTCAATTTGGTAAAATGGTCGGCGCTCAGTACATGATGTACGGCAACCTGTCTAGCATTGCCAAAAATGCGGGCAGTGATAAAGATGTTTACTACAAGATGACCATGCGTTTAATGGATCTTGAAACTGGCCTGATTGAATGGGCTGATGAAACCGAAATTCGTAAGCAAGAGTCAAAAAGCTTTTTAGGTATGTAACCAACACTGCCAATCAGAGAAGAGGTGTGCGATGGCGAGAATGTCATGGGATGAGGCAAGTCAACTTGACCGATCTTTACTGTCACTCGAGCACTTCTTTTCTGCTCCACCCGCCTATGCGCAAACCTTGACTGGCGGCCTGACTAACCGCTGTTGGAAAGTGGTCACCAACGATAGCAACGCGTATGTTTGGCGGTCAGCGACACCGATTACCAAAGCCTTTTCTATATCTCGCTTTCAGGAATACCAGATTCTAGTGGCGATAGAAGATAGTCATATTGGACCGAAAGCGGTGTATATCAATGATCAAGGATTATTGGTTGATTGGGTCGAAGGCGACGCCTTAACCAATGAGCTGTCGTTTGATGCATTGCTTAAAACTATGATTAAAATCCATGGGCTTGATACGCAACGTATTCCCGTTGCACCTTTCAATTTTACTGCGCGTGTTGATCATTACTGGATGTTGCTTAATGAGCACAACAAGTGTGAACCCTACCAATCTATCTACCAGCGCTGGCGAGTTGCTCCTGCTTTAGCTGATGTTGGCCACACTTTGTGTCATTTTGATTTAGCGGGCTACAACATGGTCAAAACCACCAGTGGTAATAAAGTTATCGATTGGGAGTATGCCGTGATAGCGGATCCACGTTTGGATTTGACTTTGAGTATTGATGTGATGGATGAAAAACCGCTCGAGGCGATATATCGTTACTGTCAATTGCGTAACATAGAAGGGGTCGATGATTGGGTTGAAGGTGTGATGGCATGGAAACCGCGCGCCACAATGATGGCAATGCTGTGGTATCTACTCGCTTATCAGTTGTGGGGAGATGAGCAATATTTAACCCAGGCGCAGCAACTGCAGAAAACATTTTGCAGTTAAGATCACTGTTTTGTGTCTCGGGGCCAGATATCTCAAACCGTTAACTTTTAAACCTTAGTTTTCGTGGTAGATTTAAAGCACAAGGATCGGGGGATTTACAATGATTATTTATTTACACGGTTTTGATTCAACTAGCCCAGGCAACCACGAAAAAGTGCTCCAGTTGCAATTCATTGATGATGATATTCGTTTCATCAACTACAGCACCCTGCATCCCAAGCATGATATGCAGCACTTGTTAAAAGAAGTGCACAAGGTGATTGAACAATCAGGTGACAAGCAGGCGATGATATGTGGTGTTGGGCTAGGGGCTTATTGGTCCGAACGGATCGGTTTTCTATGTGGTATTAAACAAGTGATGTTTAACCCCAACCTGCATCCTGAGCGCACTATGCAGGGGCGAATTGATCGTCCGGAAGAGTACGAAGATATCGCGACGAAATGTGTTTCTGAGTTTAGAGGTAAGAATAAAGGGCGTTGTCTGGTGATTTTATCTAAAGAGGATGAAATTCATGACAATAGTAAAACTGCCGCGGAATTAGAAGCGTATTACGATATCATTTGGGACGAAACTCAAACGCATAAATTTAAAAAGATCTCGCAACATCTTCAAACCATGAAAGCGTTTAAACACAGTTAATTGACGTCAATAATACAGAAAAAGCGACATTAAGTAACAATGTCGCTTTTTTGTTGCCCGCTATTTTTGAGCAAGTAAATATATCTAAGATAAGTGCATTCTTTGGTTGCGTACCTTAGTTTGAGCTATATAATGAATCTACTACAAATTTTTTGATAAATATCAAAAAAAATTGAGAGCGAGTGAAAAACTTGCCCATATTTTGCGCTGACCCCAGAGGTTAGCCTTGAGTTATTAACTCATTTATCCAATAAGCGTGTCGTTTATCTGACCCTCATGGTTGACACCTGAGGCGGAGCGAACTCCGCAGGTGACCCCAAAATATAGAATTCCATCGGGACGAATATCGGCTCGAGTCAATTTAAAATTAGTTTTGAGGAAAGTTGCTGTGACACGAATTATCGTAGTAGGCGGCGGTGCGGGCGGTTTAGAGCTTGTTACCAAACTAGGACGTACATTAGGCCGTAAAGGGCGTGCAAAAGTAACCTTAGTCGATCGCAAGGCGAGTCACTTATGGAAACCGTTATTGCATGAGGTGGCGACCGGCTCTTTGGATGAAGGTGTCGATGCTCTGAGCTATCGCGCCCACGCAAAAAACCACCACTTTGATTTTCAAATGGGCAGTTTGCAAGACATCGATCGCGAGCGCAAAGTCATTAAATTGCATGAGCTCAAAGATGATCATGGTGAACTGCTGATGCCAAGTCGTGAAATAGAGTACGACATTCTGGTTATGGCGATTGGTTCAACCTCGAACGACTTCAACACGCCAGGCGTTCGTGAACACTGCATCTTCCTTGATAGCCCAGAGCAGGCGCATCGTTTTCGCAGCGAGATGAACAATCAATTCCTAAAACTGCATGCCAAAAATGGTAACGGCACGGTTGATATTGCGATTGTCGGTGCTGGTGCAACGGGTGTCGAACTCTCTGCCGAGCTCCATAATGCTGTAAAAGAATTGCGTACCTATGGTTTTGGCGATCTAGATTCAAGCAAGTTGAACGTCAATTTGGTTGAAGCGGGCGAGCGTATTCTACCAGCGTTGCCACCACGTATTTCTTCTGCGGCGCACCACGAGTTGACCAAACTTGGCGTTAATGTTCGTACTGCCACCATGGTAACGAAAGCCGAAGCTGACGGCTTAGTGACAAAAGAGGGCGATAAGATCTCGGCTCAGATTATGGTCTGGGCTGCCGGTATTAAAGCGCCAGACTTTATTAAAGATCTCGCTGGGCTTGAAACTAACCGTATTAATCAACTGGTGGTCAAAGAGACGCTTCAAACCACACGTGATGATGATATTTTCGTGATCGGTGACTTGGCTCAATGTACTCAAGCTGATGGAACGTTTGTACCGCCTCGCGCTCAAGCGGCACACCAGATGGCCAGTCGTGCGTTTTCTAATATTGTCGCGAAACTTAATAACCGTGAACTTAAGCCTTATGTTTATCAAGACAAGGGGTCATTGGTTTCACTCAGTCGCTTCTCAACCGTAGGTAGCTTGATGGGGAACCTCACCAAAGGTTCAATGATGGTTGAAGGTCGTATTGCACGTGTGGTGTACATCTCGCTGTATCGCTTGCATCAAATGGCGCTCCATGGCTTGTTTAAGACCGCGCTGATCATTTTGATGGGACGCATCAACCGTGTACTTCGCCCTAATTTGAAATTGCACTGATTAAGAGTACGGCATTGGAACCGGAGCAAAATTGCTCCGGTTTTTTTATATCTCAATCGGCAACTTAGGTAGGACACCACCGCGTGGTTAACACCATTTACCTGACACCTATCTAATACTAGCGCAACTTTTCATTAGCATTGGTCTGGCCGGATCTGGATGACCTATCAGTTGGATAGGAGACTCATCCAGGCGATCTATAGCTTGCAGATCGTGATGATTGTTAACTTATTATTTTAAATGAGAACTAGTTGCATTATCATTGAGCGCAATTAAAGACAACCTACCAATGGATCATCTGTCTTTTGGGCTATGCATAAATTTTGTGTGGACGGTTTGTAAGTAATACGAACCTTGTTAAGTGTCAAAGCACTGCTGAAGGTAATATCCCGTTGCCAACGATAGAGAATATGAAAACTTGACTATAAACACACCTGCATTTGATCGTATTAATCGTGTTCTGGTGTATATCCACGCCAACCTCAGTTGTGCGTTATCGCTAGAAGATATTGCGAAACAAAGTTGTTGGTCTCGTTGGCAACTGCAAAGAGTGTTTCAAGCCGAAACTGGGCTTACGGTGGCAAACTATGTGAGAGAGCTGAAGTTAAGCCAAGCGGCGGAAGAGTTGCTTGATGGCACAGAGCGTGTGATAGATATTGCGCTTGGGCTTGGGTTCAATTCTGAAATTAGCTTTAGTCGTTCGTTTAAGCAGTATTTTGGGACTAGTCCAAGCCAGTATAGAAAAGCGGGTAAAAGAGTCGGGTTGAGAAAACCGATACAAGTGTCTAAAGCCGTGAGTGCCGCCGAGAAGGGAGGGCTCAGTTTTGTTGAGGTTCGGATTGATGAAAGAGAGTCTTTCCTTGTCAAAGGCATTACATCAGAAATCACGGGCTTGTTTTCACTTACTCAAGACTTTGTACAGAAAGTCCCTGAAATTTGGCGGCGTTTGGCACATGAAATGACGCTTCCAAACGATAACGTGCTGCAGTTTGTTGGTGTTGTCGACCTTACTCAGTCTTGCTTTGATGGCACTAATATTCACTATTGGGCTAGTGTCGAGCTTGATGAAGGTGCTGCAATCCCCCAGTTACCGAGCATTATCTCTGAGCGATTAGAGGTACTGACCATTCCTAAGCAAACTTACGCCGTGGTAAAACATTGTGGGCCTATTGAGGCTTTGCGACATACTTTGAGTTGGTTTGTGCTTAACTGGCTACCAAGTTCTGGTTATCGTGGCGTAGATGGTTATGAACTCGAAGTGTATCCATTGGGTTATCAACCCGATGCCTGCGATGCTGAAATGGAGTACTGGATTCCTATAATTAAGTCGTAATCATCCCGATGTCTTGCTCTCTATTGAGATTTTTGTTCAATAGGCAGATCGCGCTTTTCATCGCCCGCGGGTCCAATGCTAGCAAAATAGACCAAGTTCTTGCTAATTTGCACCAAATTGTTAATTATCCCTTCGCCAAATACATACAATGCAAATGAGATTTATTATTATTTGTGTTAATTATTGGTACCGAGGGAATCATGACAACTCACGCTCGTTTTAACTATTCATCACTGGCAGTCGCGTTACTGACGGCGTTCTCTGTGCAAGCATCGGCACTGGAAAACGTTGCTGTGGCAGACTCAAGTGTAGAAACTGTCACTGTTTTAGGCAAAGCCTATCGGAATACCGCCACCAAGTCGGCGCTGGAGCCAGAAGAAACCCCTCAGGGTATTACGATTATTGATCAAGAGCAGTTAGAGCAAAGAGGTGTCAAGTCTTTGAATCAAGCCCTTCGCTATGCGCCAGGTGTTGTGACGGAGCAAAAGGGTGCTTCGGTGACTATGTATGACACGTTTTCTATTCGTGGTTTTACTAACAAGCAAAGCTATTATGATGGATTGATTTTACCCTTCCTCACAGGTTGGAACCTACAACCTCAGATTGACCCAATCGCAATTCAGCAAGTAGAAGTGTTTAAGGGGCCCACATCGGTGCTTTACGGTGCGATGCCACCGGGTGGCATGGTCAATATGATTGCGAAGACGCCTCAAGAATATCGTTCTACAAAAGTGGGCCTATCCGCAGGCTCAAGAAACTTAACACAAGCATCAATTGATACTGCGGGGCATTTGGCTGATAGTGAATTTTCATACCGTTTGGTTGCACTTGCTCGTAAGCAGGACAGCCAAGTCGATAATGGTGAAGAAGAGCGTTATGTGGTTGCTCCATCGTTAGATTGGCAGGTATCTGATAGAACATTAATTAACTTCAATCTTTATTATCAGAACGATCCTTCAATGGGCATAAACTCTGCAATGCCGCTTGAAGCATTGAAAGCCAGTGAGCCTTCTGTGTCCATGGGCGATAAAAACTGGAGCACTTTTAAGCGCGAAGTTTTTATGCTTGGTTATAAGGTCAACCACCAGATCAACGCTAACTGGACTTTTCTGCAGAATGCGCGTTATTCCGATGCGTCGCTATCTCAAAAAAATACCTACCATCGCAGTACCAACTTTAATCCTGCGACTGGTCGTTTAATGCGCAACGTGTATAGCACGGATGAGAAGTCTCAAAGCTTTGCTATCGATAACCAAATTTCAGGTCTTATTGAAATCGGTGGCCTAGAGCAAAATCTACTGTTTGGTATCGATTACCTAGAACTCGCAGGTGACTCTTTATATCAAGAGTTTACAGCGAATACAGGATTCTACGGGTTTGATGCATATCATCCAAATAATGAGTTGCTTGATAACAGTCAGCTTCAAGAGAATTACCGTGAATCGCATGACATAACGACCGAACAACTGGGTTTATACTTCCAAGATCAAGTTCGTTACGATGGATTAGTTCTGCTTGCGGGTGGACGTTACGACTTATTTAAGGCAAGTGACGATAAAACTGGCTTGAGCCCGACCAGCGATGGCACACAAACCGCCGATCACAACCAATTTTCTTACCGCATCGGTGCTTTGTATGAGCTAGAAAATGGCGTCTCTCCCTTTGTAAGCTATGCTACGAGCTTTGAGCCAGCCGCAGGTACCGACATTAACGGTCACTCATTGAAGCCTCAGTCGGGTGAGCAGGTAGAGTTTGGGGTGAAATACCTTTCTGCTGATAGGTCACAACAACTTACGGCGTCATACTTTTACATCACCAAGAAAGACTCGATTGCGGCAGACCCGGCGGATCCAACCTATCGGGCAAAGATTCAATTGGGTGAAGTTCGCTCTCAAGGTATGGAAGTCGAGGGTCGATGGTTTGTGACGGAAGATTGGGATGTTAACGCCAGCTACACTTATGTTGATATGGAAGTAACGGAAGATGCCAATCCAGACCTTGAAGGTACGACGCCTATTTACGTACCAACCCACGCTGCTAATCTATGGAGTAATTATTATGTCTATGGTGGCCCTTTAGCGGCAACGCGTTGGAGTGTTGGTGCTCGTTATATGGGTGAGATGGAGAGGGATGCAACAAATACTCAAGGTAAAGTCCCGGCTTACACCGTGGTTGATTTATCAGTAGGCTACGATTTGGGGGCCGCGAGCGATGCTCTAGCGGGTGCCACCGCTAATCTATTGGTTAACAACTTATTTAACGAAGAGTATTACACCTGTTATGACCAATCTAACTGTTGGTTCGGTACAGAGCAATCAGTAGAGCTCAACGTCAATTACGAGTTCTAATTAACTTGAAGCCATCAATGTAAGCAGCCTATGTGGGCTGCTTTTGTCGTTTTGTGAGCTTCTAGTCTGGGATGACTGAATAAACCAAACCCACTTGAGGTTTACCTGCAAAGATAAAGCGATTCTTCGCCTGACATTCAAATTCGCCACCACACGCTTCGATCAACTTTTGGCTCGCGAGGTTATTCGGATCGCAAACCACTTCAATACGTGTCAGTTTTAGCTGCGAAAAGCAGAACTCAATCAGTGCGTTTACCGCTTTCTTAGCCAAGCCTTTGCCTTGATATTTGTCCGCTATCCAGTAGCCGATACTCGCCATATTAAAGGTGTGATACAGCTCGTTGATCGCCACCATACCAATGAGCTCGTCAGTTGTACGGCAGAACACACCAAAGCCATACGCATCCCCCTTAACCCAATTGAGACGCGTCGCTAATAAAAATCGTTCTGCTTCTTGGGATGAAAAGTCACAATGACACCAGTCTATCCAATGATGCAGACTAGGAGAGGCGAGGATGCAGTCTTGCAGCTTGTCGCTTTCTGGAGCATCAATTAATCGCAATGTCAGCTGTTGGGTGATGATTTGGTAATCTGGGCTCATAAAACAAAGCCCTCGCAATGAGGGCTAATCATTATTGGTTGACTCGACGGACTTGGATGATAACCCCCATCAGAGGGTGGTCAAGGTAGTGAGTCTCAGTACTGCGCATGCGGCGTTTTTGATCCAAACGATAGCTTTTAAGAAACTCTTGCTTCACAACGGTAGGTGAAATTTCTTCCATCATACCGACTTGGGTGGTTTGGTCTTGAGCGTTTAGTGTTGCCGCATCAGCACCAGCATCAGCACCAGCGGCTGCTAATTGCGGTTGGCGTTCTTGCAAGATAATGTCACGTACACTTGGTTGTTTCAGATCCATTTCTACATCGGCATACAAGTAATGTTCGACATACACTTGCAACTTACCGTCAAGTTCGTAGAGCGGCTGTGGGATCGTCTCTTCTGTTACCCCTTCCAAGACTTGATCGCCACTATTGTCGCCAAGCATTGAGCCGTCGGGTTTAAATTGATTCGAGTAGTCTTTTCCGGCTTGAACGTGAAAAATAGGTGCGCCAAAACGCCCTTGGTCACCTTGACGCCACGCTTTGTGCATCAGCACCTCGAAACCTGCGTGCTGCTTAAGCTTTTGCACTTCACCGGTTAGTTGATAGTCTGAGTAAGGCAGCATCATGACGCCTTTATTGGCACGAAAGCTGGCATCGGCAAAAGAGCCTGCGCGAGTAAGATCAATCTCAGGCAGTTTGTTTGGCCATGACTCTGAGGTTTGTTCAGCTTCAACCGCACGTTTAAAAATGATCACTTCGATATCAAACTGACGCTGTGCCATCGACGGCATTGCAACCAGCATCAGTAACAGCGGGATCAATGTCTTCATTACAACTCCAAGAAAAGGTGCATTGCACCTTTAAGTTAATTGGTGGACTTTCTAAGCCTTAGGTAATAGATTTTGCTGGAATTCTGCCAACATGTCATTCACAAACTGAATGCGCTCACGTCTATCAACTAATGGTATCGTAAACTTGAACTTAGTTGGGCCATCCATCGCGAATTTTTGTGGCTGAGATTGCAATAGTTTAACTAAGTACATCGGGTTAATGTCAGCATCTGGATAGAATTCGATAAAGCCACCTTTATCGTGCGCTTCAACCTTTCTCACTTTCAGTGTTGCTGCCGTAAGTTTTAGTTGTGCAACAGACAGTAAATTCTTGGCTGCATCGGGAAGTAAACCAAAGCGATCAATCAGCTCAATCTTAAGTTCAGCCAGTTCTTGTTCGCTGCTGACACTGGCGATCTGTTTGTACATAGATAAACGGGTATTAATATCAGGGATATAGTCGTCGGGCAATAACGCGGGAACCCGCATCTCGACTTCCGTCTGGTCACGTAACAACTCATCCAATGATGGTTCTTTTCCTTGCTTAAGAGCTTCAACGGCTTGTTCGAGCATTTCCATATAGAGAGTGAACCCGACCGATTGAATCTGACCACTTTGTTCATCGCCGAGCAGTTCACCTGCGCCACGGATTTCAAGGTCGTGAGTCGCGAGAGTGAAACCGGCGCCCAAGTCTTCGAGTGAGGCAATAGCATCGAGGCGTTTAATCGCGTCTTTGGTCATCGCCTTAGGGTGTGGTGTCAGCAAATAGGCGTAAGCTTGGTGGTGTGAACGACCTACACGGCCGCGTAATTGGTGCAGTTGAGCCAAGCCAAGGTTATCTGCTCTGTCCATGATAATGGTATTGGCAGTCGGAACATCGATACCAGTTTCAATAATCGTGGTACACACCAATAGGTTAAAGCGCTGGTGATAGAAGTCATTCATCACGCGCTCAAGTTCACGCTCGCGCATTTGTCCATGAGCCACTGTGATGCGCGCTTCCGGAATGAGTTTTTCTAAATCTGCCGCTATTTTATCAATGGTTTCGACTTGATTGTGCAAGAAGTAAACTTGGCCACCACGCATAACTTCTCGCAGAACCGCTTCGCGCACCACGGCGTCATCACGTTGGCGAACGAAGGTTTTTATCGCCAGACGGCGCGCTGGTGGCGTCGCAATGATCGACAGATCGCGCATGCCACTCATCGCCATATTGAGGGTTCGTGGTATTGGGGTTGCCGTTAGGGTGAGAATGTCCACATCGGCACGCATTGCTTTCATTTTCTCTTTTTGACGCACACCAAAACGGTGTTCTTCATCCACAATGAGCAGGCCCAAATCTTTAAACTTGATATCGTTTGACAGCAACTTGTGCGTGCCGACGACAAGATCAACTTTGCCATCTTCAATATCTTGCATGACTTGTTTCTGCTCTTTGGCTGATTTGAAACGAGACAGAACCTCGACTCGAATTGGCAGGTTAGCGAAACGGTCGCGAAAATTTTCGAAGTGTTGCTGAGCAAGCAGGGTGGTTGGAACGAGGACCGCAACTTGTTTGTCGTTATCGGTGGCTACGAATGCGGCGCGCATCGCCACTTCCGTTTTACCGAAACCAACATCACCACAGACTAAACGGTCCATCGCTTTGGCTTGGCACATATCAGACAGCACGGCATTAATGGCCATCGCCTGATCGTCTGTTTCTTCAAATGGGAAGCTCGTTTTGAAGGTGGCATATTGACCACGGTCGAGCATGAATTTGAAGCCAGGTTTTATCTCTCGCTTGGCGTAAACATCGAGTAATTCAGCGGCCACATCACGCACCTTCTCTGCCGCTCTACGACGCGCTTTTGTCCAAGCTTCACCACCGAGTTTGTGCAATGGTGCGCCATCTTCCGCGCCCCCTGAGTAGCGACTGATTAAGTTTAACGAGGCGACCGGAACATACAGTTTGGCGTCATTTTGGTATTCGAGCGTCACGTATTCCGTGGTCATGCCACCGGCTTCAAGGGTTTGTAGACCAATATAGCGACCAATACCGTGATCAATGTGGACAACAGGTTGGCCTGGTTTTAGCTCCGCGAGGTTACGGATCACCGCGTCACTGTTGGTGCTCTTGCGGTCTTTGCGCCGTTTTTGAATGACGCGATCGCCGAGCAAATCACTTTCACAGATAAGAGCGATGTGATCATTGCCGTAGACAAAACCGTGTTCTGCGGCGCCGAGTATTAAACTGAACTTCTCTTTAGCGCTTAACGCCTGAGCAAAGTTCTCGACGGATTCGGGTCTGAGTTTGATTCGTTGCAACAGCTCTAGCAAAGCTTCACGGCGACCTTCTGACTCGACAGAAAAAACGATTTTTCCGCTAAAGGTTTCGCTGAACTGACGTAGGGCTGCCATCGGCTCTTTGTTTTGATGTTGAACGCCAAGGTCAGGTAGCGGCGAGAGTTCAAGGTTGCTACGGCCTTGTTTTTCACTAATCGGGTCGATAAACAGCTGACTTTGCGGCAAAGGTTTAAAGTGACTAAACAGCTCGTCCTTCTTTAACCACAGTTCGTGTGGGGGCAAAAGTGGTCTAAGTGGGTCAATTTTGCGCTGGTCGTAGCGGTAGTCAACATCGGTCAAAAAGGTATCAATGGCCGTTTCAATGTCCCCTACGGTCACCAACTGACTGTTATCGGGAATGTAGTCAAACAGAGTTTCGGTTTGCTCAAAAAACAGCGGCTGCCAATACTCGATACCAGCAGGCCAGGTGCCTTTGGATACTTGCATATAGACCGACTCAGGCTCACGACGCGCTTCAAAGCGTTGGCGCCAACGAATACGAAAATCTTCAATGGCACTTTCAGTGGTCGGGAACTCATGGGCCGGCAGTAGGCGTATTTGTTGAGTGTCTTCAATCGAGCGTTGATTCTCGGGATCAAAGGTACGAATCGTATCTATTTCATCATCAAAAAAATCGATGCGATAGGGTGCATCTGAACCCATAGGAAATAGATCGAGAATAGAACCACGACTGGCATACTCGCCAGGGCCAAAAACTTGGTCGACGTGACGGTAGCCGGATTTCTCCAGTTGGAGGCGCAGTTTCTCGAGCGAAAACAGGTCGCCGACTTTGACCATTAGTGTGTGCTGTAGCAAAAACTCGCGTGGCGACTGGCGTTGCAGCAATGTACTAATAGGTACAATTGTGATGCCGTTGGCTTGGGTCGGAAGTTGATAGAGACGCGAAATACGATCCGAGATAATTTCTTGGTGTGGCGAGAAGTTATCGTAGGGCAGCGTTTCCCAATCAGGAAACAGCGCGACGTCTTGCGCGGTAAATTGCTCTATTTCTTGCTGCAGTTTTAGTGCTGTTTGTGGATCAGGAACCGCCAGCAAGGTATGCCCTGCATGCGCATCAGCAATTTCAGCGATCGCCAACGCAAGAGCCGCGCCATGAAGGTTACCAATTTGTTTTTTGTCTCCAGCGCCATGAGCGGCTGCCAGAGTGAGTAATGATGTATTGGGCATAATCTATTTTATTTGTTGCGATCGAGTGAGCGTTGACGTAACAGTTTTTGTTGTTGGAACAGGGCCGCTTTGATCAATAAATCTTGGTCAACATCACGCAGAAGATCGTATTTGATGGTAATTAAGTGTCCGTCATCGTGTTGGTCGACTTTTACCACATGACCATAGCAGTAAATAGCGGCTGCAGGGTGATCTAGAAACATTTTGACGCGCACCTTAGTCGCAGGGTGGAGATTATGATCCGACACATAGGTGAACTGACTAGCACCAAAAGAGTGTGTTTGGCAGCGCTGTTTCTCATCATCTTGTTGGGACAACATGAAAGTAAGTAGCAGGTTGAGTTTCGAGTTTTGCGTATCGAGAAGTTGAATAACATGTTTAAATTCGCTGTTTTTCAATTCATTACGAGCGCTGTCATTGAGAAGATCAAGGTGACTAAATTCACTGGCGACGATAAAGGGCGCCGGAATCTCACTTTCAAACTTTTCGAAACTGGGTAAGGACACATCGTTAGCCAAGGCTTCTATATTGACGGTCATGGTGTGATTAACGGTAAAGAATTCTTGGTCAGACATGTGTGATTCCTTGTGCTTATAGCATTGATTATCGTTATACCAGTCAAGTAATCAAGCTATCCCTTTGTTTATTCCATATTTTAACCATCAATTGGCAATTAAACACTACACGTGCCCGGAATTAATCGGTAGAGTAAACGCCATTATTAGGTCTTTTGGCTGCATATTTGGTTGCTACTATGTTTCATCCTGTCTCCACCTTCATTGGCTTGCGTTACCTGCGTGGGCGCTCCGGTGATAGATTTAGTCGCTTTGTTTCCTACATGTCAACGGCGGGCATCACCATAGGCGTGATGTCTTTGGTCACGGTGTTGTCGGTGATGAACGGTTTTGAGGCCCAACTCAAAGGGCGTATCCTTGGTGTATTGCCGCAAGCGATTATTTCACAAGACTCCGGAAACACCGCATTGCAAGCGACACCCCCTGACTTTATCACTCAAATGTCGAACGCAGGTATGCCTGAACCTGTGGTACAAAGTGAAGCGATTATCCAAAGCCCGAGCCAACTTAGTGCCGGTTTACTATTGGGTATTCAGCCGTCACAACATGATCCGCTCGAAACACATTTGATTGCCGGGCAACTCTCCAATCTAAAAGCGGGTGAATATCAACTGTTTTTAGGACATACCTTGGCACGTTCAATGAACGTATCGCTTGGCGATAAGGTTCGTTTGATGGTAACCAGCGCCAGTCAATTTACCCCGCTGGGTCGAATCCCAAGTCAGCGCTTATTCACGGTGGCGGGTATCTATAACACCGGCTCTGATGTTGATGGGCAACTGATGCTGACCCATTTACAAGATGCGGCTAAATTGATGCGGATGAAAAACGATCAAGTGACAGGCTGGCGGCTGTTTTTTAATGACCCATTCGTTGTGTCGGACTTAAGTAATGAGCCTTTGCCCGATGGCTGGACATGGCAAGATTGGCGCGATCAGCGTGGTGAACTATTTCAGGCCGTGCGGATGGAAAAAAACATGATGGGGCTCATGCTTGGTCTGATTATCGGTGTTGCCGCATTCAATATCATCTCTGCGCTTATTATGGTGGTGATGGAGAAGCAATCTGAAGTGGCAATTTTAAAAACGCAAGGGATGACAGACAGGCAAGTACTGGCAATCTTTATGGTTCAAGGGGCGAGTAGCGGTGTGATTGGCGCTCTAATTGGCGGCGGCTTGGGAATTGCGCTGGCGAATAACCTTAATCAGCTGCTTGAGAGCATGGGCGTGGTGTTATTTTCTGTTGGGGGGGAGCTGCCTATTATGATAAACCCCATTCAGATCGCTATTGTTATCGCGTTGGCGATTGCGCTAAGCCTTGCCGCGACTTTGTTTCCTTCTTACCGTGCATCCACCGTTAAACCAGCTGAGGCTTTAAGATATGAGTAACCTTCTCCAGTGTCACAATATATGTAAAACCTATCGTGAAGGTGCCTTCGATACACAGGTTCTCAAAGGAGTTAGCTTTGGTCTAGAGCGTGGCGATTTGGTGTCGATCATTGGTACGTCGGGATCAGGGAAAAGTACTTTACTGCATATCTTGGGTGCGCTTGATGATGCAACCGATGGACACGTGACCTTTTTAGGTCATGACCTATCGACATTAAGCTCCAATCATCAGGCAAAACTGCGCAATCAGCATCTTGGTTTTGTCTATCAGTTTCACCACCTCCTTGCTGATTTTAGCGCCATAGAAAATGTGGCGATGCCACTGCTGATTGGCGGTGCTAAAGTCAATGTGGCTAAACAGGCGGCCAAAAAACTGCTCGACAAGGTAGGGCTAAGTCATCGTTTAGAACATCGTCCGTCTGAATTGTCTGGCGGAGAACGTCAGCGTGTGGCGATTGCTCGAGCGCTGGTGAATAGCCCCGATCTGGTGTTAGCCGATGAGCCAACTGGCAACCTTGATCATAAAACGGCATTGTCGATTTATGATTTGATGCGCGAGTTAAACCAAGAGTCACAAACGGCGTTTTTAGTCGTGACTCATGATGGAGAGCTGGCCGCGAAGATGGATCGTCAACTGCATATGCAAGACGGTTTGTTGATTAATGTCGAGGGTCGCTAAATGTTGTCGTCTTTGTCACTGCTTATTGGTGGACGTTTCAGTCGTGCGAAACAGCGTAACAAAATGGTGTCATTTATTGCGCTTTCATCGACACTGGGTATTGCCGTTGGGGTCGCGGTGATCATCATTGGTTTGTCTGCCATGAATGGATTTGAACGTGAGCTCAATAATCGCGTACTTTCGGTTATTTCTCATGGTGAATTTGAAGGGGTTCGAGGGCCGTTAACTGATTGGCAATCGGTGATTTCACAGCTAGAAAAGCATCCAAAGATCGATGCAGCGGCGCCGTTTGTAAAGCTCACCGCATTGGCTGAAAAAGGCACTCAACTTAAAGCGCTTGAAGTCAGAGGCATCGACCCTAGTGCTGAAAGTCGCGTTTCCAGCCTGAGTGAATTTATTGATCCGCAGGTGTGGTCGACGTTTCAGGCCGGAAATCAGCAAGTCATCTTAGGTCAAGGTGTGGCTGACCTGCTTAATGTGGATAAGGGCGATTACCTGACGCTGATGATCCCAACTAACGGGCCAACGACTAAGGTGCAAGCACCGAAACGAGTGCGAGTAAAAGTGGCGGGCTTATTAACTCTCAACGGGCAAATCGACCATAACTTGGCATTGATTCCATTAGCAGACGCTCAGTCCTACGCCAAACTCGGGCAAGGAGTGACTGGAGTGGCGGTTAAGGTGACGGATGTGCTGCAAGCGACGCAAATTGTTCGCGAGGCTGGTAACACGCTCAATGACTATGTTTATTTGCGTAGTTGGCAGCAGAAGTTCGGTTTCCTTTATCGTGATATTCAACTGGTACGCACTATTATGTATCTCGTCATGGTGTTAGTGATTGGCGTCGCAAGCTTTAATATCGTATCGACCTTGATGATGGCGGTAAAAGATCGGGCGGGCGAAATTGCTATTTTGCGCACCATGGGAGCAAGCGATGGTTTAGTGAAGCGGATCTTCGTTTGGCAGGGCGTCTTTTCCGGTGTTTTAGGCAGTATTGCTGGTAGCGTTATCGGTGTGGTTGTTGCGCTTAATCTCACGCCAATGATCTCAGCGCTTGAGCAGCTTATAGGTCACCAGTTTTTATCCGGTGATATCTATTTTGTCGACTTCTTACCTTCGCAGGTCGCTTGGGTGGATGTGGTGCTCGTCTCATCGACGGCTATCGGTCTTAGCCTTATGGCGACTTGGTATCCTGCCTCTCGGGCAAGTCGGCTTAATCCAGCCGCAGTGCTGAGCGCAAAATAATCCAAGACTAAAAAAGGACCATTCGGTCCTTTTTCATTTCTACCTGACATCTGTCTTACATCATGCCCATCATTGGCTCGGAAACTGAGCAACGTAATTTTTATTTTTTGAGCAGATTTCTTATTCTGATCTTACGTTTTTGCCAACTTCTGACCACCGAATAGCGCCACAATGCTGTGATGCCAAAGTAACCCAACATCGCTGCCACAATGCCACAGATCAGACAACCGAGTAAAAACGGCGGACCAATCGTGCTCATTTGATGAAGTAAAAACTCCCACGATAACTCAAAGTGGAAATGCTGTGGCGGGGTATGCATCGCCCAAGCGCCAACTTTGTACGCGAAATAAAACAGCACCGGCATAGTGACAGGGTTACTGACCCAAACTAACGCCACGGATAGGGGCAGGTTAACCCCACACGCGATCGCAAGCCCGGCTGACATAATCATTTGACTTGGCAGAGGAACGAAAGCCATAAAAAGACCCACGGCAAAAGCCCCAGCGGCAGAACGACGGTTCAAACACCACAGGTTAGGGTTGTATAGCACATTGCCAAAAATCTTTAGTGCCTTTTGACGCTTAATTCTTTCGTGGTCAGGCATAAAGCGTTTTATGAATTTTCTTGGCATCGGTAAATATGACTCTCTACTTACATTATTGGACGCTAATCTCATTCTCTGCACTGGTTGCCACCAGTCCCTTCTGGCCGATACTGCCAGACTGGCGCTACCTATTTTATGCCGGGGTTATCTTAGTGATGACCTTCAAGTATAGGAGATTGAGAGGTTTTGTTGGGTTAGCTTTAGCGTGTGTTGTCGTATTAGCGCATGGTAATTTTATACGTTTTCAAACTGAAACACTTTTCCAAGCAGGGGACGATATTAGCATAACTGCTGAGGTTGACAGCTTTTTTACACCAATAAAATTCGGCTTTCGCGGCATAGTTATAGTTAGATCAATTAACGGACAAACGTTGACCACTGGTGCGCGCGCAAAAATTAAGCTATCAGCGCCGATAGCACTGGTTCCACAACAGATAATTTCTGCTGATGTGACACTGCGTCCAATTGTCGGGGTTGTTAATGAAGTCGGTTTTGATAGTGAACAGTATGCGCTTGCAACTGGCCTTGTTGGTCAAGCATCCATTAATACAAAGCGAAGTTTCTATGTGGTGAGTGGGACAAATCGACGAGCTCAGTTGATTGACAGCGTCAAGCGTGCTTCGGCAGACACCGAGCATCAAGCATTTGTCCAAGCCTTATTGTTTGGTCTTCGTAGCGATATCTCTTCTCAAACTTGGCAGCAATTAAAACAGAGCGGTTTAAGTCACCTTGTGGCAATTTCAGGCTTGCATATTGGAATTGCTTTCTCTTTGGGTTGGCTGATGGGTCTAGTGCTGTTTGCTCTTTTTCCACGCTGGGTTTGGTTACCAATGGCAACAGGTTTGGCTTTGGCGACGACATATGCTTGGCTGGCGGGGTTTTCCATCCCTACCCAGCGAGCGCTTTTGATGTGCATCGTATTATGTTGCGTGCAACTGCGTGGCGGGAATTTATCTTATCCGTTTAAGTGGTTGCTGGTTTTGGCTGCGTTACTGTTTATCGCGCCTTTTTCTGTGGTCAGTGCCAGTTTATGGATGTCAATGTATGCCGTCGCTTGCGTGTTTGTGTTTATTGCGCTTTGCCCTAAGGGGTGGCACTGGTTAGCTAAGTTGCTCCTTGCGCAAATGGTGATTGTGATAGCTATGGCACCCTTGGTCAGTTGGTTGTATCAGGGGGTAAGCGTTGCGGCGGTAGTTTATAACTTAGTCTTCGTACCTTGGTTTAGTTGGGTGGTCATCCCTTGGCTATTCGTTGCAACCACTGCATCGCTGTTGAGTGACTCACTGTCTTGGCTTTGGATTGGCTTAGATTGGCTTTTTGTGCCGCTAGACTGGGCATTAGAGCATTCGAATTGGGGCTGGTGGGAGCTTTCGCATCACGAGTTGTACTGGCTTAGTGGGGCAGTGCTGCTAGTCGCGCTAATGCCTTTTCTCGCAATCAAAGCTGTCGCGATTGTACTGTGTATCTTACTGATCTTGAGTCAACCTTGGCGGGCGAAACCGTTATGGGTGCTTGAGATGATGGATATCGGACACGGTTTAGCGGTGGTGATTCGGCAAGAGCAACGTGTTTTACTGTACGACACAGGCGCGGCCTGGAATGACTCGAGTATTGCCGAGCAAGTGTTAACACCTTATCTGGTTAAATATGGCGTAAAAGAGGTGGATTGGTTGGCGATTAGTCACTTTGATAATGACCATGCAGGTGGTTTTGGTCACCTTTCACAGCGTTGGTCACCGAATGATATTATGACCAGCCAAGTCAACACGGGCAACATCACTTGCGTGCAAGGAAAAAGTTGGCAATGGGGCAGGCTATCAATTAACGCTCTATGGCCGCCGGCAAGGGTAGCGCGAGCCTTTAACCCTCACTCATGTGTATTAAAAATCGCAGAGAGTCAAAGTGGATTTAGCCTTCTTTTGACTGGTGATGTCGAAGCCATTGCTGAATGGTTGTTGATCCGAGGGGAAGCCTCACTGGATGCCGAGATCATGACCGTGCCTCATCATGGCAGTCGAACTTCCTCGTTGCCCGATTTTATCAAAGCGGTTAATCCGCAGATAGCGTTAGTCTCGACCGCAAAAGATGGCCGCTGGGATCTACCGAATAAGCAAGTCGTCGAGCGCTATCAACAGCAAGGTTCTAGATTGCTTGATACGGGAAGCCATGGTCAGATAACGGTTAAATTCTATTCGGATCATTACACATTGACTACGATGAGAGCGGTGAAAGGGAATACTTGGTATAGGCAGATGCTGCGTAACCGAGTAGAATAGAGACTATATTGTAAAAGAAAAATAAGCACTTCTATGTCTCTGAATCAAGACGAAACTACTTGGCAAACCTTTAAACGCTTGTGGACCTACATCCGCTTATACAAAGCAGGTCTTGCGGTCGCGGTTGTTGCATTGATTATCAATGCGGTGGCTGATACCTACATGGTTTCTTTGCTTAAGCCACTTCTCGATGAAGGCTTTGGCGATGCAGAATCGAACTTTTTACGCATCTTACCTTTTATTATTTTCGGTATGATGGTGGTACGCGGGCTAAGTGGCTTTGTCTCGACCTACTGCCTTAGCTGGGTATCGGGCAACGTTGTCATGAAGATGCGTCGAGCCATCTTTAACCAATTTATGCATATGCCAGTGTCCTACTTTGATAAAGAGTCGGCAGGCGGATTACTATCACGCATTACTTATGACTCTGAGCAAGTGGCAGGTGCGACCAGCCGTGCCTTGGTCAGTATTGTACGTGAAGGGGCAAGTATCGTTGGCTTATTAGTGCTGATGTTCTGGAATAGCTGGGAGCTATCCTTGGTCTTGTTCGTTGTCGCCCCTCTTGTGGCATGGGGTATTGGTGTTGTTTCTAAGCGTTTTCGTAAGATTTCTAGAAACATGCAAGAAACGATGGGGTTTGTCACCTCTTCCGCTGAGCAGATGTTAAAGGGTCACAAAGTGGTCTTGAGCTATGGCGGTCAGCACGTTGAAACAGAGCGCTTTGACAACGTAAGTAACCAAATGCGTCAACAGTCGATGAAGCTAGTTGCAGCGCAAGCTATCGCAAACCCAGTGATCCAGTTGATTGCTTCGATTGCTCTTGTCGTGGTGCTGTTTTTAGCCAGCGTTGACTCAATACGTAGCGAACTAACTCCTGGTACTTTTACGGTTGTTTTCTCGGCGATGTTTGGCCTTATGCGCCCGCTTAAAGCACTAACTAACGTCACTTCAGATTTTCAGCGTGGTATGGCAGCTAGCCAAACTTTGTTTGCTCTGATGGATTTGGATACAGAGAGAGACAATGGCAAGTACCAAACTGACAAAGTACGCGGCGATATTGAAGTTAAAGATGTGACCTTTACTTATGCAGGTAAAGAGAAGCCAGCGCTCAATAATGTCAGTTTCAAAATTCCTCAAGGTAAAACCGTCGCTTTGGTTGGCCGCTCGGGCTCGGGTAAAAGTACCATTGCGAATTTATTTACCCGTTTTTACGACGTCGACACAGGGGCAATTTACCTTGATGAGCACGATATTCGTGATTACACCTTAAGTAATTTACGTTCCCATTTTGCGTTGGTTTCGCAAAACGTTCATCTGTTTAACGATACCATTGCTAATAACATCGCTTACGCAGCGACAGAAAAGTACAGTCGTGAACAAATCGAACATGCCGCGCGTTTGGCTCACGCCATGGACTTTATCGAATCGATGGATAAGGGTTTAGATACCGTGATCGGTGAAAATGGTGCCAGTTTGTCTGGTGGGCAACGTCAACGGATTGCGATAGCTCGTGCTTTGCTGCGTGATGCGCCAGTGTTAATTTTAGATGAGGCAACGTCTGCGCTCGATACCGAATCAGAAAAAGCGATTCAATCAGCACTCGATGAGTTACAGAAAAACAAAACAGTATTGGTGATTGCTCACCGTCTGTCGACCATCGAAAGTGCGGATGAAATATTAGTCGTAGATGAAGGCGAAATTGTTGAACGCGGCAGTCATAGTGAGTTAATTAACAAAGATGGCGCATACGCCCAGCTTCATCGTATTCAGTTTGGTGCTTAACCTTGATTGAGAAGATCTGGTTTGAGAATTCGCCGTTAAAATACCTGTTATGGCCACTTCTGTGGCCGCTAAGCCAGTTGTTTGCTGTGATCAGTCAAGCACGTCGACGTCAGTATCAAGGCGGAGCAAAACCGACCTATCGGGCGCCTGTTCCTGTGGTGGTGGTAGGCAATATTACCGCTGGTGGCAATGGTAAAACCCCGGTAGTAATTTGGCTTGTGGAGCAATTACAACAGCTAGGTTACCGACCAGGAGTAGTTTCACGCGGCTATGGCGCCAAGGCACCGAGTTATCCATTAACGGTAAGCCACGATACATCAACCAAACATTGTGGTGACGAACCTAAGCTGATACACAAACGTACCTCAGCGCCAGTGGCTGTTTCGCCTCAAAGAAGTGATGCAGTCAAAGCGTTACTGCCTTTGGGTGTTGATATCATTATTACTGATGATGGATTACAGCACTATGCGTTAGAGCGAGATGTTGAAATTGTTGTGGTTGATGGTGCACGTCGCTTTGGCAACCAATCACTGCTTCCACTTGGACCTTTGCGTGAACCGGTGCAACGATTACTAGAAGTCGACTTGGTCATTACTAACGGTGGTCAAGCCGAAGATGGCGAGCTTGCGATGACACTTGCGCCGACCCAAGCGGTTAACATGGTGACAGGTCAGCAAGTTGATGTGACTGAGTTAGATGAAGGCCTGGTTGCCATGGCAGGAATTGGTCATCCGCCGCGCTTTTTTAATACGCTCGAACAACTTGGTGCGGATCTGAAATACACTCAAGGCTTTGCCGATCATAAAGATTTTGAACCGTTACAGTTAGATGCTTTGGCGGCGAAAGGTAAGCATCTCATCATGACAGAGAAAGATGCCGTAAAATGTACGAATTACGCGAAAGATAATTGGTGGTACCTGCCTGTCACTGCGCAGTTTAGCCAGCTCGACCAATCGCGGATTCTCAATAAGATAAAAGAGGTTAAGGAAAAGTATGGATCACCGTCTGCTTGAGATTGTTGCCTGCCCTATATGTAAAGGCAAACTCACATTTGATAAAGATAAGCAAGAGCTTGTGTGTAAATTTGATCGCCTCGCTTACCCGATTAAAGAAGGCATTCCCGTACTTTTAGAGCCTGAAGCGCGCAAAGTGAGCATGGACGAGGGCAGGTAATGTCATTTACTGTTGTTATTCCGGCGCGTTACCAATCAACGCGGTTACCTGGTAAGCCTCTTGCTGACATTGGTGGTAAGCCTATGATTGAGTGGGTCTACGCCCAAGCCATTCAAGCGGGAGCACAAAACGTCATCATCGCGACGGATGATCATCGAGTAGAGCAAGCAGTGAAAGGGTTTGGTGGCCAAGTTTGTATGACTTCACCTAATCATGAATCTGGTACTGAACGTTTGGCCGAAGTGGTAAAAAAGATGGCCATACCTGACGAACATATTATCGTCAATGTTCAAGGAGATGAGCCGTTGATTCCACCAAGCATTATTAGTCAAGTGGCGGAAAACTTGGCCAACAGCCAAGCGCCGATGGCAACACTTGCGGTGGAAATTACCGATCAAGCCGAAGTGTTCAACCCCAATGCGGTGAAAGTGTTAACGGATAAAGACGGTTATGCGATGTACTTTAGCCGCGCAACCATTCCTTGGGATCGTGATAATTTTGCGAGTAACGATAAAGTCATTGCGCAGCCTCTGATGCGTCATATCGGCATTTATGCTTATCGCGCAGGTTTTATTAATACGTACATCAACTGGCAGCCAACCGCCCTTGAGAAAATTGAGTGCTTAGAGCAGCTACGTGTACTTTGGTACGGTGAAAAAATTCATGTGGCGGTGGCCAAACAAGCACCAGCCGCCGGCGTAGATACGCCTGAAGACCTAGAAGTAGTTAGAAACATTATCGCCAACCAATAAACCAAAGGCCCTACATTAGGGCCTTTCTCGTCATATTAGATTTTAGCGTCATAGTCGCCACGTTTTGGGCACGCCCCAAGAATTTCACGACGCCCGGTCTCTTTGACTTCTTCAAGTACGACATCAAAACCCCATAAACGATAAAGGTGTTTAAGCACTTGCTCGTAACTGTCGTCAAGAGGGATCCTATCATGTGGCACATACTGCAAGGTTAGCGAACGATCGCCGCGCACATCGACATTGTAAACCTGAATGTTTGGCTCTAAGTTACTCAAGTTATACTGCGCGGCTAATTTTTCGCGTATTGCTTTGTAGCCGACATCATTGTGAATGGCACTGACCTCGATAAAGTTCTTGCGGTCATCGTCTACGATGGCAAACAGCTTAAAGTCACGGATGATTTTTGGTGACAAATATTGGCTAATAAAACTTTCATCCTTAAAGTTCTGCATGGCAAAGTGCACCGCATCTAGCCAATCGGTTCCTGCAAGATCGGGGAACCACTCTCTGTCCTCATCGGTCGGATTTTCACAAATACGACGAATATCTTGGAACATAGCAAAACCTAGCGCATAAGGGTTTATACCACTGAAGTACTGACTGTTGTATGGAGGTTGCGCGACGACGCTGGTATGGCTGTGTAAAAACTCCAGAATAAATCTGTCTGTCACAAGCCCATCGTCATAAAGATGATTCAGTATGGTGTAGTGCCAGAATGTTGCCCAACCTTCGTTCATCACTTGGGTTTGTTTCTGCGGATAAAAATACTGACTCACTTTTCGTACAATACGGACTATCTCACGCTGCCACGATTCAAGCAAAGGCGCATGCTTTTCAATAAAGTAGAGAATGTTCTCTTGCGGCTCTGAAGGAAAACGAGCTTTTTCATTCTCGGCTTCGACTTTCGATTTAGGAACTGTGCGCCACAAATCGTTTACCTGTGATTGCAAATAGCTCTCGCGTTCTTCTTGGCGTAACTTTTCTTCAGCGATAGATATTTTTTCAGGTCGTTTGTAACGGTCCACGCCAAAATTCATTAATGCATGACAGGAGTCCAACAGTTCTTCGACTTCCTTAACACCGTATTTTTGTTCACATTCTGCAATGTACTTCTTGGCGAACAGCAGATAATCAATGATAGAACTTGCATCGGTCCAAGTTTGGAACAGATAGTTGCCCTTAAAGAAAGAGTTGTGGCCGTAGCAAGCATGGGCCATCACTAAGGCCTGCATGGTGACAGTATTTTCTTCCATCAAGTAGGCAATACAAGGATCGGAGTTAATCACAATCTCATAAGCTAAACCCATTTGACCATGTTTGTAGCCTTGTTCGGTCTGAATGAACTTTTTACCAAATGACCAATGGTTATAGTTGATGGGCATACCGATACTTGAATAAGCATCCATCATTTGTTCAGAAGTGATCACCTCAATTTGATTGGGGTAGCTATCTAAACGGTAGTGCTCCGCGACTCGTTTTATTTCAACGTGGTAACGCTCGAGTAGATCAAATGTCCAATCTGGACCATCTGGCAATGCTTTGCTCTTCGTCGGCTTTTTCGTTTTGGTTGTTGTCATACCGCCTCCCTAAGCGTGCTCTTTTTTGAAAAGCTCTCTAAAGACAGGGAAAATATCCTCAACCGCGCGGATGTTTTTCATCGCGAAGTTTGGGAAATCCCCTTCGAGTTTCTCGTACTCGTGCCATAAGGTTTGATGCGAACGGCGAGTGATTTCTATGTATGAGTAGTATTGGCAGTTTGGCAGTAGATGTTTGGTCAGAAGCTCGCGACACCGAGGCGAATCATCGGCCCAGTTGTCTCCATCGGAAGCTTGCGCAGCGTATATGTTCCATTCACCGGTTGGGTAACGCTTGGCAATGATTTCGTTCATTAATTTCAGTGCACTGGATACGATGGTGCCACCAGTTTCTTGCGAATAGAAGAACTCGTGTTCATCGACCTCTTTGGCTTGGGTATGGTGGCGGATAAACACCACATCAACGTTTTCATAAGTTCGAGTCAGGAACAAATACAACAACACGTAAAAACGTTTGGCAATGTCTTTGGTGGCTTGATCCATTGACCCAGACACATCCATCAGGCAGAACATCACGGCTTGGCTGGATGGGATAGGGCGGCGCTGATAATTCTTAAAGCGCAGATCGAAGGTATCGATGAAAGGTACAGTCTGAATTTTATGCCGCAGAACCTTTATCTCTTCTTGTATCCGTTGCTCTTCAAGAAGCTGAGCCGGCTCAGACATCTTAATGCGATCCAACTCTTGCTCTAGCTCGTGTAACATACGTTTTTTGCCCGCTGTCATGGCGGTACGTCGGGCCAGTGATTGCTGCAGTGATTTCACGATCGCAATATTGGCGGGAACCCCCGCAGTTTGATAACCAGCGCGATGAGTTTTCCATTCAGTAATTTTGTTGACTTGATTCTTTTCTAAATTGGGTAGCTCTAGGTCTTCGAACAAAATATCGAGGTACTCATCTTTAGATATTTGGAACACAAATTCATCTTGGCCTTCACCATCTTGGCTCGCTTCACCTTCACCTGAGCCTCCACCTTGACCACCGCCCTTGGGACGTTCGATTTTGTCGCCAGTGCTAAATTGGTCATTACCTGGGTGGACACGTTCTTTCAGGCCGCCTTTACCTTGATGAAAGACGGGCTCATTAATGTCTTTGTGAGGAATTGAGACATCTTCCCCTGTCTCTGTATTTGTGATTGAACGTCGATTTACTGCATCTGCCACAGATTCTTTGATCTTCTCTTTGTGGCGGCGTAAAAAGCGCTGGCGGTTTACAGCACTCTTATTTTTGCCGTTCAGTCGTCGGTCAATAAATTGCGCCATGAGTCACCCCTTATCTCGCACACGCCTTAATCTAAAGGCAGCCATAATTACTTCTTCCCATCCACCTATGTTTTGTTAGGTGGATGGGCATGGGCTAAAACATTGCTATTACGACGATTTACGTACGCGAAGATACCACTCAGACAGCAGGCGAACTTGCTTCTCTGTGTAGCCTTTTTCCATCATACGTGCGACAAAGTCATCGTGTTTTTTCTGATCTTCAGAAGATGTTTTAGCGTTAAACGAGATGACAGGAAGTAACTCTTCTGTATTGGAGAACATTTTCTTCTCAATCACAGTGCGCAGTTTCTCGTAACTGGTCCAAAGTGGATTGGTACCATTGTTATTCGCTCGTGCGCGGAGAACGAAGTTAACAATTTCGTTACGGAAGTCTTTCGGGTTACTGATGCCGGCGGTTTTCTCGATTTTTTCTAACTCATTGTTCAATGCTGACCGGTCGAATAGTTGACCTGTTTCAGGGTCGCGGTACTCTTGGTCCTGAATCCAGAAATCAGCGTATGTCACATATCGGTCAAAGATGTTTTGGCCATATTCTGAGTAAGACTCTAAGTAAGCGGTCTGAATCTCTTTACCAATAAACTCGACATAGCGAGGTACTAGGTAACCTTTTAAGAACTCAAGGTATCGTTCTGCGGTTTCCTGTGGGAACTGCTCGCGTTCGATCTGTTGTTCAATGACATAGAATAGGTGTACAGGGTTTGCGGCAACTTCGGTTTGGTCGAAGTTGAATACGCGCGACAGAATCTTAAAGGCGAAGCGGGTTGAAAGCCCAGACATCCCTTCGTCTACACCCGCAAAGTCACGGTACTCTTGGTAGCTTTTTGCTTTCGGGTCGGTGTCTTTCAATGTTTCACCATCATAAACGCGCATTTTCGAGAAAATGGACGAGTTTTCAGGATCTTTTAGGCGCGACAGAATACTGAACTGCGATAGTAGCTCAAGTGTACTTGGTGAACATGGTGCTTTTGACAGCTCGGAATGGTCGAGCAGTTTTTGATAAATTTTAACTTCTTCGGAGACGCGAAGACAGTAAGGAACTTTGACGATATACACCCGATCGAGGAAGGCTTCATTGTTTTTGTTATTGCGGAACGTTTGCCATTCCGATTCATTCGAGTGGGCGAGAATCATGCCGTCAAATGGCAGCGCTGACAGACCTTCAGTACCGTTATAGTTGCCTTCTTGAGTCGCTGTTAATAGTGGGTGTAGAACTTTAATTGGCGCTTTGAACATCTCGACAAATTCCATCAAGCCTTGGTTGGCTCGACATAAAGCGCCTGAATAGCTGTAGGCATCAGGATCATTTTGTGAAAAATGCTCAAGCTGTCGGATGTCAACTTTACCGACCAACGATGAGATATCTTGGTTATTTTCATCACCGGGTTCGGTTTTGGCTATCGCGAGTTGATCAAGTATTGACGGTTTTACTTTGACCACTTTAAATTTTGAAATGTCGCCACCAAACTCGTGTAATCGTTTTGCCGCCCACGGTGACATAATGGAACGTAAATAGCGTTTATCGATGCCGTACTCTTTTTTAAGTAAGTCACCGTCTTCGCTGACGTCAAATAGGCAAAATGGATGGTCATTAACTGGGCTGCGTTCGCCGTTGGCTGACAAGACGTAAATCGGAACTTGCTGCATTAACGCTTTGAGTTTTTCTGCGAGTGACGATTTACCACCGCCGACAGGGCCGAGTAAATAAAGAATTTGTTTGCGCTCTTCTAGGCCTTGGGCTGCATGCTTTAGATAAGACACGATTTGCTCAATCGCTTCTTCCATACCATAGAAATCTTTAAACGTTTGGTAACGTGAGATGACTCGGTTGGAGAAAATACGGCTCAAGTGTGGGTCTTGAGCTGTATCAATGAGCTCTGGCTCTCCGATCGCCATCAGCAATCGTTCTGCTGCGTTAGCGTAGGCACTCTTATTGTCTTTACAAAGAGCTAGAAAATCTTGCAGCGATAATTCCTCGTCCTTGGAGGCTTCGTAGCGCGCTTGGAAATGGTCGAAAATACTCATAATGAATTCCCCTCTGAACTTGTCGAACTGACAATAAACCCGCATAGAAAAGCAAATCCTTTCTCATTTAATCCTAGTTGGTTTTTAGAATTCTGCTTAAAAAATATGTGTTTAATTGCAATTTGTGATTGAGAGCGAGTTGTACGATAACGACAATTTTTCTTCTTGGTCGTCACCTATTTAGCTGATCAATTGTTGTGCTTACAACCATGGTCAATTAGGTGATGCTAATTCTGGATTAGTCACTGCTTCTATCGACAATTGGCCATTCAAACTTACTGCCTTATTCGACTTTCTACGTGACAACGCGCCAATTAGATTCAGTTGGAGACAGAAGAAGTGTGGTTAATGTGAAACTTTGTGAGTAATAAGTAGTTGCCCAAAAATGCATTTAACTTCTATATTCAAACACTGAATCGCCAACTTTCGAGCTAGATCATGATTTATTTTTAACCACGAAATATAATATCGTCGATTAATGATTGATCACATAAATAAAACAAGTGAACTGAGTATGTTAAAAAAACTATCGCTAAAAAATAAGCTCGCTATTTCTGCGAGTCTTGCCATAGTCGTCGGGGGACTGTTGGTTGAAGGGCTGTCTTTTCGGGCGGCGCTAGAACGTTTGGATGTGGAGGTGCAACAACGCTTGCAAAGTACCACTTCATCCTATAACCAGTATGTATCAGACTGGATCGTATCTAAAGAACGTTCTTTGACTTCCCTTTCACAAGAATCAAAAAAAGAGGCCATTGTTACTCACTTGCAGCAAGTCAAAAATTCTGCAGGCTTTGACAATGTGTTTCTTGCCTATCCAGATGGCAGTCAAGATAACGCCAATGGTGTTGTATTACCGCCAGGTAATGATGACCCAAGAAAGTGGGGCTGGTACACCAATGCCGTCAAGCAGCCAAGTAAAGTCTTTATGGACAATCCAACGGTTGCGGCTGCGACAGGCGCCAATGTGGTTTCTTTAGGCAAAGCGCTCAACCTACACGGACAGCAAGTTGTGCTGGGGGCCGATGTTGAAATTACTGACATTGTTGGTGGAATCGAAAAAGTTATTTTACCAGGCGATGGCTACATGTTTATCGCCAACCAACAAGGCAATATCTATGTTCACCAGAATACCAAGCTGCTGAATCAGCCTATAAGTGAGTTGGGTTTAACGGTTTCGACAATTAAGCAAGCGGCTTCAAGTGGCGAAGATATCTATGTTGATGTGTTAGGACATGAATCTGTTGTTTATGCTGAAAACATTGGTGATACAGGCTTAATAACGGTTGTGGTTGTTGATTATCAATCGTTGGTTTCGCCGATATTTAGCGCGGTTTGGGGCCAGCTATTGGTTACGGGTGTCGTCGTGATCATCTGTATTTTGTTGTTCAATCTGCTTTGTAACATCTTATTCCGTCCGTTAAATAACGTTTCTTCGGCACTTGAGCAGATCGCGAATGGTAGTGGTGACTTAACCCAACGTATCGAGGTTGAGTCGAACGATGAAGTGGGAAAACTTGCCCATAACTTCAATACTTTTGTTGATAGTTTACAGCAACTGATAGGCCATGTGCGTGAGCAATCTTATCAGCTCAACCAGCAGTCTGAGTTGAGTACCAGTCGCGCACAAGGTGCCGTGGATGAAATCAATCATCAGCAACAAGAAATTACCATGGTCGCAACGGCCGTTACTGAGCTTGCCAGTGCGACCCAAGAGATCGCTTCTCATGCCGAGCGTACCGCGCAAGCGGCGCATGACTCAACGTCAAGTACTGATAACGGCCGCACATTGGTTGAGCAAACGAAAGGGTCGATAAACAAATTAGCCAGTGAGCTTCAAAGTGCGAGTGACGTTGTCGGTGAGCTTGAGCGACATGGCCAAGAGATTTCGAGCGTACTATCAACGATTCAAGGGATTGCTGAGCAAACCAATTTACTGGCGCTTAACGCTGCCATTGAAGCGGCGCGTGCAGGTGAGCAAGGTCGAGGCTTTGCGGTTGTGGCGGATGAAGTGCGAGTGCTATCGCAACGAACACACTCATCGACTGAAGAGATCAACAAAACCATTGCAGTACTGCAAGATACTACGACTCGTGCGGTTTCTATTATGAGTAATAGTGCAGAACTGGCGAATCATTCGGTGACTGATGCGGATCGCGCAGCCAGTGCATTGGCTGAAATTAGTTCGGCGGTGACTTTGATTAGTGATATGGCAACGCAAATTGCAACTGCGGCAGAAGAGCAAACTCATGTGACGAGCGAAATTACCCAGAACATTACGTCGATTAAAGATGTTGCCGACCAATTGGTCGTCGGTGCCAATGAAAGTTCTGAAGGGGCTCACCAAGTCAAGAGTCAAGCGGAGGCATTAAGCGCCAAAGTGGCGACGTTTAAGCTCTCTTGATGCTAACGCCTCGGTTAATATTGAGAGTGATATATTAATATTGAAGGCTATATAAACAACGGGGCCAAAATGGCCCCGTTCTGTTATCGCTCTAGATTATTAAGCGTTAAAGATTTGCTTTAGCTCATTAGCACACAAATGGTACTGTCTTGGGCAGTTGCGCCATGTTGACAGCATACGTCGGTATTTGTCTAACATTGGCATTTGTGCGTTAAAGTGATGATCGCCTTTGCTAAATTGTGGATATAGGCCTTCTGAATCGATCAGGAAGCGGACATAATTGACAAGTTGAGCCTCAGAGGCGATATCAAAACCGAGGAAAGACAGACGACGTTGGTCTACTTCTTTTTGCTCTTGCTCAGCGAGCATTTTGGTGGATTCTTGCATCGCATGATACATTTCCATGATGTCGATTACTTCACGACATTCAGCTTCAATTAAACAGCCAAAGTCTTTATTGAATTCGCTCATTTGTAGTTCATAGCCACGTTCAACAATGGTCTGTAAACGCTGGTATTTTGCCGCGTTTTCTGGGTCCATTTGTGACATTAAGTAATACTGATTAGATAAAATCAGACGTTGAGCGTTAGTCATTTCCATAGTGGCCTCACTAATACAATCTAATACATTTTTAATGTGCTTAGGTTATCGTTTCTTTGCGCATTGAAACATGATCTCAACACCTATTTAATATGAAAAGCACACCAAGATAGCACGTTTTTTCAGTCGTCTTTATGATAGTGATTATAGATGTAATCGCGATCAGAAAAGACACGAAGTAGTTCGGGTTTGAACACGGTCAGCATTGCTATCGCCATGCCATTGAGCAGCCCCTCGGGAAACGCAAGTAGAGGCGTGAACAGTAGATAATTGTCAAAAATGGTTGGCCAATCAAGATCAGTGGCCAGAAGGTAATAGCCTGAATTGATCAGTAGATGTAAGGTCCCCGTCAGCGCTCCATTAAGAAAACCCGCGACAAAAATAAACACAAAGATGTTTCGTGGTAAGTAGTGGTAACTAAGCAGAAAAATGGCGTAACTTATAGCAATGGGGAGCAGCGCTGAAAAAACCAAAAATTGGGGAAGAGCAGTCCATGCTAATGAACCAAATAGGGTCATCAACAGCACAATGGCAATGGACAAAGCAAACGCACTGCGCCATCCGTACATCAAGGTAAGTGCCGTTAAGCCGAGAAAATGTATCGAGAGGTTTTCTTTAACGCCAGCCTCAGCTGACCACAGCACCGAAAACATCAAGATGGTGGCGAAGGTAATGTGCTGAAAAGTGCGTTCTGTTTTCAGCTTAGTCAGTAGAACTTGAGTGAGGTCGCGCCAAGAAAGTACAACCGCAAGCAACACCACGATTAAGCAAAATAAACCATTAAGACTCACACAGACCTCAAAAAAATACCAACTCGACGTTGGTATTTTTTACGACTTTGTTACCTTTTGGTATCAGTATTTTACATTAGAGTGATATTGATCGAGTATTGACACGATATGGTCCATCGACTCTTTTGATGGTGGATTGACACCCTCTAGTGGATATTCGACACCGAGCGCTTCCCATTTATGCGCGCCAAGCTTGTGGTATGGTAAAAGCTCAACCTTCTCAATGTTGTCCATATCCTTGATAAAATCACCCAACATGTGCACGGCTTGATCATCATCGGTATACCCAGGCACAACGACGTAACGGATCCAGGTTTTTTGGCCTATCTTATGTAGATAACGGGCAAAATCCAGTGTTCGCTTGTTCGATACGCCGATGAAGTCATGGTGTATCTCATCGTTCATATGTTTGAGATCTAGCATCACAAGATCGGTTGCAGCGAGTACTTCATCAACAACGTCAGTGTGTTTACGAATATAGCCATTGGTATCAAGACAAGTGTGGATACCTTCGGCTTGTGCTGCACGGAAAAAATCACGCACAAACTCAGGTTGTAACATCGCTTCACCGCCGGAGCAGGTGATGCCGCCCCCAGAGGCTTTCATAAAGTGGCGATAAGACTTAGCCTCGCGAATGATCTCTTCAACGGTCACTTCTTTGCCGCTATGAGTATCCCAAGTATCTCGATTGTGGCAATACATACAACGCATTAGACAGCCTTGCATAAACACAATAAAGCGAATTCCAGGTCCGTCTACCGTTCCGCATGATTCAAAAGAATGAATTCGACCAGTTGTTGACATGTGCTCATCTCGTCTTAGTTATTTGTCCGTTATTTTATTACAAAAGGTAGGGATAAAATAGGTTTTCTCGGTTTCGTCACAAAGAAAACAGCAATTGGGGAAAAGTGAGTTTATTTGCTAAAATTATGTTATAAAAATGTACAAACAATATAAATAATTATAGCGAATGACGTTCGCCGTCTGGCAAGGTGTTAAACATCTGATTGTTGCTAAAGGACTTTTAATATGGATATGCTTGCGCTTTCGCAAAAACAGAAGGTGACTCTGTTTTTGCTTGTACTTACGATAGGATTTGCTTCACTCGCCTTTTTTACCTCTGATCGATTGTCTCAAATGAAAAGTCACTACCACAGTAGTGCTGAGATAGCCGCAGGCTCTTTGTCTATATACCAAACGCAAAGCCATATCTTGGCCTTGGGGGGCGAACTAGATAGCATGACTGGAGCTAAGGTTCCAGCGACACTAGCCCGTATTGATGACATCGTCGTATCGATTGGTAAAGACTCACAGTTTCTGAGCCAAGTAGGGTTAGTCTCTCAAGCTGAGCAACTTACGCAAAGTGTGCTTGACTTCAAAGATGCGGTATCACCTTGGCTATCGATGAAGCAAGAGCTCGGTTTTAATATTGACGAAGGTAAGCTTGGCCAAATGAAGCAATTGGCCGCGACGATTGAACAAAAAATCGCTGAAACAGGCATGGTGACACTCAATTCAGACTTCCAAGCCATGGTTAAGGCTCAGCAGAACTACTTGTTGCAGCCAACAGAAGAGAACTTAAAACTGTTTAATCGAGCTATGGGGGCGTTTGAAAGTATGTCAAACGTCTACGCGATGCTTGATCTTTATGAACAAGAGATTGAACAGTATAAACAAACCTTTGTTGGTGTCAGTGAGTTATCAAAGCAGTTAAACGCTATCGAACAACAAGTGAACTCTACCAAAGTTAATATGACGCAATTGATTGGTTCGATTACTTCGGATCTTGGCGGGATCAGTGCTCGCTATCAAAATGTGGCGGAAAATACCTCTCAGCAAACCTTGTGGTCAATTCTGGTTGCCTGCGTAATTTTGGCCGTGTTTACTATTACTATTTCAGCGTTACAGAGCGCGTCTTTATCTCGCTCGTTAAATCGCACCAAAGAGATTTTGTACAGTTTGTCTACTGGCGATCTTTCTCAACGTATGGTTCAGAGCCAAAATCCCAATGATGAGTTCAACCAGTTGGCTACGAGCATTAATCAAGGATGTGAAAATCTCGGCGAGTTGGTCTCTGGTGTGCAAAATAGCAGTTTAGCTTTGTCGAGTAATGCGGCAGAGCTCAATCAAGGCCTAGATAGACTCGCTCATAACCAATCGGAAGTGTTGGGGCAAACTCAACTGTTAGCTTCTGCGACAGAAGAAGTCAGCGTGACTACGCAAGAGGTATCCAATTCGCTTGAATTTGTTGCAGAGATCAGTCGTTCGTCGACTCATGCGGCAGAAGAGGGGGCGAAAGTGATTGGTTCCGCTATTAGCTCTTTAGAAGAGGTTGGCTCTATCATGACCTCAGCGGCTGGCCACATCAATCAGTTAGAAGAAGCTTCATCTAAAGTCGATTCGGTGATGGATATCATCAATGGCATTGCAGAACAAACTAACTTACTTGCGTTGAATGCGGCGATAGAAGCGGCGCGTGCTGGCGAGCAAGGTCGAGGTTTTGCCGTAGTTGCCGATGAAGTGCGTAGTTTGGCGGTGAGAACGGTCGATGCGGTATCGGAAATCTCTGGGACCATCGATACGATGAAAAAAGAGAGCGCCGAAGTGATTCAGTATATCGGTCAATCAGAGTCTTCGATGAAGACAGGACGTGAACGCGGTCAACAAGCCATGGATGCGCTAAAACTCATCACAGAAAAAGCCGATGAAGCGTCTCATCAAACGGAAGTTATTTTTACCTCGATTAAAGAGCTCGCCACGACCAGTCAATCGATGGCAGACAACATGACACAGATCTCGTCGGCAATGAAAGAACTTGAAGAAAATAACGAACAGTTACGAAATGTCAGTGGGGTGGTAGAGCAGCGGTCTGACAGCCTCAACCAAGACTGTCAGAAGTTCACCATCTAGGCAAGTTTAGAAGAAAGCATAAAGAGCTAAGGCGCCAGTACCGTATATCGATTCTGGCGCTTCTTTGTAATCAGGTGTTTTGGCTGTCGCAGAAAGTGTGGCGCCAAAGCTTTGGTTATACCAAGCAAAACCCGCAACGGCACTCGCTTGAGTCTTGTCTAAGTTCACATTGTAAATATTTGGGTCTTCGCTCTGGCTGATGGCGTACTTATTGACACCTGAACGTTCACCTTCGATGGTGATATCATTAAAGCGATAACGTGCCTCAATCCCGGCAAAGACAAACCACCCGCCTTGGGAGCCTGCTAACATGCTGGCTCTAAAAGGGTTTTCATTATCAATATTTGCAGCGCCCATGCTGCCACCTAAATCAGCCCCCCAACGGAACATGAGTCCAGTTGAAACATCACTGCGGAAATTACCAGCGTTAAGCTCAGAAACATTGGATATTTCCCAATCGGTATTGGCAATAGAGCGCTGACGCCACAAATTGAAGTGGCTTAAGTAGCCGATGCTGGCGACGAACTTATCGTCAATTTGGTATGCCCAGCCTTGTGGTTCATCTGAACCAGTAATTCCGTGTACGATGTCTTGAGCTTGGTCTGCTAAGGAGCTTTCGCCTGTCGTGCCTAGCGTCAGATTAAATCGCTGTGCTTGCTGTGGATTGAGGCTGATATAGTTGAATTCAGTATGCAGGAACCCAGCATATGGTCGGTCGTTAGCCAGTGGCGCTGTTGCTTCGATATCGGATGGTGTGTACATCTTGTGGCCAAGAACAAATTCAAATTTATCCAACGATGCAGCACCCCAGAAAGAGAGACTGAGCGGTTCAAATAATCGATATGGAGTGATAGATCCAGTCGCGTAGCTTAAAAATAATCCATTGGTGTAATCTTGATCGACGCCAAATATGCCATCGTTATCGATAGAAAAAGAAACGGTGGATTTGTCAGACGCAACACTTGCAGCGGAGGCAAGTAATAGCGGCAAAATATAGATGTGGTTCGACTTCATAATACTACGCTTAACTCAATTAGATAGTTGATAATACAAGATTAATTGAATTAGATGGTAGCGAGTTATCTAGCAGTGAAGGGGATTTGTGCAGTAAGTCGACTAAATTAGGTCGGTTGTTAGGTAAAAATAATAAAGCCCCGCTTTGAGCGGGGCTTTGTCAATCATTTAAACCGAGATTATAGAGACTCAGTAAATGTACGTGCGATTACGTCAGCTTGTTGCTCTGCAGTTAGAGAGTTGAAGCGAACAGCGTAACCTGAAACACGGATTGTTAACTGAGGGTATTTCTCAGGGTGCTTAACAGCGTCTTCTAGAGTGTCACGGTTAAGAACGTTAACGTTAAGGTGTTGACCACCTTCGATGCCAGCTTCGTGGTGGAAGTAACCATCCATTAGACCTGCAAGGTTAGCACGTTGTGAGCCTTCATCTTTACCTAAAGCATTAGGTACGATAGAGAAGGTGTAAGAAATACCATCTTGTGCATCAGCGAACGGTAGTTTAGCCACTGAAGTTAGTGACGCTACCGCGCCTTTCTCATCACGACCGTGCATTGGGTTTGCACCAGGAGCGAAAGGAGCACCAGCACGACGACCATCTGGAGTGTTACCCGTTTTCTTGCCGTATACCACGTTCGAAGTGATAGTCAGGATAGACTGAGTAGGGATAGCGTCACGGTACATCTTAAGCTTACGGATTTTACCCATGAACGTAGAAACAAGTTCACATGCGATATCATCAACACGAGCGTCATTGTTACCAAATTTAGGGTAATCGCCTTCGATAACGAAATCAGTTGCAATACCGTCTTCATCACGAACAGGTTTAACCGTTGCATATTTGATTGCAGACAGTGAGTCAGCAGCAACAGAAAGACCAGCAATACCACAAGCCATTGTACGACGAACATCACGATCGTGCAGAGCCATCAGAGACGCTTCGTAGCTGTACTTGTCGTGCATGTAGTGGATGCTGTTCAATGCAGTCACGTATTGCTTAGCTAGCCAATCCATGAATGTATCTAGACGAGACATTACGTCTTCGTAGTTTAGAACCTCGTCAGTGACCTTGTCGCCAACTGGGCCAACTTGCATCTTAAGCTTCTCATCAACACCACCGTTGATTGCGTAAAGCATTGTCTTAGCAAGGTTCGCACGAGCGCCAAAGAACTGCATTTGCTTACCGACAATCATTGGAGATACACAACATGCGATTGCGTAGTCATCAGATTGTAGATCAGGACGCATTAGGTCGTCATTTTCGTACTGGATAGAAGAAGTATCGATAGACACTTTCGCACAGAACTTCTTAAAGCCTTCAGGAAGCTGTTCAGACCAAAGCACGGTAATGTTTGGCTCTGGAGACGGTCCCATAGTGTATAGGCTGTTTAGGAAACGGAAGTTAGTACGTGATACTAATGTACGACCGTCAACACCCATACCACCCATTGACTCTGTTGCCCAAATTGGGTCGCCAGAGAAAAGCTCGTCATATTCAGGAGTACGTAGGAAACGAACCATACGTAGCTTCATGACGAAATGGTCAATCATTTCTTGCGCTTCAACTTCGGTGATCTTACCTGCAGCAATATCACGCTCGATGAAGATATCTAGGAACGTAGAAGTACGACCTAGAGACATAGCGGCACCATTTTGTGACTTAACAGCAGCAAGGTAGCCGAAGTAAGTCCATTGGATCGCTTCTTGAGCAGTTTGAGCAGGCTCAGAGATGTCAAAACCGTATTTAGCGGCCATTTGTTTGATTTGACCAAGTGCACGATGTTGCTCTGCGATTTCTTCGCGAAGTTGCATCGTTGCCGTTAGGTCTTCACCATTTTCGAAACGCTCTTGAAGAGAAGTGAACTGAGCCAGCTTGTCCTTCATTAGGTAATCAATACCGTACAGTGCAACACGACGGTAGTCACCGATAATACGGCCACGGCCATACGCATCAGGAAGACCAGTCAGAACACCAGATTTACGACATTTCAAGATATCAGGCGTGTAGATATCGAATACGCCAGCGTTATGAGTTTTACGATATTCAGTGTAGATTTTAGAGATGCTTGGATCGAGTTCACGGTTGTATGCTTTACATGAACCTTCAACCATACGGATACCACCATTAGGGATGATAGCGCGCTTAAGTGGTTTCTCAGTTTGAAGACCTACGATGGTTTCTAGATCTTTCTCAATGTAGCCTGCATCGTGAGCAGTGATGGTAGAGATAACATCAGTATCAAAATCTACAGGTGCTTTAGTCGCGTTTTCCTGTTTGATACCTTCCATTACCTTAGCCCAAAGCACGTTAGTTGCTTCAGTGCCTTCAGAAACTAGGAAAGATTCATCGCCTTCATATGGCGTATAGTTCTTTTGAATGAAATCACGAACGTTTACTTCGTTTTGCCAATCACCTTCAGCAAAACCTTCCCAAGCTTTAGCAAATTGCTCTGCCATGACATACCTACCTTTTTAGTAGAAAAAACACGTACCTAATCAAACCGTTGAGTTAGTTAGACCCTCGAAAATTGAGGCGGTACACTCTTATGAATAACAATATGTATAGTCTTTAATTTCGGTTATCGATAGTGAGAACAAACTATAAATATTGTGACTGTGTTTATTAGCTTAGATAACAGAGTAAACTAAAAAATTTTTATAAACCTTAAACTAAATCAATAAATGCGCTTTTTGCTAAAATTTTTTGAAATAAATCCCTTGATACTAAAAAAAAGTTGAGGACCAAAGCGATCCTCAACTTTCTTGAGTCACTTATAGGAAGGCTGGAATGCCGTATTGACCTTCAAGCATACCCACCGCAAGCATTGCTACTAAACAGATAACAAATACACCGACTGGAATAATGATTTTATCTGCGAAAGATAGGCGTGAAGCGCGTTCTTTGTCGCCAATTAGGCCATTGTTGTCTAGGAACATAGTAAGCGCCCATGCAAGTACAGGGTTAGCTACAACGGATGCAAAGATACAAATACCAGCTGCCTGTGAATCTCTTGTTTCTTTGACCATCTGCATACCAGCTTCAAGCAGCGGTAAGAAGACACCGACCAGAAGAGCGACACGCATTACAGGAGGCCACACCGCTACATCCATTGGGAAGCCTAAAATAGCCACGATGATACACAGTGAACCAAGCAAAATCGCGCCCGCAGGAATAGGTCGTTTCGCGATCGCTGCAGGGATCATGTAGGTCCCCCAAGAAGAAGTGATGTTACCACCACCTACAGCAGTACCGACCATTTGACGAATAGAACACATGGTCATGGTGTCATCGACATCCATCAGAACTTTTTCAGTCTTACGTGGGTAGTTCAGCTCTTGGAAAATACGGTGACCAAGGAAGTCTGGAGACCACATTGCAACTGCCAGAATAGCAAATGGTAAAGAGGCAATAAAGTGCTGCAGATTTGGAAGACCAAGCATCCAGCCTTGCTCTGTGCTACCCCACCAATAAACAGGGTTAAGGTTTGGAAGCCCCATTTCGGTTTCAAAGGTGAGGTCAAAACCAGCACCTAGGCCAAGCGCAAGAATAAGACCCGTGATCGCACAGACCGGAATCGCCAGCCAACGCTTATTCACTTTGGCTAAGTAAGCATATACGGCGATGTTGATGCCCAATACCACGAGGCCAACATAACCCATACTACCGGCGGCAACTTCGGTTGACTGCAAGCCTACTGCCCAATCTTGAATTGAACCAATCTGGCTCATCGTCCCAGTAAAACCTAAGAAGATCAATAAGCCGCCAGCGGTACCTTGAGACGTAAGATTAACGAGTTTGGAACCACCTTTGAAGTAGCTTAACAACAAACCAAACACACCGAGCAAAATGGCTAGAGCTAAAGGGTGGGCGCCTGCAAGTGCGATAGAGCCGATAAGCGGAATCATTGGACCGTGGTTACCAGCAAGGTTTGCTCGCGGGTTAATAAATCCTGAAGCAAGGATACAGAATAGCAATGCTGGGATTAGCATTTCTACTCGTGCGACTTCGATAGCGAATTCTTTGCCTAAGTTAACGTGGTCCCATGCTGCAGTGAGCCCATCTGCCCAAGACATCATGACCGCCGAGTACATGGCGATAATACCAATGGTACCCGCCAGTGCTGGCACGAGATCTTCAAGCTCAAAACGGAAGTCACGACCTGGTAGGTTCAATCCGAAGCGACGTGGCTTCATGATTTGTAGTTCGTGGTCTAGATAGTCTGAACGGTTTGCAAACTCAGAAGCTGGGCGGTGAAGCTCTTGATAGCTCTTGTTTTCGATATCCGAATCAGAGTGCGGTTGTTTTACTGCGTCTGACATAGATTCCTCATATTCAAAAATGTTAATAATTCATCAAAGAACGACCCGATTGTTATTGTGTGTCGGTCATTCAGTAAAAACCTGGTCCTAGTATCGCTTCCAGCAGTTGACTCTTGGTCTGCCTTGATTAGCCTTACCTTACCCTTTTGTAGCGCAATGTCCATGTGCTAAAGCATAGAGGATTGAAAGACAAAAAGAGAGGCTATTGAGGCTTTTATCTCTTGGCCGAGTTTAACGTGCTAACCCTAAGGAGTGATTGATTTAGATCACTTTATGAAAGGTTGTGAAAGAAAACTACACAACAATCTATTTACAGGTTAAACAAGGCGATATCCGGTGAAACTAATTTTCAAATTGTTTATTTAATTAGCGATATTCAATGTGTTACCTCGGCAATTGTTAGGTAGTGACTACCTTGATTGAGTGAGATCTTGTTTTTATAAAAATGTTAATACAGAGGTTGGGGGGATAATTTGCTGTTAAAAAGGTTTTATGCGAGATATGGAGCTTTTTTGACTGTTTAATGCATTATTACTCATATTAATTGGCTATATATTGCTGATTTATAGGTTAATAATTTGTTGCATGTTGGGCGGTGGAGTGCTAATTTGTATCGCAATGTGGGTGGAACCCAACAGAAACCAATCGGTATATGCGAGTGATTGGGCATAATAAAGACAGGGAGTAATAGCGCATGAAAGATGTACCAGCGCTGGACATAAAAGAACTGCATAAAACATTTGGACAAAATGAAGTTTTAAAGGGCATCTCATTAGAAGCCCACAAAGGGGACGTAATTTCCATTATCGGTTCATCCGGTTCTGGTAAAAGCACTTTTCTAAGATGTATTAATCTACTCGAAACGCCAACCGCTGGAGAAATTTGGGTCGATGGTGAATTGATTCAAATGAAAAACAATCGCCAAGGCGAAGCCGTTCCTGCCAATGAAAAGCAAGTACAACGCATCCGTTCTCGTTTGGCGATGGTATTCCAAGGTTTTAATCTTTGGTCGCACATGACGGTGCTAGAAAACGTCATCGAAGCACCAGTACACGTTCTTGGTGTGCCGAAAGCCCAAGCTATAGAAAACGCCGAAGTATTGCTGAAAAAAGTCGGCTTGTATGAGCGTAAAGACTACTACCCAGGCCACCTTTCTGGCGGGCAACAGCAGCGTGCTGCTATCGCTCGCGCACTCGCTGTCGACCCTGAAGTGATGTTATTTGATGAACCAACCTCTGCCCTTGACCCCGAACTCGTGGGTGAGGTGTTAGGCGTTATGCGCGATCTAGCAGAAGAAGGACGCACCATGCTTGTGGTTACCCATGAAATGGCGTTTGCTCGTGACGTCTCAAACCATGTAATGTTTTTGCATCAAGGATTAGTAGAAGAGCAAGGTGATCCTGCGAAACTATTTACTAACCCTGATTCAGAGCGCTTGCAACAGTTTATCTCTTCGATTTATTAATCGCCGCAGTGCGGCAAACACAACAACTAAGCTAAAATAAAAAATCCCAATCACAGGAGTATGGAAATGAAAAAGTGGTTATTAGCAGCAACTTTGGCGGCAACAGCTGCATCAGGTGTCGCTCAAGCGAAAGAATGGAAAACAGTTCGCTTTGGTATTGAAGGTGCATATCCTCCGTTTAGCTGGACAGAGGCCGACGGCTCTTTGAAAGGCTTCGATGTTGATATGGCGAACGCTTTGTGTCAGGAAATGAAAGTGGAATGTAAGATCGTCCCACAAGACTGGGATGGCATTATCCCTTCACTTCTTGCGCGCAAGTACGATGCGATCATCGCAGCAATGTCTATCACTGAAGAGCGCAAGAAAAAAGTCGACTTCACTGGTAAGTATGCTCAGATCCCTAACAAATTCATCGCTAAAAAAGGCGCTGGCCTTGATTTTGACAACTTAGACGGTCAAAAAATTGCGGTTCAACGTGCCACTACGCACGACAAATACCTGACTGATAACTACGGCGATAAAGTAGAAATCGTTCGTTACGGCTCTTTCGATGAAGCTTACCTAGATCTTGCAAACGGTCGTGTTGTCGCTGTTTTGGGTGATGCTTCTGCGTTAGAAGAAGGCGTACTGAATAAAGACGGTGGTGAAGGTTATGAGTTTGTTGGCCCTGCACTGATGGATCCGAAGTGGTTTGGCGAAGGTATGGGTATTGCTGTACGTAAGCAAGACAAAGACCTAACTCAAAAGCTAGATGCAGCTATCGTTTCTCTGCGTGAGAAAGGTGTTTACCAAGAAATCGCAGCGAAATACTTTAAATACGACGTTTACGGCCAGTAAGCGTTGTTAAGCGGTCGTTGGCTCTTGTTCCGAGGAGTAGTAGTCAACGACCGATTTTATAAAGTTTAGGGATCAGGAACTTACCTATGCTGGATCTACAAGGATATGAAGCCTCGATTTTAAAAGGGGCCGTAGTCACCATTGAAGTCGCGTTATTATCATTAATACTCGCGATGATTTTAGGCATGCTTGGTGCGTTAGCCAAGATGGCTCCGTATCGCTGGGCCAGAGCCATTGCGACACTCTATACCACAGTGATTCGTGGTATTCCCGATTTAGTTCTTATGATGCTGATTTTCTTCGGCGGACAAATCCTGCTTAACAATAGTTTATATGCAATTAATGAAACTCTGAATGAGTGGTTTGCGTCTAGCGATCCTAGTCATGAATGGACGGCATATTTACCTGATTACATCGACGTGAGCCCATTTATTGCAGGTGTTCTCACCATAGGTTTTATCTTTGGTGCCTACATGGCAGAAACCTTCCGTGGTGCAATTATGGCAGTAGACAAAGGTGAACTCGAAGCCGCCAAAGCATACGGCATGAGCTCGGTAATGGCGTTTAGACGTATTTTGTTACCGCAAATGGTTCGCCACGCATTGCCTGGTTTTGGTAACAACTGGCTTGTTTTGCTCAAGACAACAGCGCTTGTCTCCATCATCGGTCTTGAAGATATGGTACGGGTGAGCTCCCTTGCTGCAGGTTCAACCAAGATGCCGTTTACCTTCTACATGGCCGTTGCGATTATTTTTCTGTTCTTTACCAGTGTTTCAACTGGCTTTTTGAAGATCATCGAACGCAAATTCAGTATTCACGCGAGGTAAAAGGATGGACTTTTCGTTAATTGTTGAAAGTTTACCAATCTATTTAGAGGGTCTTTGGACCACCGTTTGGCTCGTGTCACTGGCACTGGTGATTGGTCTTTTTGTTGCGATTCCTTTGGGCGTTGCCCGTAACAGTGATAACTATCTGCTTAATGGGCCTAGCTGGGCGTTTATATACTTTTTCCGCGGCACGCCACTTTTAGTCCAGCTTTATTTGATCTATTACGGTATGGACCAGTTTATTGCGGTCAAAGGTACCTTGTGGGAGCATGCTTGGTTCTGTGCCTTAGTGGCTTTTGTGCTTAATACTTCCGCTTATACCGCAGAGATCATTCGTGGTGCAATCAACGGTTTACCAAAAGGTGAAGTGGAAGCTGCCAAAGCTTATGGCATGAGTGCGTTTATGACGTACCGTCGTGTTATTTTGCCAAGTGCGTTACGTCGCGCATTACCTGCTTACAGTAATGAGGTGATTTTCATGCTGCATGGTAGTGCGGTTGCAGGGATTGTGACCATTGCCGATCTAACGGGTGCCGCACGTCTGGTGAATTCACGCTACTACGCACCGTTTGAATCCTTCTTAACGGCAGGCCTGTTCTACATGGGACTGACATTTATTATTCTGATGTGTTTTAAAGCAGCAGAAAAACGTTTCCTAGCCTATTTAAGACCATTAAGTTAAGTCATCGAAATACAAAAAAGGCTTCCCGCGGGAAGCCTTTTTACTTTTCCAAATTGAGAATACTCAATATCAGCTTAAGATAATCAGTATCGTACCGGCTAAGGTCATCAGTATATTAGCGATGGCGTAGGTGCCAGCATAACCAAGCGCCGGAATGGTTGATTTCGCATAGTCATTGACGATATCCATCGCAGGAGCGCAAGTCCGTGCGCCAATGATGGCGCCAAACAGCAGTGCGCGGTTCATTTTTAATAGGTAAGCGCCAACTAGGTAAGCGACGACGACTGGCACCACACTGACTAAAAACGCCAAACCAATGACCTGTGGGCCAACTTGTGACAGGTGGTCAAACATTTTTCCACCCGCACTTAAGCCGATACCGACCATAAAGAACATCAAGCCAAGATCTTTGACCATGTTCAGTGCTCCTTGGGGAACATAGCCAAATGTAGGGTGATTGGCGCGTAAAAAACCCAGTGTGATTCCGGACAGAAGTAGGCCGACAGCATTACCTAAACCGAAGGACATTTGACCAAATGTCATGGTAATTAAACCAAACAGCACACCGAGGATGAAAAAACTACAGAAGGCCAGTAAATCCGCCATTTGACTGTGAATCGAGATAAAACCGATCTTCTCAGCGAGACCATGAACTCGACTCTTTTCGCCACTAACTTGCAGTACATCCCCTTTGGCCAACACGATATCTAGGTCCATCGGCATTTCAATTTGTGCACGAACAACACGGTTAAGGAAACAGCCATACTCTGATAAGTTGAGATCAGAGAGGCGCTTTCCAGCAATCGCGTCACTTTTTACTACGATCTCTTCTTCTGCGATACGTAGGTCAAGTAAGTTTCGGTCAAACACTTCTTTACCATTACGAAAGCTTGGGTCGAGGCGAGCGTGGCTATCAGGAAAGCCAACGAGGGCAATTTCGTCGCCCTCTTGTAATATTGCGTCACCGTCCGGGTGGGCTAAAATACCGTTGCGGCGGATACGCTCGATGTAACACCCAGTCTGACGATAGATCCCCAGCTCGCGTAGGTTCTTGCCATCTGTCCAGTTAATCAGCTCTTGTCCGACGCGATAAGCACGAATAATGGGGAGGTAAACTTTACGCTGCCCAGAGCTGCCAAGCCCCCGTTCTTTAGCTATTTGCTGCGCAGAATCTGACAAATTTTGTTTTTGTAGTTTAGGCAGTAGCTTCGCAAACATGATCATACTGATAAGGCCAATCAGATAGGCCATAGCATAGCCGACCGAAAGGTTTTCAATTACCTGCTCAAATGCCATATTGCGTGGGATTGTAGCTAAACCTGAGTTCAGTGCATCTTGGGCTCCCACTAATACCGGAGTTGAGGTGAGTGCACCCGCCATCATTCCAGCCGAAAGACCAAAATCGAGCCCAAGGTAGTGGGACGAAAAGTAGGTAATTGACAAGGCCGTAACGAGTACCACCAGGCTTAAAATAAAGTAGTGTTTTCCATCTCGGAAAAAGATACCAAAGAAGTTTGGTCCCGCTTCAATGCCTACACAGTAGATAAATAGCATGAAACCAATAGTGAGAGCGTCCGCATTAAAGGTGAAGCCAAGGTGGCCCATAATTAATGAGGTAATTAGGACTCCGATTGAGTTACCTAACTGTAGGCTTCCAAAGCGGATCTTGCCGATCGCTAAACCAATAGCAAGCACGACAAAAATGAGCAAAATGGGGTTTTGTTCTAGCAAAAGTACTACGTCAATATTCACGGGCGATTCTTGTATTGCGGCCGAGGGTGGTTGTATGCGCGAATTGTATCTGAATATGACTAAAAAATAAGTGAAATATTTTATATTTTACTATTAGTTTACACAGGGTGTCGTTAACCGTTGACTATTCTATTAGTTTTATAAGGTTTCAGCGTTGCGAGAGGCAGCCAATCAAGCGCGGATTGGGCGAGTCTAGTGAGTCGTTTAGTCATCCCGATCACGACAATTTCTTCTAAGAAGTTGCTCTTAAATGAGCTTTTTACATCGATACCACTTCCATTTCGTTATTTTGCATTCAGCAAGTTGGGACACTTTTTAACGCTAAAGCTATGGAACAATTCTCATCATAACTGGTGGAGAGCAGTCATCGCCTTTTTTGTCAAAGATGAAGATTGAGCGCTATAAAAAGTAAGGGAGAGATTGTGAAAACAAATTTACTCGTGGCTATGTCTGTAGTGATGTCATTGATATCAAGTGACATTTTAGCTGCAAGACAAGGACTGTCAGGAAGTGTTGGGGCCGTAGCTATTTACAATGAAATTCAAAGTAACCTAAACACTGGAGATGACAATAGACTTTCATCACTAAACCATGAGGGGAATCGCGTAGTAACTAGCAACCTTATTCCGTTAGGTCAGGTTCGTTATCAAATCAATGATCATCAAATATTTGTTGGTCAAAATGAGGATACTTTTGTTCGAGGCGTGCTTGCTCTCGAAATTGGCTATACAAATCAATGGAACAGCGCATCATCGCTGACCGTCGCAGTCGCGCCAACATTAGTCACGGGTGAAGTATGGGCTAACCCGTATTTACTTAATAACGCAAGAGAGAAAACCGATATCAAGGGTAATGTATATCGGTTGAAATTCGAACACCACTACATGTCGTTGAATCTAGCTTATTATGACCGGGAGGTTGGAAGAGAAATGACACCAAATAGCTTACTCAATCGAGATGGCAATGGTTATTTTTCCAACATTTCATTCCCCATTCCCTTTTCAGCCGATGTTTTCATTGAACCAAGCCTTTTTTATCAAATAGACAGTGCACAAGGTAAAGCCAATGCGTTCGATAAATTAGGTGTAGGGCTAAGCGCGACATTATTTGTCCATCCTTATACTTTCGTCATTGATAGTCGACTTTCGACCAGTGAATACGATGCGAAGCATCCCATCTTCGAAAAAATCAGGGAGGAAGATAGGTTTCACTTAAGTCTGTCATTCGAAGAGGTAAACATTTTGGGATTTGATCAAGTCAGTTTTGTTAGTCAGTTGGCTTATGAGCAGTCACAGTCAAACATTGCGTTTTACAATCAGCAAGAGTTCACTATTCTTTTGGGCGGCTTGTATCGTTTTTAATCTATTGTGTAAGAGTGATTATTAATATGAGAATCATAAAGTTAGAATCGTTAATGGTTTTCTTGGTTCTCCTGTGTTGGAGTGAAGTGACTTTGGCGAATGTGACTGAGCAGCGGCTGAGTTTTGAACATGACGGCTACACACTTAGTGCTTATTTCAAATCGCCGAGTGACGCACACAAGGTTAAAGGCGTGGTGTTTTTTATATCAGGTGATGGTGCGACGCCATATGATGCTGATGGTTACTATGATGAAATTTGGCAAGTGTTTCTAGATGCTGGTTATGCAGTCTTTAGCTGGGACAAACCTGGCGTCGGTCAATCGGGCGGCAACTGGCTTAAGCAATCAATGTTGAATAGGCAAGGTGAGGTGCGTAGCGCGATTAGTTTCGTAAAGAAACACTATCCGGATAAGGCTCAAACCATTGGTGTGATGGGGTTTAGTCAGGCTGGATGGGTCGCTCCCGCATTGATGCGAAATAATCCAGATATCAGTTTTATGGTTGGAGTTGGCTATGCGATGAACTGGTTGGATCAAAGTTGGTATATGACAAAAATTAAATTGCAACGTGAAAAGGCCAGCTCTGCTCAGTTTCGTCACGCGAGACAGAGGCATCAACAAGAGCGGTTGTTTTGGAAAGAGCGTCCAAGTTATGCCAACTATGTAAAGCTGTTTGCTGATGAAAAAGCGGTAATGAGTGAAGAACGCTTCAACTTTGTTAGAAAAAATGTCTGGTCAGATGCAACAAAGGATTATTTGAACATCAAGCAACCAATACTGATTTTACTCGGTGACAATGATGTGTATGTCGATGTTATGGATACCTACAATGAGCTAACGTTAATCTACAACGGGCAAGATAACGCCATGATTAAAATTATCCCTGATGCGACTCATGGTTTACTCAAATACCCTGAATTCGACGATGAGAATAATGACTTAATATCTCTGGTTAAGTTATTGTTGCTCGGTAAGCGTGCTTACGCGCCAGACTTTTTCACGACACTTTCAGCTTGGCTTGAGAAACTCGACAGCGAAACACCATGAAAAAGAGCATTTTAGCCAGCGCTTGAATCGATCCATCAAAAGCGCTTTGCTTTGCGTCTCGTTTTGGGAATACAGCATGAAATGGGTTTGATTTTAATCGGTGGTCGGGCGATAGTAATTCGGTCTTCCTGTTAAAGTCATTGTCTATGCCTGATCATGTCAAGCCAGTGTTTAAGTTGGTGCCCGAAATTGCGTTATTAGCGTCATTACCGAAGCACCTAAAAAAACGCTTTGTCCTTGCCTTGAAAAAGATGCACGAAGAACCAAGTGAGTCTCGGTCATGGGAAAATATTGCCGCCGATAGTGCGATTTCTCCCTATCATTTCCACCGCCAATTTACCGAGTTGTTTCATGAGACTCCGGGCCAATATATGAGTCGCTTGCGCCTTCAGCTCGCGGTTAACTTGTTGCTCAATGATCACCCTATCTCTGTTCTGGAGATTGCCCAACACTGCGGCTTTACCACCTCTCAGGCTTTAGCTAAGGCGCTAAAAAGAGAGTTGGGGCTTACTGCCAAGCAAATTCGAAAAATAGGTACTGAGTCTACACCTCGTGAGACCTCGGATTTTATCGCAAAACTTGCTCATCCAGGCTTACAATATTCTGTTGAAACTGAGCTGGCAAAGTCGATACCAATGGAACAAGTTTGGTATCCCAAAAGAGGCATGAAAAAAATTGCTCTGGATAATCCAGATTGGGATAGAGTATTTGCAAAGTATGGTCATCGATCAGTGCGTTTATTAGGCGCAACACCTATAAACCAACTTGAGAAGAGCTGGAGTCACATTGAAACTGTTATTGGTGATTGGCAAGTGGACCACGCGAGATACGATTTTATTATCCCCGAAGGATATTACCTGTGCGCTGAGGTTTACTTGCTCTCTGATATTGCTTACAGCACCGCACTTGAAGCCTTGTTCGATATTGCGAAACAACAGCAATTAGAGATTGATGAGCGTGCTTTTTTGGTTGAAATGATTCGTGATATTGAACCGACGTTAACGGGGGGAGTGACGTTTTCGTTTCAACTCCCTATTCGTTGATTAATCTTTTGAGCTATGGCAGTGCGTATGGCAATTCGCCACAAGCAACAAAAAAGCCGCGACAATCGCGGCTTTCACTGAGCAGTCTGGTCTTATTCGTCGAATAGACCAAGATGTTCTTTTGCGTACGCTTCGAATTCGTCGCAGCCACCGATATGATCTTGATCGATGAATATTTGAGGGACGGTTTCTACAGGTTTGCCGACAGTTTTCTCAAGATCTGCTTTAGAAATTCCTTCCGCATGGATATCTACATAACGGTAGTTGAAATCATCGCGTTTTGCTTTCAGTGTTTCTGCGTGCTCTTTTGCACGAACACAGAAAGGACAAGCTGGGCGACCAAAGATAACTACGAACATATTGTTTTTCTCCTGTATTTTGTTACCTGCAACTATGCCCGAATCATAAACGGAAATAAAGTGGCAATTGCCTGTTAGTTTAATAGGTGAAATCTATCGACTAAAAATTGAACCTTTACCGGCCAGTCGGCGTATTCTTAAATGTGCTTTAGCTCTATAAAGACGCAATAAAATAAGGGTTGATACCAACAAGTTGCACTGAGTCAATTTTATTCTTTTACGGAAAAGGCAAGCTGTTACTACGCCAGTGACAGGGAGTGTATCTAGCATGTTTCAGTTTATGACCTCCACTCGAATTATATTTGGAGAAGGTGCTTTGGAGCGCTCTTTGTCGGTACTCAACCAATTTGGCTATAGTGTCCTTTTAGTTAGCGGCAAAAATCTTCAACGCTCAGCACTCGTCATCGACTACTTGAACCATCAAAATATGCGTTACCAACACGTAGCCATTCGCGGTGAGCCTAACATTACCATGGTTGAAGAAGTGGCGTTGGTTGGGCGAAAATTCAAGCCTGATATGGTGGTTGCCATTGGTGGTGGCAGTGTGCTCGATATGGGTAAAGCGTTGGCAGCGGTTATTCCCAACCAAGGCGATGTGTATGATTATGTCGAAGTCGTCGGCAGGAATGTACCGCTTAAAGCAAAGCCCATCCCTTTTATCGCCATTCCCACCACCGCGAGTACTGGTTCTGAAGTAACACGCAATGCGGTACTGCGTTCGGGACAAGATCGAGTTAAGGTCAGTCTACGCAGTCCAGAAATGCTCGCGGATGTTGCGATTGTTGATCCCAGATTAACTTATGGCACTGATACACAAACCTCAGCGCGCGGTGCTATGGATGCCTTTACTCACTTAATGGAAGCCTATGTGTGTGGCGAGCCGAATCCATTGACCGATATGATTTGTGAAGAAGGTTTGCGTAAACTGAGCGGTGCTATCATCAAAGGTTGTCTTGAGGATGATCCACAAGCGCGTAGCGATCTCTCTTTTGCCGCTATGCTCGGCGGAATGGCAATGACCAATGCTAAGCTCGGAGCCGCACATGGATTGGCGTCAGCATTAGGTGGTAAGCTTCATGCGCCGCACAGTATCATTACAGCCCAACTTGCGCCTTATGTGATGCAAGAAAACATCAGGGCCGCGACACTTGCTGGCCGAGACGATATCCTCAATCGTTATGAAAAACTGGCGCAAATTCTCACTGGCCGTGTGAATGCACACCGAGACGATGGAATATTGTGGGTTAATATGATGCTCGATAAGCTGCCACTGCCGAAGCTCAATAGCTTTGGAGTATGCAGTACATCGTTTGAGTCTGTCGCCCAAGATGCATTGAAATCGGTCGCGATCAAAGGCAACCCGATACCACTGACTATCCAACGCTTGATGTATATATTAGATCAGGTGTGTCAATGTGATGGGGAGTGTCAGCAAGGTGAACAACTCGAATCAAGCTCTAAAGCAGATATCATTCACCAAGGTTATCGTCAGGATGAAGGGCGGCTGCAAAGTAGCGAATAAAAAAAGGAGCACTTGTGTGCTCCTTCGTCATTTATAGCTGTGAAAGTTTATCGTAGCGAGAATCTTTCAACACATCTTTTACACGCTTTAAGTTCTCACGAAATCCAGAACCACGACGAAGCGTAAAGCCTGTTGCGAGGACATCGATGACCGTCATTTGAACAACGCGACTTGCCATCGGCATGTATACGTCGGTATCTTCTGGCACATCGAGTGATATAGACAACGAGCTTGCTTTATCAAGAGGTGAGTCTTTAGCGGTAATTGCAATCACTGTTGCGCCGTTTTCACGCGCGAGATTGGCAATTTCCACTTGGCTCTTCGTCCGACCAGTATGCGAGATCAGTACGATAACATCGTTATCAGTACAGTTAATGCAACTCATGCGTTGCATTACGATATCTTCAAAACAGGTAATCGGAATGTTAAAGCGAATAAATTTGTTTTGTGCATCTTTCGCAACCGCCGACGAGGCGCCTAAGCCAAAGAACGAAATTCGTTTGGCTTGAGTTAGCAGATCAACAGCACGATTAACTTGCATCGGGTCAAGGCTATTTTTAGCCACGTCAAGGCACGCCATGGTCGATTCGAAAATCTTGTGCGTGTATGCGTCAGGGCCATCATCTTCTTCAACGTTACGGTTTACATATGGTGTTCCGTTGGCAAGACTTTGTGCTAAGTGTAGCTTGAAGTCTGGGAAGCCTTTAGTATCTAAACGGCGGCAAAAACGATTAACAGTAGGCTCACTTACATCAGCCATTTTGGCTAGCGTAGCAATACTAGAATGGATAGCAGTCTGCGGTGAAGCCATGATTACTTCGGCTACTTTTCGCTCGGACTTACTAAAGTTTTCTAGGTTTTTTTGAATTTTTTCTAATGTATTCATAGTGTTCACGAGGGTATAGAGAACAACTCACTGGATATACCCAAAATGAAAAAGGGTAACAAACTGTTTCCCAAAGGGTAAGTGCAATCCAGCGCCATAGGGCCAGTATAAACCTAAGCAAAAGATTTACGACAACTTTTCTGTCAAGCAATTAGTCATTCTATGACAAGCCTCAAACAAAATTTTGTTTAAACTACAGAATTGATTTCTAAAGTTGGATAAATTTTTGTTTTGAGGCTTAAGTTGATAGACAAATTACAATATTTCAGAAATAAAATTTCAGACTGAATTGTCAGCGCTGAATATCTGTTCCACTGTGTGATTGATTTGCGCCATCAGCTTTGGTGCTTGCTGAGCAATTTCACGTTGCTGTTGCAAAATGTGGTTTAGAATGTCGCAGCCCGTCAATGGATTGGCTAGCACCACGCGGAATACAATAGTGTTCAAATGATCCCACTTTGCAGGGTTGAGGCGCGTTCTCGATACAAACGATTTTCCCGTTTCTCGTTGGCGTTTTTGAATGAATTTGGTCAGTTCATTGATTAGTTCATTGAGTGTTACTCGATGTTCACCTTGAGCTTTTTCCAGTGCATTTTGCGCTCGTTGAGGAACGTAGCGGTAAGTGAGCAGGCATAACTCTGGCTGCGAGACTAACTCGAAGTCTTCTTGCTGACCGATTAAGTTGGCAAAATAGTTGGCTTTGTCGATGCTCTGATCGATAAGAAGCTCATAACCAGGTCGGCTAATGATATGCATTGCAGCATAGACTAACATCGCCATGCCAGAGCGTGAGCCCTCTAGGGTATGACTACCAAGATCTTTAGACCCTTTACGCAAGATATATTGCGCATGGTGTTCAATGGATTTCATCGCGTCAGGCTGTTTGAATAATACCATTCCAGCGCCCATTGGGATGTAGAGCTGTTTATGGGCATCAATCGTGACGGAATCAGCCAACTCGACGCCGGCTAGTAAATGGCGGTAATTGTTCGACATCAGTGTCGCACCGCCCCAAGCCGCATCCACATGAAAATGGCAATTTTCTTGCTGACAAACTTTTGCAATGGCTTGCAGAGGGTCGATGTTACCGGTTTCAGTGGTTCCTGCCACACCGATGACTGCAAAAGGTTTGATGTTGTTGGCTTTTAACTCGGTGATGCGCTGAGCAAGTGCCTGTGGGCAGATGCGGTTTTGGTTATCGGTTTTGACGGCAACTAAACCTTCTTGACCTATACCAAGAACGTCTGCGGCTTTTTTAAGCGAGTAGTGACCACGTTCGGAGACTAATACAGCAAGACCTTCATAACCATAATGCTTCATGGCTTTGAATAGACCTTCTTTTTCTACCCCTTGGAAGTCACCCTGTGCTTTTAATGCATTGTTACGCGCAACCCATAGAGCGGTAATATTAGCAATGGTTCCGCCTGAGCAAAATGCGCCTAACGAGTGATTGGCGCTGTGCATCCACTGGGCGTAAAAGCTATCATCTCGACCGTAAATAAGACGATGGAGCATACCGAGCACTTGACGCTCTAGTGGCGTAAAGGCTTTTGATGTTTCAATTTTCACCAAGTTTTGATTGAGCGCGATCATGATTTTCGACAACGGCATTAAGAAATACGGTAGCGCTGACGTCATGTGGCCGATAAAGCTTGGGGCAGAAGTATGAACGGATTGCGAGACAAGTGTATCGAGCAAGTGTTGGGTATGATCCGAGACAAATTCTGGTTTTTCAGGGATAGTGGCGTTGGAAAAATCTTTTTCGATATCTCGAAGCGGTTTCTCTTCGGCAACAATATGATCACGCAAAAACTCGTTTAAGTTGCGTGATAGCTTTTCTTCAATCTGGGTTAACGTTGAGTCCGGCCCTTCAGGTACTGTGAATATGCGCAATAAGCTCTCAAAATTCACATCAGCCGTTTTATGTTCCGTTATCATACAGCGACTTTGCTCTAATCATCTTTCTTGCAAGCGGGACAATCTAAACGAAAACGGGAACAATGTCCCGTCTTAATTAACGAATCTTAATATTTTCAAGTGACAAATACTACTGGTAAAAAAAGTGTTTCTATTGACAGTTGATCATTTCAAGTTGTTGAATTGACTTGTTATATCGTTTCAATGCCGCATCTATTTTTGTTGGGTGACTGAGTAAATCTGCAAACGCAGAGCGCAGTTCGTAGTTCTTCTCATGCGGTTGAGATTGGCGGTCGCTAAAGGTCGTCTGAGCCAACTTGCCTAACTCATCGCTGCGTGATGAAAGCACTTTAATGTCTTTTTGTTCTAGTTGTAGCCAAGCCTCGACAGGCTGGTTGGTCGCCACTTTAGTTGGATCTTGTTTAAGGTAGTAATGCACAGCAGCTCGATTGAGCTCAAAGTGATGTTGACGACCTTGCAGGAACCATTCACTGACTTCACTCAGCTCTGGATACTGTTGTGCTGTCAGCTGAGACAAGTCTTCATACCAGTGAAGCGAAGCATCGATATAGGCATCGTACTTTTGCGACAAACATTCGTTGTCAGTGGCAGAGGCGGTAAAAGCAGCGGCGCCAAGCAGCAGGGCAACAAGAGTACGTTTCATAGTGATTCCTTTTGAAGATAATTATTATAAGTGTGCTTTTATTGTTTTAGTGTTGATTAAAGTTAGTGGACTTAACCCGGCATAATATAGAGATTTTCGCCAATGATTCTGCGATCTAGCCTGCAAGAGAGACAAAGAATAACATCAAAACGGGTACCAAAAGACTTAATATAAATCCGCTAACAATGGCAATGGGTACACAGCGTACACCACCTGTGGTTTGAATCACTGGTAGTGTAAAGTCCATTGCTGTTGCACCAGCATAACCGATTGAGGTGCAAGGTTTGTTGCGGATAAAGAGCGGGATTAAAACTAGGGCGATCAGCTCGCGTAGCAACTCAATCATAAAAGAAGCACCGCCATAGACCGGACCAAACGCGTCGCCCATTAAAATTCCCGCGAGTGAGTACCAACCGAATCCAGATGCCATTGCTAGGCCCTGAAAAACATCAATTTGAAGTATTGTTGCAGAGATGACTCCGCCAATCATGGAGCTAGCAATAATGACTAGGGCAATGACCATTCCATGCTTATTGAGTAGTATCTGCCGCAGAGTTAGACCACTGTTGCGTAATTGAATACCAATAAAAAACAGCAGTAAAAACAATATCCATTCACTGGCGGTGTCTACCCAACTCAGGTCGAAAGGCAGCATAAGGCCGATCGTTAAGCCGCCGCCGACAACGATAATCAGCTTGGCAGATTCAAGTGCCATCGATGACAAAGGAAGCTTGGTATTACTTGCATCGGTTTGGATCGGTAGCCACTTATCAATCAGCGGCAATACCGCTAAATTTGCTAGGCTTAAGCAGCTAAAAAAGACAGCGGTTGTCTTTAAGATTAACTGCAGGTTTTGGCCGAGATTATCCAAAGCGGCTAGGCTGAGTCCCATCAAAGCCAGAATGACATAGATTAGGTTCGCCGTTGCAGCATTGATTTTTTCAAGTACAGATGGTTTGGCAATAGAAATAAAGTACCCCACCACCAGTGGGGCAAAAATAAATATCATCCCTGAAAACATGGTAAATCCTATTTAGTGGTTAGAGGCCACTTGCGCGAATGAGTTCGTCTATCTGTGTGTTGAACTCAATATCACTTAAATTACTGAGTTTGTACAGTATATCGGCACCAGTAACGTCAAATTCAACGGTATGGTCGTCAATGTTTTCATCTTGACGACGGAACATAAGGATATGATTGGCGATACGAGCGACATCTAAGTAGCTGACGGCTACGTCAGATGAACTGATAGTTTGGTTAGAAGCCACTTCGAGGAAGTCTTGGTCAAAACCCCACGTGTCTAGCACCAACTTACTTGCATTAGAGCACTGTCGATCAAATATCTGGAAAGCGATATCTTCTGCTAGGTAGTTACCTTGTTCCAAGTAGTTGTGGTACTCGTTAACAATACAAAACAGGCCAATGTCAGCCAATAAACCAGTAAGGAGAGCTTTGTCGGTTTCAAGGTTGTTGTAGGTGGCTAATCCAGTCTCTTTAAAACCCTGAGTGACGAATACCATCGTTGCGGCCAACTCACGTGAATTGGCGGCACTTTGACTAAGGATTTTGTTGCACGAGTGAGTTAAGTTCACCGAATGCTTAAGTTGTTCAATAGCTTGGGCTGTTACGATGTCACGGACACGCAGAATACCCAAACGTGAAACCGCGGTCATTAAGTCAGTGCAGGTGATATTACGGCGATTGAATATCACTGAATTGGCAACGCGAACTACAATAGCGGCCAAGCCAGGGTCTTCAAATAGGCAATCAGCAACATCTGAGATAGTGGTGGTATCTTGGGTACAAAGTTGTTGAATCTTTAACACAACATCAGGGATCGGGGGTAGCGAGATCTTGTGTCTCTTGATTGAATTTTCAATCAAGCTAGAGAACTCGGATTCGATTCCTTTGATTAACAGGTCACCATTTTCTGGTAGCCAATAAAAAGAGAGGTGATTCATAGGATCTATACAATTATCATACTGTATACAGTTTAACGTTTTCACTGATATATTAGCAATCACTAGATAGTATTAAATGATAATTTGTGTAGCGATTTATTTGCGCCATAAATCAAATTACGTCGGTTATGAAAAGTAATAGAGTGTGACATTAATCTCGATGTTCAGCGAATTCAATGCAATTGATGTGATATATGCACAGACTTAATTTGTTTCGTTAACTATCATTTGTACTACGCAATATCGCTTAAGCCTCGCAAAACAAAATAATACTGCTTGAGCGCAAATAATTAATTCGCTTATTACTGCTGTTATCTGGTGATCTTAACTAATCGGGGTATTTGATTAAGGATCAATGGATATGACAGAGCAAAAGTTTATTCAATACGTTAAAAAGTTTGGCGACTTTCAAAAACGCTCGATGTTTGGTGGTACTGGACTGTTTAAAGAAGAGGCTATGTTCGCCTTAATAAGTAACGACCATGTTTTTATTCGTGGTGGTGAGAAGCTCGATAGCGAGTTATCGCAACTAGGCTGCGAAAAGTATCGTCACGTTAAAAAACAGACAACGGCAACGGTAAACTACTATGATGTCACCACGCTCTTTGTGACCAACGACAGCAAGATAGCCCGTCTTGTCGAAGAATCTATTACCTATTCGGTTTCTGAGCGTGAATATAAACGTTCATATGCTAATCGCCGGCTACGTGATTTACCCAATATGCAGTTAACATTGGAGCGTATGGTCAAAAAAGCCGGAATAGAAGATGTCGATACTTTTGTTGAGCTTGGCCCTTCAGCGGTGTTCTCTAGAGTGAAGCAGGCTTATGGCAGCGATGTTGATGTGAAGTTATTGTGGAAGTTTGCAGGTGCGATAGAAGGCATTCATTGGAAACTAATCCAGGAGCCGCGTAAACGCCAATTACTGGCTAATTGTCACTAAAACTAATTTTATCCACTCCTTTATTTGGAGGGATTGCTCAAGCAAACGGATTTGCATAAAAAAACCGAGGTGATGACCTCGGTTTTTTAGCTCGACGTTAATTAGAACTTAAAGCGAGTGGTGAACATTAATTGGTCACCGTAGAAATCATTAATACGTGCTTCGCCACCGATTGAGAAAAGTTCTGTCGAGTGGAAACGAACGTAAGCTGAACCAATCCACTTGTCATCATCATCAATCGATACGTAACCGCCTTTTCCACCGACTTCAAGTTGTGGACCTAACCACTGACGGATGCCTAGATTTAGCTCCATACCAGTATTGGTGCCTTGGCCGTAACCACTGCGACGCTCATTACCAGTATCAACTAAACGTAGTAACATTTCGCCAGTGAAATCGGCCCAGTTGTTGATTGGAGCGTGAAAGCCAAAACCTGCAGACGCATCATAATCGCCTTCAAATTCAGAATCGACACGACCAAGAATGTGAGCATTAGGGTGGATCGACTTACTTATAGCAGCACCAAAGGTAACAGGGCTTGCGCCGATACGAGCTTCTAAGTAGTCATAACTGAAGTTGCTCATTACTGCTGGGCTGTTTGGATCGGTTTGAGCGAATGATTGGCCCGATGCAAGCACTAGGGCTGCAGCTAAGATTGTTTTACGCATATGGACGATAAACCTATATCTTGTTAATTTCCTTGGTCTTTAGCGACGTGTGCGCCATGACATCATTACGACATGATAATGCATCATAGCAACAGTCACTATAGAAATGTCATTGTTTTGTCGTGATTTACATAACTAAGCAAGCTCTATGCCAGAAATGACTAATTATTCACCGAAATCGACACGTTTTTTTGCCATTGCTGCAAAGATTTTTTCAGTGTCAAGCACAGATGCCCAAGGCATTAACTCAGGTTCGTTTGCGATCATATAAGTTGTGAGCTGGCTTTTGACTATTTCTCTTAGTTCATCACCGCGCCATGGTTTGGCAATGAAAAAATCAAGACTGGAGTGATTGACAGCCTCAACCGTGTCTTCCAAACCTGCTTGTCCAGTTAACAATAGCTTACGTGCCTGAGTGGTTGGCGAATTTTCATTGAGTTCAATCAGAAATTGGATGCCAGTTTGATCAGGCATAATGTGATCACAAAGTATAAGCGCCAATTTTACGTCTTCTTGCTGGCACTCTTCAATCAGGGATTTGGCTTCTGCAACCGACTCGGCAGCCTCCAAAACAAAATTCTCTTCAAAGCAATCGAGATCTTGAATGACGCTATCCAAAACTTCACGTTCGTCATCAACACATAAGATTAGGTACTTGTTCATTCAGGGCTCCTTGATTCGGGTAGTGCTTGGTCGTAAGGTAACCAAACAGAAAATTTAGTGAATTGATCAATTTCGGACTCGACTTCGATTTTTCCGCCGTGTTGATGGACAATTTGTTGGCAAACCGATAGCCCGATGCCAAGACCAAAATTACCCTCTTTTTTAGTGGTAAAATTTAAACTGAACATTTGCTCTTGGATATGTTTAGGGATGCCACTGCCGTTATCAGTAAAGCTGATCACTGCCCACTGGCGATAATCTTTTTCTCGCATACTGGTTTCTATTAACAAGTGACCTTTACTCGGAAAGGCATCAATAGCGTTGGAGACGAGATTAGTCCACACTTGTTGCAAGGCTATAGGCAGGCACTGAATGGAAGCTAAATCGCCGTAGCGCTTTTCAACCTCATGAAATTTTAACCTGTTTTCAAAAATAACTAAGGTGTCTTCGATGCCTTCATGAATATCAATCAGGTGGCGCTTCTCATCATCAGGACGAGCGTAACCTTTTAGGCTGCGGACCATATCGGCGATACGACCCGCACACACGTTTATTGAGCGAAGAGTGCTGCCCGCCATGTAATAGTCTTCAAGTTGAACAAGTTGCGCCATGGTTGCGTCAGGGTGGTTTTGCGCTTTGATTTGCCATTGAGCGTCGCTTTCCAAGCCGAGTTTGACCAATTTCTTTGCTAGGCGTCGATCACCGACATTTTGCTGTACCTGGCGAGTCAGTTCTCTTTCTGTTGCGGTTGAGCGTGGGCGCTGTGCTAAGCCAGCTTTGAGCACTTCAATGCCATCGATACCCACGTCTTCGCTCCAACGACCATCGACTAAATGTTGTATTTTGGCGGTTAACGTTTCAGTGCTACGCAGAATAGCTGCAATAGGGTTGTTGAGTTCGTGCGCGACTCCGGCAACCAGTTGTCCGAGCATCGCCATCTTTTCTCGTTCAATGAGTTGTTGATGAGCGGACTCAAGCGATTCCAACGTTTTTTGCAGCTCGAGCTTAGTATTAATACTGCGTTGCAAACGACGATTAAAGTGGCGTAGCAGCAAGTTGGTAAATAGCGGCAATAAGGTCATATTGGAATGCATGACTTTAGTGAACACGTCTCGGTCGAGTTTGATTACTTCCGTTTGTGACAGGGTCACTGCGGTCGAGAAAGAGGGCTCCCCAGTGACAAATGACATTCCGCCAACGATATTGCCTTGGCTATGCCGTACTACTTCCCGCTGCATACCGATGTCGTCTTTTTTATACAGAGCAACGTCACCTTTGGTAATGAACCATAGGAATCGATTTTCTTCACCCTCTACTGTTAACAGATGATCGGCGGAGTAGGTGCGGCAAGCTTTGGTTTCGTCTTGTTCGGCAAAAAAATCGAGCAAAGCCGTGGAGACTTTTTGCGCCAACTGTTGATCACTCATGCTGTGATGATCGGTAATGAAACCTTCACGATAGCTGCGCATTTTCTGATCGATATGAGCGCGTAGCAGACGATGTTGATCAAGCACTTGGCTGTAGGACAGTAAGTTCTCTTTGTCGTGCGTGAGAATAAAGTTGGTCAGCTCTTTTTGCACCGTCCTATGTACCACGTTGTCCTGTAGTGGTTTCGTCAGACAGTAATCGAGGCGTCCATCGTTGACGGCAGAGAGAATAGCTTGAATGTCTTTGCCACAGCTAATTAAGATTTTTTTGGCACTTTGTGTGTGGTGATTCTTGTCGAGTTGAATCAAAAAATCAGCGCCATTGAAATTATCGTGGTGGCTGGCAATCACCAAGGCGACGGTTTGTTGTTGTTCGAGGCAAAACTCAAGTGCCGCATGGGCATCGTCAATGGTATCGGCTGTATGTAGGTCAAACTTACTGGCAAACGGACTTAACTCGCGCCTAAGTTGTTCAACGCTAATCGGGTTGTTGTCCAAACACAGTACAGAGAATTGATTCACGACTAGGCTACAATATTAACAAATGACACCTTTCACTCTAGCAAGCTTAGCAATTGAGTATTGAGAGCTAGGTATGAAGAATCTCATTTGTTTTGGCTTTAAGGCCAATACTCTGATTTATCTCAATGTTTTTTGGTGTAGACTGAACCAAATCGTGACTAAGAATTGATGACCATGGAATTAAAAAAACTCGGTGCTATTGGTGGCGCCATCTCTCTCGCCTTGTGTTGGCCGTTGGCTGTTGGACAAATTGGACAGAGCGTTATTCAAGACGGCGTGACTCACCTGAATAGTGACTCTGTGCGCGCTGAGGTTATTGAATATGACCGCGGGTATCTGTCCTCACAGATCACCACTCGTTATACCGTGATTGACCCGATACTAGCTGAACAGTTAGTGGTTGATGGTTTACCAACCGAGCTGGTGGTCAATAGTCAGGTGTCGCATGGTCTGTTCAGCCTTAGTGCCGAATCGGTGCTTGAGAATGTCGATGACCTGCCATTAACGCTAGAGACCGTCACTCAATTAAATGGTAACACCGAGTACACCCTTAAGCTTGATCACTGGAACCAGGTCACTGAAGGGCAAGATGGTGCGATTGTCTCTGTTTCTCCTTCTACGCTGAGTGGTCATGTTACGGTGTTGGGCGACATGACCTATCAACTCGATGTTCCTTCAGTAGAGATTGATTTCAATTCCGGAGAGAAAATGGTGCTTTCTGGTCTACAAGGCGAAGGTGAAGGAAAAAAGGTCGACAGTTTTTGGATAGGCGAACAAACGCTTAAGCTAGCGAGAGCCGCGATTGTTAGCGGTGAACAATCGCCTTTATTTGCATTGAGTGACAGTCAATATCGTTTTGTTAGTTCGTTTGATGAAGCCGCTAAAACGGTCAGTAGTCAGCATATTGTTGAACTGAATAAATTGGTCACCAGTGAAGGTGACGTTGACAGTGTGTCACTCGACTTTGCCTTTGGCGATCTAGATAGTGAAGCGTTCGCACATTTAATTACCCTGTACCAAAACAATCCTGTCCCGAGTAACGACGATATTCAAACTGCGATACCTTATGTCGATAGTTTGTTTTCAAAGGGTTTTTACCTCGCCATCAATAAGATGGAGGTCAACCTCAACCAACAAAGTCGCTTCGAAACAACGTGGAGCATTAACGTACCAAAAGGAACGGATAATGTGACTCAAAATATGGCGATGATCTTGCCTGCTTTGACTGGGGATATCGATACTTATTTCTCCAACGGCTTAGTGACCCAATATCCATTCATTCAGCAGGGCATTGATGAAGCGATGGTGATGGAATTAATGCAGCAAAATGACACGGGCTACCGTATCAAAGCGCAGCTTAAAGAGGGTAGTTTACTATTTGAAAACGGTCAGGAAATTCCGTTGATGGCGCTACTTATGCCAGCACTGATGCAACCTTAACGGGTAAGTTTATTGGCTTTAAACGATAAAGAGGTCTAAAGACCTCTTTTGTTGCTTTTTATCCGATAAAAAACATGCTATTAATCGAAGTAGTCGTAATACAAGCTTGAGCAAGGAAAGTGAGATGGAAAAGGTGTATAACTTTAGTGCTGGTCCCGCAGGGCTGCCGAAGGCCGTGATGGAACAGGCGCAAAGCGAATTTGTAGATTGGAATAACTTAGGTACTTCTGTGATGGAAATCAGTCACCGTAGTAAAGAGTTTATTCAAGTAGCAGAAGAGGCAGAGCAAGATCTGCGTGACCTTCTCAATATTCCCAATAACTACAAAGTGCTTTTCTGTCAGGGTGGTGCGCGTGCTCAATTTGCTGCCGTTCCGCTAAACTTGCTCGGTACAGCCAAAAAAGCCACCTATATTGATGCGGGTTATTGGGCAGAAAGTGCCATTAAAGAAGCGTACAAATATTGCCAAGTTGACGTATTTGACGCTAAAACGCAGCGCGAGGGCAAAACTGCTGTGGTAGATGCGGATCAGTGGACGATTGACCCAGATTCTGCGTATGTTCATTTTTGTCCAAATGAAACCATTGATGGTATTGAAATCAGTCAATTGCCTGTAACAGATAAGCCGATTGTTGCTGATATGTCGTCGAACATTCTATCTCGTCAAATTGACGTATCGCAATATGGTGTTATTTATGCAGGGGCACAGAAAAATATTGGTCCTGCAGGCATTTGTATTGCTATCGTTCGCGACGACTTACTCGATTTAGCCAATGCGCTGCTGCCAAGCTTTATGAGTTACAAGGTGCTGGCAGAAAAAGAGTCAATGTTCAATACACCGCCAACATTTGCTTGGTATCTATCTGGCTTAGTGTTTAAGTGGCTTAAGCAACAAGGTGGTGTAGCTGTGATGGAGAAAATCAACCAAGAGAAAGCGTCGCTATTATACAGCCAAATCGACGAGTCTGATTTTTACATCAACACGGTTCATCCGGATAACCGTTCACGTATGAATGTCCCTTTTCAATTGGTCAAACCCGAGCTAGACGAGTTGTTTCTCGAACAAGCACAAGCTAAAGGTTTGGTTGCCCTTAAAGGTCATAGGGCCGTTGGTGGCATGCGAGCATCAATCTACAATGCGATGACGATTGAAGGTGTTCAGGCTCTGGTCGACTTTATGCGCGAGTTTGAAGCCAATAACGCTTAAGCTCCGCAAAAGGAAAAAAGCCTAGCGATTTGCTAGGCTTTTTTGATCAACGCTGCTTAGCTTTACGCCCTGCGGCAGGTTTGCCGGAACCTGTCGCTGTCGGTTTCCCGCTACGAGAGTGTTGGGGTTTGGCCCCAGGTTTACCGTTGACATTGCCGTTACTGCTACTATTGCTTTTAGCGCGTTGTTCGCCGTGCATTTTTTCAAAGCCAGGTTGTGATTTAGTGTGCTTAGTCGCGAAGCGGTGAGCACCGTGACGACCTGATTTACGGCGCTGTGCCGGTGTCTGAGCGTCAAAGTCTTCTTCTGGTACTAAGCAGTTCGGCTTGTCACCAATCAGGTGCTTTTTACCCATGCTGATCAGTGCTTCGCGGATAATCTTCCAGTTCTCTGGATCGTGGTAACGAAGGAGCGCTTTATGCAGACGGCGTTGGCGATCGCCTTTTGGCACTGGCACATCCTCACGCTTCTTATATTTCACGCGTTTCAGAGGGTTAGTCTCTGAATAGTACATCGACGTTGCGTTACACATTGGCGATGGGTAGAAGTTCTGTACTTGATCACACTCGTAGTTATGTTTTTTCAGCCACAACGCAAGGTTAAGCATGTCTTCATCTTCTGTGCCCGGGTGAGCAGAGATGAAGTAAGGGATTAGATACTGCTTCTTGCCCGCTTCAGCGCTGTACTTTTCGAACATCTCTTTAAAGCGATCGTATGTGCCCATACCAGGCTTCATCATCAGATCCAGAGGGCCTTTTTCAGTATGCTCTGGAGCAATCTTCAAGTAACCACCAACGTGGTGAGTCACAAGCTCACGTACGTATTCTGGAGATTCAATCGCTAAGTCGTAACGAACGCCAGAAGCGATCATTACCTTCTTAATACCCGAAACTTTTCTTGCTGAGCGATAAAGGTCAATGGTGTGTTGATGGTCTGTGTTGAGCTTTTCACAGATTTTTGGGAACACACATGATGGACGACGACAGTTAATTTCTGCTTTCGGGTCTGAACAACCCAAACGGTACATGTTCGCCGTCGGGCCACCTAAGTCAGAAATAGTCCCGGTAAAGCCAGGGACTTTATCGCGAATCTCTTCCATCTCGCTCAAAATCGACTCTTTAGAGCGGTTCTGAATAATACGCCCCTCATGTTCGGTAATCGAACAGAAAGAACAGCCACCAAAACAGCCACGCATGATGTTAACCGAAGTTTTGATCATGTCATATGCAGGGATTTTCGCTTTGCCATACATAGGGTGAGGAACACGCTTGTAAGCAAGGCCAAACACGTAATCCATCTCTTCTGTTGTCAATGGAATCGGTGCTTGGTTCACCCACAGTTCACGGTCACCGTGACGCTGGATCAAAGCTCGACCAGAATACGGGTTGGTCTCAAGATGCAAAATGCGGCTCGCATGAGCGTAAAGGATGCGGTCATTATTTAGCTTCTCAAACGCAGGGATACGAACTGCAGTTGTTTTTGCATCGTGACGAGAAGGGCGAATGGTAATAGGTTGCGCCTTTACCTCTTCCTTTTCATCTTTCTTAGTCTCACATTGCGTTTCAACTTCGTACGGGTTTACTGGCACATAAGCCTTGTTCGGCTTTTCGATACGAGAAGAGTCAATGATTTTGAAACCTTCAGGAGCCGCTGGCAGGTTGATTGCGGTACCGCGAATATTGGTTAGGTTAGCGATCTCTTCGCCATCAGCAAGGCGATGTGCGACTTCAACCAATGCACGCTCAGCGTTACCGAAAAGAAGGATATCTGCTTTTGCATCAAACAGTACCGAGCGACGAACTTTGTCTGACCAGTAGTCGTAGTGCGCAACACGACGCAAGCTCGCTTCAATCCCACCAAGCACGATAGGCGTACCTTTATAGGCTTCACGACAACGTTGAGAGTAAACCAGCGTTGCTCGGTCAGGACGCTTGCCGCCTTCATTGTTGGGGGTATAGGCATCATCATGGCGTAATTTGCGATCAGAGGTGTAGCGGTTGATCATGGAGTCCATGTTACCGGCAGTGACACCAAAAAATAGGTTAGGTTTGCCCAGTGCCATAAAGGCGTCTTTATTGTGCCACTGAGGTTGAGCAATGATACCGACACGGAAGCCTTGGGCTTCTAACAAACGACCGATGATGGCCATACCAAAGCTTGGATGATCCACATAAGCATCGCCCGTTACGATAATAATGTCACAGCTGTCCCATCCAAGGGCGTCCATCTCCTTTCGACTGGTCGGAAGGAAAGGTGCGGTGCCAAAGCACTCTGCCCAGTATTTCTTATGCTCGTGAATAGGAGTGATGTTGCTGTACATATTTTGCTCTCTGTGCCAAGGAGCGCGAATTATAGCGACTTGGCCAGCGACTATCTACCTCAATATCACTGTGGCTTATTGTGACGATCTGGCTTTATCGAGTGGAAGCCTCATTTAGCACCAAAGTGTTAAGTGAGTAACGATTAACACGCCTACCATTTTCTATAATATGAATAAATATGAAATGACATAAGTTGGTTAGTCCATGAGTGCATTAAAAACGGAAGATGGACAAGGTCAGCAAACCGGACCGAAGCGTAAGTTCGCTGTTTATGATTGGTGTCTAGATCTTAAAACGCAGACGTTACGTTGCGATAGCGAAGTTTCTATGATGCTGTTTGGTCGCCAAGATGAAGGACTGAGCGCTAAAAGCTTTTTTGAGTTACTACCTAATACACAGCGCAGTGTTATTAAACGCGTGTTCCAAACCGTGCTTGAGAGCGATAAACCGCAATATACTCACTGCTGTTTGATGGCAAAAACCGCGTTGTTTTTTTATGTTGACCTTTATATCGAACGTGTCAGTAGTCACGAGCTAAAAGGCACACTATCACCGTGTCTGAATATATCAAGCTCGCATGAAATGGCGGAAATTTTTTATTCAGTGTTTGAAAATGACCATCATGGCATTGTCGTGACTGATTCAGAAACGCGTATCCTTGCTTGTAATCATTACTTTGAAGTTCTCACTGGTTATTTAAGAAATGAGATCGTTGGCCTTAAAACGCGAGTTTTCAATTCAGATCGTCATAGCTCCGCTTATTACCAACAGCTTTGGAGCCAAGTTGAGCAACAAGGGTATTGGAGTGGTACGCTGTTATCACGCCGTGCTGATGGAAGTGTCTTCCCACAAGATTTGACTATTCACAAAATCAATCCGGGAAATGGTGAAACTTATTATTTGGGCTTTTCAGCTGATCTGTCGCTAGAGTTAAGCCGGCTTGAGGATAGTGCATCGGGAGGTATTGATCTGCTCACCCAACTGCCAGACAAAAATAGGTTTATCGAGCAACTTTCCCAGCTTTGCCAACAAGCCGAAATGGGCAAAAGCCTAGTGGTACTCGCGATTCAGCCTCATTTTACTTCAGGCAACTTACCCGAGAAAAAACGTCAGTTTGCCAGTTATTTACGCGATAATACTGAGGTCCTTACTTGTGGTTATTTAGGACATGACTGTTTTGCGTTGTGTCTTGATTTTGCCTATCAAGACAACCGTCAAGTGGTAACCAATATCGGCCGTGCGATTACTAAGCTGCTTCAGAGTTTTCAACATGCCCAAGTGTCAGTGGCTAGAGCGTTGAAGGAAGGGGTGACAGGTGTGTCTGTACTGAGTGCCGATGCGTCCACGCCAAATCAATTGGTATCACACGCATACCAAGCATTACTCGAACTACATTCTGGGCACGCTAGGCGAATTAATTTTTATGATCGTGATATTCACCGTCAGATTGAGCGTAAGAAGCAACTAGAAGAACATGTGCTGACGGCGCTGCGTAATGGTAATGTCGAGATCTATTTCCAACCCATTGTCGACTTAAAAAAGCAGCGCATTGATAAATTTGAAGCCTTGTGTCGTTTTCCAGAGAACGCCGACTTAGAGACGAATACTCAAGAACTCGTCGCGGTTGTCGAAGAACTGGATAAAGTGGTCGAACTTGATGATCTGGTGCTGCTTAATTCTTTAAAGTTACTTCCCCAATTGCAACAACGGTTTGGTGAGCATATAAAGCTCTCGGTCAATCGGTCACTCAAAACGACCACCAACCTCTCTAGTATCTTAGAGCGAGCGGCCATGCTGCTTGATACACAACATATCAATCCAAGCCAAATTACTTTTGAGTTTACAGAAAGTGCTTACTTCCAAAACGATGAAAAAAATCTAGAACTCTTGTCTGCGCTTCGTGGGGCTGGGGTTACCATCGCGGTGGATGATTTTGGTACAGGTTGTGCATCGTTTCGTTATTTAAAAGAACGTTACTTTGATATATTGAAAATTGATCGCGCGTTTATTCAGGATATTACTTATCAATCTAGGCAATACAGTATTGCAATGGCTTTGATCCAGTTAGCTCAGCACCTCGGGTTAGAGGTTATCGCAGAAGGCGTGGAAACGGAACTCGAATTGGAAATCCTCACGAAGTTGGGGGCTGATTATATCCAAGGTTACTATTTTTCTAAGCCACTACCCCTGGAGGAACTTGAAGATGTTATTGGCTGTTTCTCTATTGAACAGCAAGCATCGATGGAGAATGCCGACACACTAATTCAACTGGTTGAGCCTAGTCAGCGTATCGATCCTGGTGAGCCGTTATCCTTGATTTACCAATACTTATCGTCAGGGAAATTCGACTATTTGCCGGTTATTGAGAGTAAAGAGTGTGTGGGTTATATCGATAGAAATCACATGAATTTACATCTCACCCCAGGAATGGGCACCGACTGGGAGTCGAACAAAGAAAGCGGCTACTGGCATAAGCCCGCTAACCGAATCATGTCGCCTGTGATCACAGTGCTTCCCGATCAAACGGCCAAATCTCAAATCAGCCAGCTTGTGATGAAGAATGCCGCTTTTCCCTGGTGCTTAATCGATGAACACGGACATTTTAAAGGCTTTGTGGGAGAGAAAGCGGTGATGGCCTATTTAGCCAATAATACCCAAATGGCTTAAATCGGCTACACAGAACACATCGATTTGAGGGGAGGCACTATCAATGGTGAATATATTTCACAGATGGCTAACGCGTCTGAATCTGCTATGATCCGCGTCCTAATATCCCATTAATTCGATAGTGTTATGATTCAGCAATTACTCGCCGTCCTGTCCCCGATGTTATTGGGCGCACAGCTCATTCTAACTTTGATCTTGGTAAAGGGCGATCTCTGCCCTGGTCAAAGAGGGCGCATTCACAAGATGCTGCCTACCATCGCTCTTTTGTGGCTAGCCGTGTCATCATTACGTATTGAAGCGATGATGATCGTATTTGCAATCGCTTATTTTTATTCTCAAGTACAAACCAAAAAGACTCGCGTACAAGGCCCGATGTGGGTTATGTATTTAGCTAACGGCCTTGCATTGGCTTATGTCGCAATTGAGATCGGCAATCAACCATCGCTTGCGGCAAGTTTGAATACCTTGGTTGCTATTTTCTTACTTGGCGCTGTGCTTGCACATTTATTGCTGACGATTGCGCGAACCCGTTTGCAAGCCTTTCATCGAATTTTACCAGTCACAGGTATCGTGGCGGCGATGCTGATGAGCTTAACCATCTTGCTTCAAGCTTACACAATGGATCCACAAACCTTAACTCAAGTGACCGAACCTTTATTGGTTGGCCTAGCAATGTTAATTACCTCAATCGTAATATGGTGCTGGCACCTCTTGACAACAAAACCTGTGAATAAACTTCAGCTTGGTTGTGCGCTAGCGCTCCTGTTGTTGGCGGTTTCTTCCAATCAGGCGCTGTTTTTATTGTAAGCGTAGAAATTTAGAGTTTGCTCACTGCGAACATTGCCAACCATTACTAAGCTTAACTAAGTGAGTGCGTAAAAAGGAGGCAAGGATGGATCTGAGTAATGCGGGTAACTTTGATAGCAGTATTCTGTTAGGTATCGTCAATGAGAAGCTGCGTTTAGAGTGTGATAGTTTTGAAGAGTTGATCAGCACCTATGAAATGGATGTAGAGCAAGTTGTTGGCAAACTTGATCTGCTCGGTTACAGCTACGACCCATTAACCAATCAGTTTAAGTCGTATCAACGGTAAACCCAAATGAGGAGGCGCACAGCCTCCTTTTTCTATCCTAGTTTGACGGTTTTAATTCCATCTAAATGACCTTGCGACTGAATACGTGCCGTATTGAAGAATGCTTGTAGATAGCGCTTATCCTTATCTGAATGTCGAGTGGCCGCAAATAGTCTGCGCCATAAACCATTGCCAAGCGGAATACTGGTAATCAAACCTTGGCGTGAGAACTCACTGATTGCCCAATTCGGTAACGCCGCAACCCCAAGCCCAGCAGAAACCATTTGAATCAGCATCAAGGTATTATCCGCTTGTTTCCACTGTTTAGGGTCGACGGAGGCAGGTTGCAAAAAGTGTTTAACCACATCAAGACGGTTTTTCTGTACTGGATATGAGAGCATGGTTTGATCGCTCAGATCACTAGGTTGAATCGACTTTTTCTTAGCAAGAGGATGACTAACCGAGGTGACTAGACGCATCTCAAAATCAAACAGGGGTTCGTAATGCACTTCAGAACGCGGTTGAATATCTGAGGTGATGACTAAGTCGAGTTCACCACAAACGAGTGCGGGTAAAGGTTCAAACCCAAAGCCAGATGAGAAGTCGAGTGTCACGCTAGGCCAAGCCTGTTGGTACTCCTTTAAGGCGGGCATTAACCACTGAAAACAAGAGTGACATTCGATTGCCATATGCAGTCGGCCATTAACATCTTCTTTTAAGCTAGCAACTTCATTTTCTGCTTTGGCAATCCGAGGCAGAACGTCTTCGGCTAGCTTCAGGAATATCTCACCTTCTGCGGTGAACTTAACGGGGCGAGTTTTACGCAGAAATAGCTGACCGCCTATGCGAGCTTCAAGATCTTTAAGCTGGTGGCTGAGAGCCGACTGAGTAAGATGCAATGTGGTGGCGGTGGCGGTTAGCGAACCGGTATCGCGCAGTGTTGCTAAGGTTTTAAGGTGCTTGAGCTCAATCATGAATTCCCTTCATATAGACGATTTCTGCTTGAATAGTATTAACTTACTCCGATTTATTGGATGTGTAAACATCTAGACGTCTAAGTTGGCCATTCGAACCTGAAGCCCTGCAACATGAAATATACTAATAAACATGTTGAATATTTGGAACTTGTTCTATCCGGTGAACAACGAGATAGTTTAGCCATCCAGACATCTTTATTAAATGATTGATGTCGTACTCTGGCACATTGACGAATCTCAGCGAAAGGGCAAATAACATGACAACAACGACTCACATTCTTGGCTATCCACGTATTGGCGAAAAGCGTCAACTTAAATTTGCATTAGAGAAATATTGGCGTGGCGAAATTGATCAGGCCGAGCTTAAAACGGTCGGAGCAACGTTGCGTGACAACCACTGGCAAGAGCAGGCTCAAGCCGGTCTCGATTTTGTCACAGCAGGGGACTTTGCTTGGTACGATCACGTTTTGACCACAACATTACTGCTTGGCCATGTACCTAAACGTCATCGAGACGGTTTCCCAGATATCGATACGCTGTTTAAAGTAGGCAGGGGCCAGTCTCAAGCTCAGTGTGGATGCAGTGGCAGTGCCGCCTCAGACATGACTAAATGGTTTAATACTAACTATCACTACATTGTGCCTGAGTTTAGCCGCGATGATAGCTTTGAAGTCAGCTGGCCACAGTTGTTTGAAGAAGTGAATGAAGCGGTACAAGCGGGACATAATGTTAAGCCCGTACTCCTTGGGCCGCTCAGTTATCTCTACCTTGGTAAAGAAGTTGAACCAGGTTTTGACCGATTGAGTCTATTGCCACGTTTGTTGACGGCTTACCAAGCCATTCTGGCCAAACTCGCTAAACAAGGCGTCGAGTGGGTACAAATTGATGAGCCTATCTTAGCGCTTGAATTGGAGCAGCCTTGGCAAGAGGCATTTAAACTCGCCTATCAAATGATTCGTTGTGACGTCAAGGTACTGCTGACAACCTACTTTGACTCGGTAACTGATACCTTAGACAAGATAGTCGAGCTGGATGTAGACGGCCTACACATTGATGTGTCTGCCGCGCCTCGGCAATTGGATACTGTGGTCGAAAAATTGCCTGAGCACTGGGTTCTGTCCGCTGGTGTGATCAATGGGCGAAATGTTTGGCGTGCCGATTTAAATGCGCAACTGGCCTTATTAAAACCAGTCAAAGATAAGTTGGCTGACAGGTTATGGATAGCCAGTTCGTGCTCGCTACTGCATAGCCCTGTTGATTTGGAACTTGAAGCGAATTTGAGTGATGAAGTGCACAGCTGGTTTGCTTTTGCTAAGCAAAAATTGACGGAAGTGGCGTTACTGGGTAAAGCGTTAGATGGTGATCACGCGGCTATTTTGGCTTGCGATACATATAGTACGCCGATTCAAGCGCGCAAAAGCGCAACCCACGTTAACAAACCTCAGGTTCAAGCGCGGCTTAATCGTGTCACTCAGGCATTTACCGAGCGTAGCGCACCTTATCCAGAGCGTGCTGCCCATCAACGTGAAGTGTTAGATTTGCCATTATTCCCAACCACGACCATTGGCTCGTTTCCACAAACCAGTGAGATTCGTGTTCAACGCAGTGCTTATCGTAGCGGAAAGCTCTCTTCGGCGGAGTATCAGCAAGCGCTTAAAGGACATATTTCGGATGCGGTAAAACGCCAAGAAGCCTTAGGTCTTGACGTACTCGTTCATGGTGAAGCTGAACGTAACGATATGGTCGAGTATTTTGCAGAAAATCTCGCTGGCTTCCAGACAACTCAGTTTGGCTGGGTACAAAGTTATGGTTCACGTTGCGTCAAACCCGCTATCGTTGTCGCTGATATCGAACGTGAGCAGCCAATGACAGTCGAGTGGTCTACCTACGCGCAATCATTGACCTCAAAGCAGATGAAAGGAATGTTGACAGGGCCAGTCACGATTCTTTGTTGGACTTTCCCGCGTGAAGATATCAGCCGAAAAGAAATTGCCACCCAGCTAGCTCTGGCGCTACGCGATGAAGTGTCCGATCTTCAAGATGCCGGAATCAATATTATTCAGATTGATGAACCCGCTATCCGTGAGGGCTTACCACTTAAAAAAGCACAGCATAAAGCATATTTAGAGTGGGCTGTCGATGCGTTTAAGATTTCTGCGGCGAGCGCGAAGCCTGAAACTCAAATTCATACTCATATGTGTTATTCAGAGTTTAACGAGATCATTGATTCGGTTGCGGCGCTCGATGCGGATGTGATTACCATCGAAACGTCACGTTCAAATATGGAACTATTGAAAGCTTTTGAAGCGTTTAATTATCCGAACGAAATCGGTCCGGGTGTGTATGATATCCATTCGCCGAATATTCCGACTCAAAAGTGGATTGAAGGTTTAATCAATAAAGCGGCAGAAAAGATCCCGTCACAGCGATTGTGGGTCAATCCAGATTGCGGATTGAAAACGCGTAACTGGGCCGAGACAGAAGCATCGTTAACCAATATGGTGTTGGCGGCGAAAAAGCTCAGAAAAGCTTACTCTGCGTAAGTACTGTGTTGTTAACTATGCATATGTTGTTAGAACAATGTATGCAGATAAAACAATGCCGACCTAATGGTCGGCAGTGTTGTTAGTGATGCTTTGACATATCGTTTCAGTAATGTCAGCGAGTTAAATTGATTCACCGTTGACGGTGACTTGCACATCGATATTACCACGAACAGCGTTAGAGTAAGGACAGACTTGATGGGCAGTACGAACCAACTCAAGTGCTTGTTCTTGCGCAAGCTCTAAAGTCGCAGCTAGGCTCACTGTTAAGGCAAAACCACCTTGATCATTGGGACCAATACCCACTTCAGCAGTAACTGGTGCATGCTTAAGTGCCACTTTGGCTTCGTTGGCAACGTGTAAAATGGCATTTGAAAAACACGCAGAATAACCAGCAGCAAACAGCTGCTCTGGGTTAGTGGCAGCGCCACTTCCACCCATTTCTTTCGGGTAAGTGAGTGCCACATCTAGTAGGCCATCGTCTGTTTTTACTTGCCCATTACGGCCAGCGAGTGCAGTTGCTTGCGTTTTGTAGAGTGTTTTCATGTTATGTTCCTTAAATTTAGGTTGTGTACAATCTAATTGTTTGCAATATTAGATCGAATCTTAGTTGAAATGCAAGTATATTGTGCGCAATTTATTTTTATGAGTGAACGTCTATGTCTCATTGCAAGTCACAACGTATTTTAGCGGCCGAAGAGTTATTGCTGTTAGACAATCAAGTCTGTTTTCCGTTATACAGTGCATCTAACGCAGTGATTCGTAGTTATCGCCCGTTACTTGATAAGCTCGATCTAACGTATTCTCAATATCTCGTCATGATGGTGCTGTGGGAAAATGATGGCATCAGTGTTAAAGATGTGGGTCATCGTTTGCATCTAGATTCAGGTACGTTGACGCCATTATTAAAACGACTGGAGTTAAAAGGGTATGTGGGACGTGGGCGTAGCGAACATGACGAACGCGTACGTGTGCTTAAACTCACCCCATCAGGCTTGGCATTAAAACAACAAGCGATACAAGTTCCAGAGCAGATGAAATGTAAGTTTCATCTTGAGCTTGATGAACTGATCACCTTGAAAAGGTTATGTGAAAAAGTGCTAAGTAGCATTAAGTAACACTAACTGATCGTCGGCAAGGCATTTTTGAGATCAAGCAGTAATTGATAAGCACTCTCACCAGACATGTGGTATGGGTTGAATTCACTAGCGCCTGAATAGCGCAAGTAAAGTGGCGCTGTGAGGCTAGAAGAGGGAATGTAACCCATCGACCAGTGGCTAAAATCACGCGCGCTTACCTCACGGTAGTCGAGCATAATAATGCTTGAGTGGCGTTTATCATTCAAAATACGTTGATAGACAGCATTGACATTGGTTCGTGATCCTTCCAAACACTGTAGAAAATAGTGCCGATCGAAACACAGCATCCCAGTCACATCGAGTGCACTGTTATGTTTGCGTGCCGAGCTAATAATTTCTTCGACGGTCGATAAATCAAACCCTTGTTCAATGGTGCTGGCATACACGAGTCGTGTTAGAAACATTACAGGCTCCTTTAATGTGTCGGCAATATGTGTTCGCAAACATGATTCAATATAAAACCTAGCTCATATTTGCGATTTGACAATAAATAACGTAATCATTGCCTGCGACACACCATGACCATTGATGCCTCTACGCTTAGATCTCTCGGTTACTTAGATCACTCGGTTGTCACCTGTACTGTAAGCAATCACTTGGCTAATATGGGTGAAACTTCGTCCACTTTGTTGTTGCCATTGTAAAAAAGCTTGAGTTGCCGCTGTGAGCGAGCGCAGGGTATCTCTCCCTCCTTCAATAAGCCCTGTGTTACGCAGATAACTTTCTACATCACCAGATAAAATAAAGGTGTCAACACCCATTTGACGCAAACTGTATGGCCCCGTATTACCACCTAAACGTTGGCCGTGTTTTTTCAGATAGAGCCACAATCCAGTAATATCATCCTTTGGCCACTGCGCCACCATGTTAGCGAACGAGCCATGGTTGAGTGAACATTCATGCATCATTTGAGCATTAGCACGGATAGACTGAACTTTACTGTGGTGGCGAATAATTCGTTTATCGGCAGCTTTGTTATCCCACTGTTCATCTGAAAGCATCAACAAGGGTTCTATTTTAAAACCGAAGAAGATCTCTTCAAAATTTGGCCACTTATTTCTCACCACTTGCCATGATATTCCACTTTGAAACACCTTCATACTGAACGCTGATAGCCAGCGGTCATTAGGGATACGCTGCAGTTGTTCGTGGCTAAGTGGTGAAGATAATAAAGACTCTAACTGGGTGACGCCCCCTTTTCGATCCACTGCGCGTTGGTAAATGTCGTCAAACTTTTCTTGTGTCAATGTGATGTTCTCCCTCAAATAAAACCAGTTAACCTGTTGCAAACAGAAGTTAACTTATCAATGACATAGTAACGATTGATCACGCTAAAGTCTGCGAAAAAACACGGAGTTAAACATGAAGAGTATTGGATTGGCGTTAGTCATCACAGCCGCTTTATCGGGATGTCAGATTACCAACGTTGAAGGTGAGTATCGTGATCTTGAAGTAAAATATAATAGTGACAAAGAGACACAACAACGCGAAAAATTCTGTCCACCAGGGCAAGCAAAAAAAGGTCGCTGTTAGAAAAAGCCAAGCCGATATACTAGAAAACACAATGCCGCTCACTTTAAGTGAACGGCATTGGAGCGAGTGCTCTAGTTTATCGGATTTATAAGTGTTTGTTTACGCGCTTTTCGGTGGGACAAACGCCGTCAGCTCAAGTGCCGGACCTGTATATTTTTCAATCCGGACTAACGCCGAGTTTGCTGCACACCCGTTAGCGAGTCGCGAGGTAGGAATGTCGAGCGTTAGGACATTCGCACCGCCATTTTTACACAAGCCCGTTTTGGCATCGAGATCAGGCCAGCCGCCTTCATGAATACAGACCGAACCAGGTTTAATGCCGTCAGTGACCAGAGCGCCAACCAGTACTTGTCCTCGATCATTGTAGGCGCGGACTAAGTCACCGTTCTTGATACCTCGGGCGGCGGCGTCTTGAGTATTAATGGTAATTGGCTCACGGTCTGCAATGGCGTATTGCTGACGTAGTTGGGCGTAGTTAAATTGACTGTGCAAACGGTGGGCTGCATGAGCCGTCATCAGCTGCAGTTCGCCCTCTTTGGCGCTACCAGAATATTCGGTTGGTTCCATCCAAGTCGGGTGAGCAGGGCAGTCATCAAGTTTATAGCTCTCGATAGTTCGCGAGTAAATCTCGATTTTTCCGCTTGGCGTGCCAAGTGGGTTCATGACTGGATCTTTTCTAAAATCAGCATGGCGAACAAACTCGGCCGCCTTCTTGTTGAACTTCATTTCAATCAGTTGATTTTCATCCCAGAATTGGCCGAATTTTGGCATGCGAATTCTTGCTGCTCGCGCTCCTTTTTGCGCCGTTTCATAGAATTCTTTAATCCAATCCATTTCGTCCTTACCCTCGGTAAACACATAATGACCACCGGGTTTGATCAATTCCGCCATATCGGCAAAGACGTCGAAATCATTGCGTGCTTCACCTTGAGGTTCGACGACTTTCTTCATTGGTACTAAGTGTTGATTACTATAGTCGCCTGTCATGGTCATGTCGTTGCGTTCAAACGATGTGGTGATGGGCAAAACAATATCGGCGTGTTTTGCCGCTGCGGTCCAATAAATTTCAGAAATCACGACTAATTCAGGTTTTTGCCATGCTTTGATCAGGCGATTAGTATCTTGGTGATGAGTAAAGTTACCACCACCTGCCCACCAAATCATTTTAATGTCAGGGAATGACAACTCTTTGCCGTTATGGAGATAAGCCTTACCTGGGTTTTCAAGCGCTTCGACGATACGGGCGACTGGGAAACTATTAACTGCGCCAGAAACGGCCCAATCGTTACCAGCCGAAGAGCCGCCACCGATAGTCGCTGAAATCGCCGGGAGTACCCCTGCGTCTCGGGTCGGGTTACCACCGTTAGAGTAATGGTAAGAGAAGCCAAACCCGCCGCCAGGTAGCCCGATTTGTCCTAACATTGAGGCCAGAGTGACCAACATCCAGTGACGTTGTTCACCATATTGTTGGCGCTGCAACCCCCAACCAGCCATTAGCATGGTGCGATTTTGGCTGAAGATATCTGCGAGCATTTCAATTTTTTTGGCTGGAACGCCGCTAATTTTTTCGGCCCATTGTGGTGTTTTCTCGACACCATCTTCTTTACCAAGTAGGTAGGCTTCAAATTCTGGGTAACCTGCGGTGTATTTATCCAAGAATGCTTTGTCGTGTTTGCCTGTTGTTATCAATGAGTGAGCAATACCCATCATCAAGGCAACATCGGTCATTGGGTTAGGTGCAATCCACTCAATTTTGCCGTCAAAGAATTCGATGGTTTCTGAGCGCATCGGATCGATCGCAATGACGGTTTTGCCCGATTTTTTTAGTTGATGGAAAAACTCTAGGCCAGAGCAGTCACTTGAACTCCATGCAATTTTTAATGTATTGAGAGGATTCATCCCCCACAGAACAACCACCTCGGAATTTTCCATGACGACTGGGTGAGTAGTTTGCTGTTCATACACCTCTATCGAGCCCATTACATGCGGCATAATTACCTGCGCAGCACCCGTTGAATAATCGCCTAAGTGACCAGAGTAACCGCCTGCCATACTCATATAACGTTGTAGTAGTGTTTGAGCTTTATGCAGCACCCCACTTGAACGCCAACCATAGGAACCGGCAAAAACAGACTCAGCGCCATACTGCTGACGAATGCGCATGTGTTGTTCATGGATCAGTTTATAAGCCTCATCCCAAGAAACGCGGACGTAGTCATCTTGGCCGCGCTCGCCTTTCGGTTGGTTGGGATCATCTAAGTAGCCTTTGCGTACCATCGGGTATTTGATTCGGGCTTTGGTATAGACTTGATCTGGTCCTGTTGATTGCAGGCTGTTTACTACTGTTTGTGCAAGGGCATTGGTGGTTGAAACCAGTTTTCCCTCTTTCACCTCGCAAAGTAAAGGCCCCATGCGGCTAGCCGTTAATACGCCTGAACCACGCTTATTTGATGCGGCCGTACTTAAAGGAGCGAGAGAGGTAATCGCTGCGGCGCCCGCAGCCATGCCAGTTCCTTTGAGAAAACCGCGACGTGTAATTTCGGTCATAATCGTATCCTTTTGTCTCTTAGTGGCCTACCACATCTTTGGCGTGGTATTGGAAGAATTTGGTCAGCACTTCTAGGTCGTAATCTGAGATATCAGTGCGTTCGCCCATTCCCTTCGCAACAGGGCCCCATGCGTTGACAGTAAAGTGCCCTGCGGGAATTTTGGAATGGCAGGTTGAGCAGTAGACCGTGTCGAGTTGCTCAGCGTATTCCCATAACGGTTTTTGGCTTGAAAGAACCGGTGAGTCAATTTCGCCAACTAAGCTGGCTGAACGCCATTCGTTACCGTATTCGTCTTGTATGTAATTTCCTACTTGTAAGGCGGCTTGGCCTTGCTCGGTTAAGGTGGCGATAATCGCGCGTTGCCCTTCACCAAAATAAAGCACTTGCTCTGCGCCTTTCATTTGATAGCCATCAAGCTGAACTTGACGGGCGTTGTCTCCTTGGGAGGCTAACACCATTAGTTCAGTTGTTGGGCTAACAGTGGCAAGATCACCCAATTGGACGAACTCGACCGGATAAACTTGCTTGGCTTGTGGATCGGTTTGCTCAGTGAATGCCATCAAGTTGTCGAAGGCGGCACTGTCCATTTCAGGTTCGGGAGCAAAGTGGGCAACACCTTTATGACAGTCAATACAAGTTTGCTTGTTGTCTAGTCCGTACTGATGCATTTTGACTGCGTCATCTGACTGCTCGTAAGTGTCCATTGCTTCATGAGTATGACAAGAACGACAAGTTGCTGAATCGTTGGCCCTCAATTGCGCCCAGACGGTTTCAGCCATGGCAATACGGTGTTCTTCATATTTTTCTTCGCTATCAATCTTGCCAGTAATAAACTCATGATAGATGTCTTTAGACGCACGAATTTTTGTCACGACATAATCGATAGGGTCTGATGGGATATGACAATCAGCACATTCGGCTCGTATGCCTTTGGCATTGGTAAAGTGAATCGAGCCTTGATACTCCTCATAGGGGATTTGCATAGTGTGGCATGAGAGGCAGAACTCGGTGCTTGACGTGTAGTGCATAACTGCGGCTGTGCCTCCAAGGGTCAGCCACCCTATAGTGATACCTATTACGGTAATTAGTGCGATATAACGTTTTCTAATTGACATAATGTGCACCAACCTTTGATGTTTTTTGTGCTCTGTCGCAATCTACTCCTTTAGTGGTACATAATGGTTGATCTTGCTCATAACCATGATTTTTGTATGGTTAAAATGTTTATATCTGAGGGGTTGATCGCTGATTTAATCAATCTAAGCAATAGTTTCACGAGTTGACATTGTTATTAGTGATTAATCTCTCAATATTGCCCTCCTGTAAGTAGAGGGATGTAATAGAGTTTAAGACTCTGATTTTATTTAATAAATTTCTTTGTGTGGTGAGTTTTTGCGAAATGAGCGGCAGGAGAAAAATATAAAGTAACGGCTGAGCACTGACATGTTTCCAAGCAAGTCTACAGCAGATCAAAATCATTCGATGATTTGTACTTTTCGTTGATAAAGTGTCTCTATAATTTGCTGGACCCTGTCGTTAGACATAACTAGATTACAATGCTGGAGATCACTCAGTTGCGTTAATTGTTGGTCCAAAGAAAGTTTGGCTTGCCGCTTATCATTTTGGTGGATAGTAGGATCAATAATAGCAACAACCTGACCGTGAAACTTTTTCGTCGGGGCGAGGTTAGTGTGTTTGATTTGGTTAAAGTCATGGGTATTGAAGTTGTTTTTCGTGATTTGAATATCGTTTGACATAGTCATCCCATACTATACTTTCAGGTCTTCATGGTTAGGTTCAGAAATACCTTGCTCGTTATTTTCAAAAGCGGTGAGCAGTGACATCCATGATTCACTTTGCGATATGAGTTCTGCCAGTGAGGACTCAAAACACGTGTAGTCAAAGGTCTCGATGTTGAGTATTTTATGTAAACATAAAACTTCTCGATGGTTATCCAAACCAAAAAAAACGCCAAAATCGGACCAGTGATTGTTAAATGCCAATAGTGAACGACATAAATCACTGTTGATTGCTTTTAAATCTACAACTTCCGACTCTAGTTGTACTGCATTAATTTCTGAGTGAAAGATGATATGAACTCGAAGGATATCATCGAACACTAAGCTTAACTCATTATTCACTAGTGATAGTTCAGGCAAGCCTATTTGATGAGCAAACCGATTTAACACCTCATCTATTTTATGGCGTGCTGACATATGCAGGTTCCTTACTGTGGAAGTATCAGTCGAGCATATGTGATTGTAAGCGTGATGTTTATAACAATTAGAAGATATTTTTTATACATCAGTCGGATCTAATTTTTATTTAGAACTTGGAAGGGTGATGATGTCATGTTAGAACAAATACAAATTAGTTCTATATTATTTATCCGTATTAATCACGGTATGTTATTTATAAAGTATGTGCTTTACAAATCTAACGCAGTAAAAAATCATGCTATACACCTACAAGCCAATGTAATACAACACTGAAGAATTATAAATTAAACACTGTGATTAACTTATCTTGTCATATATTCATTCTTCGGACTTGTAAAGTTGTGTTATAAGTTATTTGAAGTTAGCCTCTAAAGATTCAGTTTTCTTTTGTCAGAATAAAATTACATCTGTAGATTTTTATTTTAGATACTAATTAATTGTTCTAAAGTCGTCTATTTTCTAAAATAGAGTGTAGTTCGTTTTCAAGTTCCTGTGCTCTTCTCTTAAATTACAATAATATTTTAAATGTTGGCAGCGATAGCTCTCGATATTGCATTATGCCTCCCGTTTTGAAAATACGGGGTAAGTGAGTATGGTGAAGGTCAGAAGATGAGTGTGTCAGAAGAACGAAATACAGATAAAGCCAATTCTGGTTTTGGCAAAATGCGTAAGCTTTCAACCTATTATCGAGAGGATGAGGTATTGAACTCAGATCATTCTCAGGTTGTTGTGGTGCTTAATGGACAATTAAAAGTTCAAACTGGTGAGTGCACAGTCAATGTTCTGGCTGGCAGCGGGATTTTTCTGTCACAAGGTGATTACTTGTTTGAATATTCGGCATTTGGTCGTAAATTCAACTCGATAATCATCGAGTTTGGGAATGAATTGGTGAGTCAATTACTACAAAAGCACAGTGATCTGCTGATGACTTTGGCGACAGCCGATAAAGTGGTTTCAGGTTTGTTTACTTTTGATTTAAATATACTGCTTGAGCAAGTTCTGTCAGGGATGCAAGCATTGGAAGAGCAGTCTTATCCTGATGCGATCATGCGTTTAAAATACGAAGAAATGTTGATCCTTCTTTTACACAGTCCAGGCGGAGAGCGACTTTATTCTTTACTTTCTCAATTAACCAGTCGAACCTCACTGAGACTGCGACGCTTTATGGAAACGTACTATTTAGAGGAATGGAAGTTGAATGATTATGCCCATGAGTTTGGTGCCAGTCTCACTACATTCAAAGAACTCTTCAATGAACATTATGGCATGCCTCCACGCGCATGGATCAGTGAACGTCGTTTATTGTATGCACACAAGTTGTTGTTGACGAGTAATATGAGCATCGTTGATATCGCAATGGAGGCTGGTTTTTCAAGCCAATCTTATTTTACTCAGAGTTATCGTCGTCGTTTTGGTACTACGCCAAGTAAAGTCCGTTCGGGGGATGAACGGGTTGTTATTGCTAAATAAGTGACTAAAAGCTAATACTTTGTGACTTTTATTATAAGTATACCGATGTAACTCAATATATGATCATCAAATTAGAGACCAATACCCACGACTAATGTCACCTCTTACGTTCCGTAGTGTTCGAAGGGGGGAGGAGAACGAGACGAGATGAAAAAGCAGCATTGGCGACGCCGTTCGCTTTTTTCAGATAACGAGGTGATCAAGCGAAAGGTTACGGTTTTGCATAGTGGTGTCCGCCACGATAGATCCTCTAGGCAAACGCCACATAAAAATGTTGTCAATGTCAGCCACCGTCAGCTTTTAAGTGAGGGTGTGCTCAGTCACGAGCAACTGTCTTTGTTGCAGAGGCTTTTAGATAGAGACGTGGTTGATAGTTTATGTTCGGCTCAGGTCGTAAAGACCTATCAAATGTTAGACACTCCGCTAGACCGTTTTGCGATGCGATTGTTTTTAGAAGTGGGGTCAAGACTTAGCTCAAACCAAGTTTTTGAAAATAATCAACAGCGGCTGACGTACATTAATCAACATATTGGCTATCGCTATAATTTAGCAACGCCAAAATCGTTGGCGGTGTGCCTATGTGGGGCGATAACCGAGTGGCTCAAGCGCCAAACCGATCAGGATGTGCTCTCCAGAGTTGCTGAAATGGGGCAATTAAACAGCCAACTTCAGATTCAAAAAGAGTATTGGACTAAATTAGCCAGTCAACAAGCTCAAACGAGTTCAATTTATATCGAGCAGCAACTACAGCTGATCAAATCTCAGCAAACAAGTGTTAAAGAGCAACTTAAAATGCTCGAAGTGAATCATCAAGAAATGGCTAATTCATATCGATTGTCATTAGAAATTTGGCAGCCATATCTTGATGAATTAAAGGCGTTGGCTGAGTTTACCATGATCACACCCAGTTTCTTTGTCGCTTGGGAAGCTTGGTGTAAAAAAATAACTGAGTTTGCTCCCGAACTGAATGAGATCTGGGAGGCGTGTGATCATGTTTATCGTGACTTGAATGCAGTTGCTAAGTTGTGGCAGTGGTTTCGAGATATGCACTCAGTCAGCCAAGCTGATCTCTATTACTTTGATGTTCAAAGTGGTCAGTGTGGTTACGCTTTTAATCATCTCAGTCATAGCTAATTAAGGCATCACTATGCTAAACGACATTATGAAATCTCTTGCTTCTGAGCGAGGGATTAGGGCTTTTACGCCTGATGAAAATGGCGCCTTTAATATTGATGTTGACCTATTTAGTCTCGAAATCAAGCAGCGTTCCTCTTGGATAATATGGGAAACCACGTTGCCATTTACGTTTGCAGAGGACTTAGACTTTCAAGGTGAGCAGATGCTAAAGCGCTGTATGCAATTTTCATTAAAGACGCTTCGTGATGGCATAAATACGTTGACCGTAAACAACGATCAGAGCTTGGTGCTTCAGGCTAAAGTTGGATGTGAACAGTTATCTTATGCGCGATTTTGTGCCCTTTTGTCGCAACATATCGATAGGTGTGAGCGTTATAGCGCACTACTAACACCAGAAGGCTTTAATCATATCGAGCGTCATACTATGTGGTTGCCATGAAGCACATCAGAAAACGGCAGCTATGGGTTAGCTTAATATTAACCTTTGGTGTCAATAACTTAGCCGCTGCACCTCTTGATTGGCCTAATCATCGTCCGTTTCGTTATTTTGCAGATGATGACTCACTGAAGGAACTGCTGAATAACTTTGGTGCTAATTATTCTGTTGCAGTGGTTGTCAGCGATAAAATCAGTGAAAAGGTGAGTGGTCGATTTACCCCACAGCACCCAAACGAATTTCTTGATTACTTGGCTCAAGTCTACAACCTAATGTGGTATTACGATGGAGCGGTGTTACATGTCTATAAAGCCAATGAAATTCGTTCGAGACTCCTTCAACTCGAAACTCTCACCACACGAGAATTACGTAGCACGTTGATGTCTACCAATGTCTGGGATCCACGCTTTCATTGGCGAGCGGTTGAGGATAAAGGCCTTGTTTATTTGTCTGGACCACCGGATTACGTAGATTTGATCGTTCAAACGGCGCAAGCGTTAGAGAGCCGTATACTTCGCCAAGCTAACCCAATTGATGAACTGTTTGTGGAACTGATTCCGCTCAGGTATGCGTCTGCGACTGATCGTGAGGTTTCTTATCGAAATCAGAAGGTTATCGTTCCTGGCGTCGCTTCCGTGTTACGGCGATTAGTGTCGGGTGTTCAAACGCAAGTTGTCACGGTGAATCATCAAATGGCAGACGAAAAGCCAAGAGAAATAAAGGCTAATCCACCCACACTTGGTCTTGCGACAGTCGAAGCCGAGCCAGGGTTGAATGCCGTCATTGTGCGCGATACACAAGCAAGATTGCCTCTTTATCGTCAGTTAGTGGCACAGTTAGATAAGCCTCAAACAAGAATTGAGGTCGCGTTATCAATAGTGGATATCAGCGCTAACCATATCCGCCAGCTTGGTGTGGATTGGCGTGCGGGTATCTCGGTTGGTAGTAACCGTATTCTCGACATTAAAACGACAGGCGATGTGACTGGCGGTGACGTCACGTTAGGTAGTGGTGCGACGTTTCAATCTTTGTTGGATGCCAGCAATTTAAATTACTTGCTAGCTCAAGTTCGCTTACTTGAATCAGAGGGAAGTGCACAAGTGGTGTCGAGACCGACGTTGTTGACGCAAGAAAATGTCGAGGCGGTGCTGAACAACAGCAATACATTTTACGTTAAATTGCTCGGGTCTGAAACAACAGCACTTGAAGAGGTCAGTTACGGCACGCTGCTTAAAATTGTCCCGCGTATTGTTGGTGATCGTTTCGTCGAGCACCCAGAGATTAACTTAAGCCTCCACCTCGAAGATGGTTCGGAGATCCCGGATGGTAGTGTGGATGATTTGCCTTCCGTTCGTAAGACAGAAATCAGCACATTAGCGACGGTGAAACAAGGACAGAGTTTGCTGATTGGCGGTATTTATCGTGATGAAGTCAGTCAGCAGTTGCGCAAAGTACCTTTACTTGGAGACATCCCGTTCCTTGGGGCACTGTTTAGCAGCAAGACCAGTGTAACTCGCCGCACGGTTCGTTTGTTCATTATATCGCCTCGGATCGTAGTTGACGGGATTAGCGATAATGTTTTTATCGACAATCAATATGACCTAAGACCTCCGTTCGGACAACGAGATAGTCTCTCCAACGACAGTAAAGTGCTTAAGCAGCGTTAACGCTTTATCAGCGTAAAACTGAACAAGTTGGTTGGCGAATCAAAGTCGCTCTGTGTGATTTAGAATCGCATTACGTGCGCCCAGTCGAGTTGAGGAGTCAAAATGACAAGCAAGCAATGGAAAATTCGTATCTTGTCCGGTGTGCATTCAGGGGGAGAAGTGTCATTACCTCCAGGCTCATTGGTTCTGGGGAGTGATGATTATAGTGCCGATCTGGTGTTATCTGACGCGGGGGTAGACCCCCACCATCTGACACTCGAATGCAGAGATGATTACGTGACATTAAGCGATTGCAGAATTGCCACGGTGCATGGAGATCATATTGACGTTATTGGACAAGGGATTAATTTAGAACGTGGCAGTGTAGTCGTCGTTGGTGTGGTTCACTTTGCCATTGGTTATGTCGAAGATGCATTGATTACTTTCGAGCCAGCAAAAGGTGTGAGCAAGCATGAACCATATTTTGACGGAATCGCAAAGCCAAATTGGACACGAGTACTCGTAATTGGAGTGTTGTGCAGTGTGTTACCGAGTGCGATCTTAGCTGGTGTATTTTATCGCCAAGAAAATAATACAATCAAAACGATAACCACTGAAATCGAACCCGTGGCACAAGTGAGACATGTTTTAAAGCGGCTTGGATTTAAGGATGTAAGTGTCGAGTGGAATGCCAGTGATAATCAAGTTGTATTAAAGGGATATGTAGCGGATTACCAGCAAAAACAGCAGTTGCTATACGACATTGATCAACTTGGTATCAATTACATAAGTGAATTGCGCACGATGGAAGAAATTCAACGTAGTGTGCGCTTCGTTTTACATAATCTTGGTTTCCACCAAGTGAATGTTGAAAATGGTGAGCAGACCGGAACAATACTACTCACTGGCTATATCGATGATGCCAGTCACTGGAGTGAAGTCGAACAAATTCTAGCAACAGATGTTCCTGGCTTAGTGGCATGGAAAACCGAGTTACAGCACTCAGGTGCTTATCTAGACACACTTAAATGGCTTCTGGAAAAACAATCACTACTGCAAAAAGTACACATTATCACTAATGGCGATCACGTTGAGATAAGGGGCGAGTTGAGTAAACAAGAAACCGCTCGATTCTATAGCGTGGCGCGCGAGTTTAGGCAGCAACTCGGCGAGATACCTTATTTAGTTCTCAAATCGATGCCTAACGTCAGCAAAGGAAACAGGGTTGATTTCCCTTTTCGTAGTGTCAATTTTGGTCATGCGCCTTACGTCATTCTGAATGATGATGTTCGGTACATGGTTGGGTCAAGAACACCTCAGGGCTACCGCATCTCGAGCGTTACTGCGCAAGCGATTAAACTGGTTAAAGGAGGTCAGGTGATCAATGTCGAGCTGAACTTTAGACAAGAAAACAATCATGACAAATCTTGAGAAAATTCTAGATAATGACCGATATGGCGTAGAAGCAAATAAAATTATTGAAGCGCTTTTTCAGGCACAGCTCTTAGTTAAACGGCAGCTAGATCAAGGGTGTGTCCCTCAGCAATATCAAATGTTAACAACTCAACACCAGGCGTATATTGCCGCGCAAACCGTCATTAAAAATTACGTTTCAAACAAAGTTAAGGAGAATGCTTATGACGTCTTTCTATGATAGTTCCACATCGGTCAATTTAGACCAAGTCAAAGACCAGCTCATAGAGCAAGCCAAGAAGGCTAATGAAAACGTTAACAAGGCGATCGAGAATCTGTCTGCCAATGCCGATGATCCTTCGAAGCTTGCAGAACTGCAACACACCATCAATCAGTGGTCAGTGATCTATAACATTAACTCGACTACGACAAAAGCGATCAAAGACGTGATGCAATCTATTTTACAGAAGGTATAGATCGTGAACACAGCAATGCGTCAGCTCTTGGCTGAGACCGCTCTGATGGCCACGGGAATTCATCATCACACCGCTGCTGAAACTATCGCTGATTCGCTCGCTCAAGAGCAAGATACGGCAGAAGTTGTCGCCATGATTCGTGCCATGAGTTTAATGAACCGCGGGAAGTATCAGCAAGCTGAGCAACTCCTTACCCCTTGGTGCTCAACCTATCCTTGTTTGATCTCGTTTGCCGCTTTAGCCGCAGGTAAAGCCGGTCAGATCACTAAAGCCGAGAATTGGTTAATCCAAGCCGAACAAGTAAATCCAGAGAGCCAAGCATTCGCAACGAGTTTTGCGCAAGAACTTAAGAACTTTCTATGATTATTGATTCAAGCTATCGCTCAGGTATTCAAACTAGCCTGGAAGAGGTGCAAGATGCGCAGATTGAAGATGAGCTCAAAGAGCGTTTTGAGCAAGCAATGTCGGTCGTAGAAAGCGATGCAGGCTTAGAGGGCGGATTGCTCGAAAATATTAGCGAGCTCAAATCAAACATCGATAATGCTAAAAGTGCGCTCCAAGACAATATGCAAATGATTGGTGACAATCCGGCGAAATTGCTTGAAATGCAGTGGGCGCTGACACGAATTACTTTTCAAGAAGAGTTGATCGCTAAAACCGTGGGTAAAACAACACAAAACGTAGAAACTTTGCTAAAGGCGCAGTAAAAATGGAAGAGATAATCCGTATTCTCGCTTTGAGCGTGGTTGTGTTTGTTACCGGATGTCAAACTGAGTTATACACAAATATCAGCCAGAAAGAAGGCAACGAAATGTTGTCGATCTTGTTGTCGGAAGGCGTTAACGCCGACAAAGAACCTGACAAAGATAATACGGTAAAGCTTCTGGTTGAACGCTCGCAAATCGCCTTTGCGGTGGATACACTCAAGAGTAAAGGGTACCCACGTGAGGAGTTCTCTAGCTTAAAAGAAGTCTTCCCTAAAAACGATCTTATCTCCTCACCTCTCGCTGAGCGCGCTCGCTTGATCTACGCAAAATCTCAAGAGCTTTCATCAACGCTGTCTCAGATTGATGGCGTTCTGGTTGCTCGCGTTCATGTTGTGTCGGAAGAAAAAGATTTACGCCCGGGAGAGAATCCAACCCTAGCTTCGGCGTCAGTGTTTATCAAACATGCTGCTGATGTTGCTTTAGATTCTTATATTCCGCAAATAAAATTACTGGTAAATAACAGCATTGAAGGACTTAGCTACGATCGAATTAGTGTCATTATGGTTCCTTCTGCACAAGGTCGTGCCATGCCTCATGGTAAACAGTTCGACAGTATTCTATCTATCCAAGTGTCAAAAACTTCAACGAATCGCTTTATTGTTTTGTTACTTGTTTTATTTGTGCTACTGGTTGGATCAAATATCGCGACGTATTGGTGTTGTAGGAGTGTAAAGCGTGGATAATCCTGAAACGCTATTTAGTCAGGCAGTGTATAACTTCAATTACTGCCCATGCCAATACATTGACATAACCTGGTTAACCCAACCGTTGCCCTGGCTTGAAAACCTTGGCGGCTGGCGAAAAAGACCCGCTCTGAATCAATGGTGCTTGCGAGAGTGGGGAGTCACCCCAGTTTCTGAAACGGCGTTTAATGTGCCCAGCTTCAGTCTTGCCCTTCTGCCATTAGAACCACTCAATGATCTTATCATCATGGTTGGCGGCGTACTTCATTGTCAAGCGATGCGTCATATTGTGTTGAAAGAGCCTAAACAGCACTTAAATTCAGTGTTTGGAATGACTGGTGCTCGATATTGTATTCAGCAAGGGCCTATGCTGCTTTCAAACTGGCCATTAGGGTGGCAAAAAAGCCTACCTAGCCAATTTGATTGTGTAGGCTTGAAAACTCGCGCGCGAGAACTGGGGCTAGTTTGGTTTAATTTCTTGTTGCGAGATGCTCCCGAGAGTCTTCATCAACGCTGGCGTTTCAAGTTAAAGTCATCCGAGTCTGTTTCTCAATCTTCATCCCCATGGCTTGATGTAAACCAACATGATTTGGCCTATCAGTTAACTAAAAAAATAGCAAAGCAGGTAATTCCACAATGTTTTCATTTGTTGAAATAAAAGCAGACAACGTCCAGCTCAGCCCCGGTCTTAAAGTCCTTAAAGCGCACGATTATTTGAGCTATTTGGATTCTAAGGACTTGATAGATGCGGCGCATTCACAAGCTAAAAATGTTGTCTCTAAGGCGCAACTGGCTTACGAAACCGAGAAACAAAGTGGTTATCAAGATGGGTTAGAAAAAGCCAAGATAGAACATGCGCAAACGATGTTGCTGACTTTGGCAAAGTGCAATAATTATTATTTAGAGGTGGAGAAAGAAATGACCGCAGTCGTGCTTGATGCCGTGCGTAAGATTATTGATACCTTTGATGATGCCGATATCACCCTCAATGTTGTACGTGAAGCATTACAGCAAGTAGCAAACCAGAAACAGGTCATATTGTATGTCCATCCAGATCAAGTACGAAATGTTCGTGAAAAAGTGTCGACAATGTTAAGTCACTTTCATGAAGTGGCTTATGTCAACGTGATGGCCGATGTTCGTTTAACAAGCGGTGGGTGTATTCTTGAAACCGAGGTCGGTATCGTTGATGCCAGTATCGATAGTCAACTTGATGCGTTGAAGCAAGCCATGGTCAAACAACTGAGTGATCGCCAGCTTGATGTGAATAGCGAACCATCGATGAATTATCGGTAGTGATCAGGGTAACTTCCTCTTTTATCTGGCAGTAGCGGTCTTAAAACGATAAAAGTCCGACGCTTATTGGCATATCAACAACGGAGAATAGAGAAAAATCACCATTCAAATTAATGCCAAGAGACTGGAGTAGCTTAGCGCATGATAAATGGATGGATGACCTCTGTACTTGCTGAGTTTGCTCAGCGATGCAGCATTTCGGGACTCGCCTTTGATAGGGATAATTGTTGTCGTCTGATCGTAGACCACGGTATCGCTCTGACCGTTAATGTCAGCATTGACCGGCTGACCATTGTTGGTTTGGTTTCAGATAGAAAACCCGGCTTAGACTGGCACACTCAACTGATGAAAAACGCCATCGTTAATGGTGACCCTGCAGTGTATTGGGATGAAGATCTTGGGTTGGTTGGCTTTGTTCATGTTGATCAACACCTTTTAACCGCGTCATTGTTAGAGCAATTGATGGTGGACTTCATTGATTGGATCAAAACTGTGACTAGTCGACCACAACACTTCATCAATCCAGTCAATCAGGCGTTAGATATAGATTCATCACTAGGTTCTTTAATAAGGATTTAATTTATGGTTAGTTTTAGCAGCGTTAGTGCGTTACGAGCGGCAATGCCTCAAGTTCGGGATGAAATATTCAGGGAAGGAAAACTCAGCGTTGGCGGCAAAGAGTATAAAGTTAATGTGGCCACGCAAGAGTTTATACGTGTCAGTTCGGCAGCTGATTCGGCTTCTCGTTTCTTTGAAGCGACGGAGAAACTGTTTCGTGAAGGAAGCCCACAGTCGGTTGCTAAAGCGATTGGTGAGGTCATGTTTAATAATGAATACGGTCAGTCTCAGCGATTACAAACCCCTTCTTCGGTAGAGCATGCGAGAATGCTGTTTAAAAATGGCGACATTAATACGACAGCCGATGTGCTAAGTACATTTGAAAAAATTGACCCTAAAATTATGCGCGGCAATAGTACAGAGTTTAGTCAGTTGGCGAATAGAGCAATGACCGAAACCATGCTCGATACTGACTCAGGTAAAAGACTGACGTCACTTATCGGCAAAGGGGCTGCTTGTGCGCTAGCAGGCCGAGTCGTCGCCGATTATGGGGGAGGTGTTGCGGCGTTGCAAAAAAGTCCAACGTCTAGCATTGGCCAAATGAAAGCCATTTTCGATATGGAAATTGTGCACCTTAAATCGGCTCAGCAACATATCGAAGGACTTGCGAGTATTGACTTGAGTCAAGGTGTATACGCCGAGATTTTGCCTGAAAGCACTTTCAACCCGACTAAATTGGTGAGTAATGTCGATCGTGCAGTCGCTTGGATTATTAATGCTTCAAACACAAAGGGTAATGATGCTGAGAATATTCGTGCATTGCTCAGTGAGTACGCATCGAGTGACAAAGATCTACTGAATATGAATAATCTTAAGCAACTTCATCAGCGACTCGTACCCAATTTAGAGCGAGATTATCGTGGTCCCAATATTTCCGGTGGCACGCTGCCTTCCAGTATCGGAGGGGAAGCTATGCTTAAACAGCATTTGGAGTCCTTCTTAGCCAATAAGACAGTCTCTAGCAGGGATTTGGGCAAGCATCTGCTTGCGGGGGTGATTGGTTATCATGGTTTCACCGATGGCAATGGGCGTATGGGCCGACTGTTGTATGCGATTGCTGAATTACGTAATGACGCATTTAATCCATTGTCGCTGAATGCAGAAAATCGTCTCCACGGTATTAAATAAACACGAGTCAGCGTCGGCACATTGTTGATGTGAAATTCAAGACTATTCTCTGTCTTGTGGTTCTAAAGAGGCGACCCATCTTAATATTTCGGCGGTCGCTTCAATTAAGTCACTTGGAATGTATTGATCTAACTGGCCGTTGATGTATAAGGCGCGAGCGAGTGGCACTTTTTGCATCACAGGTATACCTTCTTGTTGTGCGATATCGGTCATGCGTTTTGCCATCGTATCGGTTTCTTTAAAGGTGATGATAGGGAGAGGGGTTTCGCCTTTTTTATAGTAGAGGCCAATAGCAATATGCGTTGGGTTAGTGACAAGAACATTAGAACGTTTGACATTTTCTTTTTGGTTTGACGCCTGTAGCTCCTGGTGTAGCTGGCGGCGTTTGCTTTTGATTTCTGGACTACCTTCCATCTCTTTGTATTCTCGTTTCACCTCGTCTTTGCTCATTTTCAGTTTTTGGTTATGCTCGTGTTTTTGGTAAGCAAAATCAGCCGCTGCAATAATGAGTAAGCCAACTGATGAGGTGATCATCAGCTGTTTAAGTAAGACACCTGTGATGGTTGGCAGACAGTTAAGCCCGCAAGTAGGAATGTGCATTAAGGAGTTTAGGTTACTTTGTAGCGTGACCCAGATAATGCTCGACAATAAAGTCACCTTAAGGGTCGATTTGATAAACTCAATCACACTTTTTTGCGAGAATATTCGCTTTACCCCTTCGACTGGATTGATTTTTTTTATATCAGGAGTGACTGATTCTACGCTGAAGATGAACCCGAACTGTCCGATGTTGGCGATTAGGGTGATAAAAACGGCAACGATATTCAGCGGAGCTAAGAGGTAGAGCATTTCTTTGACCGTCAAGAATATCACATCGGGTAGAGCGTGTTGAAAATCCTGATAAGCGAGCTGACTTGGCAAGAGCAAGAGTGCAGATAGGTGGTTGAGGTAATATTCGGCAAATATTAACAGTACGGCCATGACGACAATTACCAGTGTTGAAGAAACGATTTCTTGGCTCTTAGCCACCTGGCCTTTCTGTTTAGCCTCGCGAAGTTTTTTTGCCGTTGGTTGTTCTGTTTTTTCACTGCTCATGACGTCCTCGGCCAGATAGTGTTGAGCTGTTCGACAAATATCAAGGTGCTAGGAAACAAGGCTTGGTATTGACCCATCATCAAAGCAAGATAAAAGATCAATAACACACTGGCGACAGCACTTTTAACGGGCATCGCCAAAATAAATACGTTGAGCTGTGGAGCAAAGCGACTGATTAGCGCCAAGCCAAATTCAGCCAGAAACATCGCTAGAACCAGTGGCGCTGCCATCAGCACTCCAAACCATAACATCTGTTGGAATTGCTGATAAAAAAAACCAACCCAAGCTTCAGTAAAGGTTGGGAAAAAGTCGATGAGAGGCCAAGAGTGATAGCTTTTGAAAAGGGCCGACATAAAGGCGATAAAGCCACCGCCGGAAAAAAATAATGTAATTACTGTCTGAGTCAACAGCACAGCAGTTGGCGTCGATTGCGAGCCCAATATTGGGTTAAACATACTCGCCATTGCTGCGCCGCGTTGGTTATCAATTAGAAAACCACTGGCTGCCACTGCCCAAAATGGTACCGCCGCGATAAAACCGATTAATAGCCCTAACAGCACTTCTTTGCCAAGGATAGTGATAACCCAAAGTGGGTCAGTTTTGGTCGATAGCGTGTGCTGGTCAACCACGGGGAAGACAAACAAGGCTAACGAACATAAAACACCATTGCGTATCATTGCGCCACCTAACACCTGCTTACTTAGAATCGGTAAAAAGATAAAACATGCCATCATTCGAGGTAAGGTTAAGCTGTAAATGAACAGCGCTTGGTTGAGGTTGTTGTCGTTCATCGTATCAACGAGACCGTGTTCATCATTAGCGCGGCGAAGGAATGTAACTCGGTACCCATCCATTGAGCGGTGATCAACAAGGTAATGATCACGGCGATTAACTTAAACACGAAGCCGAGTGTTTGCTCTTGAACTTGGGTTAGCGCCTGAATTAAAGACACCAGTGTGCCTATTAAGGCTGACGCCAAGATCGGCGGAAGAGAAAGAAACAGAACCAAAGTTAAGGCTTGAGTTGCACTATGAATAATGTCGGTTGGATTCATTACAATGATGCCTTCTCAGCGGTAACTCAGCACTAAGCCGTGGGTGAGTTTGGTCCAGCCATCTAGCATAACGAAGAGCAGGAGCTTAAAAGGGAGAGAAATGGTCATCGGGGACACCATCATCATCCCCATCGCTAATAAGATGTTGGACACAATTAAATCGATGGTGATAAACGGCAGATACAACAAAAATCCAATTTCAAATGCACGCGTCAGCTCACTAACGGTAAAGGCCGGCAACAGCAGCAGCAAGCTATCTGACTCTAAACGTTCAACGTATTTTTTGGGCCATAAACTCCGAGCCGCATCAGTAAAAAATAACGCTTCGGTGGCGCGAATATGTTTTTTCAAAAAGTTACGATAAGGCTGCATGCCGCTTTCGAATAATCCTTCAACACTTGCAGAGTCTTCTATCGAAATATTGTGTGAGGCGACGTAGTCGTAAGTTTCAAAACCGATGGGCGCCATAATAAAAATCGACAAAATGATGGCTAAGCCATACAGCGCCATATTTGGCGGAATTTGTTGAACCCCTAACGCGTTACGTAACAATGAAAAAACCACCGCAAGCTTGACGAATGAGGTCGCCATCATCGCAATAAATGGGATCAACGCCAGTAAGGCAAGGCTGATGATGAGATTGAATTCATCTGCTAATTCGATCATATTAGGCTTGCTCGCCAGTGAAAATTGTCAGTAGGCGAATACCTAGTTTGCCGTTGACGTTGACCAGCTCACACTCACCAATTACCTTACCATATGCTCTGATCGACACGGGGTTAGTCGTGGTTTGGTCGAGCTCGAAAACATAGCCAGGCTGGAGTTGGCCAAGTTGTTCGAGCGTTACCGTTTGGTGTCCTACATCAAAGGTTAATTCAATCGGTAACTTCTGAGGATCAGAAATAGATTCTTGGTTGTGCAATTTGTTCATAGTGTTCTCTTTTTCTAAGATGGTGATGGTGTGGTCTTGCCATTGACATCGCCACAGGGCCGAGCCCGATAGTTGGAAAATAACGTGTTGATCCGCAACGTAACAGTGGTCAAAAAAGATCACATCTCCCTGGCTGAGTGCTGAAAAATCGCCGCTAGAAACTTGGGTCGAGCCTAGACAAAGCCAAATCGGTAAGGTGATGTGTTGATTCGCTTTATTTGAGCGTTGCGGCAGAGCACCAAGCAGCGGTTCGTTACCTTGGTTTACCCATAAACAAAAGGTACGTTCACGACTTTTGATGGTGAGCATTAAGCGTGTTTTTTGTTGGCAAGCTGGCGTTAACAGTGGCTCAAGTTTGATTAATACTGGCATTAGACCAAATTGTTTTTTGAGCTGGTGTTCATAAGGCTCTAGCTGAGATCCGAGTAACTCAAGTTGCAAAGAGTCAGGTATTGAATCAAAGCAGGCCTCATTGAGAATGTGACTTAGCCACTGTTGCAATTGTGCAGAGGCGAAATCAATCATCACGGTCTGACTGCCTATCAGCGCAGAGAGTCGATAGCCTTTTAGTTCAGGGTTTGAGGCCATCGTGATAGATAAACTACCGCCGTTTTCGTCTTGAAAATAAGATTGTCTGGCGCAGAGGCGATTGATCAGCGCTATGCTATTTGCCGCCAATCTAGGAAGAGGTAAGTTCATAGATTGTCCTCATGACGCCACTCATCATAAATCGTTCGTTGTTGTCGAGAGTGTTGCTGATCATGCTGATGCTCGCTCTGTTCGGTGATTAAGAGTCGAATCGGGTGATCCAATGCCACACGGCTTAAACGCTCGGTAAGATCTTGGCGTGCTTGTTGATTGATCACCGAATGCGCATGCTCTTGACGAATGATGACCTGATACCCTTGGTTATCTCGCTTTATTTGGATCTCCCCCCCTTGGAGCTGACCGTCATTGAGCAACAAACGAACTTCTTTGCCAGGACTTGAATGGGGAATCGATATTTTAATGTGTTCAACCAGTTGGTTGATAAATTTAGACTGCGCTTTTGATGCCGGCAGAGATGCTTTCTTGGTCATGCTTGGTATTATTGACTCACCTTGTGTTGCCAGATGAGAACTCGGATAACCAACGTCCTCTTGGATGTGAGCGCTGTCATTGAATGCTTCCAACATTACTTCTACATCTTTGGTCTTGAGCGATAGTGCACAGCCATACCGTTGGGTTGCTGAATGTGAGGAGTCTTGTTTGAACATGTCTTTTAAGTGACAAGGTGGCTTGGTTTGCCCCTCGACATCATTTTTAGTGGGTCTGTTTTTGCTTGTTACTTTCTTGCCTTTCATCGCGTTCTCAAAACGCGATTGTAATCCACCACATTGATTGCCTACCTTTTGGTCGGCATCAACTGGTTTGGTTTTTATCTGGCTATGACCATCAATGCTGTGTTTAATCTTCATGATTACCTCTACATTACTGCGATAGTACGGAATTCTTCTTGGTCTAATTCTTCTTGATATTGTTCTGAGCGTGCTTTCTCGGTCTGTTGTTGTTGATACAAGCGTGCACATTTTTCTGTCGCTTTGTACGCTACTACCGCGAGCTTCTTTTTTTGCGCAAACACCATTCGCTCATGCTCTAGGTGCTTTTTTGCCTCAGCGGCTTGTTGCTTTAGCTCGGCTTCACGTTCGCGTAGCAGGGCGATTTCTTGCCGAAGTGTGTCGAGCTCTTTGAGCAAAACCGAACTCTGTTGCGCTTTAGCAAAGCGCCGCCGCTCCTCTTGTTCACGCCATTGGTTGTAGTCATTTATGGCTTGCTGTGATTTGTCGAGTGCTGTGCTAGCTCGCGATACGTGATACGCCTGTTGTTGAGCCGCTCTGTGTGCTTTATCGGCGCGCACAGTTTTAATGTGCAAGAGTTGGTTAATCATTGTTTTGTTAGTTCTTTCAATTGTTTGATTGCGCTAGTTAAATTGCTGGTTTCTTGAGTCTCTTGACGTAAAAAAGTCCGAATATCTTCATGCTGATCAATGGCCAGATCAGTCCGTACATCCGTGCCTTTTTGGTATTCACCGATCTTTATTAGCAGTTCGACTTGTTCGTATTTCGCTAACATTTCACGTATATGGTTCGCCGAATCTTGGTGTGACTGCTCAATGATTTGGTTCATCACTCTGCTGGTAGAACGTAAAACATCAATGGCTGGATAGTGATTGGTGGCGGCCAGATCTCTCGACAGAATAATGTGGCCATCTAGAATTGAGCGTATTTCATCAGCGATTGGTTCTGTTATGTCATCGCCTTCGACAAGAACGGTATAGAGCGCCGTAATCGATCCTTGGTCAGACTGTCCCGCTCTTTCCATCAGTTTTGGTAGTGCCGCGAAAACAGAAGGTGGATAACCTCGACGGGTCGGAGGCTCACCAGCGGCTAGACCAATTTCACGTTGTGCGCGTGCAAAACGGGTCACTGAGTCCATTAAAAGCAAGACGCGTTTACCTTGATCGCGAAAATACTCTGCAACTGAAGTGGCGACGAAAGCTGCTTTAGCACGTTCCATGGCAGGTCGATCAGAGGTCGAGACCACCAATACTGAGCGAGCCATACCTTCCTCACCGAGATCATGTTCGATGAATTGGCGAACTTCACGTCCACGCTCACCAATCAGAGCAAGTACCGTTACGTCCACGTCTGCAGAGCGAATTAATTGGGCAAGCAGGGTGCTTTTTCCACCGCCTGCGGCAGAAAAAATGCCCATGCGCTGACCTTCACCGCAAGTTAATAAGCTATCAATGCAACGGACACCCAGTGAAATAGGTTTGTCGATCAGTTTGCGTTGCATCGGAGGGGGGGGATCTCGATACACCGGATACCAACGAAAGGGGGCTTGCATCTGACTACCATCTAGTGGACGACCTAAGCCATCAAGTACTTTTCCGAGTAAATGTTCACCAACACTGACCTCATGCATTTTACCCAGCGCAATAACTTCAGTATTGGATGAAATCCCTAACATGTTTCCCAATGGTGTGAGTAAGGCATTGGGATGCTGAAAGCCGACTACTTCAGCCAGCAGAGACAATGTCTGGTCAGGGTTACGCAGTTCGCAAAGTTCACCCACACGTACACCCGGAACGACGGCTTTGACTATAGTGCCTGTTACTTGGGTTACACGGCCACGAATCTGGATCAGGCGAGATTGCTCAATCGCCGCGTGTTGGCAATCGGTTATATAAGAAAACTGGTTCAAAGTAGTTTTAAGAAGTAATGATTGATGGTTGTGAGCATAGAGAGATGGACTTTCTATTTATATCGAATATCAGTCGAGAGTTTTTAGAATGCTTAAAAAGCCCTAAAAAAACGCGCCTTATTTTGACAGTTCGACCCTAATTTGAACCCTATACTCGCTTCACATTACATACGACGGATGTCAATGAATGAGTACAGTCAGTCACAATGTGACCAGTTTGAATACAAAGTTTGAACCCTCAATGGACTCAAATAAACAACAGAGTAGTTCGACTATGGTGAATGCAAAAGGTCGCTATCGGGGCGAAATGGTCACCGTTCATAACGCCGCATATTCAGTATTCGATGCGATGGAAGAGTTGACGTCACTCGGTTCAGAAAAGGCTGAAAAAGATCTAACAAAACGAGCAATCAAAGATCGCTTTTCGCGATCGACACAAGCGAATCAACAGCTCTCAGAATACTTAAGAAAAGTCCCCGATTTAGAAAAAAAACAGACGCTCAAAGAACTCACAAGCAAAATATCAGATGGCAATATTGCCACCATCGAGCAGCTACAAACGTATCTTGATGGCTTCTCAAGCGAGAAAAGTCATCAATATTTAGCGCTAAAAGTACTTAAGGAGTCTCTAGAGTCGAGTGTCAACAATATGCCGTTGTTAGAGGTTATCGATCACGCCGTGCAGCATATGGAGCAGCATACAGATTATTGGTCGAGAATTGATACTGAGATTCGGGTGTCTCGATTTGCAGATGATTTTAGCCGCGAACAAGCGTTCAGTAGCCTCCACCAATTACGCGGCTTTTACCGCGATAGCGTGCATAGCTATCAAGGATTAAGCGCCGCCTATCACGATGTTGTCGAACGATTTGGTTCACAGCAAGTCTCTACTGCGGTTGAGTTCATGTTGCAGGCGATGAGCGCAGATTTAAGTGTACAAGGTTGCACGATTGATTCAGTAAAGCTTCAGTTACTCATGTCTGATATGCACAAACTAAAAATCCTCAATACGCTTCAAGATCAGGTAAATCAGGTGTGTTTGATGCTGCAATCACAAAGGCTTATCTATGGCCAATCAAGGGGTTGAACTAATGGCTGACATCATCGCTTTGATTGAACAGCACTGGGTAGACAGTGAAGCCGTTTGCGCAATTGCAGACTCGATGGATCTAACCGTCAGCGTATTAAGAATCCGCTTTCTTCATCAATTGCACAACCTGATTAGGCAGATACCAGTTGATGTATTTAACGATGCAGAGCAGAGACAAAACTTGTTACGTGCGGTACAGACGGCACTTAATGACGCTATCGACCAAGAAGAAGAGCAAGCGTGGCAAGATGAACTGGATTGATGATTCGGTCGATGATTTTTGTCGAGCAATGGGGGTGGAGAGTGTCGACTTTTCTTGTTCAGGGAGAGTGCAACTGACGTTTCAATGCAGTGGAACGTTACATATAGAAAAACACCAAGGTATGTTGTTCATGATGCTTGCAAGGGAAATGTTGAGGTCTCAATCGGCCAAGCTGATTAAACGTGCGTTGGCGATCTGTAACGATGAGCAGGGATGGCCCTTTTTAGTGCGCGCCAGCTTGCTAGGTGAAAATACTCTGGTATTCAGTGCACAGATGGCAGGCGAAGAAGTTACACATCCATCGCTAGAGCAAGCGTTGGCAATGCTTATTCGGCTGCATAACAATATGGTGAATTAGTGAATAAGATAAGCTCATTAAATAATGTAGGTGCGTTAAATGTAGGTATCGAGGCCTCAGGTTATCTCGGTAGCGGCGAGTTGCAACATAGCTTGCCACAACGTTTTCAACTGCCTCCAGCCGGCCAAGCGGTGGCGACGCATTTACCGCGTTTGTATCAACTTCGTCTTTCAGAACAGCACTTATTAGGGCTTGCTACTCCCAAGCTTTCACAGCTGGAACTCTTGAGGCCAGAAAAATACCGTCAGCAGTTTGAGGATACCTTACACAAGCTCAAGAACTTAACTTGCCAATATCACTCTCCATCGATCATTTCAGCCACAACCACTCTAGAGGCTAGCCAGTTAGAACAAAATCATCTGACCATGGCGCTTCACTTACTGATTGAGGTTTAGTGCGATGCTAAGCAATCAAGACGTTGAATTTCTGCTGGTCCACGCCGCTTTACAAGTGCAATACCAGCAGCCTGATAGAGCAATATCGCTGCTTAATGTGGTGGTTGACGTTCGCCCCCATTGCTGTGAAGCAAAAAGATTATTAGCGGTTGCGTGCTTGCAAGTAGGGTGTTTTGCACGCTCTATTTTGTTGTGCGAAGAGTTATTGCAGTTACAGCCACAAGAGTATGAATCCGGGCTATGGTTGTGCATAAGCCAAGCGCGATGGAAACAAAGCCGTCAAGAGGAGGCGCGTCAAGCACACAGGCGCTACGTTAGATCACTTAGCAGTCAAGCGAATGAATAAACTCATTGATGTATTAAATAAGGTGGGTGAACGTAAAGACATTATGCTTGCAGTGATGTTGCTAGCCATTGTGTTTATGATGATCTTGCCATTGCCTACGGCGCTTGTCGATGTGCTGATTGGCACAAATATAAGCATTGCGATCGTGCTACTGATGTTATCGATCTATATTACGACGCCACTCGAATTCTCGGCTTTCCCCGCTGTTCTCTTGATTACGACCTTGTTTCGCTTGTCGTTATCGATAACTACAACACGTTTGATTCTTCTTCAAAGTGATGCTGGAGAAATCGTATATACCTTTGGTAATTTTGTGGTTGGCGGCAATTTAGTCGTTGGTATTGTGGTTTTCCTTATCATTACCATTGTCCAGTTTATGGTCATTACCAAAGGCTCTGAGCGCGTCGCTGAAGTGAGTGCCAGGTTCTCGCTTGACGCAATGCCAGGTAAACAGATGAGTATCGATGGCGATATGCGGGCAGGGGTGATTGATGTCAACGAGGCAAGGTATCGGCGTTCGCTGATCGAAAGAGAAAGTCAGATGTACGGTTCGATGGACGGTGCCATGAAGTTCGTCAAAGGAGACGCTATCGCAGGTTTAGTGATCATCGTCGTCAACCTTCTTGGTGGTGTGACAATCGGCATCACTCAAAAGGGTATGAGTGGGGCTGAAGCGCTAGAACTGTTTGCTATTTTGACCGTTGGCGATGGTTTGGTGTCGCAGATACCAGCGCTATTTATCGCCATGACGGCAGGCATTATCGTGACTCGAGTCTGCCATGATAACGCTTCGGATTTAGGAACCGATATTGGTGGCCAAGTAACTGCTCAGCCAAGGGCGCTATTAATTAGTGGTGTATTGCTGATCTTATTTGCATTAATCCCTGGATTCCCGAAAATTACTTTCTTGGTGTTAGCGACGGTGGTTGGTGGTGGAGGGGTGTTCCTTACCTATCGACAAACAAAACACAACCAAGCTGAGACCTCTGATCTTTCTACCTTTGTTGCTCAAGGCGCTGGCTTACCTGCCGCTAAGTTGAACCTGCCGACATCAACGCGGGTCAATAAAGCTAAGCTGATTGAGCAAGAAGAATTTGCCATGACAGTCCCTCTTTTGATCGAACTCGATTCAAGCTTACAAGCGAGCCTTGAAGCGGTGGCGCTAAACGATGAACTTGTCCGAATAAGACGCGCACTTTACTTAGATCTTGGTGTGCCATTCCCTGGGATACACCTGCGTTTTAATGATCAAATGAATAACAATGAGTATTTGATTCAACTGCAGGAAGTACCAGTAGCACGCGGTCGAATTGAACAACAGAAACTGCTCGTGATAGAGGATAATGAACAGCTTGACCTGCTAAGTATTCCGTTTGAACAAGGGGATGATTTTCTTCCGGGGATCAGCAGTGTATGGGTATCAAAGCGTTATTTAGACCAGTTAGAGACAAGTCACGTTGGTTTCTTCACATCCGATAGAATTTTGACTTACCATTTGTCACATGTGCTAAAAGATTACGCGCAAGACTTTATCGGTATTCAAGAAACTCGTTATCTGCTTGAACAGATGGAAGGCGGCTTTAGTGAGTTGGTCAAAGAAGCACAGCGCATTATTCCGCTACAAAAAATGACAGAGATTCTACAGCGTTTAGTCAGTGAAGATATCTCCATTCGTAACCTGCGCATGATCTTAGAAGCAATGGTCGAGTGGGGCCATAAGGAAAAAGACGTTGTCCAACTTACCGAGTATGTCCGCTCTAGCTTGAAGCGTTACATTTGTTATAAATACGCTAACGGACAAAACATGCTCCCCGCCTACCTACTTGATCAGAGTGTAGAAGACACCATTCGTAACGGCATTAGACAGACCTCTGCAGGAAGCTATTTGGCGCTTGATCCTGCGGTGACTCAGCAATTTATTAACGACGTAAAACAGACGATTGGTGACCTTAACCGTATGCCAAATAAACCCGTGTTAGTTGTATCTATGGATGTGCGTCGCTATGTCAGAAAGTTGCTTGAGTCGGAATATTACGAGCTTCCGGTGTTGTCTTTCCAAGAGCTAACTCAGCAAATTAATATTCAACCGCTTGGCAGAGTAGTGATGTGATGGCCACGCGTTTCGACCTGCGAGTTTTAAGTCATTGAGCAATCGAAAAAAATAAAAAGACTCGACGTTTACTGACAGAGAGAGTTCAGTGAACGCATTTATTATGGGTATCACAATGAAATCTCCTTTTACTGAAACGATCGAACTTGCAGAAGCGGCGATTCGAAATGCGGATGACAAACATGATAGGTTCAAGCCATTACTTGGTGAGCTAGGTGTTGATTCAGTCGTAGGTAATACGATGTTGCTTGACCGGGCGCATCACTCGCAAAGTAAGAGATCGGAAAAGAAAAGTCAGCGATACAAACGGCCAATATTAATGCGTGGCATAGTGATTTAGAGGTTTGCAAATGATAGAGATGACTAATACAAGTAATCAAACGACGACTACGACTCATTATGCTCAGAGTACGATGCAAGATTGTCAGCCAACCACATTTAATCAAAGCCAACTGGCACTGAACCCTGCTTTTGCCATTGAGCGAGCCGCGCAGTTAGAAGATCGCCAAGTGCGTAAAAGTACCGCCCCTCATTCAACCTCTCAACTTGACGATAAGGTGCTGCTTGCACTGAATGAGCGCCGCCTGGATCGCATAGAAAAACGTGAATTGCAGAAACAGGAGCTGCAAGCACTCACAACGCAACTCAAAATTTACGCGGTGGTGCAGTCCAACATCCATTCTAAGTTAAGTAACACGGACAGCAATCAAGAATCTCAAACCTATACACCACAGAATGAAGGTTTTAGCTATGCAGATTTTAATTATCAAGATGAGGCCACTTTTAAACAGTCTCCAGAGTATCAGTATCTGTTGGATCATAATATTAGTAATCATAAAGACTTCCTAATTCAGCAGGGTATCAGCGTCAATAAAACCTCTTATCAAAATACTAAAGAGGTGAAGAACCTAAGTGATTTTTCAACATCCATTAGTGATAAATCCAAACTGCTTAATGATGATGTGCAGCTTAAAGTCACTGAATTGAACGACACAAGCTCGCAGCTCAATGCGACCGTTGAGGCGATGAACAAGTTTGTGCAGAAATATCACAGCATTTTAGAACAAATCCTACGCGCCTTTTAAGGATACTCTCCATGAGTAATGAAAACGTCTCGATCGAACCATCTCACAGTCAAGCTGAGGAGCTAATGTCATTTCTGGAACAGGGTGGCACGATAAAAATGCTTCACGATGTGTCAACAGACACCATCGAGCATATCTATGCAGTCGGTTATAACGTTTTTCAGTCCGGTAAAGTTGAACAAGCTGCCCAAGTCTTTCAGCTATTGAGTATGCTCGATCACTATCAAGCTCGATTTTTCATCGGCTTAGGCGCGGCTCGTCAAGAGTTAGGTGAGTATCTGCAGGCAATTGATGCCTATAGCTACGCGGCACTGATGGATATCAACGATCCTCGTCCTCCTTTCCATTCGGCGCAGTGTCATTTGAAGCTTGAGCAATTCATCGAAGCGGAAAGTGGGTTCTACAGAGCAAAGGAGGTGTCAGCCGGGCAATCAAACTATGCAGATTTGCATAAACGCGCAGACATCATGTTAAAAGCGCTAAAAAAGAAAAGGAGTAACTAGGCAATGAGTTCTATTGTACTTGACCGCGCTCACAGCCAGACATACGTCTCTGGTGCTGAGAAAACCGAGAAAGCAGCACAGAAAAGAAGGCTAGATAAGACTCAGCCTTACCAAGCTGTGCAGTCTGCTGTTGTGGTTAGAAACGTTAACAATCAACCCTGTGAGCCGCTTAATCTCGTCAACTTTCCAGTTCAGTTGGATGTCCCTAATGCGGCGATGAATGAGAAAGTTAACGAGTTGACTATCAAGGACATGGCACAGCTACAAAAAATGGTTGATGCCATGGCGAATACCCTTGATGCCAGCGCTGCTCAAACAGGCGCTTTGGCGGTTAAGATTGTTGCAGGTTCAGTGGATGATTTTGAAGTTGAGCTCGCGGCAATCATTGATAATCTCAAAACGGCGCAGACGAGTCTGAAGCTCAAGGAGATCGAGGTTACAAAAGCAAACCACAAACAAGAGATGAACCACAATCAACACAAGATTGAAGAGTCTCAAAAAGTCACACAAGAGGCGAAAAAGTCGGGTTTAGCTGCCAAGATCTTCGGTTGGATTAGTGCCGTGGTTTCCGTTGTCGTCGGGGCGATTATGGTCGCAACGGGAGTTGGTGCTGCCGCAGGAGCACTAATGATTGCCGGTGGTGTGATGGGGGTCGTTAGCATGACACTGCAAGAGCCCGAGGTACAAGATGCTTTAAAACAAGCAGGCATCAATGTTGATGCGCTAAATAAAGTCGTCTTGGCGTTAGACATTGCTGTCGCCGTTATTGGCGCTGTTGTTACTTTTGGCGGTGCCGCTGCAGGCGGTATCGCCAAACTGGCGGCTAAGAGTGCCACAAAAGTTGCTGAAAAAGTCTGTGAAATGGCCACCAAGGTGGCAACGAATATGGCAAAAGTTGCCGACATGGGTTCCGAGGCGGCTTCAACGGTGACGAAAGGAGTTCGATATGGCGCTGAAACCGTCGATCTTACAGTTAATGTGGGAAAAGGCTCGACAGATAGCCTGCATGCTAGCCATCAAGCTGATGTTGCCAATATTCAATCTGAACTTATAGAAATGCGCGCGGAGATGACATTAAGCCAGGCGGTGATCGACAAGCTAAAAACAGAAATTGAGAAAATCATGCAAGGTTTTCAGGAAGTCATGACGATGATTATGCAAATGATTGAGTCCAAGAGCGAATCGATGAAAATAGTGTTAAACCGCCCCGCCACAGTATAAGGAGTCGAAGATGGTAGATTTAATTAGCAATACAAAAAGTACGGCGAATATATACGCTTTAGGCCAAGAGGTAAAAATAACGGTTAAAGCGCAGCAAGCTGCAACCAAAACCGAAGCGAGCGCGGTAAAGGGTACCAGTAACAATTCGGCCCCCCTTTCTGCTTGCGTACAACTTGATGTGCCTAAAACACTTGCCACCAGTCACCAGGGTAAAGTTGCGGAGAAGCTGGTGGATGCAGTGGCACCAACGCTGAACTTACTAACGCAAACCCTAGATAAAACAATAAAAGGGCAACCAATGGTGAAGTCTGTGTCTGAATCGGTTTCGCAAGTGCTCAGTTTGTTGTCTTTGCTTTATCAAGTATCAAAGCTGAGTCGTAACCAACAAACGCTACAGCGTGAGATTGCTGTAGAAGCCAATGTGGCAAGCTTGCAATATCAAGCGAATGAAATGAAAAATGCTGCTAACGCACTGTTAGCGACAGCGGTTGTCTCAGGCGTATTGGCAGGTGCGACTGCTGCTACGGGGGGGGGTGGTAATGTTAAAGCGGTGGGTAAGATAAAAGCACAAGTTGCGGACAACCATGCGTTGAAACCGCAGAAAGCGGGTCTTGAGCAAGTAGAACAAATGTTGAAATCAAAAAACTTGTCTGCTGCGCAAAAAGAACAGTTAGTGAAATTGCATAATACAGGGCAAGATAATATTGCTGATATGCTGTCAAAGCGGCAAGTAAATAGTCGTAAGTTTGAGCATCGGATGGCAAAAAACCAAGCTAACAATGCCGTACTGCAAGCTTTAAGTCAGATGTCTAATGCGGCATCTAATGTTGAACAGACCAAAGCTCAGGCTCGTGGCAAAGAAGATGAAATCCTTGCCGCTCGAGCGCAGGCCGCAAAACAGAAAGCGGATGAAAATCTCGGCTTTCAAGACAGCTTGTTAAAAGAGCTACGAGAGTTGTTTCGCGCTATTTCGGATAGCGAAAACCAAGCGTGGCGCGCGTCGGGATCGGCAGTTTAACCCGTTTCAATATTTTAAACAGTTTCAACAATAAAAAGGCGCTCAACTCAGTGCGCCTTTGTACCATTTTATTTAGCCTGCAGTTAGTGGTTAACAAGGGTTAAGCCGCTCGGCAAAGCATCACCAAAGACACGTTTCGACTCACTGGCTGAGAGCTCTTTGACTTCTTCAACAAGAGATAACCACGACTCAGGCACTTTGCTTTGTTTGAGTTTATCGACCACTTGTTGGCGGAAGTCATCAGAGATATCAAACAGTCGATCGCCGGTTTTACGACACATCATGACCGACGCGAAAGCGATCATCGGCTCTTTTTGCCAGTTTTGTTCAAGTAGCTTCGGTAGCCATTGCTCAGCTTGTTCACGAGCAATGACATTGTGTTGACTGCCATAAAGTGGCGTACGCGCTGCTAATCGGCCCAGCGCCCACCAATGAGCTTGTTCAAATTGATTGTGGTTGAGGGCTTTACTTAAACACCAAGAGGCGAGCAGAGTTTTATCTTCGACATCGAGGTGCTCAAGAGAGGCGGCTAAACGCAACATTGATTCATAACCCATTTCTTGTGCCGCTTTGGCCGATTGTGGATTTTTCATCGCACCAGGGTGCAGATATTTAGCAATATCCGCGAGGATCGTCTCTTGCTGCTCTTGATTCAGACCACCGGCAATACGGCGCCAGAATACCCACCAATCGCTCCAACCTTGATGGTTTTTGAACTGGATCCCTTGCTGGTAGAGTCCCCAAACTTGTTCGATGCGCCATGAATCGGTGGCATCGCCAAAACCAGGGCGTAACGAGAAGCCGGCCAAGCGTAGCCAGTTTTTTTCATGAGCTTCGGAGCGACGTCGGCGTTTTCTTCCCAGCGCAAAAGCATCGAAAATCTGACGTAGGGTTGAAAAATCCCACTCATCCCGTTTGCCGAGCATTTTTTCAAGATCTTTTGCGAGCGTTTTTATCTCTTTGCCTTCGGCGCTTTTTTTGTTGCCACTGTAAAGGCGTGAAATCAGCGCTTTACATTCAGCAAGACGTGGATGCGTGTTCTGTTGTTGAATCTCATCCGCTTTTTGATTACGGACTTCAAATTCCAGTGCCCAGCGCTTATTGTCATCGTCGACGTTAACACACTCCATTTTTAGTGTGCCCACCTCGGTTAACTGGCAAGCAAGTTGTACTTCGACACGCTCTTTTTGATTGGCTTGTAATTCCGTACCTTGCCCTTCAAGAGTTGAGATATATGGGGGCAGCGGCGAGAAAAGATCGGCATCGATATCGACCATGGCTCCGTTTTGAATGGCAGTATTGTTGCTCAGCGTGTCATGAGTTGTCGTCAACAGGTTGAAACGAACTGGTTCACCGAGCGTAAGAGCGAAACGGCGACCACTTAAGCGGATTTCGTGACCTTCTTCTGTGCCTTTGGCCAGCAAGCAGAGTGCTTTACCCATTTTGTTCTTTTCTTGTAGGTGCAAGAAGTAGGAACGAGCCACACCACCGCCGATTTTTAGTTGTGCGCCTCGACGCGCTTTACCAAAAGCGACCGCACCGAGTGCCACTGACCAATCAGGGTGAGGGTTATCCAAAACGGTCACGGGTTCACCGCGCCAATGGCTTAGTAGACGGGTTACGCGCTCGGTAACTAGCTCACTATTGAATACCCCACCATTAAGCAGCAACCCGACAGGGATGGCAGGCTTACTGGTATCTTGTTGAGCCAGAGCCGAATAGGAGACTTGTTGATGTTGATTGAGGAATTCGGCCACATGCTTGCTGACCGCAGGGTCTGCGACATAAGGTAGACCAAATTCAACCACCGCACTGCGTCTCTTATCCGGTGTATGGGTAAAATCCGACAGAGGGAAGAAACCATCAAGGGCGATTTGATGTACTTCTTGTTTGGTTAAACCAATACTTTTTGTGCCACCAAGCAGTTTAGAACCACTGCCGAGCATCGTGATTTTCACTTCGTCCGGGGCGTGGGTTGAAAGCAGGTTCTCTTTAGCTTTACGGGTTTGCTGGATAAGTTTTGTTAAGCTTGCAGCATTGAGCTTTTTACTGTGACTAAAACGCTGCTCGGCAAGATGAGCAAGGGCTAGGTCAAGGTTATCACCGCCGAGCATTAAGTGTTCACCGACGCCAATTCGATTCAGAGCAAGCTCATCATCGGTATACTTTGCTTCAATTAAGCTGAGGTCGGTTGTTCCGCCACCAACATCACACACCAAAATAAGTGGTAATGATTTTAGCTCTTCAGCGGCGCTGTTCTGGTGACGAGCATACCAGTCGTAGCACACCGCCTGTGGTTCTTCGAGAAGAACGATATGATTGAGCCCCGCCAGTTGCGCAGCTTCTAAGGTCAGTTTTCGCGCCGTTTCGTCAAACGAGGCGGGCACCGTTACGACCACATCTTGATGCTCGAGAGGGTTGCTTGGATGACGATAGTTCCATGCTTGACGAATGTGATTCAAATAACTCGCACTGGCTATCACAGGGGAGACTTTGTCTGCATCATCGGCGCCCGCCCAAGGCAGAATATCTGAGCGACGGTCAACCGCTTGATGAGAGAGCCAGCTTTTGGCACTCGATACTTGGCGACCCTCGACTTTGGCGCCCAACTCACGTGCCCACTCGCCGATCATGACATGTGAAATGTCGCCATCGACGGGCTTGTTTTGCCACGGCAGAGTTAAATCTGACTCAGAGACTTGTCCTTGAGCGGGATGGTAACGGAAAGAGGGTAAAAGCGGTTTGCGCACCACTTCACCCGGCCCGATTAACTGGTCGATATCAAACAGTGACACTGGTGCGTGTTCTAGGTTGTCAGTGATTTCACAAAACGCCACAACGGTGTTAGTTGTGCCTAAATCAATACCGACTAAAAATCGAGGAGAGGCCATATAACAAAACCCTTTGTCTATTTATCGCATACCAATCTGGGTAATTTCGTCTTCGTTTAGTCAATAAACGAACGAGTAGACTGGCGTCTGGCAAAAACGGCACCTTGTGGTGCCGTTGTCTCATTATGTTGGTTCGCTTTAGTGATCTTTGCCATCATCGCGCACGTCAAATTCGACATGCCATTTTTGGCCATTATCAGAGGCGATGGCTTCAAGGTGGAGCGTACCTAGCTCGGTAACGCGAGAGGCTAAAGTGACAGGAACCACTTCACCTTCACGGCGCCCTTCAGAAACGGGCAAAGTCACTTGAATTTCTGGCAACTCTTCGAGCTCTTCCGGTGCCCAGTGATCAAGGTGAAGGCCGGCTTCGTCGTCTCGGCGAACGGTCGAACCAAAGAACTGGAAGCTGACCGGTTGGCCGATAATTAAACCAAATTCTTTACTTGGTACGCTAACGCTAGAGCCTTCTTCCATGCCAAATGGTGCGACGCATAGTGCTTCCATCGGTGGTGCCATCCCCGGAATAGCCGGCATCGCACTTTCAATCCCGACATAATAACTGGATGCAATACCGCCTCGAATTCGAACACCTTGTCCACGGCGAACGGCACCATAGTAGCTTGCACCACTAGCGACGGCTAAGTCTAAGTCGACACCAGTTAAGCGTTTGGCGATTGGGGCGTCGGTTTCAAGCAACCATTGATTAATGGTTTCTTCAAGGCGAGCGGCTAGCAATGTCGATTTTAACACCCCGCCGTTGAATAAAATGGCGGTTGGTTTAATAAAATCTGCTGACTGATCAGTCTGGCCGCCCATACCTGGCATATTAGCAAAAGGATTGAACGCTTCTGCCGTCGCGCTGCCACCTTGTGCATTAGCTTGTTTGGTCAAGAAAGCCGCAATATGGCGTGTAATTCCGGCATCTTGTGCATAAGGCAGACCCATTTGAGTCAAGGCGCCACGATTGCGCTGCACTGGGTGCTCTGTCACGGCAACTTTTGGAAAAAAACCATCAACCAAGGTTTGCTGAACTTCCGCTTGAGTCAGTTCCGTTTTTAAAGTGGCACCAAGCAGTTTCGAACCACGGCTCGGAACTACGATCGGCACTGACTCAAGTTCAGCGTCGATAAGGAGTGCTTCTTTGGCATCACGGCAAGCATGGGTCATGGCTTGTACTTGCCATGGTTGCAGTTCTTTGCCTTGCTGTGCCAGTTTCATCTTCAGGCGGTAGGCAAGGGCTAAGTCCATGTTATCGCCGCCGAGTAGGATATGCTCTCCAACCGCGATACGATTGAGGCTAAGGTTGCCATCTTGTTCAGTGACTTCAACCAACGAGAGGTCAGTAGTACCACCACCGATGTCCACCACCAGCACAATATCGCCGACAGTAACGTCGTCACGCCATTTGTCGTGGCTGTTATCAATCCAGTTATAAAGCGCAGCTTGTGGTTCTTCGAGCAAAGTCAGATGAGCCAGGCCAACATTGCGCGCCGCTTCGGCGGTTAAGTCTCGCGCCGCTGGGTCGAAGGAAGCCGGTACCGTAATGGTGACATCTTGCTGAGTCAGAGGATGGTCTGGGTGTGCGTGATCCCAAGCGTTTTTTAAGTGCTCTAAATAAAGTTCAGTCGCGCGTAATGGTGACACTTTTTCGACTTCTTCCGGGCTACCTGCGGGTAAAAAAGCATCGCGACGGTTTACACCGGCATGGCATAACCAAGACTTTGCACTGGCCACTAAGCGAATCGGTGTTTTTGCACCAAGATTACGTGCAATCGCGCCCACTAGAGCGCTTGGCTGTGATGACCAAGGCAGCACACGTGACGCTGGGTTCATTTCGTGTTGGTGCGGTTGGTATAAAAACGAGCCCAGTTGGCTACGAGTTTCTACGTTACCAGGCGCGGTCAGCTGCGCAATTGGCATGACTTCAACGCGAGAGTCTTCTTGTTGCGTATCGATAAACGAGAGCACGCAGTGAGTGGTGCCTAAGTCGATACCGACGCTAAATTTCGCTGTGTTCGAGCTAGCGTTTTGCTGGGCGATATTTTGGTGTTCCATTACAGCTCAACCTCAGCAGGCGCTATAACAGAAGCATCGTAGTTTTTAGCTAACTTTGGTAAGTTGATTGCGTTCGCTTTCCAACCTTTGTGGACCAATGTACCGTTGAAGGGTGCATTGCCTGTAACGTTGCCCGTCAAACGAATCTGTTGCGGGTTGAAGCCTGCTTCGATAGTAATACGGGTCTCTTCATCTTCATGGCGAATAGGCTCAAGCGTGACATAGTCGGTTAAGACTTTTTTACCACCAGTATGGATGACGCGAGCGGCGGCGCCGACTTCTTCGTCAGAAAACGCAGTCAGGTCTTCTTGGAGAAAATCGATAAGGCGCGCTTCTTGTTGCATGAGAGAGAGAAGCTGCAGCGCTGAGTCGGTTGAAGCGGTAGCAAGTTTCGACTCGACTTCTACAACCTTCTCAACCACTTTTTCTACTTCAATGATTTTCTCAACTTCGACAATTTTTTCGACGGGCTTTTCTACTTCAACGATTTTTTCGACTGGCTTCTCAACCACTTTTTCCACTACGGTTGATTTGCGTGAAACCGCGATCAGCAGCAATAGAACGCTTGATGCAGCAAGACCTGCGTGAAGCATATCGAACGTTTGAGGGATCATTTGTAAATCGAACGTCATGACAATTCTCTTCTAATTTTTCTGATTTCAGAGACAGGCGAAATCTCTGTGAGGGCTCTGGGTTGAAATAAGAGCCGATTTATTCTGATAGATTGGGGTGAATATTATCATAATCAAGTCAATGTACGGCTACAAAAACAGGCCAAAACAGGGGTTTTGATGGCTAACTGTTTTGTTTTTAACCGAATTTAGCCGAAAAAGGAGGCCTATACCTCGAAATGAGGATTGTTTCATATCAAAGGCAGGATTGAGCTTTATATCGCCAATCAGTAAGCGCTAGAATAGCGCGTTATTCTCAAGGACGGTCGATTAATCCGCAACAGCGTTATGCGCCAATTTAAAACAAAGAAGTTTTTATTTCCTGCCGTTACCTTAGTCTTTACTTTGATGCTGACGTGCTATTTGGTTTATTTTGCTTATCAAGCTCAGCAAAGCCACAGTATGGATTTGGTCGATAAACTGGCCGAACAACAGAGTGAAAATTTGCAACAGGTGATTGAAAGTGATCTGCACTTTATTGGTGCTGGGGCTAATTTCTTTCGTTCTACTCACCCTGAAGACTGGGATCGCTTTTCGATTTTCGCGGAGCAAGTGTTGTCGTCGTCTCAGTCATTGATCGCGTTGCAATGGATGCAGCGTGTCGAGAGCAGAGACATTGATACACACATTGCCAAGGTGCGTGCAACATTCCCATTTTATGAGATCTACACCATCCCCAAAGATGGACCTAAAACCTTCGGCTATATTCTGCCAAATAATCAGCCAATCTACACTGCGTCTGATGTCTATCCACGCAGTGAAGCGAATTTCAAAGCATTGGGTTATTACTCATCAAGAAGCCGTTTTCAGTTGGTTCTTGATCATATTGTCAAAACTGGTCAGCCAAGTCTGTCTGACAAAGTACGGTTATTGCAAGATGGCATCGACAAAAGCATTAGTAAAACCGGGTTGCTGGTCTATCATCCGGTCTTTTTCGTTGACCAACCGCAAAAGCTAATTGGTGTGGTAATTGGTGCGATCCGTTCGACCAAATACTTTGAATCAATAGTGTTACGTACGGCCACTGAGCAAGAATTGTTGGTTCGGGTGACCGATTTAGGCTTTGATGCAGAAGACGACCCGATTTTGTATCAAAGTGATGGCTGGCAAGAGAGTCAGGGGATTGACATCCAGAAGCGTATTCGATTACCAAACCGCGAGTGGGTAGTTGATTTTAAACTGGCGGGCACCGTTCCATACAACGACAAAATGGTACTGTGGTCGATAGGTTTGACTGGGCTTACTGTGTCATTATTGCTTACCTACATTGTGTACCTATTGTTGCGAGATCAAGAGTATTTAGAGAAGCTGCTCAATGAACGAACCCGTGAACTGCAATTTTTAGTCGATTATGACGCGCTAACAGGCATTTATAATCGCCGTGCATTCAGTCGTCACTTGCAGCAAAGAGTCACTGGCAAACAGTGCTTTTCTTTAATCGGTTTTGATATTGATGAGTTCAAGCAAATTAATGATAGTTACGGGCATATTGCAGGCGATGAGGTCTTGATTGGTGTGGCTAACGTAGTGTTAGGCCAGTTACGTGAAGGCGACATTTTTGTGCGCATCGGTGGTGATGAATTCTGTATTATTTCTAATGTTACTGAGCCGCAAGCGCTGGCAGATTACGTACAACAGATTTGTGATGCGGTCGGACAGGCTGCCTATCACTTTGCTCAACACGACATTCGCTGTACGTTGAGTATCGGCGCGGCTATCCGCACAGATGAAAGCCAAGAAGACATCCTGCAACATTGTGATGCAGAGCTCTATAAGAGTAAGCAAGCAGGGCGAAATCGCGTCTCGATTGCCGCATAACTGAGCGCTTAAACGTGTTCGATTCGAATTTTGTCGATTTCTGATGTAGAATTTCGCGTTTTGCGAACTTTGAACAAAGGCCAATCATGAACCATAACCGTATTGTTTGTTTCGATTTAGAAATGTGTTGTTGGAATGAAAACGGTGTCGGTACCACTGGGGAAATTATTGAAGTTGGGCTAGCAGAAATTGACCTTGTTAAGGGCGAGATCGTTAAGCGTGCACAATATTACGTCAAACCAGAACATGATGAAGTCTCGCTGTTTTGTGCACAATTGACCGGTATTACGCCACGCACGGTTGAGAAACAGGGTCGGCCTTTGCAAGAAGTGCTTAAGTCGATGGTGAAAAACTTTGGCGGTGCGAACAAAATCTACGCCGCTTGGGGCCGAGATGATCGCGTGTTAGCCAAAGAGTGCCAACAAAAGGGCATTGAGATGCCGTTTAATGAGTTCATTAATTTAGCAACCCTATTTCGGATTCAAAATCGCCTTAAAGACAAGCGTGTTGGTCATAAAGTCGCGCAAGAAAGTAAAGGTATCGAGTGGGAAGGCCGACAGCATTCAGGTTATGTCGATGCCCATAACTTAGCCAAACTTGCATTAACGATGCTGTAAAAAATCAAGGGAGCGAATGGCTCCCTTGATGCTATTGACCGCTATTTTATTACGCGTAGCCAATCATCTCTGGTAGCCACAATACAATACTTGGGAACATGATCAGCACAGCAATGGTGATCACGTCAGCCACGAAGAAAGGCGTACAGCCGCGAAATACATCTTGAACTGAACATTCAGGACGCACTCCTGCAACCACAAAGCAGTTCAAGCCGATAGGCGGGGTGATTAAACACAGTTCTGCCATCTTGACCACGATAATACCAAACCAAATCGCACAACCTAGCCCGGAAACGCCAAATGCAGAGTCTACTGCGGCCACATCCACGCCGCCATTTAGAGCAATAATTGCAGGGTAAACAACTGGGAGAGTCAGCAGCAACATGCCAATTGCATCCATGAACATCCCCAGAACCGCATACGCGAGTAGGATAAACAGCAAGGTCAGCATTGGGCTTTGTTCTAAGCTGACGATCCAATCTGAGAAAGCACTCGGCAGATCGGCAAAGCCAAGAAACCGAACGTAAATCAATACCCCCCAGATGATGGCGAATATCATTGCTGACAGCTTGGCGGTTTCCATGATTGAGCTTTTAATCTCTTTCCAACGACTGCCATGATAAAGAGCCACCAATAAAATCACGCTAGCACCAAGGGCACCAGCTTCCGTTGGAGTCCCGACACCGCCATAAATACACACCATGATAATTGCGACGACAAAGAAAATGGGCGCTGCTGCTGGCAGTGATTCAAAGCGTTGCTTCCAGCTATACCCTCGCACAGGTGGACCAAAATCTTTTTTGGTCATCGCAAGGAAAATAACTAATCCACCGTAAATCAGCGCAGAAACAAAGCCAGGAATAAAGCCTGCCATCAACAGGGCACCGACATCTTGCTCGACGATGATGGCGTAAATGACCAAAATGGCCGATGGCGGGATCAACGAAGCGAGGGTGCCACCTGCCGCGACAACGCCAGCGGCAAAGCGCTTGTCGTAGCCGAGTTTGAGCATCTCTGGAACCGCAATTCTGGCAAACACCGCCGATGTTGCGACCGAAGCGCCTGAAACCGCAGCGAAGCCTGCTGTCGAAAATACAGTTGCGACCCCCATTCCGCCCGGTAACCAACCGACCCAACGTTTCGCCGCTTCAAATAGCGCTTTTGTCAGCCCTGCGTGATAGGCAAGAAAACCGATCAAGATAAAGGTCGGGATCAGCGATAGCGCGAGCGATGATACTTTAGAATGAGGAATGGTCCCGGCCATTTTGAGTGCCACCATAAAGCCACGTTCGAAGCCAAATTTGGCACTGAATATCCATACTAAACCGAGGAACCCTGCGGTGGCAGCGGCAAAGGCTACTCGCACACCAAGCACAACAAAAATAAGCATGGCACCTGATACCCAAAGGCCAATTTGAATGCTGTCCATAGTGGCCATGGTTTGAATTAAATCTGACAAGATAACTCTCCTAACTCTCGTGTCCGGTTACTGCTTCGGCTTCTTTTGCGGCCACTTCGGCAGCTGATTCAATCAGAGGGACACCAATAGGGCGTTCATCTCTTCTCACTGCTGCGCGCGCGTAGCCCCACATTTGTAACACTAACCGCGCAGCCAAGATGCTCAGGGCAATCGTCACGATTAGCTTGGCTGGCCAAGTCGGAAGGTTTATATCGAGCGACGAGTCGCCAATCGAATAGGCGCGCCAAAAGTGCAAATAGGAGCCGTAAATAAGTACAAGCGTAACGGTGAACATCAACAGAGCAGACATAAATTCAGTGACCCATAACCAACGGCCTTTGAAGCGGCCAATGATGATGTCCATTCGGATATGCCCACCCATGCGTTGTGTGTATGCGATGCCTAGAAATGCAATAAACGCCATGGCTTGTTCGACCCAGTCAACGTAACCATTGATGGGTGATGAAAATAACCAACGACCTAACACGTTAACGGTGGCGAGAAAAACCAGTAAGAAAATTACCACGCCACCAGCGAGGTTGAGAAAGGACTCGAAACGAAACAGTAAGCGGTCTGCACGACTTAACTTCGAATCATCTTCCAATACAGAAGCAGCAGCCGACATAGCGGTCTCCTATCTAAAAATCTGTCATAGAGAGTGTGCCAGGCAAGTCAGAATGTCTTACCTGGCGGGTGAGGGAATTACTCAGCAAAGAGTTTCGCGGTGTGGTCAAACACAGCTTGAGAGTCAAACTTGTCTTTGTATTTATCAATCCACTCTTGGCGCACTGACTGGGCCAATTCGTTGAGCTGTTCGGTCTGCTCAGGAGAGAAGGTCACTAAAGTCAAACCTTGATCGCGGATAGCTGCTTGGTATTTCGCCGTGGTGTTTTGCTCATAGTTTTGCACATAGAAGTCGAGCGCTTCATCGACGGAACCGAGTAGTGCTTCGCGATGAGCGGGCTTGAGCATTTCAAGAGCTTCAGTATTAACCACCACTGGGCAGTTGGCAGAGCCTAAGTTAAGGTTAGTTGTGGCCCATTTGCCCACTTTGTAGGAATTCGTCGACAGGTGAGCATGGGGAGCAAACGAGGCGGCATCAATAACGCCAGAATCCATCGATTGGCGGACCTCAGAAAACGGTACCCCAGTTTTGACTGCGCCGAGCTTACCCAGTACTCCCATAATTCCGCCTGGCCCACGTACGCGCAGGCCATCAAAGTCTTGTAGAGAGTTTAGTGCGTCACTCTTGCTGACAATGTTGTACTGCGGCAGTGGTGTTGGCATCAGCAGCGTCGCATTCCAACGCGCCAAGTCTTTTTTTACTTCAGGGTGTTCAAATACTTTCATGTAGATATCACTAATGCGAGCTAATGACACCTCTTTGGCAAACGGCAGTTCGTTGACCGTAATGGTCGGGTTTTTATCGGCATGATAAAAAGCGCAAAACTGAGCCATTTCAAATGCACCGAACGAAATGCCGTCTAAGTTTTCACGCGCTTTAGACAGGCCGCCATAAGAAATGTTGAGTTTAAATTCACCGTTAGTTTTCTGTTCAACTAGCTCTGCGAGCTTTTCTACGTTTTCGGTAAAAGCGCGGCGTTTTCCCCACAGAGAAACATTCCATTCCGTTGCAGCGGCGACTTCCGAAGCCATAAATCCAGTGATGGCGAGGGTAATGAGGGAGGTTTGTAGTGCTTTCATATATCGTCCTTGTTGTTATGCACGCGTGTTTCGCTCATTGGGAGCGATTCGGAGTATTAAACCGACAATTTGTGTCGCAAACGTTTTGATTTTTTTCGAATATGACTATAGCAAAGACGTTGTAAAGTTAATGAGTTGTTATCAAATTATGGTGCTTTCCTCACGACTTAATGAGGTCAAGATGTGAAGTGACGGCATCGAGTAGCGTGCTACAGGGGATGGCAAGTTAAGGTGACGTTACGTGGTGATTAGGTTGAGCTCAGGTCGCTCTCACTGTGTGAGAACGACGAGATGGGATTGATGCGGCGTTGTCATAGCGATGTGATGTTACTCAGGTAATCAAGGTACGAGGACTCGGTTGATTTGCCAATGTGACCTACTGGTCTTTATCGCTAGTTGGAAGCTCGTTGGCCGGAAGTTCGGTGACAGAAAGCTTGGCACGAATAAAGTCACGGTGATCAACATAAAGCAACTCGGCGGTCTTACGAATGACGGCTTCTTCTAGTGGATCGATCGTGCCATCGGCATTGGCAACTTGCCACATCGCCTGGATCACGCAGTAGCGGTTTTGTTGACTAAGTTCGCGTAACTGAGAGGTAAACTCGTACAAAGACGCCGAATCTTTGCTGCATTGTTGAGCGCGAGTTAGCAGTGCGTTGGTTTGGCTAGGGTCGAGATTGAGCAGTTTACCAAGCAGGTGATGTTTTGCTTCGCTCTCTGCACGCTCAATCTGATGATCGGCGCCAGCAACCTCGTACAATAAGCACGCAATCGCTAAATTGGGGTCTGCGGCGCTGTGTTGGCCTAAATCTTCCCCTTCAAGCAACTGTTTAAACAGTTTAGTAATCGAATTTAACATGGTCTATGCCTTTCTGTGCGGTTGTGCAGGTAAATGCGCTGTTCTAGCTATCGATGTACGACTCTACTTATCTAGGTGCGACTCTATTTATAGATAGTGACGTTATTTATAGTGCCACTCTGTTTATAGATAGTGACGTTGGTCGTGGATCACAATACGTTTGACCAAAATCTTACTTTTCTTTTATCGGCATAAACTCCCACTGCTTGCCGTCACCAGTTAAAATCGCGATACGTTCTGGTTTGCCTTGTTTATTCAGCTTGAGTTCGCCAATGGCACTGCTATTGACTAAGCGACGACGCCCAGGTGTATTTGGATCGCGTTTTTTCACTTTGAGGCGCTTACGTTTGGTAAACCAGTTCAATGGTGAGCGCGGCGAATAAAGCAACCGGTCTGCGTGGTCACACAACGCGAGCAAAGGTTCAGGAAACTGGCTTTTGAGACCACTGCAGGTGACTTGATAGATGGTCGGGCTATTGCGTCTAAACCTGAGTTTAATGTCGTATGCGAATGAGTAGTGCACATCGCCTGACAAAATAACAAAATTAGTCGGGGTTTTGGTGTGGGTAAAAATACTTAACATTGTATTAGCGCTGCCAGGGTGCGCCATCCAGTTTTCTGCATCAACCATTAACGGTTTACCGAGTGCAGTCACTATCCGTTGTAAGGTCTCAATAAACTTGACGCCAAACATCGGTGCTGGCGAGACAATAATCACTTTGTCTAGATGCAAAAGCTCATGCTGCAGCTCTATCATGGCTTCCCAGTCCATCAATCCTGACGGTTTATTCATTTTAGATTCAGAACGCCAACGCCGCGTTCGAGTATCAAGTACCACGACTTTCGGCGAACGCTCAATCGTATAGTGCCAAGCTTCAAAGCGATATAAATGGCGGATAAAGGCGTCATGATTGTCTACACTCGGCGTGTCGAGAAATTGGCGTGCCAAATTAACAAATTCGTGATTGAAGTTGTCGGGCTCGTTCCCCCATCCCTGACAAAGCCAATAGGCCATTAAGCCATTACCAATGATGCGGTGTGAAAATGGATTTTGATAGGCGGCCGTTTCCCAGCCAATGGTGAGATTCCAATCGTCGGTAATATCATGATCATCAAAAATCATGTAAGTCGGGATATGGGCGAACAGGCGCTGCACTTGGCTAAGACCATCAACAAAGCTTCGAAGGATTTGATGTTCGTCGTGCCAACGTTGTTGAAGGCGCGGCTCCATAACCTGTCCAACGTGAGAGAAGCCATTGTCCCGCAAGCGAGTTGGATTGATGCAAGACCACAAGGTTGGCGACCAAACAAGCAGATACATAGCGACAAATTCGCTAAAGGTAATCAAATGGTTTTCTGCATCGGTAGAGGTAAAAATAGGCGCGTTGCGCTTCGGAAACAGCTTGGTTAACAGTGTGCCGTCATCGTAATGATGGGGTAAGAGATGGTCACGGCGATAATAACAGTCCGGATGCGCAAAAAGCTCGTCACTGTTTTGCACAGGCGCTTGATGAAATTGCTCTTGCGGGAGCCCTAATAACTCAATGGTTTGATGGATGGCATCGAGCATTGGTCCAGCAACATGATCTGCGTAGATTTGGTCGCCGCTCATCATTAATAAGTCAGGGCGTTGGTCGATAGAATATTGGGCGACTTTTTCATCGGCGCGCACCAAAGCATCGTCACTAGGATCATGAGGGTTACGACACGATCCGTGCATCACGTAATCGGCTTTGGTCGAGATGGTAATGCTAAGTTGTGACTCATTGCCATAGAGCAAGTGTGGGTATAGCTCAACCAAGGGACCGTGTTGGGTATTAAATTGATAATTGAGCGCAGTATCTTGCGGGAACTCACCAACAATACGCACTAAGGTGACATAGCAATATTGGCCAACTTTAAACGCTTCGAACTGGCTTAAAGACTGACGGTGTAACTCGGTTTGGTCGGCCGCCAAACTGAGGGTAAATTCACCATCAAGGGGCTCACGTGTGGCTAACCAAAAGACCAGCTCAGTGGCAGTGGTTTTGCGCAAGATGGGGCCAGCAATAAGAAAAGGTCTTTTATTATCCATGCGTTACTCAGTGGGTTCCTCGGGTAGGCTTGGGTCTTCAAGAACTTCGATGACTTCTGAGCTTGAAAGTTCATGGCCCATTAAAAAAAGTGCCAGCATCGCATCTGCTTTGGTTTTATCATCAGAGCTTTCGGTAAGGATTTGCAAAAAGCGATGACGTATCATGCTGATTTCGTGCTCGACAAAACCGCGTCCTTCCTCTTCACCTTGTGTCTCTTCTGGTGCGGTATCGAAACTCAAAAAAAGCAAACCACCATCAAGCTCAGCGTCAAGTAATCGTTCTGGCAGCCAAGTTTCTCCGGTCACTATGTCCGGATCGCAGTTGCTTGGTAATCGAGCGAGTCGTTTTTTTAATTCAGATGCTTTCACAATCGTTAGATTTGAGGGATCATAGATTCTATTTTAACGACCAATAGCGCAGAAACCTAAGTATTAAGCACTTTAGTTGGTCAGTTTTTGAGTTGTTACGTCACTTTTGGATAGAAAATGATAAAAAACCGTTCGCTATCGATGTTCTCGATAGCTGTCAGTGGCTTAGTTTGTTCCTCTGCTTATGCCCAGCAAGCGGAGCAAGATTGGGGTATCGCCGCAATTTATCGTATGGCGTCAATTCCGTTTAAAACCGAAAACGGTGATCAAACCGTCAGTACTTTTGTTCCTATGATGTTTTTTGACAATGAGCATGTGTTCATTGATGGGATGCAAGCGGGTGCTTATTTATATCAAGGCGATAATATCGAGTTCAATGCCTTAATGCGTATGCGTTTTGTCGATATTCCTGCGTCAGCACAAAATGCCCATCAAGGCGATACGTTCGACTTTGGTGCTCAGTTACGTTATCAATTTAGTCAGAATTGGCAGTTAGACACCGAGTTAATGAGTGACAAAGATATGCGTTTTCACGTCAATCTTAGTGCCTCGGCAAACTATCAATGGGGTGACTGGCAACTGACGCCTCATGCGACGGTGAGGTACAAAGATGCTGACTTCAACAGTGAGTATTATGCGTTTAATGATTATACCGGCGAGCGCATTGGCGCAGGTATTGATGTTAACGCGGGCGTCCGAGCCCGTTATCACGTCTACTCGAATTTATATCTGCTTGGCGCGGCCAGTGTCACGCACCTTGATAGCAATGCCTACCAATCGCAGGTAGTCGATGACAGATTTGAAGGTGAATTTTACCTAGGGTTCGGATTTTTTAACGACAAGAGCAAAGCGCCCAAATCAGAGTTGAGTAATAAACGTTATTGGCGTGTCGCGCATGGTTGGGCAACCCCTTCTAATATCGGTGAAATTATCAAACTTAACCGTGAGAAGGATCCCTACAACAACCAGCTCACCTCGCTTTTTTATGGGCACCCATTAACCGACGAATTATTTGGTGTACCGATTGATATCTACTTTACGCCGGGGATTGTCCATCACTGGTCGTCTGAGGTGCAGTCTTCTGTCACCGAATATGTCGCAGCCATTAAAGCGTACTACACCTTTGATTGGCCGACTCAATGGCGGTTTGGCGTTGCAGAAGGGCTTTCTTACGTAGACAGCTTTACCTATGTTGAAAACGAAGAGATGAAATCTAAAGGCTACAATCCCAGTAACCTCCTGAACTATTTGGATTTCTCTGTCGACGTTAATGTTGGCGATTTGTTCAATTCAAACGACTTGAACAATGTTTGGATTGGTTACTCGTTGCATCATCGCAGTGCGATTTTTGAAAAAGCCTCGCAATATGGGCGGATAAAAGGGGGCAGTAACTACAACACCCTTTATCTCCAGGTTGATTTTTAGCCGCCCACCATAGAAGCAACGCCCACAGGTATAGGTTTGTGGGCGTTTTTATTATCATCTGTGATACAATCCGCGCAGTTTTATCGATAGAAAAGAATAGGTAACGCTTTGACTTCGTCACAGCCAAAAAAAACAGCCGCATCAGAGCATCAGGCTCAAGCTAATAACGCGGCTTCATTACGCAAAGCACTCAACCAGTGCTTGTTGAAAGACAGATTTCGTTTAAGCAAACGCATCTCCGGGGCAAGTCGAATAAAAAAAGAAGCCTCACGTAACGCTGTGTTTGACGAGATCGCATTAGATATTGCTAAGTCGATGATGGCAGCCGAGCAGCGCTGCGCCGTTGTGCCGACGATCAACTACCCTGACATCTTGCCTGTTAGCCAGAAGAAAGACGATATTGCCAAGGCGATTGCAGACAATCAGGTGGTGATCGTTGCCGGTGAAACTGGGTCAGGCAAAACCACTCAGTTACCTAAAATTTGTGTCGAGCTTGGCCGTGGTAAATATGGCTTAATTGGTCATACTCAGCCACGTCGACTCGCGGCGCGTTCGGTGGCGAGTCGCATTGCAGAAGAGATGGAAAGCACACTGGGTGAGTTTGTTGGTTATAAGGTACGCTTTAACGACCAAATATCAGATAATACTCAAATTAAGTTAATGACTGACGGTATCTTGCTGGCAGAAATTCAACATGATCGCTTTCTTAACCAGTACGACACCATCATCATTGATGAAGCGCACGAGCGTAGTCTGAACATTGATTTCATCCTCGGTTATTTAAAAGAGTTACTGCCGCGTCGCCCTGACTTGAAGGTGATCATCACCTCAGCAACGATTGACCCAGAACGTTTCTCTAAGCATTTCGAAAATGCACCGATCATCGAAGTCTCAGGTCGCACCTACCCGGTAGACACTCGTTATCGCCCATTGGCGGGAGACGATGATAGTGATCGTGACCAATTAGAAGGTATTTTTGAAGCGGTCGATGAGCTGTGTGATGAAGGTCTGGGTGATATCCTGATCTTTATGAATGGTGAGCGAGAAATCCGCGACACCGCAGACGCACTGGCGAAACGTAACCTCAAGAGTACCGAAATCGTGCCGCTTTATGCACGCTTATCGGCTGGCGAGCAAAACAAGATCTTTCAACCTCATGCTGGACGTCGGATTGTATTGGCGACTAACGTGGCTGAAACGTCTCTCACCGTACCTGGCATCAAATATGTGATTGACCCGGGCACGGCGCGTATTAGCCGCTATAGCTACCGCACTAAAGTACAGCGCTTGCCAATTGAGCCAATATCGCAAGCGAGCGCCAATCAGCGGAAAGGCCGTTGTGGTCGTGTCGAAGAAGGTATCTGTATTCGCCTTTACTCCGAGGACGATTTCAATTCTCGACCTGAATTTACTGATCCTGAAATTCTACGTACCAATTTAGCCTCGGTTATCTTACAAATGACCGCATTGGGCTTAGGTGATATCGAAGCGTTTCCATTCGTTGAAGCGCCAGATAAGCGTAACGTCCAAGATGGGGTGCGCTTGCTTGAAGAGCTTGGCGCGATTAATGATAAAGCCAGCGATCCAAATAAACGTCTCACGGCAACTGGCCGTCAATTGGCGAAGTTGCCGATTGATCCACGTCTGGCACGTATGGTACTTGAAGCGCCTAAATATGGCGCTTTGAAAGAGTTGATGATCATCGCATCGGCCTTGTCGATTCAAGACCCGCGTGAGCGTCCAAGTGATAAACAACAATCTTCGGATGACAAACATCGCCGTTTCTTCCATGAAGAGTCAGATTTTCTCACCTTCGTTAATATCTGGGATTACCTGCAAAAGCAGCAAAAGGCGCTATCGGGCAGCCAGTTCCGCAAGCAGTGTAAACAAGACTACTTAAACTACTTGCGTGTGCGTGAGTGGCAAGATGTGTATTTTCAGGTTCATCAGGCGATGCGTGAAATGGGCTTTAAGCTTAACGATGAAGCCGCGAACTATCAAAGTGTGCATAGCGCGATCCTCGTGGGCTTGCTCTCACATATTGGTGTTAAAGACCAAGAGAAAAACGAATATCAAGGCGCGCGTAACGCTCGTTTCCATATCTTCCCAGCGTCGGGGTTATTCAAAAAGCAGCCTAAGTGGATCATGTCAGCCGAACTGGTGGAAACATCGAGGTTGTGGGGGCGCATTATTGCCAAGATCCAACCTGAATGGGTTGAGCCTTTGGCGAAACACTTAATCAAACGCAGTTACAGTGAACCCCATTGGTCGAAAAAAAACGCGGCGGTCATGGCGCATGAGAAAGTCATGCTATATGGCGTACCTATCGTACCTAAACGCCTTATCAACTATGGCAGTATCGATCCTGTTGTCAGTCGTGAGCTGTTTATTCGTAGCGCTTTGGTTGAAGGTGAGTGGGAAACTAAACATGCTTTCTTTAAGCAAAACCGTAAGTTGCTGCAAGAGGTTGAAGAGTTAGAGCACAAGTCTCGTCGGCGCGATATCTTGGTTGATGATGATGAGTTGTTTGATTTCTATGATCAGCGAGTGGGCACCGAAGTTGTGTCTGGACGCCATTTTGATACTTGGTGGAAGAAAGCATCCCAAGGCAATCCGGAGCTGCTTAACTTTGAAAAAGAGATGTTGTTCAAAGGCGATGCCAGCCATGTCACTGATCTCGATTATCCTAATTTCTGGCATCAAAATGGCCTCAAATTAAAACTGAGTTACCAATTTGAGCCAGGTGAAGATAACGATGGTGTCACGGTTCATCTGCCTTTACCGATTTTAAACCAAGTTGAACCTGCTGGCTTTGACTGGCAGATCCCAGGTTTACGTCATGAGTTAGTGGTCAGCTTGATTAAATCGTTGCCGAAAACGATTCGTAAGAATTTTGTTCCGGCGCCAAATTATGCCGATGCCTTTTTAGCACGTGTCACGCCGATGGAAGCACCATTGCTTGATTCGTTAGAAAAAGAGTTACGCCGAATGACAGGTGTTGAAGTATTGCGTGACGATTGGAACCTTGACCAAGTGCCCGATCACTTGAAAGTGACGTTCCGCGCCGTCGACCATCGCAACCGGAAGTTAAAAGAACATCGCGATTTGCATCAACTCAAAGAGAGTCTCAAAGAGAAGGTGCAAGAGACACTGTCGAAAGTCGCTGACGATGATATCGAACAGCAAGGCTTGCACACGTGGAGTTTTGGTGAACTGCCAAAAGTCTATCAGCAGAAACGTGGCGGCTACGAAGTCAAAGCGTATCCAGCGATCGTTGATAGCAAAGACAGTGTTGAGATTAAGCTCTACGAAACCGAGCAAGAGCAAGTGCAAGCCATGAAGGCCGGACAGCGCCGCTTAGTATTGCTCAATGTGCCATCGCCGATTAAGTACTTACACGCTAATTTACCGAATAAATCGAAGTTGGGTCTGTACTTTAATCCGTATGGCAAAGTACTCGATCTGATTGATGACTGCATTGCCTGTGGCGTAGACAAATTGATCGAACAAAAAGGCGGCTTAGTGTGGCAACCTGAAGCGTTTGAACAGTTGAAAGAGCACGTTCGTGCCGAGTTGGGTGATACCGTCGTCGAGATTGCCCAGCAAGTTGAAACGATTTTGACCACCGCGTTCAGCATCAATAAAAAGCTTAAAGGTAAAATTGACTTTACCATGGCGTTTGCACTGTCTGATATCAAAGCGCAGATTGAAGGGCTGATTTTTAAGGGCTTTGCGACTGAGTGTGGCTGGAAGCGCCTGCCGGACATTTTGCGTTACATGAAAGCGATTGAGCGCCGGATGGAAAAGCTGCCAATTGATCCCAACAAAGACCGTTTGCATATGCTAAAAATCGAGTCGGTCACTAATGATTACAAAGAGTTACTTAATAAAATTCCGAAGGGAGTGGCAGTTCCTGATAACGTTAAAGAAATACGTTGGATGCTCGAAGAGTTGCGCGTTAGCTACTTTGCTCAACAGCTAGGTACCCCTTATCCCGTTTCTGACAAGCGTATTAAAATGGCAATTGAAGCTTGCTAGGTATGTGATTTACGTCTAGGTATGTAATTTGCATAAGGTTAAGTATACCGTTCGGAATTTTGACTAATACGGCAGAGGTTTGCCAGTTGAAGCCTCTGCAGCATATAAATAGAGAAGGTTTATTATGAAAAAGACACTACTAGCGCTAGCTCTGATTGGCGCGTCCACCACTGCTTCAGCGGACTCATGGATCTACGGCAGCGCGAGTGTAGGTCAAGCGGATTTGGGTAACGAATCTTCAACCTCGTATAACGTTCATGTTGGTACTGGTATTCTTCCGTTGATCGGTCTTGAAGCGGGTTATCAAGACTTTGGCGATTTCGACAACGTAAAATACGGTAACTTCACAGGTAATCTAACCGGTTCTGCTGTGTATTTCGCGGCGAAACCAAGCATCGATTTTGGCCCTCTTCATGTGTACGGCAAAGTAGGCTTGCACTCTTATGAGTTGACTGGCAGTAGCTTTAAAGAAGACGAAATCGACATCATGTATGGTGTTGGCGCAGAATACTTTGTAATAGGGCCGCTCTCTTTAGGTGCGAGTTACAATGTGTTCTCAATGAAAGAAGAAGATGTGAAAAACTTTTCGCTTAACGCCACTTTGCATTTCTTATAATTAGCGCACGCTAAAATACCCCGCAGCCAGAGTCGATATGCCTCTGGCTTTTTTTATCCATTTCATCGCTCATCGGTTTTACCAATCAGTGAAATAGACGTAAACATAGTGTGCCTATTTGCATACTTGTCTATCCTTTCTATCGTAAACAGCTTAATTAAAAGTAATGAACAAGAAGGATCGACCAATGTCAGATAAACAGAAAACCTCAGGGCAGTGCCCCGTTATGCATGGCGCAATGACACAAGCCAGTGAGTCAAACACTGCGTGGTGGCCAAACGCGCTTAATCTCGACATCCTCCATCAACATGACAGTAAAACTAATCCTTTAGGCGCAGATTTTAACTATCGTCAACAACTCGCAAAGCTTGACGTAGCAGCGCTTAAACAAGATTTAACCGATCTTATGACCGACAGCCAAGCGTGGTGGCCAGCTGACTGGGGACATTATGGCGGCTTAATGATTCGTATGGCGTGGCACTCGGCGGGCAGCTATCGCATTGCTGATGGTCGCGGAGGGGCTGCAACGGGCAATCAGCGTTTTGCTCCGCTTAACTCTTGGCCAGATAACGGCAATCTAGATAAAGCGCGCCGCTTGTTGTGGCCAATCAAACGCAAATACGGCAACAAAATCAGTTGGGCTGATTTGATCATACTTGCCGGCACCATCGCCTATGAATCCATGGGGTTTAAGACGTTCGGCTTCGCTTTCGGCCGCGAAGATATCTGGCATCCAGAAAAGGACACCTATTGGGGATCTGAGAAAGAGTGGTTGGCCACCAGTGGAGGTGAAGGCAGTCGCTATTCCGGTCAACGTGATTTAGAAAACCCATTAGCGGCGGTAATGATGGGGCTTATCTATGTCAATCCAGAAGGTGTTGATGGCAACCCCGATCCACTTAAAACGGCGCAAGATATGCGAGTGACGTTTGCTCGTATGGCAATGGATGATGAAGAGACTGTGGCACTAACGGCTGGGGGGCATACCGTTGGTAAAGCGCACGGTAATGGCGATGCAGCCAATCTTGGGCCAGAGCCAGAAGCGGCTGCGATTGAAGAGCAGGGGATGGGTTGGATGAACCATACCTCTCGTGGTATTGGTCGTGACACTGTAACTAGTGGTATTGAAGGTGCGTGGACGACCAATCCAACACAATGGGACGATGGTTACTTCGAACTGCTGTTCAAATACGATTGGCAGTTGACGAAGAGTCCGGCTGGCGCTTGGCAATGGGAGCCTGTCGATATCGCAGAAGAAGATAAACCTGTCGATGTCGAAGATGCAAGTATTCGCGTAATGCCAATGATGACCGATGCCGATATGGCGCTCAAGCTTGACCCAGAATATTGCAAAATCTCACAACGCTTTCGTAACGATCCAGCGTACTTTGAACAAGTGTTCGCGCGTGCATGGTTTAAGTTGACTCATCGGGATCTTGGTCCGAAAGCTCGTTACTTTGGCCCCGATGTCCCTAGTGAAGCGTTGATTTGGCAAGACCCAGTCCCAGCCGGACGTGATGACTATGATGTTGAAGCCCTCAAAGCGGCAATTAGTGACACCGATTTGTCGGTCAGCGATTTGGTCAGCACCGCGTGGGACAGCGCACGTACGTTTCGTGGCTCAGATAACCGCGGTGGTGCGAACGGCGCACGTATTCGCTTAGCGCCGCAAAATCAGTGGCAAGGCAATGAGCCACAACGCTTGCAACGCGTGTTAGCTGTACTAGAACCGCTTGCTGAGAGTTTCGGCGCGAGTGTAGCAGACACGATTGTATTAGCAGGTAATGTTGGGCTAGAAAAAGCCATCAAAGCCGCAGGTTATGCTGTTGCGGTTCCGTTTGCTCCTGGGCGCGGCGATGCTAGCGCAGAGATGACCGATGAGGACTCTTTTGACGTGTTAGAGCCACTTGCCGATGGATTCAGAAACTGGCAAAAAGAGCATTACGCTGTTTCACCAGAAGAGTTACTGCTTGATCGCGCTCAACTGATGGGGCTCACTGCGCCTGAGATGACGGTATTGCTTGGTGGGATGCGCGTATTGGCCACCAACCATGGCGATACCCGCCACGGCGTATTTACCGATCGTACTGGTGTATTAAGTAATGACTTTTTCGTCAATCTCACTGATATGGCTTACCAATGGCAACCAAAGGGTCGTAATCTTTATCATATTAATGATCGAGCCACTGGTGAAACAAAATGGACAGCCACTCGGGTAGACTTAGTGTTTGGTTCTAACTCGATTTTACGCGCTTATGCTGAGGTGTATGCTCAAGACGACAATCACGAGAAATTTATTCAAGACTTTGTCGCCGCTTGGAACAAGGTAATGAATGCGGATCGCTTCGATTTAATCGCTTAAAACCTGACACGTAAGTAACCATAGGCCGTTCATATGAATGGCCTTTTTTAATCGGAACGGTTTGTTTATTGATGCTGCAGTGTGTATGTTAAACCTGTGACTCTCATCATCGGAACCGTTATGAACCCACCGCGAACTCTGACTTCAAAACAGGCAATAGCTGATAAAAACGTCAAGCTCGAAAAGCGAAGTTTGACTATTTTGACTGAACTGATTCGATTTGTTCGCCCTTATCGTTGGCAAGTGATCGCCGCCCTGGCCGCGCTGGTTGTGACCGCATCATTAACCTTGTCGGTGGGTCATGGGGTACGATTATTGATTGATCAAGGCTTTGCCAGTCGTTCATTGACGCAACTAGGTAGCGCCATTGGTTTTATTCTTACGGTCACGCTGCTCATCTCTGTCGGGACTTTTTTTCGCTTCTATTTGGTTTCGTCGGTAGGGGAGCGAGTCAGTGCCGATATTCGCTTAGCGGTCTTTAATCATGTCATTGGTCTGCACCCAAGTTATTTCGAAACCAATGGTAGCGGCGAAATTATGTCGCGGATCACCACCGATACCACGTTACTGCAAAGTATTATTGGTTCGTCTTTTTCAATGGCGATGCGCAGTGCTTTGATGTGTGTTGGGGCGCTGATCATGTTGTTTGCCACCAACGTAAAACTGACCTTGATCGTGCTGGCCAGTGTGCCGTTTATTTTAGTGCCAATCCTCTACTATGGGCGCAAAGTTCGCGCTCTGTCGCGCCAAAGCCAAGACTCAATGGCAGAGGTAGGTAGTTACGCAGGAGAAGCGATCGAGCAGATCAAAACCGTGCAAAGCTACAGTCAAGAAAGCCAAGAACAGCTCCTTTTTGCCACTCAAGTAGAAAAAGCCTATCAAATTGGTCGTCAGCGTGTGATGCAACGAGCGATTTTAATTTCCGGCGTCATTGTCATTGTTTTTAGCGCTATTTCAGGGATGTTATGGGTCGGAGGCAGTGACGTGATTGCTGGCACCTTGTCTGCAGGGGACTTAGGTGCATTTGTTTTTTATGCGATTATTGTCGCCTCATCGCTGGCGACCATTTCAGAAGTGATGGGTGAATTGCAGCGTGCCGCTGGTGCAACTGAGCGATTGATTGAAATTCTTCAGGTTGAAAGTGATATTGTTGCCCCATCGAGTAACGGTGTGTCGCTTGAAGAAGTCACGCCTCAGATCGAGTTTGCGTCGGTTACTTTCCATTATCCATCGCGCCCTGACCAAGCCGCGTTATCTGATCTGAGTCTCCTCGTTGAGCCCGGCAAAGTACTGGCGTTGGTAGGGCCTTCAGGAGCAGGTAAAACCACCATCTTTGAGCTATTGCAGCGTTTTTATGACCCTCAGCAAGGCTCAATCGCCTTAGGAGGCGTTGATATTAAACAGTGTGAGCCGAGTCAACTGCGTAACAAAATGGCATTGGTTCCTCAGCAACCAGCTCTGTTTAGTCATGATGTCTATTACAATATTCGTTATGGTAAGCCCGAAGCGACTGATGAAGAAGTTGTAGCGGCGGCGAAGAAAGCTCATGCCCATGAGTTTATTGACAACTTACCAAACGGCTACAGAAGTTTTTTAGGCGAGAGGGGCGTGCGTTTGTCGGGTGGACAACGACAGCGAATCGCGATTGCGCGCGCGATCTTAAAAGACCCCGAGATTTTGTTGCTTGATGAAGCAACCAGTGCGTTAGATAGTGAAAGTGAACACCATGTACAACAGGCACTCGAAGAATTAATGCGTGGTAGAACGACAATTATCATTGCCCATCGGTTATCAACCATTCAGCATGCTGACAAAATTGCGGTTTTAGAACAAGGTAAATTGGTCGATATTGGCAACCATCACACCTTACTCAACACTAGCCCACTTTATCAGCGCTTGGTTGAACTGCAATTTAAGTCCAAGTCTAACGTTTAAACAAAGACAACAAAAAAGAGCCACTCGATGAGTGACTCTGTTAAATGTTCAAGTCGTTAAACTTGTTCTAGTCGTTATTAAGCTTGCTGTTTTTGCAGCTCAACGTCTTTCGCTTCTTCTTCAATCAGAGCGTCAACAATTACTGCACACGCAGCGTCACCGGTGATGTTGAGCGCGGTACGGATCATGTCAAAGATACGGTCTAAAGCAAACAGTAGCGGTAGACCTTCAATTGGAATGCCTGCGGCAAGCAGTACGGCAACCACTAAGAATGATGGACCAGGAACGCCTGCTTGACCAACTGCACCTAGAGTTGAAGTAATGATGATGGCGATGTAGGCGCCCATACCAAGATCAATGTTAAATAGCTGAGCAAAGAAGATAGCCACTAAACCGTAGTAAATAGCGTTGCCTGACATGTTGATGGTCGCGCCAAGTGGCAGAACAAACGATGCTGTCGAGTTTCTCACTCCAAGCTCATGCTCAACGGTGTCCATCGTGACAGGCAGTGTCGCCATAGATGAAGCCGTTGAAAGTGCCACAGCTTGTGGTTTTTTCATCGCGGTTAGGAACTTCTTCGCCGAAGTTTTGGTGAAGATGTGTACCATCAATGGGTAGACAACAAAGCCGAAGATAAGGATAGCGGCAACGTAAACCACAAACAGTTTGAATACTACCATCAGGGCACCAAAACCGAAGGTGCCGACCGCTTCTGCCATAAGACCGAAGACGCCGATAGGAGCAATTACCATCACTTTGTTGATCATCCATACCATCGCATCAACAATACAGTTTACGCCATTGATGATAGGTTCACGACGTTCTTTGGCCTGCTTTGAAATCGCGATACCAAAGAACATACAGAATACCAAGATCTGGAGGATGTTAGCTTCATTGAGTGACTGGAAAACGTTGGTTGGGATCATACCAGTGACGGTAGCCCAGAAAGTAGGTAGTTCACCTTTTGAAGCGTACTCTGCAGAGAACATGCCTTCAACGCCAGAAACGTCGATGCCCATGCCTGGTTGGAATACTTCACCCATCAGTATTGCGAGGGCAACGGCAAGTGCCGATGTAAGACCAAAATAAGCTAAGGTCGTTAGACCAACTTTACCTGCAGATTGGCTGTTTCCTAGACCAGCAGCACCAGAAATAAGTGCGACTGCTACCAAAGGAATAACCAACATTTTAATCAAGCTGATAAAGATTGCACCTAACGGAGCGAATAGGACTGCGTCGCTGCCCATCATGGCACCCACGGCAGTACCAACGATCATTGCAATGACGACTTGCACGCCAATGTTGCTTAGTAAACTCTTTTCTTTTAACACTTCCATAACCTCTGTGCTAATTAAATTTAAATTCCTGGAATTACACTCCATTAATCATATTTGATTTGGATGATAATCCTGTCTCGCTTTGTACACTTAATTTTTACAATTGGCAATATCAGCAACAGGGTTATTGACTAAATAATCACTGTTTTATTGACGGGTGCTAATTTTTTGCGCAAAAGCAAACGATTGCTATTGATCTTGGTAATGATTCAGCGACATCTAATTAACGTTTCGGTTGTTATCGACAAGAGGGAGAAAGGGCGGGAAATGTTAATAAAAAGATCAGCTTCATCAAGGGGATAAGAAGCTGATCGCATAGGTGGTTAGATGGCTAACACGTTACTTTTGTGTTGCAGCTTTCATTGCTGAAACAAAGCTCGCGAGCTTATTTAACATCTCTTGGGGTTGGTCGAGATTGTTTTCGATGATTTTAACCACCGCAGAACCTGATATCGCGCCAGCAGCGCCTGCTTGCAACGCTTGTTTCACTTGTTCTGGCTCTGAGATGCCAAAGCCTAGTAGGGCTGGTGGAGCATCAAATCGATTAAGGTTGTCTATCATATCGGCTACGGGCATATTCGCCTTTGTTTCAGCGCCTGTGACACCTGCACGCGAGAGTAAGTAAGTATAGCCTCCACCAAGCTGGGCAACCGACTGCAAAGTGGCATCCGAGGCAGTGGGCGGCGCAATAAAGATCGGTTGAATGCCATGATGTTTGGCCGCAATAACGAACTCTTCACTTTCATTAGTTGGAACATCTGCGATCAAAACAGAATCAACCCCGGCCTGTGCGCAGCGCTGATAGAAATTATCGATGCCGCGTGAGTAGACCAAATTAGCGTACATCAACAAACCGATTGGTAGCTCTGGGTATTGCTGACGGATTTTGCTGATCGCATCAAAGCATATCTCTGGTGTGGTTGCCGACTCTAACGCGCGGATATTCGCCCCTTGAATGGTTGGGCCATCGGCCAAGGGATCCGAAAAAGGAATGCCTAATTCCAGTGCGTCAGCGCCTGCTTCTACTAAGGTTTGCATAATGTTGAGTGAGTGCTCTGGCGTTGGGTCACCAACCGTTACGAACGGGACAAAAGCGCCTTGGTTTTTTTCGCCAAGACGGGCGAACATAGCTTCATAGCGGTTCATTAGATCGCTCCTTTTTGTTCAAGAATGTCATGCACAGTGAAGATGTCTTTGTCACCACGACCAGATAGGTTAACCACCAGTAATTGTTCTTTGTCTGGGTTCTCACGAGCCATGCGCAGTGCATGTGCTAGTGCATGAGAAGATTCGAGCGCAGCAATGATCCCTTCACTACGTGCGATTTCTTGGAATGCTTCGAGTGCTTCGTCATCGGTGACATTGTCATACTCAGCACGGCCGATAGCGTGGAGGTGAGCGTGTTGCGGCCCGACCGATGGGAAGTCAAGACCTGCAGAAACAGAATACGACTCTTCAACTTGGCCATTTGCATCTTGCATTAACGGCGCTTTCATACCGAAGAAGATGCCTGTTTTACCGTGTTTAAGCGGCGCACCGTGTTGGTCAGTGTCAATTCCTTTACCTGCCGGCTCAACTCCAATAAGGCGAACGTTTGGCTCTTCGATAAAGTCTGCAAAGATGCCAATCGCGTTTGATCCGCCGCCAACACAGGCAATCACAGCATCGGGTAAACGACCTTCGCGGGCGAGGATTTGATTTTTGGTCTCTTCACCAATAATACGCTGGAATTCACGCACTATGGTTGGGAACGGGTGTGGACCGGCGGCAGTGCCTAATAGATAGTGCGCTTTCTCGTAGCTACCAGACCAGTCGCGCAGGGCTTCATTACAGGCATCTTTTAATGTGGCTGAGCCCGAGTGAACAGGGATAACCTCGGCGCCCATCAGCTTCATGCGAAATACATTAGGATTTTGACGCTCAACATCTTTTGCACCCATGTAAACGCGACATTTGAGGCCAAGCAGAGCACAAGCCAAAGCGGTCGCAACACCATGTTGACCTGCGCCAGTTTCAGCGATGATTTCATCCTTACCCATACGTTTAGCGAGCAACGCTTGACCGAGTACTTGGTTGGTTTTGTGCGCCCCGCCGTGCAGTAAGTCTTCACGCTTTAAATAAAGTTTAGTTTTGGTTCCCTTGGTGAGGTTACGAGTCAAAGTCAATGCAGTAGGACGGCCGGCGTACTCTTGCAACAGAGACATAAACTCACTGCGAAACTCAGGGTCGTCTTGGGCATCAATGAACGCTTGCTCAAGTTGATCTAGCGCTGGAACCAGAATTTGCGGTACGAATTGACCGCCGTATTCGCCGAAATAGGCGTCGAGTTTTGCCATGATGTTGTTCCTTTAATTTGAGTCAGCGCAACCATGCCACGCCGATGAAATTGGTTAATAGTTTCTGATTGCCATAAACGCTTGGGCGAGTTTGTCGGCATCTTTTTTACCTGGCGAGCTCTCTACGCCAGAATTTAAGTCAAGACCCAAACAGCCTTGCTGAGCCGCTTTTTGTGCATTGAATGGGGTAATGCCTCCTGCCAGCATGACTTTTGAACGATCGCCAATTAATGACCAATCAAAGACTAACCCAGTACCGCCGACCTGAGAGCCGACTTTGGTATCCAGTAGATGGCGGTCAATGTGTTCGGCAATCAGGGCAGGCATCGATTCACCCACGCCGTATGCTTTCCAAATTTCAATGGTTGGCGAAAGCTGAGCTCTTAGCTGCGCAATGAAGGCTTGATCTTCATCGCCGTGCAATTGAACCGCCGCTAGACCGAGTTGACTGGCGGCTGCGGTAATCGCGTCGATAGCGTGGTTACGAAAAACCCCGACGTATTTCAGTGGTGCGCCGCTCATTATGATGCGAGCGGTTTCAACCTCAATAAAACGTGGCGATTTCTCGACAAAAATTAGACCACCGAAGACCGCACCCGATTGATAGGCTTTGGCTGCGTCATCAGGGTGAGTAAGGCCACAGACTTTGTTTTCACCTAAGATCACCTTACGTACCGCCAGCTCGAGATTCTCTTCGGCCATCAGTGAGCTGCCGATGAGAAAACCATCAGCAAAGTCGGCTAACTCGCGAACTTGTTGGTGGGTATAAATACCAGACTCGGAAATCACAATCGCCTCAGGGGCAAGCTGTCTAACCAGAGGCGCGAGTTGTTTTGTTCGGTCTAAATCGGTGGATAAGTCACGTAAGTTACGGTTATTGATACCGATGACTTTTGCTTCTAGTTTGACAGCGCGATGCAACTCATCTTCATTGCTGACTTCAGTCAGTACGCCCATCTTTAATGAGTGCGCCACCTCGGACAGTTGTTGGTACGCTTCATCACTTAACACGGAAAGCATCAATAAAATAGCATCTGCGCCGTAGTGGCGTGCCAAGTAGACTTGGTAGCTATCGACCATAAAGTCTTTACATAAAATTGGCTGTTTGGTCTGTTTTTTTATCTGCGGCAGAAAGTCGAAATTGCCTTGAAAGTATTTTTCGTCGGTCAATACCGAAATAGCGTCAGCATGATGATTGTAAACGGAAGCGATGTAATCCAAGTCAAAATCTTCACGAATCAATCCTTTAGAAGGAGACGCTTTTTTGCATTCGGTAATAAACACGGTGTCACTTTGACTCAGTGCTTGATAAAAGCCGCGATCAGACGCTTCAAGCGAGTCTTTAAATGAGGCGAGGGGTTGTGACTGCTTTCGTTGTGCAACCCATTGATACTTATCAGCTACTATCTTAGCCAGTACCTCAGCCATTTGCGCCTCTTGTCGCGAAACGTGCTCAGAGAGCTTGTCTTTAACCTCAGTCATGTTGATTACCTTCTCTTTACTAGCTTAAGCATGCGCCGCAAGCTGAGTGACCAGCTGGTAGGCTTTGCCTGAATTCATTGCGTCAATCGCTTGTTGAGTATTGGCCTTAAGATCTTCATGACCAAACAAGCGCATTAATAATGCGACATTAACCGCGACCGCGCCAAGCTGCGCCTCGGTTCCTTTACCGGTTAAAATATTGGTGATAATCGCTTTGTTCTGTTGTGGATCACCACCTTTAATCGCCTCAAGTGGGTGGCGATTAACGCCAAAATCTTCTGGCGTTAACGTATATTCGACGATGTTACCGTGTTTAATTTCAGCGACGAGTGTCTCACCGTGAATGGCGACTTCATCAAGACCGCTGCCATGCACAACCGCCGCGCGCTTCATCCCCATCTGTAACATGGTTTCAGCGATAGGGCGAACCAGTGCTTTGCTGTAAACGCCCATTAATTCGATATTTGGTCGAGCCGGGTTAATCAGGGGGCCAAGAATGTTAAAAATGGTGCGTGTTTTCATGGTTTGGCGTACTGGCATCGCGTGTTTGACGCCAAGGTGATATTGAGGTGCGAATAAAAACGCCACCCCTAACGTGTCGACAGCCGAGCGGGTATCTTCCGCGCTCATCGCTAAATTGATGCCAAATGAGTCAAGCAGATCTGAGCTGCCAGATTTGCTAGAGACGCTGCGATTGCCGTGTTTCGCTACCTTTAACCCACAAGCGGCAGCGACAAACGCAGCCGTAGTGGAAATGTTAATGGTATCGTGACCATCGCCACCAGTACCGACAATGTCGGCAAAATCATAATCGGGACGTGGGAATGGTTTGGCGTTTGCCAGTAGTGCTTTGGCCGCACCTGCTATCTCATCCGGTGTTTCACCTTTGATTTTTAGCGCGGTTAGGGCCGATGCCATTAGAATCGGATCGAGTTCGCCACGGATGATCGAGTCAAAAAGCTGTTGGCTCTCTTGTTGAGTAAGTGGCACTTGGTCGTAGAGTTTATTAATGATCGCTTCCATGTCACTTATCCTTGCTGTTGATGGTTGGCAACGGCCCACTCAATCGCATTCGCGAGTAAGGTTGCGCCGTGGGTGGTCATAATGGATTCTGGGTGAAATTGAAAACCACACACTTTGTCTTGTTCTTGTACTACAGACATCACTAAACCATCAACCTCTGCGGTAACGGTCAATGCTTTGGGCACGTGAGTGGCAACCAAAGAGTGATAACGTGCGATCGCAAGCGGGGAAGGTAAATTTGCATAGGTCGGATGTTGCTGATGCGCCATCATCGAGACTTTACCGTGAATGATTTCGCCTGCGCCTGCAACGACACCACCATAGGCTTCGACGATCGCTTGATGACCAAGACAGATACCAATCATTGGTACTTTACCGCGTAAGAGTTGAATCACCTCTGGCATAGAGCCTGCGTCTGAAGGAGCGCCTGGGCCGGGTGAGAGTAACACCACGGGATTGTCGAGTTCAGTCACTGCCGTGACAATTTTTTGCGCCGCGATATTGTTGCGATAAATGGTGACTTGATGGCCGAGGGAACGAAACTGATCAACTAGGTTGTAGGTAAATGAATCGAAATTGTCGATAAAAATAATATTCGCCATCTCTGCATTACTCCTTATGTGCGTTTTGGATAGCAGAGATTACTGCTTGCGCTTTGCCGCGGGTTTCGTCGGCTTCTGCTTGAGGATCTGAATCAAACACCACCCCAGCGCCTGCCTGAACTTGGGCCACACCATTTTCAACGTATGCCGAGCGAATGACGATACAGGTATCGAGTGTCCCTTCGCCAGTAAGGTAACCCACGGCGCCGCCATAACTGCCTCGGCGAGTGCCTTCTACATTACGAATAAGCTGCATGGCGCGAATTTTTGGTGCCCCGGTCAGTGTGCCCATGTTCATACATGCCTGATAAGCATGCAGGGCATCAAGGTCGTCACGCAGTTGACCGACGACGCGCGAAACAAGATGCATCACATGGCTGTAACGGTCGACTTTGAGCAGATCAGCCACGTGTCGAGTTCCTGCTTGAGAAATGCGCGCCACATCATTACGTGCTAAATCAACCAGCATCATATGCTCTGCGTTCTCTTTTTTATCGGTGCGTAATTCAAGTTCGATACGGCTATCAAGATCAAAATCGAGTGTTCCGTCAGGACGTTTTCCACGGTGGCGAGTCCCGGCAATTGGATAGATTTCGACTTGGTTGGTACCAGTTTCGTATTTGAGCGCGCTTTCAGGTGATGCGCCAAATAGGGTAAAGAGTTCATCTTGCATGTAGAACATATACGGGCTGGGATTGCTCTGCTTAAGTTCTTTATAAGCCGCAAGCGGCGATGGGCAAGGAAGGGTGAAGCGGCGTGATGGCACCACTTGGAAAACATCACCGTTAACAACGTACTGCTTTAAATCACGCACGATTTGACAAAAGTCTTGGTCAGAAACGCTTGGCTGCACATCAAGGTGATTAACTGGGTGTGCTTTAGGTACGAGCTTTAGTGCGCCACATTGTTGACGGATATCGTCGATTCTTGCTTGCAGCGCTGGTTTTTGTGAGTCATCGACAAACAAACTTGCTTGCACATCGCAAGATTGAGTCTGATGGTCAATGACCAGCAGTGTTTCAGCAACGTAATAAACGTAGTCAGGGCATTGATTATTGGCTTTGGCTGCCCCCAAAGGTTCGAAGTTTGCCACAAGATCGTAGGCGAACAGTCCGCCGATAAAGATGGCATGCTTATGCAGGTTGGTAATGTCGAAACTATGTTGAATCAGGCGCAAGGCATCAAATGAAGAGGCTTCACGTAGTCGAGAGTCTTCATCCAATAAGTCAGACGGCGCTTTAAAGCTAAGGGTTAGCTCAGTACCGTTAAACTGGTGCTGAATATCGTCATGAATATTCATTGCAATATGGGCCAATAGATTGCGGCCATTGGCGGTCAGCGCCGTCATCGTCACCTGATGACCAAAACAAACAATTCGTACTGCTGAATCGACGATCAATAAACTTTTGAGATCTTGTTTAGAATCAATTTCAGCCGATTCCAATAACAAGCTATCGGTCTTACTTTCACATAGAGTGTGAAATAACTGCGTTGGGTCTTGTGCATAGGGAGCGTCAGTTCTTATCAGCTCAATATTAGCTAGCTTTCTGATTTCAATGGCCTTGTTCACAAGACCTCCTTATCGATATCGTTATTCTTCCTTTGTCACCATAGTCGCATAAAGCGTAGGTTGACCCAATCAAGATTTGGTCAAAACTGACCAATGTTTAAACACCTGAATGTGAGGAAGATTGCAAAACAAAAAAGCCCGCTTCAAGAGCGGGCTTTAAAACATGAATTCTTTAGATTAAAAGTACACGTTAGCCCACCAACAACTGGTCCAAGTACGCGACCAAGCAAGATCCGCCTGAATCCGTTGGTTAGGATTGGCAGCAACTTTTTCTTTATGCAGTTGGTTAATGTCTTGTAACATAGAGAGCCTTGAATTAAGTACTTCGTATTTGTGTACTAGTTAACTAGTGCAGGGGTAAAAAGTCAACAAAAAAATGAAACTATGAGAATTGATTTACACAGCCATACCACTGCCTCTGATGGTCGACTAGACGCCGAGCAGCTTATTGACCGAGCTTTGAGCTTTGATCTCGATGTGTTGGCGATTACCGACCACGATACTGTTGATGCTCTCGGTGCCGCGCATCAATACATTCAAGATAAGCAATTGCCCTTACAATTGATCGACGGCATTGAGATTTCGACCGTATGGCAAAATAAAGATATTCACATTGTTGGGTTGAACATTGATCGCCACAGCGAAGCGCTACAAGCATTAATCACCAAGCAACAACGTCACCGCGAGTCGAGAGCCGAGTTGATTGCCGAGCGGTTGCAAAAGGCGACCCGAGAAGGAGTACTTGACGAAGTCAAAATGATTGCGGGCAGTGCGCCAATCACACGAGCACACTTTGCCAAGTGGCTGGTCGATAATGGTTACGCTAAAACGATGCAACAGGTGTTCAAAAAGTATTTAACTCGCAATAATCCCGGTTACGTTCCACCGACTTGGTGCTCTATTGCCGATGCGGTTGAAGCAATTCATGCCGCGGGAGGTCTTGCTGTGTTAGCGCATCCTGGACGATATGATCTGACGGCAAAATGGTTGAAGCGCTTATTAACCGCCTTCGCTGAAGCGGGTGGTGACGCGATGGAAGTGGCTCAACCTCAGCAAGGGCAACAAGAAAGACGCAACTTGGCTGATTATGCTATACAATACAAACTATTAGCCTCTCAAGGCAGTGACTTTCATTACCCGTCACCTTGGATGGAGCTAGGTAGAAATTTGTGGTTACCGAAAGGTGTTGAACCAGTATGGAAAGATTGGGGTATTGAGCCTTCTGCAACAGACTCCATCCCCACAGATTAACTATAGAGTCGAGAGACTCGATAATGAGGAATGACAATGAGCCAGTTTTTTTACGTTCATCCAGAAAACCCCCAGGCTCGCTTGATCAATCAGGCTGTAGCAATCATTCGAAACGGTGGGGTGGTCGTTTATCCAACCGATTCAGGCTATGCTTTAGGTTGTCAGCTTGAGAATAAGCAAGCGCTTGAGCGTATTTGCCAAATTCGTCGTCTCGATGATAAGCACAATTTTACGCTGCTTTGTCGCGATTTGTCTGAGCTTTCTCTCTACGCACGAATCGACAATACCGCGTTCCGTTTGCTCAAAAACAATACGCCGGGACCGTACACTTTTATTTTTAAAGGGACCAAAGAGGTGCCACGTCGCCTAATGAACGCCAAGCGTAAAACGATTGGTATTCGTGTCCCTGATAACCGCATCGCTCTTGATTTACTCGAAGCATTGGGCGAGCCCTTAATGTCGACATCGTTGATATTGCCGGGAAACAGCGTGACAGAGTCAGACCCTGAAGACATTCGCGATAAGCTTGAGCATGCAGTGGATTGTATTCTAAATGGTGGTTACTTGAGCGAGCAGCCAACCACTGTGGTTGATTTTAGTGATGGTGAGCCTGTTATTGCACGGATTGGCTCGGGTGATACTGCGCCTTTTGAATAATCGAAAGTACGTGATTTCCTCCACACTTTTTGCGATAATGTGCGGCCGCGATTTTGGGTCGCACTTGTTTATTCGACGTCTGAGAAGACGACACATAGGTAGATAAATGAACGAAAAACTACAGAAAGTATTAGCTCGAGCTGGACTTGGCTCTCGCCGCGAACTAGAAGCTTTGATTAAAGCGGGTCGTGTGAGTGTTAATGGTATTGTGGCTAAGCTTGGTGAACGACTAGAAGATGAAAGCGCTGTAGTGCGTATCGATGGTCATATTGTTTCTGCCAAAGCGCAGGAAGAGGTGGTGTGTCGTGTGCTTGCCTACTACAAGCCGGAAGGTGAACTGTGTACTCGCCATGATCCGGAAGGTCGCCGTACTGTCTTTGACCGTTTGCCTAAAATCCGCGGTTCACGCTGGATTTCTGTGGGTCGTTTAGATGCCAATACTTCAGGTTTGCTCTTGTTTACCACCGATGGTGAATTAGCCAACCGCTTAATGCATCCAAGTCGACAGGTAGAACGTGAGTATTTGGTTCGCGTATTCGGTGAAGTGACCGAGCAGAAAGTGAAAAACCTTGTCCGTGGTGTTGAGCTAGAAGATGGTGTTGCCCGTTTTGAAGACGTGGTTTACGCTGGTGGTGAGGGTATGAACCACACTTTCTACGTCGCGATTAACGAAGGTCGTAACCGAGAGGTTCGTCGTCTTTGGGAATCTCAAGACACGACGGTAAGTCGTTTGAAGCGTGTTCGATACGGTGATATCTACCTCGACAAAAAATTGCCACGCGGCGGTTGGATGGAATTAGACCTGAAACAGGTTAACTACTTGCGTGAGTTGGTTGAACTGCGTCCTGAGAAAGAGACGCTGCTTGACGAAAACAAAGCCAACACTTCTCGTAAACGTGAACGCTCTCGTAGTCAAAAAATTCGTCGTGCTGTTAAGCGTCACGAAGAACGAGTGAACAGCGGTGGTGGTCGTAGCAATAACCCATCTCGTCGTAAGCCGAAGAAAAGCGCAGGGCAGCAGAATGCTCGTAACAATCAACGCTAATACATGATTAGCGCATAAAAATTATAAAAGCAGCGGCTCAATTCGCTGCTTTTTTTATGCGAAAAATTGGTAAATAGTTAAATAATTGTAGAATATGATATGTAAATCAGAACAATCGTAGAATTAATTGGTAACCTACGGATTGACGTCTCGCGCAAGGTAATGGATGAATCGTTGAGCGGCGTTATAAGAGTTATCACATCTAATCGTAGGCTTCGGCAGGGATATGAGCTAAATGGCTTTGATCAAGAAAAATATTTGGTTGGCGTTTTACTTTATTATTGCGGTTTGGTCCGTGATCTCTGCGGTGGCTGCATATTTGTCTTATCAAGACTCTTATCAAGATATCACACGCTCTCAAGTTAACCTGACAAAGTTAACAGCCAGTGCGTTTGATGCCTCATTAAATCAATATCGTACTATTCTCGACATTATAGGCTCCGACTTAATTCGCTTTGATATTACCCAAGATATTGAGCATACTCGACAAATACTCGACTCAACGGTCAGCCTTGATGAGTCTATTTTGGCGGTAGAATTGTTTAATCTTGATGGCACGCCAGTGACTAGCTCGACCAGAGTATTAACCAACCAAGCGATAAACCCACTTTTTCGTCCCCAAACTCGTGATAGCTTTCAGCAGACCCTAAAAACGGATCAGACCGTGATAGGGCGCACTTATTTAAAGCCCGGCCTGGGTGAGCTAATTATCCCGTTTCGAAAACTGATGCATGATAACAATGGTAAACCGCTGTTTGTGATTTCAATTTCGGTATCGCTCGAAAAAGGTTTTGACTATTTCTATGCTTACAGAACGCAACAGGCCAATCAAGAATTTGATATTTACCTCTATCGTGAAGAAGACAGATATTACCAAATCGCTCCCAAGAACAAGATATATCAATCCAAGAGCTATCTCTATCAATTACGCCAGTCAGAAGTGGACTTGAGTGTTGCGCGCTTAGAGCGAAAAAGCGGGCTTGATTATGATCACATCAAATCGAACCAGAATGTTGTGGTCAACCAACTTGAAAACCGTGCCCGAGGAACGATTGGGGCGGCAACCTACATTGACCGATATCAGCTTTGGGTCGTAAGCGAAATTAACAAAAGCATGGTGATTGAGAGTTTCTTATCGAAGCTGCCAATTATTATTGGCCTGTACATTATTGCGATCAGTGTGATGTTTTTCTTGTTCCGTAGTATCGCGCTTAACGAACAACGCAAACAACAAGAACTAACCTATCAAGCCAATCACGATTATTTGACCGGAATTGCCAACCGTTTTTGTCTTGAGCGTTATTTGTCGAGCCTGAATAAGTTCCAAGATTTTAGCCTCATCCTAGTGAATGTTGACAGCTTTAAACTGGTCAATGATAACTTTGGCAATCAAGCGGGTGATGCGGTGTTAAAGAGTATTGCTAAACGCTTGCATGTTTTCATTGATGAACAACACCGATTATTTCGCTCAGGCGGGGATGAATTTACGGTTGTCACGCCGTTAACTGACCAACAGGCTTTAACGACCTTGTGTGAAGGGATCCAGCAAGTATTTACTCAGCCGTTTAGTTATCGTGATGCAGAGATTTCGCTTGATTGCAGCATGAGTGTTGCGACAAGGGAAGAGAGTGATTGGGATATTGAAGCAATCAAACGTAATGTCGGTCTTTCGATGCATTATGCCAAACAAGCTCGCCATGGATTGATGTTTTATCAAGCGAGTTTCCTCGAACATTACCTAGAAAGAAACCGTATTGAATTAGCACTTAAGCAGGCAATTCAGCGTGGCGAGTTATCCATGGCCTATCAGCCTCAAATTAATGCCCATCGTCAACTAAAAGGGGTTGAAGCTTTAATTCGTTGGCATAGTCCTGAGCTCGGTTTTGTGCCGCCAGATAAATTTATTCATGTCGCAGAAAACTCCGGCTATATGCCGATTTTGGGTGATTTTATCTTGGAGCAAACCTTAACTGATATGGCTGAGCTTAAAGCCAACACTGGCGCCAATATCGACGTCGCGATCAATGTTTCGGTTAAGCAGTTGCAAGACTATCGTTTTGTTGAAAACGTAAAAAATCAGCTCAATCACTACCATTTTGATCCACATAAGTTAATTCTTGAGGTGACAGAAAGTGTCTTTGCGGAAGATGTCGATACGCTGATTGTTTTACTCAATGCACTTAAAGAGCAAGCGATTCGTATTTCCCTTGATGACTTTGGCACTGGTTACTCGTCACTCAGCTTGTTGAAGAACTTGCCTATTTGCGAAGTTAAAATCGATAAAAGTTTTGTCTCAGATATGCTCACTAGCGACAAATCTTACTCTATGTTGGCGGGTGTGCTGGATATGGCGCAGCGTATAGGCATGGAAACGGTAGCCGAAGGCGTCGAATCTTCAGAGGAGGCGGCGGTGTTGCGTCAACTCGGTTGTGACGTCTTCCAAGGTTACTTTTTTGCCAAGCCGATGGATCTGGCTTCGTTGCATGAGTTTATGTCCAAGCAGGATGTCGCCTAGCGCTGACAACCCGAGTTGCCAGCGCTAGGGGTTTAAAGGGTCTGAGTCAGTTGAAAGTAGCGCCCTTGTTGTTCAACCAACGCTTGGTGGCTGCCGTGTTCAACGATTTCACCGTGTTCGATAAGGCAAATCGAATCCATCTTATCGAGATTAACTAAGCGGTGTGTGATAAAGACCACTGTCTTGCCGCTAAAGTGCTGCTCGAACAGTGCCATGACCTGCTGCTCTGTCTGTTTATCAAGCCCTTCAGTCGGTTCGTCTAATAGCAAGATCGGTGCGTTATGCAGTAAAGCACGTGCGATGCCAATCCGGCGTTTCTCCCCACCAGAAAGCTGTCGGCCACCATCGCCAAGCCAAGCATCAAGGCCGTTATCTAGCGTCAGTTTTTCTAGCCCGACTTGACTTAACACTTGGATGAGCTCGTTGTCATTGGCGTCAGGCTTTGCCATCAAGAGATTGTCGCGTAAAGTACCGTTAAGCACATCGACGCGCTGGCTGACGACACTGATCGTTTTTCGCAGTTGGCTCTCGCTCCATTGTTGCAAAGGTTTTCCGCCGATTTCAATCGTGCCTTGTTGTACATCCCAGTATCGATTTAATAGCTGAATCAAGGTAGATTTACCAGAGCCAGTTTGACCGACTATCGCAATACGATGCTGAGCAGGAATCGATAAGTCGACGTGTTTCAGCACTTGTGTTTGCGAGTCTGGGTAGTGGAATGAGACACCTTGGTAGGCAATCGAAAATTCGCCGCTATGCGCAACATCTTGCTGGGTAAACTGAACCTCTGGCTCAGAGAGAATAATGTCGTTGAGGCGACGCGCAGAGGTTAGGGTTTGGCCAAGATGTTGAAATGCGCCTGCAATTGGCATCAGTAATTCAACACTCGCCATGGTTGCAAATGCGACTAATGCAATCATCGGGTCGGGCGTGTTGCCGCCAACGCCGTCGGCGGCGAGCCACAGCATAAGAACCAGAGTCCAACCATTGGCTAGCAGCAGTAACGCTTGTGCTAAGCCTGAGAAATGGGCGTTAAAAAACTGATTCTTCAATAACTTTTCTTGTGTCGTCACGATGACATCGCGATAACGCTGCTCAGCGCCAAACAGAGTCAGTTCACTATAGCCTTGCAACCAGTCGAGTGTTGCGATGCGCAAGTCGGCTTTGTGTTGGGTGAGCTCGCCGCCATTACGTTTACCTAGCTTATAAAACACCAGTGGCCAAGCCAGTAAAAGAGCGAAGAGGATGGCGCCAAGAATTAAACCAAGCTGGCTGTCAAACCAACACACCAAAGCCGTTAGACCCATAATGCCGAGTGTACCAACCATCATCGGACTAACCAGTCTAAGGTAGACATGATCCATTGCATCAATGTCGGCGACAAGTCGGTTCAGTAGATCCGCATCGCGTAGATTTGATATTCGGCCTGGAATAAGCGGTGCTAACTTGGAAAAAAAGAAAACTCGAAGGTCTGTCAGTAAATTAAACGTCGCATTGTGGCTGACGACACGTTCGCCCCATCGCCCAGCAGTGCGTCCCATAGCAAAACCGCGTACAAAAGCACCAGGCAGCATGTAATTAAAAGTTTGCCTTGCAATGGTCAACCCCGCCACCGCAGCCGCTGATAAGAACCAACCAGATAAGGTCAACAGTCCAATAGAAGCGGCGACTGTCAAAAACGCCAGTAGCATGCCGAGTGAAAGACCAAACCAATGTTTCTTATAAAGTTTAAGGTAGGGAAGGAGTTCACGCATCGAGATTTCCCTTGTCTGTCTGTTGAAGTGTCTGGTTAGATTGCAACATCTGCCTGAATAAGCCGTCGTTATCGGCTAACTGTTGATAGTGACCGCTTTGAACGAGTTGTCCGTTTTGCATCACCAAAATTTGCTCCACATTCTGCAGCGGGGTGAGCTGGTGGGTCACCATCAGTGTGGTTTTGCCGTTAATTTGCTTATCTAAGCCTTGCATCACCAGTTTTTCACTGCGTGCATCAAGGCTTGCGGTCGGCTCATCCAATAGCCAGAACAACCCATCTTGAATCATTGCGCGAGCAAGGGCTAGCCGCTGTGCTTGACCAACAGACAATCCACCCGATCGATCAGAAATGTTGTAGTCTAAACCGTGTGCATCGACAAACTCCGAGGCAAAAGACTCATCTAGCGCTGTGGCGATCTGTTGATCACTCACACCCTGCTTGCCGAGCGTAACATTGTCACGAATCGTGCCGTGCAGTAACAGTGGATTTTGGCCAACCCAACTGATGTTTTTGCGCCAATCTGACAGTGAGAGTTCACGACGTTCAATGCCGTTAATTTTTAATGAACCTTTATAAGGTAAAAAACCAAGCAGAGCGTTGATAAGGCTAGTTTTTCCTGCGCCACTAGGGCCAACCAACGCCGTAGTTTGGCCATTATTGATGTCGAAACTCATCGGCCCAAGGAGTTTCACGCCTTCGGGTGAGAACACCTCAAGTTCACTCGCGGTGATGCTTACCCCTTGATTCATAGGTAAAAGTGTTTGTCCAGAGCGCACGGTTTCGACATCAGTGTCTAGAAACTCGACGATACTCTCTGCCGCGCCAACCGCTTGTTGCTTGGCATGGTAAAACGTCCCAAGGTCACGAAGCGGTTGATAGAACTCAGGTGCCAACACAAGAATAAACAGCCCGGCAAAGAGGGTAACTCCTGCGCCATAATCACCAAAATTAAGCTCGCCGATAAAGGCAAAACCGAAGTAAACCGCCGTTAATGCAATCGAAATAGAGGTAAAGAACTCAAGCACTGCAGAAGAAAGGAAGGCGATTTTAAGCACATCCATAGTGCGAGTGCGGAAGACTTCAGAAGCGCCACGCATCATCTCAGTTTCTGCTTTGGTTCGGTCAAACAGACGAATGGTTGTCATGGATTGTAGGCGATCATAAAAATGGCCTGACAAGCGCTGCAGTGCTTTAAAGTTTTTACGGTTTGCGTCAGCGGCTTTCATTCCCACTAAGGCCATAAATAATGGCACTAGGGGCGCGGTCAGCAAAAAGATTAATCCAGCCGCCCAGTTAACCGGGAACACCACAATTAAAATAACGAACGGGATCAAAACCGCCAACGACATTTGTGGCAGGTAACGGGCGAAAAAGTCGTGCATGTCTTCAACTTGCTCAAGCAGTAGTGTTGCCCAAGCACCAGCAGGTTTTCCTTTGATATAGGCAGGGCCAAGCTCATGCAACTTATCGAGAATCAATTGCCGAATGTAAATACGAATCTGCTCACCACAGCGATACCCTGCGATTTCACGACCCCAAGAACAAAGCGCTCGAATAGCAATGATGGCCGCGAGAGCGACGAAATGAGGCACAAGTTGAGACTTATCAACATGTTCGATGATCAATTGGTGTAATAGGCTAGCCAGTAAAGCGGCTTGAGCTAAAAGGAAAAAGCTTGAAAGTACACCAAGGCCAACAGCCATCATAAGCCAGCGTTTGGCGAGCTTACTTTGCTGCTTGAGCCAATTGTTCAAGCTGCGTTGTTTCTTTTTATCCATCGTGAAGGCTTAATGATAATTATTATTACGAATTAGAATGGGCCATTATACAAAAGAAAGCCCTATGGGCATACCATAGGGCTGTAAGGATTTGAGCTAAAAATGGAAATTATTATTTAGCGTCTGCAAGTTCATCAAGGTAACGTTCTGCATCTAGCGCTGCCATACAACCGCTGCCCGCAGAAGTGATCGCTTGACGGTAGTTGTGATCCATGACATCACCAGCCGCAAAAACACCAGCAACGCTGGTTTGAGTCGCATTACCTTCAAGGCCTGATTGAACCAAGATATAGCCATCTTTCATTTCTAGTTGGCCAGCAAAGATATCGGTATTTGGTTGGTGACCAATGGCGATGAATGCACCCATAACATCAATCTGTTCGATAAGATCTGACTGGGTATCTTTGATGCGAACCCCAGTAACACCCATGTCGTCACCGACAACTTCTTCAAGGGTGCGATCAGTGTGCAATACGATATTGCCGCTTTCGACTTTGTCCATTAGGCGCTTGACTAGAATTTTTTCGGCACGGAAGCTATCACGTCGATGAATAAGGTGTACTTCAGATGCAATATTGGACAGATAAAGCGCTTCTTCTACCGCGGTATTACCGCCACCGACAACGGCAACTTTCTGGTTTCGATAGAAAAATCCATCACAGGTCGCGCAAGCAGAAACACCGCGGCCTTTAAATGCTTCTTCAGATTCTAGCCCCAAGTATTTTGCTGACGCACCCGTCGAGATTATCAACGCATCACAGGTATATTCACCGCTATCGCCTTTTAAGCGTAGAGGACGTTGGCTCAGATCGACTTCGTTAATATGATCGAACAGAATTTCGGTTTCGAAACGTTCAGCATGTTCTTTCATTCGTTCCATCAAAACCGGACCAGTTAAGCCCTCTGGATCGCCTGGCCAGTTTTCAACCTCAGTGGTAGTGGTTAGCTGACCGCCTTGTTGCATTCCGGTGACCAATACGGGTTTTAGGTTCGCTCGGGCTGCGTAAACCGCTGCTGTGTATCCTGCAGGGCCAGAACCAAGAATTAAAAGGCTGCTATGTTTTACGTCGCTCATTTGTGCTCCATTAGCGGTGACGCTTGCTGAATAGTTTGTCTCGATTGTAGGGAATATATACGGCTTTTGAAAGAGTTAGCAAGGGAGAAAGCTGTAATAATTGGTTATAGGCTAGAACGTAAACGATCACGCTACTGATAAAAGCTTGTATTCTAACTATCTGAAAAATAATAATTAATTTTTCCCACTAGTGGAGTTGTCTAATATTTCTACACTCATTCGCTTCAAATTGGTTTGTTTGACTGAGTTTTTATTATTTTTTGGACTTTAATGCTTAAATAAATATTTTGATAGATAGTGATGCTAATAGAGGTTGAAATTACAAGATAAATGCGCAGATAATGATTGTGAACATGATGTTAATTTATTTGTAAGTATGTACGTTCATTAAGGAGATGATGATGTTACATCAGCGTGAAACCACTCTTCAACTGACCAAACTCAGCGACACGGCGATTGCTCAGCTTGCCCCCACTTTCACCCAGCTTCCTAAAACTAGCCATGCTGACGGTAAATTCCGCTTACGACGTTATTCCGTAGTTGCCTTTAAAAACGGTGAAGTGCTTGATTTAAATAAAAATGAGTTTATGCAAACCGACGATATCAATCGCTTCCAAGGCAACGTTGTACGCCAGTTCGAGCCTGTAGAGGAGACCACTTTGAAAAGTGATGGCATGCGCGAGATGTGTCAGTTGTTCGCGACATCAAATAATCTTGTCAATGGTCAAGAAATAGAAATTCACCAAATTCGCATTGCAGCGGTTTACGACGAAACTCAGGTTGCCCCAGAAGGCGTTCACCAAGATGGCTTTGAACATATCGCCTTAATCGGTATGGGACGTCACAATATTGAAGGTGGCGATATCATGCTTTACAACAGTTTTAATGAAGCGCCATTTTTTAGAAAAGTTCTGCAAAGTGGTGAAGTGGCGATGTTGGCTGACAATAAACTGTGGCATAACGCGCAACCAATTCGTTCTGTCAACCAAGGCCAAGAAGGCTATATGGATGTATTTGTACTGACTGCGAAGGATGCCGTGAATGAGCTTCACTCCTAATCTAGCAAGGGCGCAATTTAGCGCGCTGAGCCAAACATATAATGACTTACCAGTGACGTTTCTTGATGGCCCGGGCGGTTCGCAAGTGCCACAGTCGGTGTTAGAAGCGATGCAAGCTTATCTGGGTTTTTTCAACGCAAACTTGGGTGGGCATTATTTCTCAAGCCAGCAAACGACGCAATTAATGCTCCAAGCGCGCGAGCATGCCGCGGCACTGGTCAATGCAGAGTCGAAAGATAATATTGTCTTTGGCGCTAACATGACATCACTGACTTTCCAACTCAGTCGAGCCATCAGTCGTGAGTGGCAGGTGGGGGATGAAGTGATCGTTACCGCACTCGATCATTATTCGAATGTGTCGAGTTGGCAGCAGGCAGCAGATGACAAAGGGGCGATTGTCCATCAAGCCCGTGTTGACGAACTCGATTGCAGCTTGGATATCGACCATTTGCTGTCACTTATTAATGACAAGTCCAGACTTATTGCGTTGACGTTTGCGTCAAATACCACAGGGTCGATTGTTGACGTGAAGCGTGTTGTTGAGGCTGCACATCAAGTCGGAGCTATGGTTTACGTTGATGCAGTGCATTACGCGCCGCACCATTTGGTTGATGTTCAGGCCCTTGGCTGTGACTTCTTAGCCTGTTCTGCGTACAAATTTTTCGGTCCGCACGTTGGTATCGCCTATGTAGCTCCGAAATGGTTGCATGCGTTAAAACCCTATAAGGTCGAGCCGGCAACTGACTGCGGCCCTGGTCGTTTCGAGACAGGAACGCAAAGCTTCGAAGCATTGGCAGGCTTAGTATCTGCGGTTAAATACCTTGCTCAATGGGGGTCGAGTTATTCATCGCTACGAGAGCGTTTGGTTGAATCTTATCGTTACTACAACCAACATGAATCTGGGCTCAGCGAGCGTTTCCTACTGCGTCTATCTGAGTTATCAGGCGTGAAGCTATATGGTCGACAGGTTGCTGATAGTGCGCTTCGAACCCCAACCTTTGCGTTGACGTTCGACAATCATTCATCAGAAACGATTGCACGTAAGTTGGGTGAACGTAATATTTGTGTTTGGAACGGCCACTTCTATGCTCTTGGCTTAGTGCGGCAGTTAAAGTTAGAACAATCGGGCGGTGTGGTGCGTATTGGCTTTATGCATTACAACACGCTAGAAGAGGTCGATACGCTGTTTGATGAGCTTAAGGCCATTCTTGGCGATTAACCTGAATCAACAAAGGACCTCAATTGAGGTCCTTTTAACTTTACGCGCTGACTTCAACTTCATAAGAGGTGAATTTACGAATGTTAATTACCCCGGTATCAAAAATCAGATATTGGCCTTTAATCCCTTGAAGAACCCCAGTCACTTGGGGAGTTTTATCAAAATTATGTGAAGTGATTTTGATCGGATGCTGTTCGACAGGGTATTCGATTGGCGTAATACTTTCTGTCAGAACGTCAATGGCATCATCGCCAAATTGCTGTTTGATCTCTGCAATCTTATCGCTGAGGAGCGGCAATAGTTGTGCAAAGCGCTGATTAAGATCAATCGGTTCACCATCACCTTTGAGTAGCGTTCTCCAATTGGTTTTATCCGCGATATGCTTAGCAACTTCCACTTCAATTAAACCAGAAATATGACGGGTTTTGACTTTAAAAATAGGCAAACCCTGTGTTGCCCCTTGGTCTATCCAACGCGTTGGGATCTGCGTATGGCGAGTAATACCGACTTTTAAACTCGAGGTATTAGATAGATAGACATAATGGTCGACCATACAGTTGTCCTCACCCCATTTTGGCTCGCGACAAGTACCTTGATCGTAGTGACAGGTTTCTGGCTTCATTATACACATGTCACAGCTGGCAAGCTTGCGCATACAAACAAAGCAATGGCCTTGTGAATAGCTTTTTTTGGTCTTCTTACCACACGCACTGCAATAGATATTGCCAGTGTGGGTTAGCGTGAGGGATTGACCGATAAATGGTGTCAGGTCGACAAACTGTTCGCCGACAGGAAGTTGATAGATGACTTTGACATCCAGTGAAGCACGCATTTTATTGAGCGTACCTTTCGCAATTAAAGACATGACAATGCTCTGTATTCGTTCTTAGGTTGACCTTTTGTGTGGCGGCGATTGTAGCATTTTTTGTTATCGAACCTGTAAAAAATACGCTAACAACATCTCCTGATAGTTAATCCGTAACGCTGACCAGTCACATACTTTTCACAGTCGACTGAGTTTATGAGCCACTTCTAATAATTATCGATAATTAGCACAGTAAAGTGAACTATAATGGAACCAGTATCTTATTAATTGGCATCGTTACATTTAATTTAATTATTAATCTGGTCAGGACAGTAGGGACTACGATTGAAAACAATCCACAAAATTATCTTTCTATTGGTCGTGGTCACCGTACTTCTGGTGCAGACTTATTGGGTCTATGGCAGCGGTCAGGTGTATAAAATACACCCTAATCAATTTGATTTCTTCGCAACCAATGACCAAGTTCAAGGTGGTTCAAGTACGTCAACATTGACGCAGAGTGAAGGAACGTACTTGCTCGAATGCCAGTTGTTTAAAACCGACGCTTATCAGTGGCCATATTGCGGTGTCTCGATTCATTTGGGAGAGAGTATCGAGAAGGGCATCGATCTTGATGGTTATCATACATTAAGACTGAATGTCGACTTTATTCGCCACGATAGCCCAAACGAGCCGGGAATGAGAATTTATTTACGTAATTTCAACCCTGCCTACTCCAATGCCGACAATCAATATAGCCTTAAATACAATGGACTTGAATATACGCCCGGCGCAGAGTCGGGGCAAGTCGAGATCCCGCTCGCTAATCTACAGGTGATGACTTGGTGGCTGGCTGATAACGATATTGAGATTAAATATTCGGCGCCTGAATTTTCCAATATCTCGTTGCTTGAGCTAGCGACAGGATCTGGAGAGAATGAGGGTCGATATACCATGAAGATCCATGGCATTGAGTTTGTCGGCAATTACATTGATGGTGAGTACCTGATGTTCGGCTTACTGGTTTTCTGGGTCTCGTTAGTATTGGTGTATAGCATGGTGGAAATTAAGCGCAGCCGACAAGCAATTTCCCAAGCTCAGTTTAGACAGATTCACTTACGACGTTTAAATCGTGAACTACAAGAACAGAACATTCACTTTGCTGAACTGGCCAATCGCGATGCGTTGACTGGGGCGATGAATCGTCATTCGATTCGAGAGTGGTTAGCGCGTCATTTTGAAGGCGAGGGCAATCGTCACCGCTCTTTGACTGTGCTCTATCTCGACATCGATCACTTTAAGCAAGTTAATGATCACTATGGACATAAAATGGGAGATGACATACTGCGCGAGTTCACTATGGTGGTGTTAAGTATATTGAGTTCAGAGCAAAGGTTGGTTCGTTGGGGCGGTGAAGAGTTTGTCATTTTCTGCCCTGACCTCGATCTTGAGCAAACAATAGCACTGGCCGAGAAAATATGTCATCGAGTGGAGTCACATATCTGGGTTCATGGTGATGTGTTGACAACCAGTATTGGTGTCGCAGCTCGTGGTAATGAACGTATTAACGAGATGCTAACCAGAGCGGATGACGCACTTTATATCGCCAAGCGTCGAGGTCGGAACCAAGTTGCGGTTAGTGCGTGTCACCATTAGTTGTCACTGCGCTTTGCAGTTGGTCTGACTCTAACTGTTGGTCGATAGCGATTGGCTCTTTAGGGCCTAAAAACTTAGGTTTGGTATTAGTAATGTAGATATCAAGTAACGCCTTTGCGCGGGCGAAGACTTCGCGGATGCGGACTTTAAAGCCTGAATGACGTGAAGGGCCAGGAACCGCAAAACACTTGGCATTAATATTGTGCGAGTTGGCAATAAATAGCGCCCGTTCACAGTGAAACTTCTGCGAAATAATCAAAAAATTATCGGTATCAAAAATCTCTTTTGCCCTGACGACGGAGTCTAGAGTGCGAAAGCCTGCATAATCCAACACAATCCGTTCTTCAGGAATCCCCGCTGCTAGTAGATCACGCTTCATGGTCCAGGGCTCATTGTATGAGCGATGTGCATTGTCACCACTGAGTAGAAAATGACTGACTTTGCCCTGTTGATAGAGTGCGATAGCCGCCTCAATACGATGGGTGTAGTATTCGTTGAGGATTTTACCAAGGTATTTGCTGGTGCCCAAAACCACAGCAACATTGAAAGAATCAACCTGATCCATTTGCGAAAACAACTGTTCACGTGCTTGAACAGAGACCCACCGATCAACGCTAAATAGCGTTACCGCGATCAACAGTAGGCTAACGAATAGCCAGATGAACAACTTGATTAGCCGTTTAAGCCAAGTCTGTGATTGTGTCTCTCGATGGAATAATTTTCGCACTAGATTTGTCGATTCCTTTGCGCCCAAAGACCGATGATAATAAAACATGTCAGCACGATAGAGAACATTACACCGCTGTCCAATGATCGTAGTGTCCGAGTTAAATAGGGCGTTGCTTTAATGATGATTAAGCCGTAACCAAACGCGTTGATCAAGACAAACGCGATCGTTCTGAGCACGAAGTTGTAGTTTCTCAGCCATCTTCTGACCATGGTATTGATTTCACCGCCTGCCATCACTAACGTACAAGCAATCAATGCCGTAGAGATTTCACTCAGATAAGGCAGCAAATAGCGCCCGAGTATATGTAAATATTCCATTATTGATTAAAGAGTTAACTGAAAACAGCCCAAGGATATCATGAAGTAGTGCGCCGCTGTCTAGAGTAAATCATAAAGAAAAAACCCAGCAGTTGCTGGGTTTTAATGGATTAGAACGCTGTGCGTTTGTAACGGCGATACACTGGCTGCCAGAAAGAGGCGTCGATGGCCTCTTCGAGAGCTTCGTCAGTTATCTCAAGCGCCACACCTTGCTCAATCGCTTTTTTGGCGACAGCGAAGGCGATTTTCTTCGAGACAGAATGAATCGCTTCAAGTGGCGGTAACAGTGGGCCTTGACCATTGATCGCCAGCGGAGAGCAGGTCGCTAGTGCGCGGCTCGATTCCATCAGCATTTCATCTGTCACGCGTTTTGCTTGTACGGCCAGAACGCCCAAACCAATGCCCGGGAAGATATAGCTGTTATTACATTGGGCAATGGCGTAGGTCTTACCATCATGAGTGACTGGATCAAACGGACTGCCTGTGGCAACCAAGGCCTCACCGTTAGTCCAACGTATGATGTCATTCGGGGTGGCTTCTACTCGGCTGGTCGGGTTTGACAATGGGAAGATAATAGGGCGCGCGCAGTGAGCGTGCATCTCTTTGATTACTTCTTCGCTAAACAGACCTGGCGCACCAGAAACGCCCACTAGCACGGTTGGCTTGGCATTGCGCATCACATCAAGCAGTGAAAACCCATTGCTTTCTGCTTGCCAATCGGCGGTATTTTTGTGCTTTTGTACCAAGCGTTGTTGGAAGTCGAGTAGGTTAGGCATGCCCTCTTGCAGTAAGCCCCAACGATCGACCATAAAGACTTGTGAGCGAGCTTTGGCATCACTAATACCCTCAGACACCATTTGTGCAATGATCGCTTCTGCAATGCCGCAACCAGCTGAACCTGCACCAAGGAAGGCGACGCGTTGCTGTGATAATTTACTGCCTGCCGCCTGACATGCAGCCAGTAGCGAACCAACAGTAACAGCGGCGGTGCCCTGAATGTCATCGTTAAAGCAACAAACGCGGTCTTTATAGCGCTCAAGTAGTGGCATCGCGTTCTTTTGTGCGAAGTCTTCGAATTGGATCAGCGCCTCTGGCCAACGACGTTGAACGGCTTGCATGAACTCTTCGACGAAGGCATCGTATTCTGTGCCAGTAATGCGCGGATGACGCCAGCCCATGTACATTGGGTCAGCCAGACGCTGCGGGTTGTTGGTTCCCACATCAAGAACGATAGGCAAGGTATAAGCAGGGCTGATACCACCACAGGCAGTATAGAGAGCAAGCTTACCAATAGGGATACCCATACCACCGATTCCTTGGTCGCCAAGGCCCAAAATACGTTCGCCGTCAGTGACCACGATGACTTTAACGTTGTGGTTCGAGGCATTGTTGAGGATATCATCGATGCGATCTCGGTTGGCGTAAGAGACAAACAGACCACGGCCACGACGATAGATGTTAGAGAAATTTTCACATGCCGCGCCAACCGTTGGCGTATAGATAATTGGCATCATCTCAGAAATATGATTTTGCACTAAACGGTAAAACAGAGTTTCGTTTGTGTCTTGAATATTGCGCAGGTAAATATGCTTGTCCATATCGTTTTCAAAGTTACGATATTGCAAATAAGCACGTTCTACCTGTTCCTGAATCGTTTCAGTATTTTCTGGTAGCAGACCTTCAAGGTTAAAAGAGCTTCTCTCTTGTGCGGAGAATGCGCTGCCTTTGTTGAGCAGAGGTGTACTCAGAAGTGCTGGGCCTGCATATGGGATATATAAAGGGCGTTTATCGTTATTCATTACATGCCTATAGTAGGGTTTCGGTCAACAGACCATCGGGAACAGGAACCTAAAAATGATAGGGATTCGTAGTCGTATTGTAAACTGAATATTCCTCCATTTTAACAAACTTTGCGTATATAATTTGCCGCTTCAACTCAATCTGCGTATTTGTCATGACACCTTTACCGATCGATATTCTCAAGCCTCAATTTGACCAACTCATTACTGATGATGATTTAATCATCGAAGCGGAAACTGGATCGGGAAAATCGACACGTCTGCCGTTATGGGCTGCTGAAAAAGGCAGAGTGTTGGTTATCGAACCAAGACGGATTGCTTGTACTTCATTGGCACAGTTTCTGGCGCAGCAATCAGGTCAACCAATAGGCAAGTCGATAGGCTACGCGATAAAACTCGACAACTGCTGTGATGAGCACACCCAAGTTGTCTTTGTTACTCCTGGGGTTGCTTTACGTTGGTATGCCGAAAACCGTTTGGCAGAATTTAGTCATGTCATTGTGGATGAATTTCATGAACGACGTTGGGATACCGACCTAATAGTCGCGCTGTTAAAAGGGCGCTCGTCACATCGATTGATCATTACCTCAGCGACGATTGAAGGTGAAAAGCTCGCTCACTACATTGGCGCGTCGCGTTTGCAAGCGCCGGGGCGCCAATTCGACGTTGAAATTGGCTATCGGGCAAAAGATACCAAGCAGTTACCGGATAGCCGTTCTTTAGACCAACGGGTTGTTGGTGAAGTTGAAAATAGTCTGCATACTCCTGGCGATATTTTGGTCTTTCTGCCCGGGAAAAAAGAAATAAATCAGTGCATGAGCCGACTGGCAGCAATAAAAGAGATAGTCGCCGTTCCGTTGCATGCATCAATTACCGATCAGCAACGTGAAATCGCACTCAACCAACAAGAGTATAAAAAAGTGGTACTGGCCACCAATGTGGCAGAGACCTCGTTAACCATTGCTAATATAAGTCTGGTGATTGACTCTGGGTTAGAACGAAGAACCGAGCAACGCAACGGAAGAACAACACTAAGTCTCAAGTCCATCTCTAAAGCCAGTGCTAAGCAGCGTTGCGGCCGCGCAGGACGAGTGATGAACGGCGTCTGTATCCGTTTATATGGTGAATTTGCAGCGTTATCAGAATCAACACCACCTGAGTTACACCGTGAAGCGCTCACTGAGGCGATGTTGGCGTCGGCTTGTTGTGGTTACTCATTGGATCAACTCGAATTTCTTGAACCACTACCGGCAAAGTCACTTTTGCAAGCGCAGCATATATTAACCGTAATGGGGGCGATTGACCCACACGGCTTAGCAACCGAGCACGGCCAGCGCCTTTATCCACTGCCCATTGATGCGCTTTACGCCGACTTAACCACTCGCATGCCAACTAAGGCACTGCAAGAGGCCATGGTTGATTTAACGGCGGTGCTAGCCACGCCAGCGACGTTATACCGACTCAATAATGATCAACAACAACGCCAACAATTGGATCAGCAAGAGCCATTGGGCTGTGATGCACAACTAGCAATTGCCTTGCTGCGTGGTCAAACGTTTTCAGCACTCACTGTTGACCAAGAGGTGCTAAAAGAAGCGCGTTTACTTTCGCAGCAAATGAGAGCGGCGTTTGAGTTACCTCAGTTGAGTGTTGCTTCTCGCTATCAGCATGCGCACTTGAGTGAAGCGATTGCAAAGTTGCACCCTGAATTGGTTTTTGTCCGCCGTGAAAAGCGTCGCGAAGCGTTTGGTAACGGTGAAATGGAGGTGCTGTTAGCTAGAGAAAGCCGACTGAAATCGGACCAAGAAGCGGTGTTGGTGTTAGATACTCACAGTGTGCCGGGTCGTGGCGTTAAACAGACTCTGAACCTTGCCACTATCACCGTCCCCTTAGCTTTCAGTCAACTGCAACATTTGGCCATCGGTGAGTGGCGGCAAGGCGATGTGATCCATCAAGATGATAAGATCTGGGTAGAGAGTGAGTTATATTATGCCGGTAGGGTGATTGCTACTTGCCAACAAGAAGCCAAAGGAGAGTTGGCGGTCACCCCCATTGTACAAGCGGTGCTGGCTAACGAACAATTTCCAGGCTTTGCCAAACAGCGCGGCCAAGAAATAGAGCATTGGAAACTCTATCTTGGTTTAGGATTGAGTGAGACACCACAAGAAGCTTGCGAGCTGACGTTTGAAACTTGGTTTACACAACAACTCTCGTTGCTTGAAATTAGTGATATCGAAGAGTTGGCGCTGTTTGAGCCACAAGATTTTGCGTTTAACGGTATTCCTGACTGGGAGTATGCCGAGTTTGCCCAAAGTTACCCGTTTGAGCTGTTGCTCGGTGATCTGAACTTAGATGTTGATTACCACATGGATAAGAAGTTGGTTCAGGTGGTTTATCGCGACGGGCTGAGAAAAGGCTACCCTAAACGCTGGGAGTTACCCAAGTGGCCAGGTTGGCGAATTCAGTTTAAAAAAGCCAGCAAAGTGATCGACATCCGCTGATGTGTACAGGGATATTATTCGATAAACAAAATATTACGCAACCGGTTACTTATATCTCTGAGATGTACATAGATTGTTACTTTATGGCGTTTTATATAGCTTTTTCAAACAAAGAATGGGTATAAAAGACCATTCTTTTATATCCTATTGCCATAAGGACGCGGATCTTGGATATTGGGTACATTGTGTTGCCGTTAACACGGGGGATGATATGGAACATCTGGGCAAGACAAGCGTTGTTTTTGACTATACTTCTTTTCTTGGCGCTTCATGCACTAAAAAATGGACGTTTTTAGAGGCAATGAGTACTTTTGCACCCATTTTTAGCTTGGCGTGGAAAAACACCATTAAAGAGTCGATAACGGTTGAAGATCGTTTGTGGCAACAGGCGATGAATAGCTTGTCTGCGAATCGCAGTGATGAGTCCAACATTCTCACTCTGCTTGAACTGGCAAAATTCGAAGGGGTGGAAGAGCTTAAGTTGGTGATGCCCTACGAGTTAGAGGATGAGCAAATAGAGCGGATGCGCCGTAAATCTGGCGTATCGATTCTGGCACTGACTCAAGATGAGCTCATGATTCGTTTTTAAACTGAAAAGATCTCGCAAGAGGTCTTTTTTTATTTTTGCTCGGATCAGATCATAGTTCTCAACTGTGGGGCAATAACTTGCAGCGCTTATGATCTATATTAAATGACATAACTACCTGACTCTTATCAGGGTATATGGATTGTACGAGGTTGTAATGGAAGTAAAGTACACACGTTTTATCACGCCATTTTTGCTCGCCTTCGCAGCATCGGCGACTGCCAATGGTGGTACAAATCAACTCAATTATGATTTTCTCTATGCAGATTTAAGTGCCGGTTCGCTTAATGAAAATTTAGGTGTGAATAACAATGTCACGGCGTTAGCGGTGGGGGGCAATTATCTACTCGCTGATAATGTGTTAGTGACACTCGATTACAGTGCACGCTTCATTCATCCTGAAGGCTTCACCACTGAGCTATACACATTATTGCCAGGTGTGGCTTATCGCTACCCTATTATTGACAAACTCGATCTGGTCGTCGGGGCTAGGTTAGGTTACTTGTGGGCGACACAAACTAAAGATGATACTCAGCAGAAATTATTTAGCGACAATGACTTTGTGCTGAGTGCGACCTTAGCATTGAAGTATGCCATTAATGAAAAGTGGGAGGTTGCCGCGCAAGGTGAAATCAACCATAGCGATTTCCTTGAAGAAAACGTCTTCCATTTTAGGGCGGATTACCAATTTGCCGAACGCTTTACTGTTGGTGGATTTTATACCCATCGTGATGGTGATTTTGAAACGACACGAATTAATGGTAACGCTTCAACTAACGAAGGGGGAGTATCACTTCGTTATCTTTTTTAGCCCCAGCATAGAAACCAAAAGAGCCAGCAATTAATTGCTGGCTCTTTTTAGTTAAATCAGCCGCGATTAAAGAACGGCTGCAATGCCTTTACATAGTGGTAGCATGTTGTTGCGCGTCATGCCTGCAACACTGATGCGACCCGAGCCGACAATGTAGATAGCAAATTCGTCTTTTAAGCGGTTGACCTGCTCTTTACTTAGACCAGAGAAAGAGAACATGCCATTTTGGCGCTCAATAAAGCTAAAGTCAGCGTCAACGCCTTGCTCTTTTAACGTCGTAACGAAGAGTTCGCGCATCGCTTGAATACGGTCACGCATCTCTTTCACTTCCTGTTCCCATTCAGCGCGCAAGGCTGGATTGTTAAGGATATGAGTAACAACAGCGCTGCCGTGTGCTGGTGGGTTTGAGTAGATAGAACGAATGATCGCTTTCACTTGTGAAAATGCGGTCGTTGCGACGTCAGCAGACTCAGCCACCAAGGTAAATGCACCCACACGTTCATTGTAGAGGCCAAAGTTCTTCGAGAATGAACTCGCGACGAGAATCTCTTTATTGTACTTGGCGAAAATACGCAGACCGGCGGCATCTTCTTCGACACCTTTAGCAAAGCCTTGGTATGCGAAGTCGAAAAGTGGCAGTAGTTTTTTATCGGCGATCAGTTTTGCTAATGTTTCCCACTCTTCAGCGGTTGGGTCGATGCCCGTAGGGTTATGACAGCAGCCGTGCAACAGAACGATATCGCCTGCTGCCGCTTTATCGAGATCCGCGAGCATTGCCGAGAAATCTTTGTCTTGAGTGTCTGCGTTGTAGTAGCTGTATTGCGCAGTTTCGATGCCTGCAGCAGTGAAGACACCGTTGTGGTTTGCCCACGTTGGGTTACTGATCCAAATTTTCACGTCGCCAAGTTGGCGTTTGATGAATTCGCCTGCAACGCGCAGCGCACCTGTACCGCCTGGAGCTTGCGCTGTTTTAGCACGTTTGGCGCTGACGATTTCAGCGTCTGCACCGAACAGGAGTTTTTGTACGGCGAGGCCGTATTCGGCTGTCCCTTCGATGGTTAGGTATGACTTGGTTTTCTCAGTTTCTACCAGTGCCGTTTCTGCTTTTTTCACCGTCGCAAGAACGGGGGTTTCACCTTGTTCATTTTTGTAAATACCAACACCAAGGTTGATTTTTTCTGCGCGCGGATCTTTTTTAAATTCTTCAGTCAGGCCGAGGATAGGGTCAGCCGGAGCAGCAACTACTTTTTCAAACATAATCGTCATCCATGTTAATCGAAGGGAGGATAGTAAATAACTTGGTTATTTATACCTTTCTAAGATGAACGAAACAACCGCAAAGCAAAGAAAAATCTAAAAATAGCAGCATTTTATAGCCACACTTCTCTTAACATGGATTTCTATATAAAAAGTCCCGCTATCAAACCGAGTAGCGAGACTTTATCTGTCTTGATGATGTTATTTTAATCAGACACTAGCTGGGCATGACGCCTTCTTCTAATGCGTTCTCACTGGCTTCCATGCTGCGATATTTGTCCGCAATGGCGACGAACTGCTGTTCAATAGCTAAAAAGGCTTCGACAACTTGAGGGTCGAAATGGTTACCGTTGCCCTGCAAAATAATCGATTTGGCTTTATCGTGGCTAAACGCTTTTTTATAGACGCGTTCAGAGATGAGTGCGTCATAAACATCTGCTAATGCCATCAATCGTCCTGAAAGTGGGATTTCTTGCTCTTTTAGCTGGTTTGGATAACCGGAACCATCCCACTTTTCATGGTGAGTAAGCGAAATTTCTTTGGCCAGCTGTAAGAAAGAGTTACTCCCTAACTGGCCTTCTGCCATGGATAACGCCTTAGCACCAATTTCAGGGTGTCCTTTCATGATTTCAAACTCTTCGTCAGTCAGTTTACCTGGCTTGAGTAAGATATTGTCGGGGATACCAACTTTACCCACATCGTGAAGTGGGGCGGATTTATAAAGTAGCTCAATATAGTTGTCAGTGAGCAAGTCTTTATAGCATTCAAACTGAGACAAGTGCATTGCCAGAGCGCGGACATACTCCTGTGTACGCAGGATATGCGCACCGGTTTCGTTATCTCTTGATTCTGCGAGCGCAGAAAGGCTGACAATAGCGACATCTCGAGTGGTTTTTACCTCATCTTGAGAGGATTCAAGACTGTCGAGCATTTGGTTTGTTAACGACGCCACCGAGCCCAACTCATTATGTTCAAAGATGGGCAGGCGCTTAGAAATGTTGCCCTGTGTGACTTCCATTAGAGAACGTTCGTGAGAGAGTAAAACACGATGCATTAATTTGCTCCACTGGACCATAATCGCGATGACATAGCCCCCTAACACCAAGGCGATATAAAGGAACTCTTTAATGACACTTATCTTGCCACTGCCATCTAGAATACGTTGTGGATTGTGCTCAAGCCAAAAAATGTCTTTGACTGCTACCATGGTTAACATTGTTGTCAGAGTGAACAGTAACAGGCTGATCAGCAATATCATCTGTTTTACCAACGATTGGCGTTGGCCGCTGAGTTCAAATTGCGCACGCTGCTGTTTATCTAATCCATCAAAGGTGGCGATTTTTGAGTCGAGTTGCAAAAGCAGGCCAGTAAAGAAACCAAACAAGGTCATACCGAACAGGACTTTAAGATTACTGTCTAGGGTGAAGTCGTAGTGAAGGTTGTAGAAAGCGGCGAGTATCAAACTGGCAAAAAACATCAATGTCGTGTCTAAACGGGCTTGTCGCTGTTGAGTCACTAAACTATGGTCGCGGAGTAGAAAGTGACGTATTAAAAATACCACGCCAAACGTTAAGGTAATGTGGCTGAACAATTGGGTAAAAGAGAGGGTTTCTAGCATTGGACACACTCGTCCAGCATAGATACCAAACACCACACCAGCTAATACATAGAGTTTGAGAGTTAATGGTGCATTATAAGGGGAATGTGTCATATCGAAGCCTATATTCTATGATGCATTGCGAGTTCAGGTTAGCAACGCAGAAAGAAAGTCGAGTAATCATCCATCTACTCAATACAAGACCGTTGATAGTATCGATTTATTGCATTTATTGATATGTTTTTGCAACTTAAGTGCTAAAGCTATAAAGCCAAAGCAAGTAGCGTTCGCACACCTTAAGAGGTGTGCGACAGGCAATTATTTTTTTAAATCGAGTTGAGATTCGACAGCATTCGCTTCAATGTCTGGGTTTTTATTTAGTTTGTCTGCTGCCCACTGATTGAGATGAGACAAAATGGCGGTAACGGCGTGTTTTTCATTAGCCGTTTCGCCAGCACTGACATCAAGCGCTTGCTTAGGGTGAGAGCCCATGGCATCTTCAGCAATATGCAGCCAGTCAGGGTGCCAGTAGTATGGCTGACCACTTGGTGCGATCCAACTGTGTACGCCGTTAGTTTCGCCTTTGTACTCGATGTGCGAGGAATCGTATTTTTTCATTATCATCTTGTCCCTAATGTAAGGTTGTTTTGATCACTTTAACCTGATAAATGTAACAAACTCGTCAAGTATTAATGTGATTTGCTTCAATAAATCGAGTTCGCCTAACACAATCACTTTTTGTGTCGTTGATTGGAGGCCGAGTTTGACTTGCTTGTGGTAAGCTGGCGCAGTGAAGCTGAGGAAGTTATGAACCGTTATCAACAGTTGGCCCAGACAATCCAAGTGCAAATCGAGCAGCAGGTATGGCGTCCAGGTGACAAAATACTTTCCATTCGTGCCGCGAGTAAAAGTTATGCAGTGAGTGCCGCGACCGTATTGCAAGCTTATCAGCGATTAGAGAGCGAAGGTTGGCTGATCGCGAAACCGCAATCGGGGTATTTCGTTGCATCGAGACTTGCACATCATCATGCGAAGCCAGCTTTACCTACCACAGTAACGTCGTATCACGATCAATTGTATGACTACCTAAAAGACAGCAATCAAGCCAGCATCGCGCTTGGGGCCGCTTTTCCTTCACCCGATTTGTTTCCATTGGCACTGCTCAATCGTCATTTGGCAAGTGCAGGGCGCAAGCTTCCTGTTGAAAGTGTGTTACATAGTATGCCTCCGGGAAATGAATCTCTACGCCGTAGCATAGCCCAGCGCTACCTGGCTAATGGCCTCACCGTTTCGCATCAAGATATTGTGATTACCTCGGGAGCGATGGAAGCACTTAACCTCAGTCTAGCCACGTTATGTAAGGCTGGTGATACTGTGGTGATTGAGTCGCCAGCATTTTATGGTGCACGACAAGCCGTCGAGAGACTGGGCTTAAACGCGATTGAGGTGCCGGTTGATCCTCAGTCTGGTCTCTGTCTCGCTTCCTTCGAGCGAGCGCTGCAATCTCAACCCGTCACAGCGTGCTGGTTAATGTCACGTTTTCAAAACCCAACAGGTGCTTGTTTAAGCGATGCAGGAAAACAGCGAGTGGTGGAGCTGGCAAATCAATACCATGTTGCGATTATTGAAGATGATGTTTACGCTGAACTTGGATTTGCTGCGACTTCGCTAAAACCATTCAAATATTATGACAAGCAGGATAGGGTGTTGCTGTGCGGCTCATTGTCGAAATCGCTTTGTCCTGGTTACCGTATCGGTTGGGTGGTCAATCAAGGTTTCAATGGCCAACTACAGAAACAGCAAATGCTATCAACACTGTCGGGTAGCGCTCCGGTACAACAAGGTATCGCGCATTATCTGCAACATGAAAGCTACGATAACCATTTGCGCAAATTACGTAAGACGTTGCAACAGCGTCAGGCTGATACCATCGCGATGATTAGACAATATTTCCCTGCTGATATCACCCTGCATAGTGCCGAGGGCGGCTACTTTGTGTGGCTAGAATTGGCTGACGATATTGACTGTTATTCAGTCTACACTCAGGCATTGGCCGATGGAATTTCTATTGCATATGGTGGTCTGTTTGCTAGCAAGCCCCAATACCGTCACTGCATGAGATTAAATGTGTCGTTAGCACCGAGTGAACAACTTGAGCAGGCTCTAAGACGAATAGGATTATTATTACGTCAGCAAGCAACTGCTTAGTCATTTTTCCGTTTAACTGTACCGTAACAGAATGTAGCTTGCGTGATTAAATAGTGTCATTGGAATCAATGAGGTACAAGTATGCAAGCAACGAGGAAGTCAACACGTGAATCTCGCCTGATCATCATTGCGGTTATTTGCGCAGCACTCTTAGTGTTTGGTCATGTTATTTTAGCGAAAGGGTTTGCTGAATTAATCTGGACAGAGTACACCGCGGCAGCGATCCCTTTTATTATATTCGGGCTTTGCTTATACAGCATCCGTTACGCTGCAATAGGGCCAGATGACAAGCAGTAATGGGTGTTTTGCTTAATCATTTAGGTAAGAGGCATCAACAACAAATATGCTGAAACTAGCTGATTACACATCGGTTCTCTAATTTCTCTAATAGCGATAGACACAAAAAAGCCTTCACGATATGAAGGCTTTTTTACACTATAACCTAACGTTGTGCGCCAAGTTAGAAGTTAGCTGAGCGTGGCGTACGTGGGAAAGGAATCACATCACGAACATTGCCCATACCTGTGACATAAGACACAAGGCGTTCAAAACCTAAACCAAAACCGGCGTGCGGCACTGTGCCGTAACGGCGTAGATCGCGGTACCAGTTCATGTGTTCAGGATCGATACCGACTTCACGCATACGTGCATCGAGAACGTCCAGACGCTCTTCACGCTGAGAACCACCAATGATTTCACCGATACCCGGTGCAAGGACATCCATTGCAGCTACAGTTTTGCCGTCTTCATTGAGACGCATGTAGAACGCTTTGATGTCTTTCGGGTAGTTCTTAACGATAACAGGCGCTTTGAAATGCTCTTCTGCAAGGAAGCGCTCGTGCTCAGAAGACATGTCGATACCCCATTCAACAGGGAACTCAAACTCACGACCTGATTCAATCAAGATTTGAATCGCGTCAGTGTAGTCAACTTGGGCAAAGTCAGATGAAACAAACTGCTCAAGGCGTGTAATGGCCTCTTTGTCGATACGTTGAGCAAAGAACTCAAGATCATCGCGGCACTCAGCAAGTACGGCTTTAAACACATACTTAAGCATATCTTCAGACAATTTAGCTACATCGTCGAGATCAGCGAACGCAACTTCTGGTTCAACCATCCAGAATTCCGCTAGGTGGCGACTGGTGTTTGAGTTTTCAGCGCGGAAAGTAGGTCCAAACGTGTAAACTTTGCTTAGCGCACAAGCGTAGGCTTCTGCGTTTAGCTGACCTGATACGGTTAGGAACGTCTCTTTACCGAAGAAATCTTCGTTGTAATCGACATTGCCTTGCTCTGTACGAGGTAGGTTTTCCATGTCTAGCGTTGATACGCGGAACATTTCACCAGCACCTTCAGCATCAGACGCGGTGATAAGTGGTGCTGACACCCAGAAATAACCTTGTTCGTGGTAGAAGCGGTGAATCGCTTGTGAAAGACAGTTACGAACACGCGCTACTGCACCGATCACGTTTGTACGTGGACGTAGGTGTGCAACTTCGCGAAGGTATTCAATTGAGTGACGAGTTTTCGCCATTGGGTAAGTTTCTGCATCCTCAACCCAACCGACTACTTTTACATCAGTAGCCGCTAACTCAAAATCTTGGCCCTTCGCAGGAGACGCAACAATCTTACCTGTTACTTCAACAGAGCAGCCAGTGGTTAGCTTGAGTACTTCGTTATCGTAATTATTCAGATTATTAGGGACCACGGCCTGAATCGGGTCGAAACAAGAGCCGTCATAAATGGCGAGAAAAGAGATTCCAGCTTTGGAATCACGACGTGAACGGATCCAGCCACGAACAGTCACTTCACTGTCTACTGCTAGCTGACCTTTCAAAACGTCTGATACAGGCGCGTAAGTCATGTTGTAAATATTCCCCATTGAGATGAAAATTCAACCCAATGTGACATTAGTTTACGAATAAATAATGAACAAACATTGGGTTGGATAGAATTCTAGTACTTCAATGTGACATATTACCTTTCAATTACTAAGCTTCAACCTTTATTGTCGTTTAGTCGGACAAAAATAGCCGATAAAGGGTTATTTTTTGGTTGAAAGGGTGAATTGATCAAGCAGAGCCTCCAAATGTTCGGAAAGTTGCTCAAGATTCATACTGATATTATGAGTTTGAGCCGCGGACTCGCTAGTTTGGTTGGCATGTTTGGTAATGATCTGCACTTTACCCTGTACCTCCTGACTGATGGCCGCGGACGTATTGGTTTGCTGTTCGATACTGTTGGCGTGTGACAGTGCTTGTTGCATCTCTTTTACCACTCCCGACATCGCTTGTGAAAGCTGCTCAATTTCTGTCGAACGCTGGTGGGCAGTACTACATACACTGTCAACAGAGTTCAACGAGGTTTGGCTGTCATGTTGGAACTGAGAAATAATGGTTTCGATGCTACTGGTGGCCTCTGCGGTACGACTAGCGAGATTACGTACTTCATCGGCCACGACCGCAAAGCCGCGCCCTTGTTCGCCCGCGCGCGCCGCTTCGATCGCAGCGTTGAGTGCCAGTAAATTGGTTTGTTCAGCAACGCCTTTAATCACTTCAAGGATACTTGATACTTCAGAAGTTTGATTATTGAGGGAAACGATACTGTCTTTGACGTGTTCAATATCATCGACCAAGGATTTTATATCATGGCTGGCGTTGTGTGCTTGCCCAGCACTTTGATTGGCAATGGTAGTGGTATGGGTGATCAAAGAAGAGGCGTCTTTGGTGGCTTGCTCGACTTGAACCTGCTGCGCTTGCATATTTTCGATGTGGTCTTGAACGTCTGAGGTTTCGCGTTGCTGATTGTCGGCGGCAGAGTCAGTCATCTGAGCCACCTGAGTCAGTTCAGTCGCGCTAACCGCCACTTTATGCGAGGTGGTTTGAACTTGTTCAAGGCTGTCGTTCACTGTATCCATAAACGAGTTAATCGCGCCAGAAAGCTGGCCGATTTCGTCTTTTTGCGTAGCGTCTAGGCGTTGGGTTAAATCTTTTGTTGCGCTCAAGCTTTGCATAAACCCGGATGTTTTTTGAATCGGGCGAACAATTATCTTACGAATCAGTGCCATAGTAATAAGGAAGCCGACGAAACCAAACGCAGACATGATTGCTAAAGCGATAAACGCTCGTTGACTGATTAATTGATTAACATGAGAAAGGTTGTACTCAAGTCGAATCGCGCCCAATACTTCACCTTCTGCGGCCATATGGCAGGCCACGCAGTTAGTTCCGCGGTAGTTTTCACTAGACTTCATCGGCAAAGCAACCACAATCCCTTTACCCCAATCGGCAGAAATTGGCTCAATCACCAATTCGCCCGCCAACGCACGTTGGTCAATTTCATCAGTTGGAACTTGATTGTCCTGACCCGGACCGTACAGTTTGCTGACGGCATCGGCACGCAAGACTTTGACTTGCTCGATACCGTCTTGTGCCAGTGCTTTCTGGCGCAATGTCTCTTTTTGAGCCATGGTTCCGGTTAGCATCATCATATTTAAGCTATCGAAATAATTGCTCGCTTTATCGTGCAATTGTTCACTTAAAACGGAGTTGATAAGTTCACGTTGTTGGAGGTATTGGTAGGTTGTTGATGCGACCAATACCAGTCCGAACACGGTTAAAAGGGTGATAAGCAACTTGGTTGTAATTGTTAAGCGCATGATAGACTTATTATTTAGAATTATTGGAATGAACTTAAAAGATCTTGTCTTATCTACTAGCAGAAAAAAAGATAGCGAACTTTATACTGTGACCTTACTCTCTTCAAGGGTATTGTAAATGTGATGTAAGCGTAATGTAATCAAAAAATTGACGCGGTAACGTGAAATTGACGTGCTAGGGGCAGGGTATCGTTTAATCGCAGAATAAGTGGACGAATGTCGAGAGCAAAGCTTGTCTCACTTGTCGTTATTCCTTAGTATTGCGTCTGTTTTGACAAGCCTGAGATCTAAGATGAAAACAGAATTATACAAAGAGTTTATGTTTGAAGCGGCGCACCATCTTCCGCATGTTCCGGAAGGCCATAAATGTGGTCGTCTCCATGGGCACTCTTTTTTAGTTCGCCTTTATGTTGAAGGTGAGGTGGATCCACATACAGGCTGGGTGATCGACTTTTCTGAGATTAAAGTCGCCTTTAAACCGATTTACGACCGACTTGATCATTATTACCTAAATGATATTAAAGGGTTAGAAAACCCAACTAGCGAAGTCCTTGCTAAATGGATTTGGAATGAGCTGAAACCAAGCTTGCCACTCCTGAGCAAAATCGAAATCAAAGAAACCTGTACCGCAGGTTGTATCTATAAAGGCGAAGCCTAACGGTTAATCGAAAAGCGAAGCACAGACTTCGCTTTTTTATTACCATTAACTGCCTGAACTTTAGTCACTTGACTGCTCGTCCGTTGCAATCGTTTGTTTTGACGATAAGATAAAAATATCTCGATGTGAGATGACATAGAGCATGAAGCGCTATTATTTCAGCCAGCGGATGGTTGTTTGTTAGGATACCAAAGTGATTTTCAAAATAACGACACCGATAATAGAGCCGACAGAAGGATCACCCCATCGCGCGGTTTTCATTTGCCAATATTCCTTATCATCACTGCTTTCCCCACTTTGCCGCAGCCCCTATTTAAAGTCCTATTCATTTTCTCGCTTTAGCGCCTTGTATTGATCATTGCATTCTATACCCGTGCTCAAAATACCCACATACAGTCAAAAATAATTAATTATTACGGTTTTACAAAAAATGAATACAAAACTATTGGGCAGTGCGCTCATTGTTTCGGGGACCGCTCTTGGTGCCGGTATGCTAGCTATACCTATGGTATTAGCTCAATTTGGCTTGGCTTATGGCTCCTTGTTAATGGCCTTTATATGGTTTGGTACCACTTATGCCGCGTTGTTGTTACTTGAAGCGACCATCAAATCAGATGGTGGCATTGGGCTTAATTCGATCGCGAGAAAACTGTTGGGCCGAAGCGGCCAATGGCTAAGTAACAGCCTGCTGTATGCGCTGCTTATCTGTCTGCTAATGGCTTATATTCTGGGTGCTGCCGATTTGTTAGCACAATTATTATCCAGCGTTGGCCTAACTCTGAGTCAGGTTGAAAGCCAAGTAATGTTTACCTTAGCGGCAGGTGCAATCGTTACCTGTGGTACGGGCGTGATTGACAAGCTTAATCGCGTGCTGTTTATGGTGATGATCTTGTGTTTAGTTTTAACACTCGGCGCGCTTTTACCACAGTTTTCTTTTACTGCGTTACAGCAGGTGAGTAATCACGATCACTTTAGTTTAATCGAAACCAGTTCGGTGCTATTCACCAGTTTTGGTTTTATGGTCGTTATCCCAAGCTTGGTGACATACAACAATGAAGCGACCGACAAACAGCTAAGAAACATGATCATACTTGGCTCAATTATTCCCTTAGTTTGTTACTTGTGTTGGTTGTTTGCCGTGGTAGGGAGCTTGCCAGCACAACAATTGAAACAGTTTACTAATGTGTCTGAATTGATGAGCGTTTTTCAGCAGCAAACCCCATGGATAGGGAACGTATTGTCACTGTTTACTGGTTTGGCGTTACTGACATCATTTTTTGGTGTGGCGATGGCATTGTTTCATCAAAACAGTGATGCGCTGGGTAGTAATCGCACGCTGATTTACGTGGTTACCTTTATATTGCCATTGCTTGGCGCGATAGGGGCAGCGGATAAGTTTTTGTCAGTACTGGCTTATGCGGGGATTATTCTCGTGTTGTTAGCCGTTGGCATGCCGTTAATCATGGTGATAAAAGCACGCAGAGCAGAGATCATGTCGCAACGATATCGAGCTGAAGGTGGTACGTCCATGCTGATCTTTAGTTTATTGTTTGGCGTGTTTCTTATTACCTCACAGCTGATGTGATGCAATAAAAGAGCTGCGGTTGATCTTATCTTGAATAGGGTAAACCGCAACGGAAAATGGGTAGGATTTCATGTTTGATATCTGGTAACAATCCATAAAAAAGCCCGAACAAATGCTCGGGCTTTTTAGATTATACAAGGCGGGTATTTAGCAAATAACTTTGATTGCTAAGCCACCTTGGGAAGTCTCACGGTATTTTGCGTTCATATCTTTACCTGTCTCTAGCATGGTCTCGATAACCTTATCTAGAGAAACGGTTGGAGCAGAAGAACGACGTAGCGCCATACGAGTCGAGTTGATCGCTTTCACAGCAGCAATGCCGTTACGTTCGATACAAGGTACCTGAACTTGGCCAGCAACAGGGTCACACGTTAGACCTAGGTTGTGCTCCATGGCAATTTCTGCTGCCATGCAGACTTGCTCAGGGCTACCACCCATAAGCTCTGCAAGACCAGCCGCAGCCATCGAACACGCAACACCCACTTCGCCTTGGCAACCTACTTCAGCGCCTGAAATGGATGCGTTACGCTTGTACAGACCACCAATCGCGCCAGAAGCAGCAAAGTAGCGGATGTAATCTTTTTCAGTAACCGTCTGAATGAACTTGTCATAGTAAGCCAGTACCGCAGGGATGATGCCACACGCACCGTTGGTTGGTGCTGTCACAACACGACCGCCTGCTGCGTTCTCTTCGTTAACAGCAAAAGCAAACATGTTTACCCAGTCAACCACAGTCATCGGATCGTTGGTGGTTTTCTCTGAAGTAATCAGTTGCTGGCGTAGCGCTGCTGCACGACGCGGCACACGTAGGGGACCTGGCAAAATACCTTCGGTATTCATACCGCGTTCCATACACTCGCGCATGGTTTTCCAAATCTTGGCAAAATAAGTATGTGATTCTTCTTCAGTATGTAGTGCAGCTTGGTTCTTCATCACCAAGGTACTGATAGAAAGGCCACTCTCCTTACATTGCTTCATTAGCTCTTCAGCGCTGGTGAATTCGTAAGGTGCTTTAACTGGATTTTGTTCTTCTTTACCGAAGTTTTCTTCATCAACGATGAAACCACCGCCGATAGAGTAATAAGTCTTTGAATACGCTTTTTCGTCATCGACCCACGCGTGGATCTGCATGCCGTTTTCGTGTAGTTCAAGGTTGGTAGTATGGAAGTTCATACCACCTTCTTTCGGGAACGATACTGTGTGACAGTGCATGCCAACAGGAAGGCGCTCAGTTTCTTCTACGCGAGCAATAAAGCCCGGAATAGAGTCGATATCAACTTTCTCTGGCGTATTACCAGCAAGACCCATAATGATGGCGATATCGGTGTGGTGACCTTTCCCTGTCAGTGATAGTGATCCATAGACGTCCACGGTAATTTTAGTGATGTCGCGCAATTTTCCCATTGAACGTAAATCATCAATAAATTCTTTACCCGCTTTCATTGGGCCTACAGTGTGTGAGCTTGAAGGACCAACGCCGATCTTATAGATGTCAAAAACACTAATCATATCGATTACCTCAAAACTAAGCCTCCCAAGGGTTGGGAGGCTTATTATTATCGTTATATTTTTGGCTTAATCAGACTGTGTAAAGTCTTAAGATTAAAGAGCGCCGTAGATTACAGAACTAATTGCAGCAAGACCACAGATAGTTGTGAAAATCTGTACGGGTGCAGAAGTTTTGTACTTCGCCATCGCTGGCACTTTATGCATTGCGAATACAGGCATTAGGAACAAGATACCCGCGATCATTGGTGCGCCCATTGTTTCAATCATACCTAGGATACTTGGGTTAACGATAGCTACGATCCAAGTAGTAATGACGATGAACAGCAGTGACACTTTTTCAATTTTTTTGACTGATGCGCTAGAGCGAGACTTAACTAAACCAACCAAACCTTCGTGAGCGCCTAGGAAGTGACCAAAGTAGCTAGAAGTGATTGCTGCGAATGCAACCAAAGGACCCATGTAAGAGATCAGCGGTGATTCGTGAACGTTAGCAAGGTAAGAAAGCACTGAGATGTTTTGCTCTTGCGCCATAGCAAGTTGCTCTGGAGACAGTGAAAGTACTACAGAGAAAACGAAGAACATTACGAAGCCCATCAGCATCATTGCTGCGCCGCCCGTGATCGCGTCGGTTTTCTTCACTGCGTCATCACCGTATACACGACGTTGCTCTTTAGAGAACTGTGAGATGATTGGGCTGTGGTTGAAAGAGAACACGATGATTGGGATTGCTAACCAAACGATAGATGGCATTGCAGACCAATCCGGTGCGACAGAAACCATTGAGCTGTTCCAGTCTGGGATAAGGAAGAAAGATAGCGCAAGCAAGATAGCGACAAGTGGGTAAACCATCGCTGACGTTGCTTTTAGCATCAATTCTTTACCAAATACCACGCCCGCTGTCATGGCCGTGATAAGTGCACCAGACAGTAACCAGCGTGGAATAGATTCCATACCGACTTGATTAACCAAGAAAGAGTCAACCGTGTTGGTGATACCAACGCCGTAGATAAGAACGATTGGGTAGATAGCGAAGAAGTAAGCGAAAGTAATAAGGTTTGCGCCAGTCTTACCAAAATGTTCTTCAACAGTGTCCGTAATGTCAGCTTCAGGGTTTTTCGCAGAAAGCACGAAACGAGCAAGAGATTTATGCGCAAACCAAGTCATTGGTGCTGCGATTAGAGCAAGGATAACTAATGGCCAAAAACCACCAGCACCTGCTTTGATTGGTAGGAAAAGTACGCCAGCGCCGACCGCAGTACCAAAAAGCGACAGACACCAGGTGAAGTCCTTGTAATTAAATTTACTAGACGATTGTGTGGCAGAAGCCACTGTATTAGCAGTATTCATTTTGTGATACTCATTTTTGGGAACAGGAAATAAGTCGGGTGCAATTCTGCAGAATTTCTTTACATGAAAAGTAGATCTAAGTCATGAATTGATAAGAGTTATAATAGGATATGTCAAAAATAGGTTTTTGCTCACGAAAATGATGTGCTACTAGTGATTTATGCTAATACGTGGCATTAGAAAAACTAATGATGTTATGAATTTGTTTAATCGATGTCGATAGAAAACGATTGCTATATTAAAAAACAATTTACCTAATGTGACGGATTATCAAGAGCTAGTCGGTTTTTTCGCTACTATGCATAATCTGTTTTTGCATCGCATCGATAATTTGTGCTGTCATTCCCCAAATAAAGTGGTTTTGATAGGATAAACCAAATACGCGATGGCAATAGTTGTTGATTAAGAACTGCTCACTGTGCAATTTCTGAGTATCTAAAACGACGTTAGCCGGGACTTCAAACACTTGGTCGACTTCGTTGTGATCGATCTTGGTTTGATAGTCAGAAGCGATAAAAGCGACGAAAGGAGTGACCGTGAACTTACTCACTGTCACTAGCTCAGGTAACTGACCAAGAATTTGTATTTTATCTTGGCTAATTCCCACTTCTTCATAGGTCTCCCTCAGTGCGGTGGTGGCCAAATCACCATCACTAAGCTCATATTTGCCTCCGGGAAAGCTCACTTGACCTGGATGGTGTTTAAGGTGGATCGCTCGGCGAGTAAAGAGTACGTGTAAGCCGTTGTCTCTTTCAACAAAACCAATTAGTACCGAGGCTTTTCTTAGCTTACTCGGTTGTAAATGCGCAACACGTCGGATCGCCTCTTGATGATAGTCAACGGTCTTGTGCAATTGGAAGCGCTGAATTAGGCTGCTTTTATTTAACTCAGACAACACGTTAGCTCCTAGTGCAATTTGAAAATGTGAATAAAATGACTCATGCTTTTGGTAAGCAAAAATCGCGTAAGGATAGCGAAACGGATGAAAGGAATTATATTCACCGAATTTATGGATTTAGTTGAACAGCAGTTCGGTCTTGAAGAGCTAGACGCTGTTCTATCTCAAGCTGAAGACAACGGTGTCTACACCACAGTAGGTAGCTATGATCACAGAAACCTAGTTAAGCTCATCGTCCAATTGAGTCAGCGTACCGGCATTTCCCCTCAACAACTGCAACGTATATTCGGTCAGTCCGTCTTTCACAATTTATATCGCACCTTACCTAGTAATAGTAGTCTACAGAATTGCAAATCTACCTTTCAATTCATAAAGTTGGTTGAAGACTATATTCATGTCGAGGTAAAAAAACTCTATCCAGATGCCAAACCACCAAGGTTTGAGTTCTTATCCGACTCGCAAACGAAGTTAGTGTTTGATTACATAAGTGCTCGTTGCATGTCACATGTTTGCCTTGGATTGATCGAAGGTTGCGCTGAGTACTATCAACAAAAAGTGGCGGTTGAAATGGAGAACCAAAGCGAAGATGGTCACCAAGTTCGGTTTATGGTCACTTTAGTTGAGTAATCGATATGGAAAATCAATCGCCGCTAGAGAGAAAATTAATCCGTGAAATTGCTTCACGAAAACAAGCAGAACTGCTTTTAGAAAATAAGAGTTTAGAGCTGTATCAATCCAACCAACATTTAGAGCTGGTTCTAAATCAACTCAAATTGCAAACACGCACTGACCTGAACAAACTTGAATTTGAACAGCATATTAACGACGCGCTGATTCATTTTGGTCGCGCTTTTCTGAGGCGTAATTTTGATGATGGGTTGATCATCAGTTTGCTGGAATGCCTTGAAGCACTCAGCGTAATAAAAACCGCCAGTTTAATTCTTCAAACTGAGCTGATTGCAACGGTAGTCGAAAGTGAATTTGGTCAATGCAGTGAATCAGCGTTACATATGACTAAGCCATACCCGGTTTGGGATGGTTTACGGTTGCGCTTACCGATAGAAGTTGATCAGCAAGTAGTGGGTGAATTAACTATCTTCGTCAATGAAAGTGATATCGAAAAAGATTTCATCGTCAGCCAGATGTTACTGGTGTCTGAGTTGGTCTGCAGCGCAATCAGTCGCCAGTTAATCGTAATTAGCAATCAGCAAGCTCGGGCAAGAGCAGAAGAGTCTGAACGCTCGACTCAAGAGTTTGTGGCAATGATCAATCATGAACTGCGAACGCCCCTCAATGGTTTGCTAGGCAGTGCCGAATTATTAGCCGACACACCATTGACGGAAGAGCAACAAGCACTGCTGTCTAATCTTTCCCATTCCGGTGACTTATTGCGCCATATTATTAATGACCTGCTTGATTTCAGCAAAATGAACGCTGGCATGATGGAGCTTATTCCATCTCAGTTTTCATGGACAGACTTGTGTGAAACACTTATTGGCATCTTTGACAACCCTGCGCGTGAAAAAGGCATTGAGTTTGAAATTCGTCAAGAAAACTCGTTACCCGCTGCGCTGATTGGCGATTTTGAGCGTATTGGACAAATTCTCGTTAACCTGATTGGTAACGCAGTAAAGTTTACCCTTGAGGGTAAAGTGAGTGTGGTTGTCGACTGGCATCAAGACCAATTGCGCATTTTAGTCGAAGACACTGGGGTAGGGATAAGCCCAGATGCGCAAAAAGATCTGTTTAACCCATTTGTTCAGGTCGACCGAACAGCAAAGCGTCACTTTGAAGGCACTGGCCTTGGTTTGGCGATATGTAAAAACTTAGTTGAGCTGATGTCAGGGTCAATCACTCTCAGTAGTCAGCTAGGCAAAGGAAGCTGCTTTGAGGTGATATTGCCTTTAAAAGCAGGCACGGTAGAGCAAGCGCGCGACTTACAACTGGTGCCAGAGAATCGTAAGAAACCACTTGATGCGTTGGCAATTTTGGTTGTGGATGATATTCGTATGAATCAAGTTATTATTAACCAGATGCTCAAAAAGTTGTCGATTACGCCAGATATCGCTAACAATGGTATTGAGGCCATTAAAGCGGTGTGTAGCGGTCAGTATGATTTGATTTTTATGGATTGCCGCATGCCCGAAATGGACGGTTTTGAAGCAACACAATACTTACGTGAGCAAGGCTATCAATTGCCCATTATTGCCCTGACGGCAAGTACAACCTTAGGTGAACGTGAAAAATGCATCCAAAGCGGCATGAATGATATTTTAACCAAACCGTATACCGCTAAGGATTTAACACAGACGCTAGATAAATGGGTTTAGTGTTCGCGCCTTTGGCGACTTAACACGGGTAAAATGCGACTGAGCTTATCAAGTGTCTCTTGGTATTCGCTATCGCATTGACTATCGGCTACGAGGCCGCCTCCAGCCCATACATAAAGCTGATTGTTTTCGGCGACCAAAGTACGAATGGTAATGCTAGTGTCCATGGCGCCATGTCGACTGATGTAACCAATGCTACCGCAGTATGCACTGCGACGATGTGGCTCTAACTCCTCAATGATTTCCATTGCTCTGATTTTCGGAGCGCCAGTAATTGAGCCTCCCGGAAACGATGCTCTAAGTAGATCGGCGGCAGCGAAACCGTCATCCAGTTGAGCTCGAATCGTGCTGACGAGGTGGTGAACAGCTGGAAAGCTTTCGATTTCAAACAGTTTCGGTACATGCACACTGCCTGGCTTAGCCACCCGACCGACATCGTTACGCAGTAAATCAACGATCATCAAGTTTTCAGCTTGATCCTTTTCAGCATGAGCGAGTTCGTCGGCCGCTTGCTGGTCAAGCGTTTCATCGACGTGTCTTGGTCGAGTTCCTTTGATTGGCTTGGTTTCGATCTTGCCCTGTTTAACTTGCAAGAAACGCTCAGGTGAGACGCTGATGATCGCGCTCTTATCCGTACGAACAAACGCTGAAAATGGGCCCTGATTGACCTGCTCAAGTTCTAGGTAGGCTTGCCATTCGCTGCCTTGGTATTCGGCGTTAAATCGTTGGGCAAGATTGATCTGATAGCAATCCCCACAGCGCAGGTACTCTTGCACTTGATGAAACTTGTCACTGTAGCTTGCTTTGGTCATATTCGATTGCCAGTCACTGGTAAGCGAGAAAGCTTTATTGCTCTCTGACGTTTGAAGTTGTAACCACTGCCAACGCGCCTCGATATCAACATCAACGCCAACCACGAATGCTTGCTTTGTCTGGTGATCAACCACAACCGCCCAATCATAAATGCCGACAGCCATATCCGGAGTCGTGAGATCTTGCTCGGCAATTACCGGTAAACGCTCAACACGGCGACCCAAGTCGTAAGCAAAATAACCGAGCGCGCCACCAATAAAGGGTAGCTCTCCCTGATAGTCGATTTCAGGTAGGAGCTCGGATTGAATCTGCTTAAGTAGCTCAAAGGGATCTTGCTGTGACTCGCTGATATGACCCTTTTTGACAAGGCATGTTTTGTCGCCAGTGGTGGTTAGGGTCGCCACCGGATTGACGACAAGAATGTCAAAACGGCTATCGATATGAGAAGGCGAGGGAGAGCGGAGTAACATCGCCCACGGCTGTGACTCGACAAGATTAAAAAGCTCGATTGCTAAGGTGTTTTTATAGGTAATCGGCTTGATTTCTAAGCGATTTGGCTTGTTGTTATTCATTTGTTTAATTTGTGACAAAGAGATCGTTGCTACCGTGGCGTGTTGAGGAAAGCAAGAGTATCATAATGACCATAAATGTCGCTACACCAGCGTGTTGCTAATACAAGTTCGTTTAGCAATCGTTTGTGTGCGATGACAAAAGGAAGCATAACGATAACGAGGCATGCAATGACCGTAATTCGCCAACAGGATGTGATCAGTAGTGTTGCTGATGCACTTCAGTACATCTCTTATTACCATCCATTAGACTTTGTCCAAGCCCTAGAAAAAGCCTACCACCGTGAACAAAGCCAAGCGGCAAAAGACGCCATGGCGCAAATTCTGATTAACTCACGTATGTCTGCCGAAGGGCACCGCCCGATCTGTCAAGATACGGGTATTGTGACCTGTTTTGTCTACATCGGTATGAACGTGCAGTGGGACGCGACCGATATGACCGTGCAGCAGATGATTGATGAAGGTGTGCGTCAAGCTTATACCAACCCGGATAATCCGTTACGTGCTTCTATATTGAAAGACCCAGCAGGAAAACGCATCAATACCAAAGACAATACTCCGGCGGTCGTTCATATCAGTATGGTGCCAGGCGACAAGGTTGATATTCAGATTGCAGCCAAAGGTGGCGGCAGTGAAAACAAAACCAAAATGGTGATGCTCAATCCTTCCGATGATATAGCTGAGTGGGTAGAAAAAACCTTGCCAACAATGGGCGCGGGCTGGTGTCCACCGGGCATGCTCGGTATCGGTATTGGTGGCACGGCTGAAAAAGCAGCCGTGCTTGCGAAAGAGTCTCTGATGGAGCATATCGATATTCAAGAGCTTATCGATCGCGGTCCAGAAAATGCAGAAGAAGAGTTACGTCTCGATATCTTTGATCGTGTCAATAAACTCGGTATCGGCGCGCAAGGTCTTGGCGGTTTGACGACCGTTGTTGATGTCAAAATTAAAACGGCGCCAACCCATGCGGCCTCTAAGCCTGTCTGTTTGATCCCGAACTGTGCGGCGACGCGCCATGTTCACTTCACACTTGATGGCAGCGGCCCTGCAGAATTGACGCCACCAAAACTTGAAGATTGGCCAGATATTACTTGGGAAGCAGGTGAGAACACACGTCGCGTGAACTTAGATACGGTCACTAAAGAGCAAGTTCAAGAGTGGAAAACCGGTGAAACGGTACTCCTATCGGGTAAAATTCTGACAGGTCGTGATGCGGCGCATAAGCGTATTCAAGGCTTGCTTGAAAAGGGTGAAAAGCTACCAAATGGCGTTGATTTAAAAGGTAAGTTTATCTATTACGTCGGCCCAGTTGATGCCGTGGGTGATGAAGTGGTTGGCCCTGCTGGCCCTACAACGTCAACCCGCATGGACAAGTTCACCGACATGATGCTCGAAGATGCGGGCATTATGGGTATGATTGGTAAAGCTGAGCGCGGACCTGCGACAGTTGAATCAATCAAAAAGCATAAAGCGGTTTACCTAATGGCCGTCGGTGGTGCTGCCTACTTAGTCGCTAAAGCGATTAAGAAAGCGCGCGTGGTCGCATTCGAAGATTTGGGTATGGAAGCGATTTACGAGTTCGAAGTTGAAGATATGCCAGTGACAGTGGCAGTTGACGCAAACGGTGCTAATGCTCACCAAATAGGTCCAGATACTTGGAAAGTAAAAATCCAAGAAATGGATGTTAAATCGTAATAATAACGGTTAATTTTGAAAGAAATTACTGATTTAATTAGCAAATATTTGACAAAGGTGGCGCCAAGGCACCACCTTTAGTCTGTATACTCTAATATTTTAAAATCGTCAGGAGCTTACATGCCACGTTTTATTCAAATCTTGCAAATCTTCATTGCGGTGGTGGTGGGTGCATTTGTCTGTTATGACCTTATTTTACATGGTATTAGTATCTTCGATGAGAAGTACGTGACGATCACCTGTGTGTTGTTGCTAATAGTAGAAATTGCCCTGTTTATTATCTATAAATTGATCGAAGACGATTAAATTTTCGTTGATAGCACATATATTTTAAGCCTCTGGATCTCTTCAGGGGCTTTTTTGTTCATCTAGGATTAAGGTTAGTCACAATAAGCTAGGGCTATCAATCGCAAAAGAGAGTGTGAATGAAGCAATTAACGCAAGAAATGAATGATTTACTTAGCCGTACTATGGACTCCCATGTTCGTATCGCGGTGACGGGGTTATCGCGCGCAGGTAAAACCGCTTTTATTAGTTCACTGGTGAATCAGTTACTTCATACTTCGACGCACGACAATCTGCCATTGTTTGCCGCGGCTCGGGATAAGCGAGTGATTGGTGCAAAACGAGAGCCACAAAGCAACATGCTGGTGCCGCGTTTTGCTTATGACCAAGCCATGGACCAAGTCCATGCAACGCCACCAACATGGCCTGAGCCGACGCGAGATGTGAGTGAAATTCGTCTGGCGGTAAAGTATCGTCCAACAAAACGGACTAAAAAACTCTTCGGTAGTACCGCAACACTCAATATCGACATCATCGATTATCCAGGTGAATGGTTGCTCGACTTGCCTTTGTTAGACATGGATTTTAATCATTGGTCCCAGAGTCAGTTTACCGCGCTAAAAGGTTTACGTGCGGATTTGGCCCAACAGTGGCTTACGCAGATTGAGCGCTTTGACCCTGACGCGCCGTTAGATGAAAAACAGATTGCCCAGATATCATCTAGCTACAGCGACTTTTTGTTTGCGTGTAAGGATCATGGCTTGCATTGGGTGCAACCGGGGCGTTTTGTGTTACCCGGAGAGCTTGAAGGTGCGCCAGTGCTGCAGTTCTTCCCATGCCGTTTTGATCCAGAGCACAAAGTGGTCAAGGGCTCGAACTTAGCGATGCTAAAAGCGCGCTATCGAGAGTATCAACAAAAAGTGGTTAAGGCGTTTTACAAACATCACTTTTCAACGTTTGACCGTCAAATCGTACTGGTGGATTGCTTGCAACCACTCAATGCAGGTCACGAGTCGTTTAACGATATGCGTCAAGCGTTAGAACAGATCATGCACAGTTTTCGTTATGGTCGCAGTAATGTGCTTAAACGTTTGTTTGCACCGCGTATCGACAAGATTTTGTTTGCAGCAACCAAGGCTGACCACGTGACTCCAGAGCAGCACAATAACTTGGTGTCACTGTTACAACAAATGGTGCATCCGGCGTGGCAAACGGCATCTTATGAAAACATTGAGATGAGCTGCATGACATTAGCGTCGATTCAAGCCACTGAAGCTGGTTTTATTGCCCAAGGCGATCAATCACATCCTGCATTGCGTGGCGTGACTATTGACGGGCAGCCGTTGACGGTCTTCCCCGGAGACGTGCCGAAAAAACTGCCAGAAAAAGCTTATTGGCAGCAACAAGGCTTTGAGTTTATTGGTTTTAGGCCGATGGCAAATTCTATCGATGAACCGTTACCGCATATCCGTATCGATAAGGCGTTAGAGTTTTTAATAGGAGATAAACTGAAATGACCTCAAGTGATAAAGCACCGCTTAAACCTAAACAGGTCTTCAATGAGTCTTTGGATAAAACCAATGTTAAGCTTGATCCCGAGCTGACAGCGAAGATGCAGTTTGCTCAAAGCGAGACGTTTGTTCCGGTCAATATCGAACCAGAAACACCGACAGAGGCAGAGCAAAAACTAGAACAAGTAATCAGACCTAAAAGTGGTTCGAAGTGGCTGACTACCGGTTTATTAACGTCTTTTGCAGGTCTAGTGGCTTGGCAAGCGATAGACAATGTGCTGACTGCAATACAGAGTGCGGATTGGTTGGCGCTAGGCTGGGTTGGCTTTGTAACTGTGCTCGCGAGTTTAGGGATTGGTGCGATTGGTAAAGAGCTTCTAAAACTGCGTAAGCTTAAGCATCACTTTAGCGTTCAAGAGCAGAGTGAGGTGATGATCAACACACACAATGTCGGACAAGCCAAGGCTTTTTGCCAGACCTTAGCTCAAGAGGCGGGGATTAAGCCCGAGTCACCGAGTTATGACCGTTGGCTAAACAGTATCAATGCGTCGCACAATGATGCAGAAATCCTCGATATGTACGACGCTATGGTGGTTGCCGAGCAAGACAAAGTGGCAACGCGCATTGTCTCTCAACACGCAACCGAGTCTGCTGCGTTGGTGGCCATAAGCCCTCTAGCGTTAGCTGATATGCTGCTGGTGGCGTGGCGCAACTTTAAAATGATCGACAGTCTAGCGCAAGTCTATGGTGTTGAGCTTGGTTACTGGTCACGTTTGAAACTATTTAAAGCGACCTTGATCAATATGGCCGCGGCGGGAGCGAGTGAATTGGCGGTTGATGCCAGCATAGATCTGATGTCGATGGACTTAGCCGGCAAAGTGTCGGCAAGGGCCGGGCAAGGTCTTGGCGTGGGGATTCTGACTGCCCGTTTGGGGCTGAAAGCAATGACGCTATTAAGACCGACGCCGTGGAACGCGCAGCGACGGGTTAAATTGGGTGCAATTCGCAAGCAGATCGTTGAAAAAATCGGCGCAATTACCTTCAAATAGTATGAATGTGACGCGAGCGTTATCAGTTTACTTGACGGGGATCTAGGCTTAAGGGAAACTACTGTCAACTTTTCGTGACACCTAGTTAGGAACTCATCCGTGCGTCTAGAAGTTTCCTGTGAAGACAGACTTGGTCTGACTCGTGAATTACTCGATATCCTCGCGTCTAAAAGCATAGACTTGCGTGGTATCGAAATTGATGTCAGCGGTATTATTTATCTCAATTGCCCAGACATTGATTTTGATATGTTTAGCGAGTTAATGGCTGAAATTCGTCGTATTTCGGGTGTTAAGGATGTGCGTAAAATTCAGTTTATGCCCATTGAAAGACACAATAACGAATTGATTTCATTGCTCAACAACTTGCCCGAACCAGTACTTGCTATTGATTTGAAAGGCAATGTTGATATGGCAAACCATGCGGCTCTGACACTATTTGGCCATGAAGAGAGTGACATGATTGGTCATCAAATCTCTTCACTGCTGCCAAGCTTTAACTTTAGCAAGTGGGCGGAAGGTAAGATCACCCGCCTGAGAGAAGAAATCGTCATCCGCGGCCTCGACTACATGATGGAAATCATGCCTGTCTATATCAGCGATGAAACCAACGAGTCAATGTTGGCAAGTACGGTGATGATTATTCGCTCGCGCAATGAAAAACCGCTGTTTGATGATTCTCTTTCTGTGCACAATAACTTGGGTTTTGAGCACTTTGTTGGGGTTTCAAATCGTCATAAGGCATTGATTAGTCAGGCGAAGAAATTATCTATGCTTGATCAGCCGCTATTGATTCAGGGTGAGACAGGTACTGGCAAAGAGATGCTCGCTAGGGCATGCCATAATCGCTCTCAACGCGCGGCACGGCCATTTTTAGTCTTGAGTTGCGCTTCAATGCCCGATGATGTGGCAGAAACCGAGTTGTTTGGCCATGCGCCGGGCTCGTTCAATCACCAGCAAGGCCATAAAGGGATCTTTGAACAAGCTAACGGTGGCACCGTCTTTCTTGATGAAATTGGTGAGATGAGCTCGCACTTGCAAATCAAATTGTTACGCCTACTTCAAGATGGCACTTTCCGCCGGGTTGGTGAAGAAGATGAAATACATGTTGATGTGCGAGTGATTGCCTCAACAAGACATCATCTTGCCGATTTGGCTGAATCAGGAACTTTCCGCGAGGATCTATTCTATCGACTCAATGTATTAACGCTGCTTATTCCACCGTTAAGAGAGCGATCGAATGATATTGCACCGCTGCTTGAGTTATTTGTTGCGAAATACGTTAAACAGTTGGGAATGGCGAAACCGAATATTGATGATGAGTTGATTGATCAGCTGGTTAGCTATCAATGGCCAGGTAATATGCGTCAGCTCGAAAACGTAGTACTGCGCGCACTGACCGAGTTAGAGTCCGATCAACTGACGGCGGATCTATTCCATTTGCCACAACTTGAGTCAGCCAGCAGCAACGCGCCAACATTAAATCTCGATGGTTCGCTGGATGAAATCATGAAAGAGTATGAATCTCAGATCTTAGAGCGTTTGTATCAGTCATTCCCATCAAGTCGTAAGCTTGCGAAACGTCTTAATGTGTCGCACACCTCAGTGGCGAACAAACTCAGAGAATATGGTATTCGGAAAAATTAATGGACAGAGTCAGTACCCCCACTCAAGTATTTGAGGTTGATGATGAGATTGTGGTCCGCACTGCTGAGCCAACCGATGGCGCGTTGATTGCGGACTACTTTATTCGCAATAGAGCACACCTTAAAGCGTGGGAACCCAAGCGTGAAGAGGCGTTTTTTTCTATCTCTGGATGGACACAGCGTCTTATTAAGCTCAATGAACTGCATCGAATGGGGTTAGGTTATTACTTATTGATTATCGATAGAGAATCGGATCAAATGCTAGGCACTATCTCATTTAGCAATTTGTCGCGCTTTCCTTTTCATGCTTGCAATATGGGGTATTCGTTAGGCGAAGAGGTGCAAGGAAAAGGCGTGATGACCCGTGCACTGCGTTTAGCGGTTGACTACATGTTCCGTATACAGAATATCCACCGCATCATGGCTAGCTACATGCCGAAAAATAAACGCAGTGAAGCGGTACTTGAGCGGATTGGGTTCGTTAAAGAAGGTTTTGCGCAAGATTACCTGTTGATCAACGGTAAGTGGGAAGACCACAACTTAACATCTTTGATCAATCCGCACTGGAAGACATTGTAATCGTGCATCATTGAAACCAACCTGAATCATAGTAATTTATCAAGTCAGCAGATATGGCTGGCTGAAAGCAGCATGCTTTAAGAGGAAACTAAATGTCGTACCTACCTTTGGATCAATACCAAAGAAAATGGATTTTTACTCACCAGTCAATGCCAGTGCCTGAATCAGAGCTTGCGGCGATAAAACCAATGACTCAATTGCGCGCGTCGCAGCTGTGGAAAGAAAACATCAGTGCGCAAAGTCCAGATGCCGATCGCTTCAGTTCTAGTGATTGGCCGATGAAAGAGTCAAACTGGAAAGACAACGTTGATTGGATGGCGGCTTGGGAATCTGATGACGAACAATTGCCGCAAGAAGTATTAGACTTCGTTGACTGGCAAGATGATGTCACTGTCTATTTTTGTTACGAGAAATACAACGTGATCGAAACCAGTTGGTCATTTTTTAAAAAGTATTGGAAAAATTTCCTTTTTTACGATGATGGCCCGATGTTGATTGGTCGTCGACGCAGTGAAGCATTATGGTTTGATAGCGAAGGCAAGGTGAAATTAGGCCAACGTAAATAGATAAAAGCAGCGTCAGCTGCTTTTTTGCATTGCGTCCTTTGCCATGCGGCTCTTATCGAACTTGTATAACATGTTATTTGCTAGTGGTTGAATCTAATGATCGTACTTAAGCCAATGAAGATCATTATTGATCGACTAAGTGCCAGAAATGTAAAGAGTATGTTTGACGATAAAGTGTGATTTTAAGCCCATTATTGAACCTATTTTTTGCGTGGGAATTTGTGTTTGTTATCATTTATAAGACAAATACATCCAGTGAGTTATTTTTCACATTTCATCATCGTCTTAGGGAAAAGTAGTGGCCATGAACATAGCTCAATTACGCGAAGATTTTTATGCGCATATTAGCGCTATACAAGCCTACGCGCTGCCTCAGACTAAGCCGACGCTTTCACTACTAACTGAAGAAGAGCTCAGAGAACTAGAAGCCTGCTGGATTGAATTATCAGTTTGGAAAAACCAGCAAGATTAAGCAACTGATAGCCAATCGTTGTTGAAAAACCTCAATATATTTCATATTGAGGTTTTTTATTGCCTGAACGATTAATTGTTATATTATAACAATTGTGATCTTAATATTGAATTATTCAGTATTAGTCCCCATAGTTAACCTCAAAGCGGAGCATCGCATGAATGCAGCGACAGATATAACAATTAAAAAATTCCAAGTGGGTAAGAATATGGCGGAAGTAAGAGCCAGAGTTGACTTCAAAGTCGGTGTTAAAAGTAATATTGATGCAGAAATCCTATCTTTCAGCGGTTTAAAGACAGATAAAGAGCATGTCGCTGTGATTTTTAAGCATGCTGATAAAAACCAGCCAGCGCCTTTAGTACGCATGCACTCAGAGTGCTTAACCGGAGATGTATTTCACTCTTCGCGTTGTGACTGCGGTGAGCAACTCGACGAAACCATCAACCGCATGGGAGAGTCGGGCGGTATCATCCTCTATTTGCGTCAAGAAGGTCGTGGCATCGGTCTTTACAATAAAATTGATGCATACAAGCTGCAAAGCGAAGGGATGAACACCTACGAAGCTAACAATCATCTCGGTTTTGGCGATGACCTACGTGACTTTACCGAAGCCGCGCAAATGTTATCGGCCTTGGGTATCACCAATATTCGTTTAGTGACCAATAATCCAAAGAAAGTTAAAGAGCTGCAAGAGCATGGTATTACCATCGAAGAAGTTGTTAACACTTCTGCTCACGTCAAAGAAGGCAATGAAGGTTACCTGAAAGCGAAGGTGTCTCATGGCAAACACAATCTCGATCTCTAATTTGTTAACCATTCCATGTTGATAAAAGCCTCACTTTTGTGAGGCTTTTTTGTTTGGTGCTTGCAAAAAAAATGTAAATTTGTATTATTCCCACCTAAGAGTGCAAATGATAATAATTAGCACTACATATAACAAATGATAATTAAGCTCAACAAGGATGCTCTTTAATGAATGTAAACACGCTTTTCGCTCAATCAGCAGTTGCCGCGTCACTTTTGCTCGTTGGTGGCTCTGCGTTGGCCGCACCGGTCACTCAACAACAAGTGGTTGAGCATTATGCCGATGTGGCCCATGCGGTATTTGCTGACTCGTTAACCACCGCTAAAGCGCTAGACACAGTAATCGAATCCTTCTTAGCCAACCCAAGTGCAGAGAAGTTTGAACAGGTTAAGCAAGTTTGGCTAGCGTCACGCGTACCATACCAACAGTCTGAAGTTTTCCGTTTTGGTAATGCGATTGTCGATGATTGGGAAGGGCAGTTGAATGCCTGGCCGCTTGATGAAGGTCTGATCGATTACGTCTCTGCTGACTACCAGTATGAACTCGGCAACGAAGGGGCGAGCGCGAACATCATTGCGAGTAAAACGCTGAAGATTGGTCCATCAACGCTGGATGTATCGACGATCACTCCAACATTGATTGCTGATTTGAATGAAGTGGGTGGTTCTGAGGCGAATGTGGCATCGGGCTATCACGCCATCGAATTTTTACTGTGGGGCCAAGACCTTAACGGTACCAATGAGGGCGCAGGTGCGCGCGCTTATACCGATTTTGTGGTTGGTGACGCCTGTACTAATGGCCATTGTGATCGCCGTGGTGCTTATCTGCAAGCGGCAGCGGACCTGCTGGTACAAGATCTTGAGTGGATGGAAAAGCAGTGGTCGGCTAACGAAAAAGGCAACTACCGCGAAACCCTTCTCAATGAGTCTGCTGAAAATGGTCTACGTAAAATGCTGTTTGGCATGGGCTCACTCTCATTAGGTGAACTGGCTGGTGAACGGATGAAAGTCGCGCTCGAAGCAAACTCAACCGAAGATGAGCATGATTGTTTTTCTGATAACACCCACAACTCGCATTACTACAACGAGCAGGGTATCTACAACGTTTATACCGGATTGTATAAGCGTGAAGACGGAACCTTACTTTCTGGGCCTAGCCTCCACGATTTAGTTGCGCAAAAAGATAAACAAGCAGCGCAGCAGATCCAAAAACAATTTGATCTGACTCGAGCGCAAGTGGGCCAATTGGTGACGTCGGCGGAAAAACACAATCAGCACTTTGATCAATTGATTGCGGCAGGCAACGTTCAAGGCAACGCACTTGTCAATCAAGCGATACTCTCTTTGGTCGCGCAAACTGCACAAATTGAACGAGCTGCGAAAATTGTTGGTATTACTAGTCTTAATCCAGACACAGCGGACCACGAATTTTAAGCTCAGCGACAGTTATCGATAAAGGGCTCACTAGAGCCCTTTTGCTGTTATGAGTCCTGTTTGTTTATGAGAAATATTCCCATTTTCATGCTTCGGTTTTTACCTTTATAGAGTTATCGCAATGACGTTTTTTCCCAAATCTTTAATGGTCACCTGTTTGGCACTGAGTGCATGCTCTGCATTTGCTTATGAAGTGAAATCGGGTGGTGACACCGCTGTTAAAAAGCAGGGCGCGAATGCCTATTCTCTTCCTGCCGCCAATTTACCGATGTCAAAGCGACTGGATTTCAGCGTCGGTAACAGCTTTTTTCGTAATCCATGGGTTCAGGCACCAGCCTCAACCGATGCTCGGGATGGTTTAGGCCCGTTATTTAATACTAATGGCTGTCAAAATTGCCACATTAAAGATGGTCGTGGTCATCCCCCTGAGAAAGGCGACAAGCACGCGGTGTCGATGTTGGTTCGTTTAAGTATTCCAGCTATGACAGCAGAACAAAAGAAGGCATACATTAAAGACGGTGTGATTCCAGAACCCAATTATGGCGGCCAACTGCAAGATTTTGCTCTACAAGGTGAGCAGCCAGAAGGAACGATTGATATTCGCTATGACGAGGTTCCAGTTACTTTTTCTGATGGCACGGTAGTGACGTTGCGCCAACCGAATGTATCGATTACACAATTAGGTTACGGGCCGATGCATCCCCAGACTCAACTGTCCGCGCGTGTGGCGCCACCTATGATTGGTCTTGGTCTGCTAGAAAGTATCCCTGATCAAACCCTGATCGACTGGTCTGCTCAACAAGACCAAGATAATGACGGCATTTCCGGCAAAGTGAATCGAGTTTGGGACGTACGCAAGAAGGATTTCGCGATTGGGCGTTTTGGCTGGAAAGCAGGTCAACCTAATTTGATGCAGCAAAATGCAGCGGCATTCAACGGTGATGTTGGTTTAACCAGCGCCTTGTTTCCACAAGAAAACTGTACCGCGACACAATCCATCTGTGATGATTTACCTAATGGAGGCGCCCCTGAAGTCAGTGATAACATCCTCAATTTCGTTGAATTTTACTCTCAGCATTTAGCGGTGCCTGTTCGTCGAAATGTTGATGATCCGCAGGTTAAACTTGGTCAGACACTGTTTGCTAAAGCAGGCTGTGATAGCTGTCATAAACCGAGTGCCAAGACTGAGGTGCGCTCCGATCTGCCGGCGCTTTCTAATCAAACTATCCATCCTTACACCGATCTTCTGCTTCACGATATGGGGCCTGGATTGGCTGACCATCGACCTGAATATTTAGCCAATGGACAAGAGTGGCGTACGGCGCCGTTGTGGGGTATCGGTTATACCCAAGAAGTGAATGGCCACACCTATTTTCTCCATGATGGTCGAGCGCGTAATTTGATGGAAGCGGTACTATGGCATGGTGGTGAGGCGAAAATGGCTCAGCAACAGGTATTAACATTCAATCAAAAACAAAGAGATGCATTAATTGCATTCTTAAACTCGTTATAGGGTAGGCCAATGGATTTTAAGCAAGTGCTGTTAGCTTCACTGCTGACGATATCTCTGTTAGGTTGCCAGAGCACAGACACACAGACGGTCAACCCACAAATTTCTAGTCATCCTAGTCACCACGTTTATAAGCTTGAGTTTGAGTTTGCTCAACGCTTAAAAGTTGAGTCAATCAATTTATCCCAGACGGTGAGCGATTATTGCGCCGCCAATGGTGATCTTGCGTCGTTAAAGCAGCAATGGCATCGTACTATGCTCGCCTGGATGGCATTACAAGGCCAACAACGAGGGCCTGAGTTGGCATTGGCTCAAAGTTGGAACCTGCAGTTTTGGCCAGATAAGAAGAACACGACCGGGCGTAAAATGCATCAGCTTATCGCGCAACCTAAGCGTTGGACTCAGGCTGAAATTGCTAAGCAAAGCGTTACAGTGCAAGGGTTAGGCGCAATGGAGTGGTTGTTGTTTGATTCGGCGTCTGACTTGACTACAAACACGTCGACATGCCAAACCGCTATCGCTATCAGTCATAATTTAGCACGAAATACCAGTGAGATTGCCCGTGCGTGGCACACAAATCCATGGCTCAATCTTGATGAAAAACAGTGGCATGCAGAATACATTGCTCTTCTATCCAATCAACTCGATTATAGTATCAAGAAGCTAAGTCGTCCTTTGGCAAATTTTGGTCATCCAAGGCCGTATTTTGCTGAATCTTGGCGCTCACAAGCCTCGATGAAAAACTTACAAGCCAATATTATGGCTTTGCAGGCACTCTATTTGGCTGATGGCCACGGAATCGACGCTGTGCTGCGTGATAGGGGTAAAGCGAACCTGGCAGATAGAATTGTCAATCAGTTCAATACGATGGCAGAGACTTGGCCAAGTGACCAAAGTGTGTTTGTTTTACTGCAAACCAAATCAGGCTATCAGAAGGTCTATGCGCAATTGAATAAGTTAGAGCAACTCAACTACCTTATTCATGAAGAAGTAGCGATTGAACTAGGTGTCATAATAGGGTTTAACGCAACAGATGGTGACTGATAATACAAGACGTCGTTTACTTAAAGTTGCTCTGTTGGGCACGGCTTATCCATTGGTCGGGTGTGTATCGACGTCAGCAAAAAACACCCAACCTGCCCTTATTGGCTGTGCGATCAATGGACGCGATCGTTTTTGTGCGGTTGTTGCCAATGCGGATGGTCAGTTTATTCGCCAAGTTGCGCTGCCTGAACGTGGGCATGGTGTTGCCACCCACCGACGCCTGCATCACGCGGTGGCTTTCGCTCGTCGTCCAGGGCGTTATTTTCAAGTGTTTGACTTTAATACTGGCGAGTCGATAAAACTGCGCCCAGCTGATAACAATCGTCACTACTATGGTCATGGAGTTTACTCTAACGATGGACAATGGCTGTATGCGACAGAAGGGCAACGCGGCAGCAGTCGAGGAATCATCGGTGTGTATGACGTTGTTGCAGGCTATCAAAAAGTGGCAGAGTTTAGTGGCTTTGGTATTGGCCCACATGAAGTGATAGTCATGCCGGACGATAGGCTAGTGATTGGCGTTGGAGGCGTACATACCAATGGACGCGAGCCACTCAATCTCACCACTATGTCGCCGAGCCTTAGTTATTTGGATCGAAATGGCGAGCTGGTGGATCAAGTCGGGCTTAGAGATCACAAGCTGAGCATTCGCCATCTTGCTCATGACGGAGATAAAACGGTGTTATGTGGTCAGCAGTATCGCGGTGAACCAGAGGAATACCCAGCGCTATTAGCGATGCATAAAGCTGGGGGGCCGATGGTGCAGCTTGAGGCAGAACCAGAGCAGTGGGCACGTTTTAACCATTATATTGCCAGTATTGCGGCAACTAAGGAATGGATCTTAGCGACTTCACCACGTGGTAATTGCTATGGAATTTGGTCTAAGCAGACACTAAAACTGGTCGAGTTAGCGCCGCTTCCCGACGCTTCTGGTGTCGTAGTGCAGGACGAGACATTTAAAGTAAGTTCTGGGGCTGGGGGCGTGGTGTCTTTATCCAACGCTACGAGTAAGCATGTGAGCCAATCGGGCATCCAATGGGATAATCATTGGTCGGTCATCACCTAATCAAGAAAAACGTAGACGTGGTTAGAACTCTTAGCAACAAGTCATACCTATGTCACTTATCTCTGCCATACTTCTTAAATGGATGTGAAGGGGTGAATCAATGGGAAGATGGACATGCTGGTTGTTGGTACTATGCCTAACACCCACAGCGGCTTTTTCTGGGCAATACTTTAATCAGATAGGTTGGCTTGAGTCGAACAGTCAACTGACGAAAATACTGCAATATCCAGCCGTTGTAGAAGACATCTATCGCAACAATAACACCCAGATGATTTGGTTTGACTTGCAACAAAGCAGCAAGCTGGAGTTTCAATTAGAAGTTATCCAACATGCGGGGTTTAGCCCGCTGTTTTCTCGTCAACTTAGCTACCTTCAGTTCTATCGCAAAAGTAATCGCTGGTATGAATACGACATTCTTGCCACTGACACGCTATTGCTCTATCTCAGCTATGCAGAACTGGCTAAAACTCAAGGCAAACAATGGTTTTTTCAGACGAAACTCAAACGAGGCTTAGATCTGCCACCAAATAGCGCCTTTATTGCGATGCACCGAGCCATTGCTCAGCAGCAACTTGGCGAGTTAATAGAAGCTTATACACCAGACAGCCGTGAGTACCAAAAGCTGGTGGATACCTATCTGCATCTGATTAAGTTTCAGCAACTCGAACTCCCGCTTTATCAACAAGCTGGGTTAAAACGAGTAGGTGATACGCTGGATTATCGTGACGTGTTGCTTCAACGCTTGGCGATGGTAGACATTAACCTGGCTGATGTCCGTAAAGACGTTAGTTGGTATGATTTGTCATTACAAGCTGCGATCAAGCAGTTTCAGTATTTACACGGGTTAAAAGATGACGGCATTATTGGCCCTGAGACAGTTAGGTGGCTTAATCTGCCGATTGAAAAGCGTTTGGCTACGTTGGCACTGAATGCCGAACGTGTTCGTTACTGGCCTGTGCAACGTGACACTATAATTGTGGTCAATGTTCCTAGTTTTCAGATGAGATATTGGGCGGCAGGAGAAGAGGTTTTTCACTCTAAAGTCGTGGTCGGTAAAAAAGCGCGTCCTACCCCGGTAATGACAACCAATTTAGATTCACTGATCCTCAATCCGACTTGGAATATACCATGGAAGATTATGATCGAAGATATCATTCCGAAAGTGAAACAAGACAAGCAGTACCTGACAAAACATAATATCAAAATCATACCCAAGTGGGGCTCGCCTGAAGTAGTCAACCCTGCTGAGATTGATTGGGATAACCTGAAACCGCAAGCGTTTCCATATCGGATGACCCAGTTATCAGGAAATGCCAATGCGTTGGGGTTGTATAAATTTAATACGCCAAATCGCCGTGCCATTTATCTGCATGATACGCCGAGTAAAAACCTGTTCACTCAGACTCAGCGCGCGTTCAGTTCGGGGTGTATTCGCGTTGAGAATGCCGATGTGTTTGCCAATTTATTGCTCGAGTCACAAGGTTTGATGATGGAACCTAAGTCAGACAGTGAACCGACCCCAAACCAGTCAATTCCACTGCGAAGCCGTATTCCTGTGCATATCATTTACCAAACGGCATGGTTTGAGGAAGGAACCGTCCACTATCGGGAAGACATTTACCGTTTCGATAGATTTGGTTACACAAAAGGATAGAATTAACACAATCATGACGTGTTTTATATTTGGTTTATTTTATTAATAGGTTCAATAAGTAAGCATTTCTTACCGTGGCTTACAGCGGTTTGAGCATGTTTTATGCATTTGCACTTCACTATAGAGTTCGGTACGGTCGCTGCCGAAAACTGAATAACTCAATTGTGAAGGTAAAAGATTGTGGCATTATCTCGACGAGATTTTTTAAAATTAGCCGGAAGTGGATTAGTGGTCGCAAGTTGTGCGCCGACGATCGCCTTGGCCTCTTACCCAGAAGAACCTCGCTCGCTTGCTTTGACTAACCTGCATACAAGAGAAGCGCTTGAAACTTGCTATTTTGATGGGGCAGAGTACGTTTCAAAAGAGCTGCGCCGTATTAACCATTTGTGCCGAGACTTCAGGCGCAATGAAGTACATCCGATGGACAAACGCTTGTTTGATCATATTAGCCAAATTCAAACCGAGCTCGGTGTTGAAAGCGAAGTGCAGATCATTTCTGGCTACCGTTCGCCAGCAACCAATGAAGCGCTGCGCAGTCGATCCGATGGTGTGGCGAAGAAAAGCTACCACATGTTGGGGCAAGCTCTCGATTTCCGTCTTGATGGTGTCGAGTTAAAACGCGTGCGAGATATCGCTCGTGAGCTTGATTTTGGTGGCGTTGGCTATTACCCACGCAGTAATTTTGTTCACATTGACACCGGTCCCGTACGTTACTGGGCGTAGCTTCGCCGTGTCTCTGGTTGTCAAAAGGCTCGGCAAATGTCATAGTTCTGCCAGTTTAGAAGATTGCTAAAGGTTAGCTATGTCGCTTAAGTATCAAGTTGTTCCTGTTACCTCGTTCTCTCAGAATTGCTCTATTGTTTGGTGTGATGAAACCATGGAAGGCATCGTTGTCGATCCAGGTGGTGATGTCCAACAACTTAGCATGTTGATTAATCAACTCGGTGTGAAAGTGGTCAAGTTAGTTTTGACTCATGGCCATTTAGATCACGTAGGTGGCACTGAGCCTTTAGCCAGTGAATTGGGTGGTGTTGAGATTGTTGGCCCACATAAAGCCGATAACTTCTGGCTACAAGGATTAGAAGGGCAAAGCCAAATGTTTGGTTTTCCTCTGACTCAAGCATTTGAGCCGAATCAGTGGCTTGATGAGGGTGATAAAATCACCTTTGGTCAGCAAGTTCTTGATGTTATTCATACCCCTGGTCACACTCCAGGCCATGTGGTGCTATTTAGCGAACAAGCGAAATTAGCTTTTGTTGGCGATGTGCTATTCAATGGTTCTGTTGGTCGTACTGATTTCCCTCAGGGTGACTTTAATACTCTGATTACTTCAATTAAAACTAAGCTGTGGCCGTTAGGTAACGATGTGCGCTTTGTGCCAGGTCATGGCCCAGAATCCACTTTTGGTCGCGAACGCGCTTCAAACCCATTTGTTGCCGACGAAATGCCGCTCTATTAACGCGTATTTAAACAGTAAAGGTCGCTGATGCGGCCTTTTTTATCGCCGTTGTTCATCAAGCTGTCGGCTCAGACTCGGCAGCGGCGAGATAGCGCCGTGCAAGGCCAACGAATTCTTCTGGCGCTCTGTCTAAGTCTTGCGCTGCAATAAAAATATCGTAATCGAAATAACGCCGCTGATAGCGCATGCGGTTGGCTAACATCGCTTGTAGGCCTTTAAACTCCACACCCTCTTCATTTCTATAAATAGCTGAGTCGAGTACAATATCCTCAAAATTTTCGCTTTGTTTATGCTGTCTCGCACCTAAATAAAGCAGCGCTCGTTGACTTAGCAACAGCTCGGTAGCGATGCGTGGGCAAATACTATTGATGTAAGGGGAGTAGCATTTCAACTTGATTCCGATCCACGGCAAGGGGTGCTGCCAACCGTCTTGCTCGTAGGTGCAAATATCAATTTTTTGGATGTTATTCCATTTAACTACCCAACCGCCCTTGAATAAGTGTTGCTGGAAATGCGTGGCAGTGAGAGTAAAACGTACGGTGCTTTTCAGGATCAGTAGGTAGCCGAAGGCGAGCACGCAGCCTATCGCGATTATCGTGATCAACCCCTGCTGCCAACCAGGAGCATACACCATCAAAAATACGCAACCAATGGTAAAAATACCCGTTAGCCAACGTACGGTGATAGAAGAAAATACAAAAGGTTGATTGGTTAAGTGTACGGTTTGCATCCTTCATTACTCAAGTCGCGAGATACCTCTGTTTATATAATCAGTAGTCTAAGAATCGATCACAATAACACTGATTAAATTGTAGTCTGATACCTGCGTATCGGGTATTTTTGTGGCATAAAGGCGTCGATACCCTGTAAATTCAGCCAAAAATTTGCTATAAATCGCGCTTCAAATTTTCACCACTGCCACGTATGCAGTGAAATGGAGAAATACTCGATGAGACTTGCTCATAAGCGTAAGGTGCAGTTAAAGCTGCAAAAACGCATTAAAGCGACAGTTGCAAACGTAGAAGCAACACAGAAAGCCAAGCCTGCTGTTGAGAAAAAGCTAGTGGCCAAGCCAGCAGCGAAACAACAAGTTGTAGCCGCGGCGAAAATAACTGACGTTGCGCTCACTCCAAAGCAACAACAAGTTTTAGATATCGTTGTGAAAAATGCAGACGGTATCAATCCAAAAGGCATTGGCCTTGAAGCGGGTCAAGATGACGCTAAAGCGGCTTCTTGGGCGACTGGCGCTTTGAAAAAACTACTGGAAGAAAACCTAGTAGCGAAAGAGCAGCTTGCGGGTAACAAAGTTATTTACAAAGCCATTTAAACGCCGCAGCAGCGTGCTTTATGCCGCTAAATGTACATTGAAAAGCCTCGATTTTGTCGAGGCTTTATCATTTATTCAATGTGTTATTAATATCTTTGTCACATTTCCAGCTAATGTCTGCGTTGTTTTACTCGCGTTTATCACTACGTAGTTAACGCATGGTAGTTATATTTCTCTTCCGTTTAATTTATTGATTTTTTTACTATAAAATTATCTCGTATCTTATGGATTACGTAGTACTACGTAGTTCTTTAGTCTAACTTCCGTCATGTGTGTTAAAAAACATCCGTGTTCACGCTGATTTCATCTTTGCTAATGATCGACCACTCTGTAATCGATATAGAACATATCTAAAAAGGTATGACCCGTTAACAAAGGACGTGAACATGAGTGTTATTAAAAAATCGCTAAAACGAATTTTTAAAGGAACCGCAATGGCAGCTGCGTTAGCTGTTATGGCTACCTCTGCTTCTGCGGCAGAAAAAGTATATCGCTTGAAGCTGGCAGAAACATGGGGACCAAACTTTCCAATATTTGGTGATGCCACTAAAAATATGGCCAAAATGGCTGAAGAGATGTCAAACGGACGTCTACAGATTCGTATCGACTCTGCCAACAAACATAAAGCGCCGCTAGGTGTTTTCGATATGGTTAAGTCTGGCCAATATGATATGGGCCACTCAGCGTCGTATTACTGGAAAGGTAAAGTGCCAAACACCCTTTACTTCACTTCGATGCCTTTCGGCATGCTACCAACAGAGCAGTACGCATGGTTCTACTACGGCGGTGGTATGGAACTAATGGAGCAGGTTTATTCTCAACATAACCTTCTATCGTTCCCTGGCGGTAATACCGATACCCAGATGGGTGGCTGGTTCCAAAAAGAGATTAACTCCGTTGAAGACTTACAAGGTCTGAAAATGCGTATTCCAGGGTTTGCCGGTGAGATCCTTGCCGAACTTGGCGCCAAACCGACTAACATTGCCCCGGGCGAGCTTTATACCTCACTTGAGCGTCGTACCATTGATGCACTAGAGTGGGTCGGTCCATCGCTTGATTTACGTATGGGCTTCCACAAAATTGCGCCTTACTACTACACAGGTTGGCATGAGCCAGCAACAGAACTTCAGTTCTTGGTTAACAAACGTGTATGGGAACGTCTACCGGCTGATCTACAAGCTATCTTACGTGTCGCGATGAAGACTGCAGCCTACGATATGTACACACAGTCAAAACACGAAAGTGGTAAGAACTGGGCGTCAATCAAGTCTGAGTACCCTAATGTCATGGTTAAAGATTTCCCAGAAGAGGTCATGACAGCGCTACGTGAAGCTAATGATCGCTTGCTAAAAGATCATGCAGAGAAAGATGCATTGGCGAATGAGATTCAACAGTCTCAAGCGAACTACCTAAATCAGGTTCGTCCGTGGTCTAACATCTCACATCGCGCATACCTCAACAGCCAAGCACAACAATAAAAGATTTGGCGTAACCAATAACAATAAGCGAATGGGTGACGTTGTCACTCATTCGCTAACCCAAGAAACCTATCAGATAGTACTTCGCTGCTCTATGAGTGGCATCTATTCAAAATTCCATGGAGTAGGGAATGAGAAGCCTAATATATATCGAGCGAGCATTTAATCGCCTTGGTGACTTCCTCGGATGGTTATCGAGCATTTTGTTTATCTTGCTACTGGCCAATGTCGTCTACGATGTTGTGATGCGCTATGCGTTCAATGATGTTTCCATTGCGTTTCAAGAAATGGAATGGCATCTATTCTCGGCCGTTTTCCTACTCGGCGTTCCTTATGCGATTAAATCCGGTGGGCATGTTCGCGTTGATTTGTTTTATGAGCGTCTGTCGAACAAAGCTCAAGCCATTATCGATGTGCTCGGTACGCTGTTTTTCTTATTCCCATTTTGTCTGCTAGTGGCTTACTACGGCGTCGACTTTGCTCGCGAGAGTTACGAGCTAGGCGAAACATCCGGTGACCCTGGTGGTCTGCCTTACCGTTGGATAATCAAAGCGATGATCCCACTTTCATTCTTCTTTATGGCGATAAGTGGCGTTGGTTTATTGCTTCACTCCATCAACAAAATCGTCAATCCACATCTTATATATTCACAAGAGCAAAAGTAAGGAGACAAGAAAATGGTCGGTATTGTAATGTTTTTTGTAGCCTTGTTTGCTTTGCTACTTGGCTTTCCAGTTGCGTTTACCTTTGGCGGTATTGCGTTGATTTTTGGTGTTTGGGCAGAAGGCATGGATATGTTTGCCTTTATGCCATATCGAATCCAGTCGATTATGGAAAACACCGTGTTAATGGCCGTTCCCCTGTTTGTCTTTATGGGGTTGGTATTGCAAAAAACGCGTCTTGCTGAGCAACTGCTAGAATCGATGGGCAAGTTATTTGGCGGCGTTAATGGTGGTATCGCAATCTCTACCGTATTGGTTGGTGCGCTTTTAGCGGCGTCAACAGGTGTTGTTGGTGCTTCTGTTGTTGCCATGGGGTTGATTTCACTCCCTGTTATGCTCAAGTACAATTACGATAAAGGCTTAGCGTGTGGCACCATTTGTGCTTCTGGTACGCTTGGCCAGATCATCCCACCTTCTATTGTTTTGATTCTGCTTGGCGACGTACTAGGTGTCCCTGTCGGTGACTTGTTCCAAGCGGCGATTTGGCCAGGTTTCGTGTTGGTTGCAGCTTACATCATCTACATACTTATCTATGCCAAATTAAACCCTGAAGCGGCCAAAGCGATGCCAGCTGATGAGAATCTTAATCGTAAGCAAGAAGTTATTGCTGCTTTGAAAGCGGTGGTCCCGCCATTAGCGTTGATTATTGTGGTACTGGGCTCGATTTTTGCGGGTGTGGCGACACCGACAGAATCGGCGGCGTTGGGTGGTGCCGGTGCGATTGTACTCGCGCTACTGTATGGTCAATTCAGTTTCATGATGGTTTATGATGCGGCCAAAGAAACGGTTAAAGTGACGGCGATGGTCTTTGCGATCTTACTCGGTGCAACGGCTTTCTCAATGGCGTTTACCTACACAGGTGGTGACTATTTGGTTGAAGAGTGGATGCTTCAGCTTCCAGGTGAGAAATGGGGCTTCTTGATTATCACTATGTTGGTTATCTTAGTGTTGGGCTTTTTCATCGACTTCGTTGAAATCTGTTTCATCATTGTGCCAATTATAGCGCCAGTGGCTGAACTGATGGGCATCAACATGACATGGTTCGCAATCCTCGTTGCGATGAACTTGCAGACATCATTCTTAACCCCACCGTTTGGCTTTAGTTTATTCTATCTAAAAGGGGTCGCTCCAAATGGTGTGACAACCCGAGACATCTACCGAGGTGTAATGCCATTCATCGCGATTCAGGTGTTGGTGCTGGCTTCCTTGTTGGTCTTCCCTGGATTCTACGGAATGTGATCAACAAGTTACGATTTGATCACAACTCCTGCTAAAGTGAGGCTGCTTAACCGAAAGGTAAGCAGCCTTTGTTTTTTTATTGGGGAAAGGGATGCCTCTACAAGGAAAACTCATACTTCTCAGTCTACTGCCACTTATGTTGGTGACGGCATTGACCAGTTGGATATCTATCCACCAAGCTAAAACGCTTGGTGAAAAAGAGATTCAAATTTTTGAAGATGGATTGATTCGTTCCAAAGAGACAGCATTGAAAGATTATGTTGACCTTGCTTTTGATGCTATCGGGCATATCTACAATGACACCAGTTTACCTGAGCAACAAGCCAAACAGCAGGTTAAAGAGGTGTTAAATAAGCTTCGTTACGGCAAAGATAAAGACGGCTATTTTTTTGCCTATGATCAATTTGGCGTCAACTTAGTTCACCCGATACAGCCAGAGTTGGTCGGACAAAATCTTCTGCTTCTTCAAGACGAAAATGGTGATCACCTTATTGAAGCTCTGCTTAATGAGGCACAAAATGGTGGAGGTTTTCATCGTTACTTATGGCAAAAACCATCAACAGGAGAAAATGTCCCTAAACTCAGTTATGCCGCCTGGCTTGAAAGGTGGAACTGGATGGTGGGAACAGGGCTTTACATTGAAGATGTTACCTATGAGGTAGCGAATTTAAAGTCCGAGGTTAATAATAACATTGATACGACGTTTTTCTCGGTGATCGTCATTATGAGCGTCACCGTAGGAGTCATTGTGGTGATTACGCTAGCAGTTAACCTGCATGAACATCGATTGGCGGATAAGAGTTTAAAAGAGCTCGCGCATAAAACAGTGATGTTTCAAGAAGATGAGAAAAAGCATCTGGCCAGAGAGCTACACGATGGTATCAATCAGTTATTGGTATCGAGCAAGTGTCATTTGGAGTTATTGGCCAGTAAAATTGATGACGCTCCCCTTAAACAGCACCTGGCTCAATCGCAACAATCATTGATGACGGCGATCAATGAAGTGAGGCACATTTCGCATAACCTGAGACCAAGTGCGCTTGATGATATTGGCTTAGAAGCCGCATTAAACAGTTTACTGCTAGACTTTAAGGCGCACTCAGGTATCGATGTTGAAGCGACACTCAATACTGACTCTTCGAATAAGCTAAAATCGGAAGTGGCGACCACATTGTATCGCGTAGCTCAGGAGTCACTGACCAATATCGAAAAACACGCTCACGCTGACAGCGTCAGTGTCATTTTGCAGCAGATGGGCAATATGCTGCAGTTGATCATTCGTGATGATGGGGTCGGGTTCGATGTTAATGCAACCTTGAGGAAAAGCGGCATTGGTCTGCGTAATATGCGTGAACGTGTCGAATTTATTGGTGGCGAACTGGATATCGAAAGTCAGCCAGGGTTGGGCACTGAGATAACCGTATTGTTGGAGTTGGACGGATTAGTTTATGGATGAACCGATTAAAGTTGTGATTGTTGATGATCACCAAGTTGTTTTAGACGGTTTTAAAGCGCGACTGCAGACCGAATCTGATATTGATGTTGTTGGCTCTGCAAGTAACGGGCTAGAGGCGATAGAGGTTGTGAAGGCGCTGCAACCGGATGTTGTTTTAATGGACGTTAGCATGCCATTGATGAACGGTATTGATGCAACGAAGGTGATCAAAGAATCGATGCCTGATGTAAAAGTGTTGATGTTAACCATGCATGACAATCGTGAGTACATTATGAAAGTGATGCAGGTGGGGGCCGTCGGTTATATGCTCAAAGAGATCTGCGCACAACGCATGGTTCAAGCGATCAAAACCGTCTATCAAGGCTCGACCTATTTTTGTGAATCGGTCACACAAACCTTGTTTTCCCAAGAAGTGATCCCCGCAGCGCAACGGCCAAATCCACTCAGTCGCCGAGAAGAGGCGATCTTGAAGTTGGTGGCGGAGGGCAATAGTAGTAAAAAAATCGCATCACTTTTAAATATCAGTTACCGCACAGTGGAAACGCATCGGCAAAATATCAAACACAAACTGGACTTACACAGTACCGCGGAGCTAGCAAAATACGCGCTTGAGCAGGGTATCGTTGCGTAGTGAATGTTTTCCTTGTGTGAAATTTGGCGTGACTTGGTGGTGGCGCCACAATTTTCTGTTTTGACCTCATTTGTCGTTACGACAAGAAATCTGATTAGTTGTTGTCTGTATTGATTGTGTATAAGCGTGGTTCCAATCGCCTTAATGGACTCCACGCGAGAAATGAACCAGCTTATCGATGCGTTATTTACCCAAGGATATTATGTTTGGGATGACTTTCTGTCGCCAAATGAAGTTGAGCAGTTACGGCAGTGTCTACCACCTGAATGGGAAAAAGCACGAATCGGGCGTGGTGAGCAAGCAGTGCGTGCAACCTCAATTCGCAGTGATAAAGTTCATTGGCTACACCGAGCGATGGACGCCCCTGTTTTGTCCTACCTCGATAAGATGGAATGCCTACGATTAGAAGCAAATCGTCATTTCTTTCTTGGTTTATTTGAGTATGAAGCCCACTTTGCCAAGTACGAGCGAGGAGATTACTACCAAAAACACCTCGACAGTTTTAAAGGCAATGAGAATCGTAAACTGACAACCGTCTTTTACTTGAACGACTCATGGACAGTGGATGATGCTGGTGAGCTAGCGATCTATGACCTTGAAGATAAGCACTTGCTGACTATCGCCCCAAAGTCAGGTCGGTTACTGGTGTTTTTTTCTGAGCAATTTCCACATGAAGTGTTGCCGACCAATAGTGAGCGTTACAGTATTGCTGGGTGGTTTCGCGTCAATGGAGTACAAAACAACCGGCTTGATATCGCCAACTAGATACAGAAGTGACAGTTTTCACGGGTTAAGCCATGTACACCTTGTCGACTAGCAAGGTGTTGTTGTCCTTTTGAACGTCCCATCTGATAACCTTGCTCTAATAATGTTTGTTTCATGGTTAAACGCTTGACGGCAAATGTCTGTGAGGGTGCGATAACTCTGATGGTGGCATCAACAGGTGGATGGCGAATAAACTCAAGCGATTGATTGTAGCGCCTAGCTCGGTCGACCATCGCATCGCCTATCTTTGGATACTGTTTAAGAAGGCGTTTAAAGACTAACGCGCTTTTTCGTACTGGCATTTGATAGCTGAGCGGATGAGACAGTATTACCGTGATCTCTCGTGCACCACGTCGATAAGCTTCGATGACAGGGATCGAATCGGCGACGCCGCCATCGGTGTAACAGCCACGTGATAAACAGGGAGTCTGTTTGTAGGCGATTGGCAGCGCGCTAGTGGCTTCTAGCACTTTCTCTAAATTGTCAGCATTTACCTGATAGTAGTCAGCACGGCCTGTTTCGATATTAGTCGCCGTCGCAATTAAAGGGATGTTGTTAAACATAGTATCGGTATCAAGCGGATACTGTTGATTCGATTGTGTCACCAACCACTTTACATCAACAAGGTTGCCTCCTTTAAGGAAGCGAGCAGGATTATAAAACTGCTTATCTGTCGCAAGTTGAGTAATCACTTGGTAACTACGACCAGATTGTTTGGCTAAGTACCCGACTAAATTAGAGACCCCCGCCGATACTCCAAGTGCGAAATCAAAGGGATAATAGTTTTGCTCGATAAACTGATCTAACACACCTGCCGCAAAAATACCTCGCATTGCCCCACCTTCAACCACTATCGCTTTCATCGTTACTTCATCATCTGCTGTTCTTCAATATCGACAGTGTAATTAGTGTTGATAGGTTTTTGAAATGGGTGGTGTATATCACTGCGATAGAGTGTTCCTATTGATAGAAAATACCAATGTAATTGATAGGGAATGACTGGTTCAAGATAACACCAATAAGGACTAGCTTAACTAAATGGCCAGACAAACAAGCAGTTAAAATGATTGTCTGTGCATATACACAGGTGTTTTCTTGCATTGCTATTAAACTGAACTATACTGTTTATAAATACAGGTTAAGGAGGTGTGTATGTTGTTAGAAACGATTGAACGTGTAAACCGCCTACGCCAACAAGCGTTGAGCGATCCTAAATTTCTTAATTCTGCCAAAGAGCATGAGAAAGCATTGCAGGCGCAAGAACAACGTTGTGTGAGCCAAGCTAATAAAGCTAAGTCTCGTAAGGATCGAAGTCTTGCCAATATCTACCACCAAGCCGAATTTGGTCAGCGTAGTGATAGTTCAACTCACTAGATACGGCTTTTATGTGGCATAAAAAGATATTACTAGGGGAGCACTTAGCTCCCCGTTTTTGACATTTTATTCATCGATTCGCCAATGGATCATGCTGCATAGAGAGGATGAATGTTTTCATCTGGTGATATCGACATTAGGTAGAAATCATCCAAGTTATTATTGAGATATTGAAAAACTTCATCGTCAATTAGTTTATCCGTCACCATCGGCTGCATGATGTCGATAATTTCATTGGCTGTAAGACGATCACGATACGGGCGGTCTTGCGACAAGGCTTGAAAAATATCGGCAACAGCAATGATTCTTGAGGGTAAATCAAGGTCTTTAGCTGATTTATTGTACGGGTAACCTGTTCCATTGAGTTTTTCGTGATGATTTGAGGCCCATTCTCCAATCTTTGAGTTAGGGAACACCATCTGCAGCGCAATTTCTGTGTCGATCGTGTGACGTTTGATGTGAATATACTCTTCAGCAGTGAGCTGACCGGGCTTATGCAAAATCTCGTCTGGTGTACGCAACTTACCGATATCATGAACCAATCCAGACACATATAACATACGTGCAGTGTGCCTAGGTAGATGCATTGCCAGAGCAAGGTGCAAGCACAACTCGGCAACTTTGATTGAATGCTGGTAAGTAAAAGGACTTTTAGCATCGACAATACCCGCAATAAAGCGGCCTAACTGAATCAGATCATGCATCGAGAGATCTTTGTGCAGCCATTCTAAGTGAGTGAAGTGCAACGGTATTGATTCAATGTTTTCAGGCTCCATCGCAAACCAAAAACCATCTTTGGTCACTAATTCACACAGAACTTCAACGTATTCTGGACGGAAAAGCGTGCCGCTGCGTTTATTGAGTTCGTCAGATATTTCCTTTTTGCGTAGTGTTACCAAGTCAGCGCTATTAGAACTAATATGTTTGGCACGCAGAAAGTCCAATCGATCCGAAATAAAAATAAGCGCCGCGATATCCTTCTCGTAAGGAGACAAATCGATCTCTTTCAATAGCTCCCAATGGGTATGATGATGAAGAATGATTGTAGAAAACTTGGCCAGTAAACTGCACTTATTAAGGGCGTTAAATCCGACAGAGCAGTGCGTTTGGACGTGGGCTGGTGTTAATTCGCGGATAAGTTCTTGGTGTTCATTCGTTTGCGATACACCACAATCGTGTATAAGGCCTGCGAAAAAAGTAAACTCTTGTTTTTTTATCGGCCAGTTGAGTCGTTTCGCACACTCATGCGCGATATAGGCGACGCGATGATTGTGGTGAATGTCATCGACACCGACATAGTCTAGTGCCCGAGCTACCCAGACGAGCGCGTGCTTAAGATCCACAGAAAAGGATTCGGCACCTACGGTTTTTATCTTTTCCACCAACGAACACCTCAAGCTAATGATAGTTAAGTAATTTTCAATCACTGAAAGGCTAGTCTAAAAAAGTTGCTTCACGAGTGATGCTGCTCAAAATTACAGTATTTGAGTTGGTAAATGTGATGAGTGGTGTGAAATGCGTTGATATCCAAAGTAGGCCGCGCACCTCAAAAACATGCTGATGAATTTGAGGTGCCACTAGCCTTTATGAATGTTCGAATTGATCAGCGAAATGAACGCCCCCTAAGAGGTAAACGAACTTGTTTGAGGGTATTCGTGACACGAGGTTTAGTCACTGTTGTGTGCTTAATTGACTCAAATAAAACAGGATCAAATGCATCTGGCTGTTTGAGATCATGACATAAGCTGTCGATCAGAGTCTTGTCTACGTCCCACATCGTGAAAAGGTGAACATAGTGCCTCTGCTCTTTATTTTGGCCCTCTCCTAAGGTGATGCTCTCTTTAGCAAGCGAGTAACGGAAAATGATCGATTCATTCGGTTGGCAGAAGATAAGAGAGAGCGACAATGGTGTTCTTTGTAACCACAATCCTTTTGGTAATCCCACTCCCTTGTTACGCCAAAAGTCGGCCACAAGAGACAACTGCTCATAAGCATAATGTGCCATTTGTTGTGCTTGCATGGCGAGCTCGATTTGTTGCTGATAACTGTTACGAGCAAAATATTCCCAAAGTACTAGCGGAGAGAGCCCATTACGTGAACCAGCAAAGGTGGTATCGGGGGAGCCAATGTATTCTGGGTTATCAGGTGGGGAAACCATAAATTGTTGTTTGGTCATGTAGACGCCTGTCGGCCAAGGAGCCCCCGGCCATTTATGTCCGCTAGTGACAATCGAGTGAACCATAGGGTTACTGAAGTCAAAATTAGGCCCAGTGTCGTCACCATGCTTGGCAAAGTACGTCTGATACTCTTGGCAATCCTTGGCCATTTTAATGAAGGGTAGGTAGCTGGCGCCAAGTGCTCCATCGATATGAAGCCAGTAACCTGTGCGAGTCTCGTAGTGGCTCTGGGGATCTTTAGGGTCAACGGGCACCTTTCTTTGCCACAGTCCATTGGCTTTTAAAATTGGTTCCAATCGACGAGTAACATGGTCAACATCATCATAGGCGCCTTTAAACGTCGTACCGCAGTTGAGAACCACCAAAATAGGGTGACCTTTTTCAGCAAAAAACGTCACGTATTTAACGAGTTTTTCAATATCAATTGCACCGGAGCCTGCTGGAAGGTCTGCAGTTGGTTTCTCTGACTCGACCTCGCTTGGCCAAGGTTTTCCTAGTTCGACGGGGTTCTGTTGCGGGTAAAGTCGATTCCCAAGTTCACCAAAGGTATCGATTTTTTCAACCGCCATCGCCTTCACGATCGAGTAATGAGTGTCCTCTGAGAAAAATGCGACAGGAGTATAAGCATTGGCGTTTTGTGGTGGTGGGCAAGGGTAGTGTGCATAGACTTCGCTATTCATTATGGTTGTGCCGGTTTCGGTTTCAGATCGTATTTCCTCTTCTAACAACATCACACCACTTAAATAGTCTCGAGCATTGAGCATCGCATATAGGTTTCCTTCGGTACTGCCCATGGTAAGGACATAACCCCAGTAACTCTGTGGATCACCTGATTGAAACTGGTTGTTCTTATCGATATATGGCCCTTGAGATGGCCATTTTGCATTCCATAAACAAGCAAAATAGTCGAGCACCGAGCGCTCTACACATTTTGAATTGATCGTATAGTTGCCGTTGACGAAAGGGTCACCCACGTTGTTTAGACTGGCGTTAAGAAAAGGGGGTAAATGACTTTGATAGTGGATTTTTTCTTCCGTTTGATAACCAAGAAAGTGCAGTTTTTGTCCATCAACATAGGCAAGAAGTTGTCGAAAAACTTGGTCTTGTTCACTTGCCGTTTGCCCACCGGGAGGCAGCTCTACATCAAAGCTGTTAACGGCTTGTTCGGTGTAGTGAAAATCATAATTTCTTTCGGCATAGATCTTGGTCGGATCTGCTGAAGGTGGGGAGATCTTGCCAAGCGCGAAGTCGGGCACCTGTTCTATCCAGGGTTCTCGCCTAGGACCGTACTTAATGTTGGTTTTTTCACTCATAATTGTTGCTCCAAGTTTTTAAGATTGTTTTATCCGGAACAAGTAGCGAGAGCTTTTTCGCTACCTAGCCAACCACGATATGTTCGTGTATCGCTTACTATAGTCACCTGGTTGAATATCATCTTGAGCAATTTTAAAAGTATTAACTCAGTCGCATATATGCTTGTCGGGATTTACTAAAGACTAAATAAGGCGATTTTTCGAGAATAAATACTATTCAAATGTTGATAGTTGTTGTCAAAACAACTAAACATTCTATTGATAACTTAGTTGCATATAATTAAAAAGAGTTATCATGGCTAGGTGATAGATTGGTTTTCGTCTTTGCGTATTGAGTGATCAGTAACGTGAAGCACAAAATTAATGACCAACATCATCAAAAATACCGCTCTAACACGCAAACCGTGAGGTATAAGATGAATTTAGGCTTTAAATCAAGAATTTACATTGGCGTAGGGGTGCTCGTCGCGGCTTCTCTCATCGTATTGGGCACGCTCAATATCGTCGCGATGAGAGACAATATGGTTGACGGCCTAGTGGCGAAAACATCAGACAAACTGAGTTTTCATGTGGCAGAGCTTGAGCAGATGATGACGTTTAAAACTCAGGCGATTAAGAATGGTGCCAAAAGTTTTAACCTCCAACTCAACGATGACGACAATCAACGCTTAGTTGAACTTCTGGCGACAAGCGCTTCGATTTCAAATGTCATCATGTCCTATCAAGACGGTCGTTCGTATATGTCGCTTGACGATAGCAAATACGATTTTCGTACCAGAGACTGGTATCAAAGTGCGAAAAACGCCTCTGACGTCACGGTTACCGGAGTATATAAAGACCAAATTACTCAACAGAAAGTGGTCAGTGTAACGATGCCTGTTAAGCAAGAGGGGCAGCTGATAGGCGTTTTATTGGGTGATATAAAACTTGGCGATGTGATCAGTGCGGTGAGCAATATGCGTTTTGCTGGTGGTGCAGCGACACTAACTGACAACAATGCGGTATTTTTTGCCAGTGACGATTCGAATGATATCGGAAAAACCCCTTCGCAAATTAGCGCAAATTTCGCTGACATGGAGCGCGCCTTTTTCTCGCAACAATCTGGCCATTTAAGTTTTCCTTATCTCGGTATTCAATTTGATGGTTATTTCGAACGCGTTAACCTGACCCCCGATATGTATTGGACCTTGATGGTATTTGTTGATCAAGAGAGTGCGCTGGTGGATGTTTACGCAGCAATGTACGAATCTTTGCTGACCGGCGGCATATTACTGCTTGTCAGCTGTGGCGCGATTTTTGTTATTTTACAATACGCTTATCGACCGCTGTTGAAATTAAAAAGCGCGGTGCTTGACTTGTCTCATGGTACCGGTGATCTGACGCAGCGACTCAAAATTGAAGGCGATGATGATTTAGCTCAGATAAGTCAGGGCTTCAATCGATTTGTTGAAAACCTCCAAGAGATGATGCTGCATATATCGCAAGCCAGCCAAAATATCTCGGTTAGTGCTAAACAGTTGGGCACGACGGCGCGTGAAAATGAGGCCAAACTGGTGACCCACTCAAGTGAAACAGAGCAAGTGGTGACTGCCATTACTGAAATGAGTGAGAGCGCTCGAACCGTAGCAGAAAACGTCAATCAATCAAATCGCATCACCGAAGAGGCGAGTAAAGAAGCAGAATCATCTCTTGCCATTGTTAATAACGCTGTTAGCACCGTAAGTGCGTTAGTGACAGAAGTAGAGGACATGTCAAACCGCATTCTTCGCATGAATCAAGACGCGAATAAGATCAGTAATGTGTTGACTGTGATTGGTGAGATCTCTGAACAAACCAATTTACTTGCGCTTAACGCTGCGATAGAAGCCGCTCGCGCGGGTGAGCAGGGTCGGGGTTTTGCCGTTGTTGCTGATGAAGTTCGTGCTCTTGCCGGGAGAACGCAAAACAGCACGATGGAAATTTCTGACATGCTTAATCAGTTACTTGGTGGTACAGAAAGCGTCGTTAAGGCTATGGACTCAACCAAAAGGCAATGCCAAGAGACCGCAGATAAAACCGCTGAAGTGTCTGAAAGCCTGACCGTAATGAGCACATCGGTACAAGAAATTGATGATGTCAGTACTCAAATTGCGGCAGCTACAGAAGAACAAAGTACCGTAGCAGAAGAGTTAAGTCGTAATATGCTGTCGATCCGAGATATTGTCGAGTCATTGGTCACTAGCGGTCAGCAAACGGTACAAGCGACGGAGTTGCTTAATGACACCAATGACGATCTTAAGCGACAGGTCGCCAACTTTAAGCTGAGCTAATTCAAATAGTTAAAGCGAGAAACAGAAAAACATCAAATCGGCTTAACTGAGCGTTAAGCCGATTTTTAGTTTAACGTTTAAAACGACACACGGCTATCAAGGCAACAGCTATTCATGTTGACGTAACTAATTTTTGGACAAAAGTTTCTTAGTTAAAATGACTTAGAGGAATAAATTCACATAAGAAAAAGTATCTTGAGACTTTAAAAATTTGTATGTTTGCAGCTTATGTCCATCTAAAATCCTACTCTCAGATATGAAATTATAATACCTAGGTCTTATTTCCATTAACCATTAATACTTCTTTGTATTATCGCATTGGTGAATACGTCAAACCGAGTTTTATCAATGAGAGTCAGATCAAACTTCAACTGTGTACGTGTTTTCTACAGGTCATTGATACCTTACCATTCTGCCTGTTTACAATTTTTTAATAATCAACTTATGAAATTACCTCTATTTGCCTTATCTACCACGCTACTGATTAGCACTTCCTCTTTTGCTGACACTTACACTTATGTCTTTTGCGGCCTACCTGACGGGAGCGATTGGGATTGGTTAATTTCAGAGCAGGATGACTACATCACCATTGAAGGAAATTGGGGACGCGTAACAGAGACAACGGGGCGGTATTTTGATGTCTTCAAGGTTAACGAGCATACCTTTTATACCAAGGTGTTGCGTTGTCCAGCGGGTTACATCCCTCAACCAGCAGATAGAGGTACATCGCGTTGGCAGATCTTCGAAATCATTCGAGCCGATGGCTCAAGTTATCTTATTGACGCATATACAACCTATTATTTCCAAAATTCAGTTGAGTCAAACTTTCAACTTAGAGTTTAATCAGAAACTTCTCAGTTTAGCGCTGTACCACCTAAAAGTAAGGCTCATTTTCTATGTTTAAACCATTCTTACTAGCACGTTCTATTTTGGTATCTTGTATCTACTCAGTACGAAGAGTGTGATTAAAGAGAACGGAAAATTACTTTAACTTCAATGATTTGAAGAAAATTGAGCGCGTTTTTGAGGGCTCAAAAACGGTGAAACCCCGATGTTGGTAGTAAGCACAATTGTAGGGTATTGATTTTAAATGTTTTCATTACTTTATAGAGCATTTCGTATCTTAAAGTGACGTCTTAAATGCGAAAAGGCTCTAATTGGTAAAAGCTTATAAATCAATTGGTTGTAATTTTGCTACTACTGTATAAGTCCACCCTATAGCGACTGGCATCGGCCACTTTACTCCTCTTCATTTGCTTTTGTGGCCAATTGCCGCGTAAAACAAATCTTACCGAAAATTTCATGCATAGTTTTTCTCAAGCAGTTTTCATTTTTTGAAATGTGAGGAGAAGAACATGGCAATCCGATACTTAAGACCGAGTCAGTACATTGAGGAGTTTTATCCTGGATCTGGTATGTGCAGCGCCACGATCATTAATTGGATAAAAATTGGGAAGTTGGGTGGCACTCGAACCCCCACAGGCCGATACCTTGTCTGTATAGATGAGGATATAGGCAACCCAGCCGATCGAATTTCAGAGTTAGTCAGATTTCTGGAGTCGTAATGGTAGGCCGAGCAAGAAGTAAAGAAACGGCTCACTACCCAGCATTTCTTGTACGAATGAGCCACAGGGGAGAGCTTCGCTTTCGCTTTACAACAGTTGAAGGTGTTAAACGACTTTTCCCTAGTGGCACAACTGAGCAAGAAGCGATTCAAGCGGCGTATGTTTATAACATGCAGAATAGGCCGGAATTGACGCAAGACTTCGATCTTAATGAGCCAACTCAATTTCAAAGAGCTATCTCCAAAGGGCGTAGAGATAAGTTTAATAAGCCATTAAAAGATTGGCTTCCAGTTGTATTGGCCCGTGTCAAAGCTGAAGAGAAGCTTTCAAAAGATGTATTTAGAAACTTAGAACGTGACTGCGAAAGGTTGGAAGAGCACATGGGTAAGTGCTTAACAAAATCGCTGAAGTTACAGCATATCAATGAGCACATTGGTAAATACTATGCAGAACTTAATAATCGACAGCTAAATGGAAAAATCAGCAATCTGAAAAAGATATTTTCCTATTTGGCTGATGAAAGTGCGATAGAGAGTAACTTTGTTCTTAACAAGAAACAGAGACGTTTATCGAAAGAGGATTACACCAAAGCGCGTCACAACTTAGATTACGAAAGTTATCTCCAGATCTATGAAGCAGCGCCACTGTTCTTGAAAGTCGCAATGTCTTTAACCCTAGAAACGACTCATGCTGTGCGAGAAATCTACCGATTACGTTATCGAATCAAGAAGCCTAGAGAAGGTGTATGTGGCATCCTTTGGAACCCAGAGGGCAGGGTAGATTACATTGACGGCCAACCCATCTATGGCACGCTGTATATCCATCGCCAGAAAGTCCAAAAGTCGGAGACTTCTGCGGTAGCGATTCCTGTCACTCAGGCGATTAAAGACATTGTCGATCTGTCTAAAACTTCAAGGTTGCACTGCCCGTATGTAGTGCATAGAAAACCTCGTCAGTTGCAGCGAGGTATCTCTAAAGAAACCGACCATCTTTATCAGGTTCACCACCACAATATAAGCAAAGAGTTCAGTAAAGTAAGAGATTCTTTGGGCCTATACGATCACCTCAAGAAAGCCCTTCGACCTACCTATCACGAGATTCGAGGTTTATCGGCCAGAATGATTGAAGAGCAGGGTATAAGCGCAACTGAGCGAATGGCCCATGCCAATGCAGATACAACGAAGATATACACGAGAGAAAATGATATTCGCTGGAATCAAGTTCCAGCGATTGAGGTGGAACCTAAGGTTAGTAATGAGCATTAGTTCGAACTGCTCAAGTGGTATCAATGCCTTCAAGGATACATTTGAACATAAACGTGTTACGTCAAGAGCTTGAAAGACAAATCAGTCACACAAGCTAGGGTCTAAAACATATGTTCGGCTTGAGGATTTTAGTGTGAGTTCTCGCTGAGATGTACATTCGATGTAGTTATATTGGTCTATTTTTTTTCTGATGCTGTTATCCAACCATATAGCAGAAACAACACTGCTCATCACCACTATCGCTACAGTATATAGCCCTGCTTTTGTTGAAAAAGGTATTTTTAGTAATAGCTCCGTTGATGGGTGGAGCATAGCTAAGGGAATGATCGTTACAAACCCAAATATTAGAAAGCCGACAAAAGAAGCGATATTGTTCAATAACCCTGCAATTCTTACTTTGGGAACTGTACCAATTAAATTGTTAATACCGACTAACTCATTAATTGAGCTGTAACTCAACCAAACCATAAAAACCATAACAGGCCAACTAAGCATTACTTTTAGCCAACGTTTTCTCTTTAACTTTCGGTTAAATTCGATACTAGAAACCATCAATCGTTTTCTCAATTTGCTTTTTCATGGGGTCAGTGAACTTAAATTCATCATCTAGTCTGGATATTTCCTGTCCAACTATAAACGCACTAACAGCGAAGACTCCGAGTGTTAAGGCTGTTGGCACAGCAAATACAGTACTCAGCGTTGCGACCCCAAGAAGAGTGACTCCTTGAGCGATAAAACCAGCTGCAATGCCCTTAGAGATGTCTGCTGTATATTGCCTTTCAAGAAATGAACGCTGCCTTTAAAGGTGTGTAAATGTTGACCAATTTTCAGCATTTGAACTGAAAGCCTAGCACCATATCAGTAAAATGGTCGGGGCAAAAATTTGCTCGATGCGCACCTACATCTTAAAGAATACAGTGGATTATTTAGTTTCTATCTAAGTCAGTTTTTTGGGGGCGAACAAGTTGGAGTAATGATATAAAAACAAGGTAGAAGTAAGTAAAGATACGTGAGTCCTGTCACTCCAAACATGGAGTGACAGGACAGACAGCGCCCACCATTACTACCTTCCGAGCTGATTTTCAGAATTGCCATCGAATGACGCCGAACCAAAACTGGCGCTGAGAGCGTCACTAAATTTGAATACTCAGCCTCCATCGAACACAATGAAATGGAATTAAATACGCAGCCATTGCTGCATAGCCTACTTGTAAAAGAAACCAACTAATTACCAGCGCATTCTTATCTCACCAGCCCTACGGGTTTCTGGGGATTAAGCAATTGCACATGGCTTACAGTCATTCAATTGTTCGGAATTTCTGACCGCACAGTAGTCTCACTCCATTACCTAATTGCTTCAAAGAAGTGATAGGCGTTCTGTCGAAATGAACGGGAGTAACAACACTAATCTGAAATCGCATTGATACCTAACTACTGCACCCGTGAAATAAGAACCTTCGAATGACAAGAGAAAGAGCCGACACCATACGGCTCTTTATTTTTCATTGAACAAGAAGAGGGTTAGCGCATGGCTACTAATTTCTATTTCCAAATTACCCGTTTACTACACCGAAACCCAGATGGCTCGAAAGCCACTCAAGCAGAGAGAAAGAAAGTGCTCAAGCTGGTGGATAGTCAACTGAAAGAGCTGAATGTACGAAATTTAGAGTTAAAGAACTTTGGCCGTCGACACGCCGTAAAGTTGTTAACTCATTGGCAATCTCAAGGCTTATCGGCAGGTACAGTAAAAAACCGAATGTCTCACCTAAGATGGCTATCAGAAAAAATTGGTAAGCCTGGGCTTATACCCGCTAACAATGCATCTCTAGGTATTGAAAAGCGCCACTATGTCACAAACATCAATCGATCCCGTCACATATCAAATGAGAAGTTATCTAGGCTCAATAACCGCTATTTAGAAGCGAGTTTCAGATTACAAGCCGCTTTTGGTCTTCGCCGTGAAGAGTGCATGAAGATAATACTGCGATTTTCGGATAAAGGTGATCACTTAGTCCTGACTAAAACGAAAGGCGCTAGACCGCGAATCATACCAATCAGAACCCAAGCACAGCGTGAACTCATCGACTCGATAAAAAAGTGGGTGGGGGATGGCTCACTTATACCGAAAGAGGATACGTATAAAACTCACCTAGGTAGATACGAACGAGCGTGTATCAAGATGGGGCTCGATCGTGCACATGGCTTGAGACATGCGTATGCGCACCAGCGATACCTTGAGTTGACGGGTAATAGCGCTCCTGCTGCGGGAGGCCCGTCAACGAAAGGGTTGAGTGGTGCAGACAAGCAGCGTGACTATGAAGCCAGAATGATCATTAGCGAAGAGTTAGGGCATAGTCGAGAGGAAGTGACAGCGGTTTATCTAGGACGTTGAATAATGGCCTCGTCATTTTAAGTTAGAGCTGTTTAGCGGAATGTCGAGCTGCAGGGCATTCCAAATTAGAACGGCTTTGGCGATATGTTTTAGCAACAGGGGGTTCTAAGTTAGAACGGTTTTAGTGTTATGTCGTAGCAACAAGGTGAATTAAGTGAGAATAGTTATAACAGTTTTTTGGGGAGGGTTACATACACGCGTAATAGTGCGTATGAAGGTCTGGCTTTGCCTGATGTGGACACTTCAGATACCGAGGTTTTGGGGATGGAATTTACCTGGAAAGAGATCATTGCGATTTCTGAAGATGAGTCGCCAGACAACGAACTTAAGAAGGTATTGTCTCAAGTTGGAGTCTACCTACAGCGGTCAACTGATGGCACTTCTCGCTATGTTGGTTCTGCATACAGCTGTGGAGGGATCTTGAGCTGTGGCTAAAACACCTCAATAGCAATGGTGATGCAAAACATCTTAACCTGTATGTGTTGGAGAATGGGTATAACAACTTGGTATTTATGTTCTTGAGTTTATCAGTGAAAGCTTGGCTCAAAGCAGAATGCCGCTGGAAGCAAACGTTAGGGACCAAAAATACGGGACCCTATGACGGTGTTAGGTTAAATCGAAATAAAGTGAGTCAACCCGTTGAAACCCAGCCATGACTTTTTGTTCATGACTGGGGTAACACGATTGGAGGCATCGTAGAGAAAATGATAGTGGTTACGATGTTTTACTAGCGGAACGTTTTTCAGATGGTGGAAAATAAGAAATTGAGTCAATGAGAATATCCAGTAGGACATCGTAACTATCACCAAATTCGGCTTTCCAATCAGATAAATTGTCGTCTAAATGACTATAAACGGAATACCAGTCACCGTATGATTTGATGGTTAACATGGTCTCATATTGCTTTTCTCCAACAGGATCTTTCTTCGTTCGAAAAATCGGACCGAGTTTGCTGAAGTTTTCTCTTCTGAGCTCGAGAGATCCTTGCTTAATCTTAAGTATCACGGGATACAACATACTCTCGGTATCACATGATAAGCTTTTCATGAACTCAATATCATAGTGTTCATTTCCTCGGGCAATGGTGTAAGACTCGTGAGAGAAGCTTCGATTCTCCGGCTTAATCATCATCTTCCCTTCGACCTTAATCGAGCCACTGATCCACCATGCATTGGCTTTTAGTTCAGCTGACGGAGTGACACTTAAAGGAAGTTTGCACATTTCCAAGGTCGCGCCTTGTCCAAAGCCCTCGAAATAACCGCTCATTTCATCATACACTTTATCACTTAAGAGTGTTTTGAAGATTTGTTTAAGGTCACTGCTCACTTGTTTGATTTGTCGGTCGACAAAATCGACATTTCTTGGGTCCACGACCGCTGCCATTCCTCGATCAATATCGTCTGCAAATACAAACCCTTTTACATTTTCTCCCAGAAATTCAGCCGTTACGATATAAAAATCCTGATTGGGATCCATGCCAATCACTTTAAGTTTTTCATTAACCTTTGGGTTGGTTGAAGACATGAAAACGGCACTTCGTGATGTCTTGCCTTGCGAGCGATAGTCGGTTATTTGCTCTAGGTTTGCTCGTTTATAGATTTCAATTTCAGTTCGGGGAAAGACATATTCACCTTCATACATAGATGCGGGGTCTAAAGTGTTTTGCAATACATACCCGGATTTACCTAGGTTCGTTTTTACTTGGTAGTAGCATTGCGAGATAGGGGGTCTTCCTTGCCGCTTTTTGTAATAAATCGTTTGCTTACCAAGCAGTTTTACAACAGCGCCTGATGGCAGGTAGGAAGAGACAGGGGCATGACTGTCAACTAAAGTCACCATAAAAGTACCTTTATCGACAACATGATTTTCCTTAGGTGTAGGTGAGTTATCACACTCACGAGCCTGAACGCTGCCAGCCAATAGCAGAAGTAGTAGAACCCCTTTTAGTTTTAGACCTAAATCCATATCAACTTTATCTCCATAACTGAGCGTTTTATAGCGGACCATTATGAAACAAGTTGTCAAATATGGATATAAATGAAAAGTTCGAGACTCAAGGATGTGATCAGATTTGGGTATTTTAATATCACATTTAATTGTTTGTAACGATATTGCATTGTTTGCGTATTTCGGTGATTGCGATCGCTCGTTTCGGTTTATTCCGATCACTTGAGCCTGCCGTTTTTCTCTCTTCCTATTTTTACTCTAAGTGATCGGATTGCGCCAGTTTTCTCATTGACTCACCTCCCAGTTCTATTCGATGACTATTGTGTACCAGCCGATCCATTAGAGCGTCTGCAACAGTGGCGTTGCCGATCATGTTGTACCATTCCTTAACGGGTAGTTGACTGATAACGATCGTGCTGCTGTTTTGGTAGCGGTCTTCCAGCACTTCCAGAAGATGGCCCGCATGCTCTTGAGTCAGTTTTTCCATTCCCCAGTCATCAAGGATAAGCAGT